>JBCCLB010000001.1:0-287128 GCA_039027095.1 Myxococcota bacterium
GTCGCTTCCTCGTCATCACCAGCCTCCTTCGGGCCAGCAGACGGTCATGGTCACGACCCCGGCGCCACCGGGTGTTCACAATGCGCGATCTCAGCGTTCACGATCGCGATCTCGCCGTTCACGAACGTCCCATCTCGGCGTTCACGTTGGCGATCTCGCCGTTCACGTTGACGCGATTTGGGTGTTCACGTTGACGCGATTTGGGTGTTCACGTTCGCGCGGCGTACGCAGCGGGTTGGTCGGCGGGGCCAGGCGGTATTTTGCTCTGCTTCTGAGCGCGGTTCTGCGGCCCCGACTTTGACCGGGGCCGACTGAGGCGCAACTGTGTTGTGGAGCTGCGTCCGAAATTCGCACCGCAGAGGGTTGTCTTTGGCTTTAAGTGCTCGAGCAGCCACGCCCATGGCTTGCGCCGTGTGAGCTCGTCTGGCTCGACGCAATGCGCCAAGGAGAGTTGCAGCTCGAGCGGGTCGGGGTCGGACTCGGGCTCGGGCGGCTTCGGCCCCTCCTCGCGCCGGAGCTTTGCGCGCGCCTATAAGACGCCGTGATAGCGGACCATGTGCATCCGCGCCGGAGCGCCGATGTTATCCCTTTCGTTGGCGACGGCGATCGTTACCTATCGTGAGCCGCCTCAGCCAATCGAACGGCGTCGTCCCGTACTGGCGGCGAAAGGTGCGACTGAGGTGAGCCGGGGGTCTGGCGTCTCCGTCTGCACCAAAGCGCCGACGGTGGTATCGCACGTCCCCGAGCAGAAGCCCATCGTCGCACCGGCGCTCGGCCCCAACGCACGCCTCTCCCGCGCCCACTTCGGGTGAGACAAAAAAATGTCCGCGCAGAACGATGAGCGACCGTGACGTGGTCGAGATGGCACGGCGTCGCGGTCGACGTTGACGAAGGCTCGGGGAGTGATGATCCACGGTCACAACCAAAAACCAGCGCGGCGATGATCCCGACGGCGAGCCCATGAGCGCGGTCCGTTCGCGTCCTCGCCATGCACACGCCGCCAGGGTACCACGTCGCGTGAAACTGTTGTGGACGTAGGCCGTACGGGGAGCGAGCGATCTCCGCGTCGTTACGAATGACGGCCGCTGACGAGAAACGTGAAGGAGTGGACCCAACATGCTGAAGACGAGAAACGCGCTCGGTGCGCTAGCTCTCATTCTCTCCGGTACCGCCTGCGGCGACGAGACTGCGACCAAGGGGTCGCCGGCTCCCTCTGCCACCACCCTGGAGGACACCAAGCCGAAAGCCGCCACCGCGATGACCTTCGAGGTTCGCCGGACGGGCTCAAAAGTTGGCTTCCACATGGAGGCGCCGGTCGAAAAGATCCGCGGCAAGGTCGAAGATGCCGCGAGCGGCCAAATCGAAGTCGATATCACCGATCTGACCAAGACGACCGGCCACCTTTACCTCGACATCGGGGGACTGGAGATCTTTCAGCGAAAGGCCGGCGACGATGGATCGTTCGGTGACGAAATAAAAGAGGAGAAGCAAAATAAGCATGCGCGCAACTGGCTCGAGATTGGCTCGTGCGACAACGAGAAGGTTGAGGACAAGTCTGCGTGTGAAGCGTCGGTTAAAAAGAACCGAAACGTCGAGTTCGTCATTACGAGGGTCACTTCCGAGACCTCGAACATCACCAAGCTGAAGGGCGACGAACGGAAGGTCATGGCCACCGTGGAAGGTGACTTTCTCCTCCACCAAAAAAAGACGAGGAAAACCGCCAAGCTTTCGATCACGTTCAAGATGCAGGACGACGAGCCCGTGGGCCTTCACGTGGAGACGGAAGAGCCGTTCCTCGTTGGCCTCGAAGAACACGAAGTGCAGCCGCGCCAGGCGTTCGGGGTCCTGGCCAAGGCAACCTTAGGAGCCCTCAACCAAAAGGTCGGTAAAGAGGCGGCGGTGACCGTATCCTTCGATGCGACCAGGGGACCGGCCAAAGAATGAGATAACCACGCTTCCCCGAATTCGCTCCCCCTGACCCCATCGACGTGACGTTTACGGACGTCGTCGGTTTCACTTGCTCCGTTGATCGAGCGTCTGACTCGATTCCTGTGCGCTTTCGCCACGAAGCAAGGGAGGGTGTCAATCGACTGACGGAGGCGCTGTCAAAGAAGCGGCGCGACCGACGCGATGCGCTGAGAAGACGGCCACGGCGTGGTGGTACGGGGCTTGCTGCCGACGCGGCATGACCTTGGTGCACGACGGCCGGTCGGAAAAACTTGCGACGCCAAGCGCCGACCTGGTGGCCCCGCAGTGCCCCCTGTGTGGTGGAGCTTCCTCGGTGGTCCTTCGCGGAATCTCCGACGCCCCCGACACCGAGGTCCGCGCCTGTGACGATTGCGAGGCGCAGTTTCTCGAGCCCATGATGACGGACGCTGAGGAGGACGCGTACTATCGCGATTACTACGCGTCCCAAGCGACGCGGTACGTTCGGCGGCCGCAGCTCGAGGAGGTTCAGGCCGAGCGGCAGGCCCACTACCAAAGGGAGGATGCCTTTCATCGGACGCTGTTGCAGACGACGCACGGAGGGGCTCCGGTCGTGGTCGAGATCGGGCCGGGGGCCGGGGGCTTTGCGCGCTACGCTCAATCCGTGGGCGTGGACCATTACGTCGGCGTGGATCGGTCGTTGTCCAATCGCCGTTTCCTCGCTTCGTCCTTTGCCGGGGACGGAGCGTTCTCTTTCCCCGCGAACGTGCCGGAAACGATGGTGGGCAAAGCTGACCTCGTCATCGCGGCCGGCGTGCTCGAACACTGCCGCGACCCGCGCGCCTTCATGCGCTCGACCCTTCGGTGGGCCCGCACCACGGGACGGCTCGCCTTTGCGATCCCCAACCCCCGCCCCCCGCTCATCGAGATCTTCGATCACGAGCCATTTCGGCGCTTCGCCTACACCAAACAACATCCCTTCACCTTTTCGGAGCGGTCGCTCGAGTGCCTGGGACGGGAGCTCGGCCTCCATGCCCAGTTCTCGTACATCCAGGCGTGGGGACTGGACAATCTGCTGTCGTGGCTTCGTTACGGAAGGCCGCGCGACTTCTCGGACATCAGCGCCGTTCTGTCCGAGACGACGATCCGAAGCTTTGCGCACGACATGTGCCGAAATCGAAGCACCGACCTGATGTGGGTCGTGTTCGAGCGCACGTCCGTCGAGCGTGCCGCGCCTTGAAGTCTTCGCCACATCGCGGGGGCCGCGCTGAGGGCATCATCGCTTGCCACGAACCTGGTCCCACCCGCGTTGCGCGTTGGCTCGAGCGAGCCGTTGCTGGGCTCGCTGCGCGTAGGCGGCGACTGTACGCAGACGGACAAACTGTACCTCGAGGTACTTTGTGGTCGAGAGAACGCCCGGATCGCGCCGCGATCCATCAGGCAAATAACCGTTCGGTTCTGACGCGTTGGACGGCATCTGAGGGGGCTCGAAGGCCCACGGGAATGCCCCTTGCTCTTCTCACGGCCATGACACAGCGAACTCTCGCAGCAGCCTGCGCCCTAGCTTTCATGATCACCCCAGCCTGCATCCTCACCAACTCGGAGGATGACGGCGATAACAACGCCACCGGAGGCGACGCGGCGGCCGGTGGTAACGGACCCACTTCGGGCGGTGGCGCGTCGTCGGGTGGCGGCGACGTGGGAGGCAGTGGCGCGAGCGGCGGCGTGGGCGGGAGCGGCGGCGGCAGCCCCGGAGCCATCACCCAACAAGTTCTCACCAACCCTTGCTCGACCCAGCTCGGCGTGACTGCCTACGGCATTTACGCGGCCAGCGACACGGATGTCTGGCTCGCGTGCGGCTCTGGCGCGGGCGGCATCTTTCGCAGCACCGATGGTGGTCAGTCGTGGTCGGGCACAACCTTCGACGGAGGCAATTCCGAGCGCTTCTGGGACATCGAGGGCGACGGGGACGGCAATGTGCTGTTGTGCGGTAACGTAAATCTCTCCGGCTCCAATGACCCCTTGCTCATCCGCTACGTCACGGGAAGCGACAGCTACGAGACCATCCTCACCACCGCCGACCTCCTCGCGTTGGGCGGTACGGGGTTTGCCAATTGTCACAACGTGGCCGTCTTCGGTCAGACCATCGTGGTCGACGACACCGCCGGAACGCAATTCGCGGTCAGCGAAGACAACGGCGCGAGCTGGAGCAAGTACGACGCCGGTCAGATCTGGGACATGCGCGCGAGCTCCGACGGCATTATCGGCATCGGTGGCACCACCGCGAGCGGTCCGGACTTTTTTGGCGCCCCGACCAGCAGTCTTTCCGACGTAAACGGTACCGACGTGCCCGACCCGAACGACAATATGCAGGAGGGGCGTGGCATCGGCGAAACGGCGAGCGGCACCATCGCCATCGCGGGCGCCTTCGATACGCCGAGCGTCGGCGACCCTTACCTCGGCGGCTGGTTCCTCTACAGCAGTGATCGCGGAGCCACGTGGGAAGCGGCTTCAGTGGACGGCCCGGAGATCATCAGCTTCATCGAGGGCATCGACTGCACGGGTGACACGTGTTTCGCGGCGGGCCGCACCTATCCCTCGGATGACGGCCTCGTGTATGTCTCTACCGATGGGGCCAAGAGCTGGTCGCGCCTCGCGCTGGACGGCGGCACCCTTTCCCCATTCTACTCGGTCGAGGTCACCGCCAACCGCGCGTTTATTGCCGGCGACGGCGGCGACTTGCTCGTGTTGAGCTTCTAGGGGCGAGCGTTGGCGGTGGACACGCGCCGTTACGGCATCGGGGGACAACCCCGGCCGATCGCCGGCGTCTCGATGCGCAATTCCGGGTACGAGACCTCGATCTTTCGGGCGATCGTCGGGCTCGGGGCCGGCGGTCCCTCCGAAGCCGGTGGGCCGAGGTATCCTTAATTCCTGTTCCTGGCCGGGACTCGGAACGCAGTGGCACTGAGCGTAGCTGCGGAGCGTAGTGCTCGAGGAAAGCCCGATGAGCACCAGTCGGTCGTCTGGGTCGCGGGTGAGCACGTGACGCGCGTTGTCGTACGTCACCGGCGGGTCGACGCCCGCGTCGACAAACGAAACCTCACGGAGTCGCTCTCGGCGTAGTACGCCTTGTACGGCCTCCTCGTACGCGCGTCGGTTCGCGGCTTGGGCGCAGGCGCGCTCGGCTTGAATCGCTCCTTCGTCGAGGTCGTCGGTACACGCGGTCCCCAGCTCGTTGGTGGTACGAGGGTGGCGCGACCGGGAACAAATGTCGCTGAAGGCGTCTTCGTCGCTCGATCCCGCCTCCATCGGCCCCGAGACCTCAGGCCGAAGCGACGCGCAACCGACGAGGGTGATGACGAACAGGGTGATCGCGTGGGTTTTCGACATCGCAGGCCTCGAGCGTCGGCTTACACCGGGGGCCATGTCGCGTCGGGGATTACCGCCGGTGGGCGGCGCCCGAATCGACCGCGCTTGACCCCCGTCGAACTGTTGCCGTGGCTACCTTCTCGCGAGGGCCCTCGGCGAGACCAGCGCGGCGATGGCCCCGACCGCGAGGCCACGTGCGCCATCCGTTGGCGGACTCGCCCCTGATCCCGACGCCGAGACGCGTCATTAGCTTCTCGGCGAGCTGGGCAACGAGCGCACATTGCGCCACTGCTGGTCGAAGACGTTGTCAAAAGCTAGCGTCGACCGATGGGATTCTTCGACACGATGGCCGGAGTGCGCCAGTACGAGAAGCTGGCGGAGGGGTATGACGGGCGCGCCCTCGTGGACCGGCTGATGGCGCTGCTCCCCCAGGGCAAGCGGGTGCTGGAGTTGGGCATGGGACCGGGCAAGGACCTGGACATGCTTCTCGAGACCTACGAGGCGCTGGGCTCTGACGCCTCCCAGGTTTTTGTCGATCGCTACCGAGCGCGCGGCGGCAGGGGCGAGGTCATGGTCCTCGATGCCGTCGCCCTCGACGTCGACCGCAAGTTCGATGCGATCTACTCGAACAAGGTGCTCCATCACCTGACTCGGGAGACTCTTGAAGCCTCCCTCGAGCGACAATGCGTCCTTCTCGAGCCAGGAGGCATCGCCTTTCACGCGCTTTGGTACGGAGACAAGGAGGAGACCCACGAGGGGCTCCGCTTCGTCCACTACACCGAGCAGAGCCTGACGCCGCGGGTGCCAGAGGGCTTCTCGATCGAAGAACAAGTCCGCTACGGCGAAATGGCGGACGGGGACTCGTTCTATGTGGTCCTTCGAAAGCGATGATCGCGCTCGGCTGTCCGCTGCCCCGACGCCGCGGGTGGTCGACGGGTTCATACAAGGTCGCCCACGAGGCGCCCCCGGTTCCCGGTTGGGGCCGCACGTTCTGCGCCGCCCCCCAAGGCTCGAGGCGGTGGCGGATGGTTCACGGCCGAGGCGTGAACGTGGGTTGGCGAGAGATCACCATCTGCGTGAACGTACACAGAGGAGAGCCCTGGCCCGCTTCGTGGTACGGGCGCTCCCATGCGTTTCCTTGGGACCACGGGACCGCTCTTCCTCCTGCTCGCGACCGGGTGCGCTGCCACGTCGGCCGAACTGAACGCGCTCACCGATGAAAATGCGCGACTCCGCGCAGAGCTGGCCGAGCAGCAGAGAAAGCCGCGTGCCTCGTCTCTTTCGGCCGAACCCGACGCGCCCGATCCGCCTCCCGCCCCGGGAGCGCCGCGGGGGGACGGACGTCGCATCGACCGAGAAGCCTGGAAGAAGGACCCCATCGGCTCGATGTTCGTCCCCTGGGAAGAGACGGCAGAACTCGGCTGGAGCGACCTGCGGATCGCTCAGGTGAAGGCGTGCGGGAAGCGCCACGTAGGCCTTCAGCTCGAGGTGATGAATCGAACGGCTGACCTCCTTTACCTCCACAAGCTGGAGGGCCCGTTGCGCTTGATCGTCGGAAAAGAGGAGCGCGCGCCAAGCATGACGTTCGACGGCAGCTGCCCGAGTGGCGACGCAAAGCTCGAACCGGGCGCGTCCGGGCAGAGGTGGGTCACGTTTCTCGGGTCCCCGGCCGAGGCCGAGCGCGCGCAGCTCACCCTGGACGAACCCCAGGGACTGGCGCGTCACCGCATCACGTTTGGCCTGCGCAAAGGGGTCACCCCCCCGGCGGCGAGCACGCTTGCCGCCCCCCCACGCCCGCCGGCTAGAAAGGACCGGATCGGAACGCCCGCCGAGACGCGCTATTACCGCGTCACCGCCCTCAGCAAGCACACCTGTGCCGGGCCTGATGCCGACGGTAACGTGCAGATGGCCGTCGAGGTTCTCGTCGAGAACTTCAGCAACGTGCCGATGAGGCCGACCCGCAGCGCCACCTTTCGTGACGCGGACGGGCGCGCCTTCAGCCGCGGGTTCATTCCCTTCGGCGGCCCCTGCGCCCAATTGATCGACGAGTCCGCCATCGGTCCGGGTGAACGGGCTCGCGGCTTCGTTTCCATGGTCGTGGTGCCGGCGGGGGCCAAGCGGTTGGAGATGCGGTATTCCTTGCGGGGGATCGGGCTGGCGAGTGCCCAAGTAAGCATCGACGTCGGCGATGTGCCCGCGCCGCCGACACCCCCCAAGCCAGCTCCAGTCCCGGCCGCGGACCTCGCCCCGACGACCTGGGTTCCCCCGACGACACGCTCGGCGACGGGGCCGGGCCTCTCGGTTACGGTTACCGGCCTCAAGCCATGCGTCCCCGAGAAAAAGGACGGCAAGCTGTTCCTGGGCGTCGAACTACTGGTTCAGAATCGGGGCGCGACCGTGGTCACCCTGGCAGGAGCCCCTCGCGTCACGGACGCCGAGGCCTATCACTACCCCCGAGACTGGCGTGAACAATGGAAGCGCTGCACGCCGAGCCTGCCCAAGGAGATATCGCCGGGACAGAAGGCGCGCGGCTGGGTTTCCGCCTTCGAGGTGCCGGTGGCGGCCAAGGAGCTGAAGCTCTTGCTCGACACGTTTCGGGCGCCGGCGCCAGGGTCGCCGAGACGCGGGCGATGGGAACCGAGGGGGCACGAGATCATCCTGCCCATCGGAACTCTGCGAGACTAGCGCCACTCTGCGAGACTAGCGCCACCGGCCGCGCGTGTCGTCAAGGGGAGCCAGCGCAGCGACTTGCCCGACTGTGGCACCGCCATCGCGAAGGCCCCCGCCGCCGCCACCGGGGACGCGGCAAGAGAGATTTGGTCGTATTTTCAAGGGGCGCCACCGCCGGAAATCAACGTGACCTTTACTATAGAAAATGCTTCGAATGGGAACCGACGAATAATTAACCTCTCGGGGCGAGGTCGCTTCTCGCCGCGAGGGGACGGAACGGAAGCCGTGCTCACCATGCGGGAGGAAGACGTCGGTTGTGGCATCAGTGTCACGCGCCCCCATGACCGCCACGGGATGGCGTAAAAGCCCTGCACCGTGGGATGCCGACACTATTGCGGCCACCGCCTTATAGTAGTTCAAGCGCGCGTCACGCCAGAATGCCCGTCCGGCGATTCAGAAGAGACCCTGAATCGACATCCCGAGTTCCACGACCCCGGTCGATGACGATGTCGCATCTGGAGATACGCCGGGGCGGTATTCAATCGTCGGCGTGGCGGTCCAATGCCAGGTGGGGGACAGCTCGATGGCCAACCCTGCAATCCCTCCGGCGAGGAGACCTGCCCCGAGGATGGTCGTGAGGACCATACCTCCCGTAGCGATGGAGCTCCCGATGTCCCGCTCGGACTCAGACAAGGTCGAGAGGTCGCGGAGAAAGTACCCCCCGGTGCCAATCGCGCCGGCTCCGGCCAGCGTCAGGGCGAGGGCCAACGTCATCCCACCGGCGGAGACATCTGCGCTGTGTTCGAGCGTTCCCTCGAGTTGAACGACCGCCGTCGTGCCTTCGATGAGCGTCACGTCCACCGAGCGGTAGATTTTTGTGTCGTCATCGAGGCGCGCGCCATAATCAACGCGTCTCCGACCGGGCGCCGCGGCCATCGGCAGGCCGAGAGGCCGTCGCGAGGCCAAGGGTCCGCTGACGGACGCGGAAAGACACGCGGGCACTTTGAGGTCCGGGGGAGGCAAGACACGAACGGCGGCCGCGGGCACAGCGCCCGCCGGCGGAAAGAAGGGCGCAGAGGGAGGTCGAGCGCTCGCGACCGGAGCGTCCGAAGGGGAAGTAGATGGTTCGCCCGCCGCGGCGAGGCGGGCGACACCAAGAACCACGAGCACCGCGTTGAACGCTGCCGCCGCGTTCCGACCGAAGCGCCTCATCGGGAGGCTGGCTCCGGATGCTGCCAATAGTTCTGAGGGATGAAGGCAATGGATCCGGTGATGAGCGCGGTGAGGCCGAAGACCGTCCCGAAGGCGTACGGGAGCGCACGTTCCTGAGCCCCCGGGTTCGCCCCGCCCACGAATGACGCCACCGAGACGACCGCGCTCAAGACGGCGGGCACGAACCACAGCGGTCGAACGAAATCTCGCTCGACGTGGGGCAAGATGATCTTCGCGACCTCGTCGACATCATGGGACGGTCGGGACCAGTGGCGTCGATATTCGGGAAGCAGCATCTCCCCGCGCTCGTCGAAGGCTTTAACCGTCACCACCGACCGTTTCCGCGTCGTGAACACCCGTCCGAAGTCCGCTTCTCGCACTTCGTACCCATCCCAAAACACCCGGTAACTGGACACATAGGGCCGCAAGGCGGGCATTTGGATCATGGTGGCGGGCGAAATGTCGCGGTCGGGTTCGGGCGCGACGTCACACGCCTTCTCTCGCGACGACGGTTCGCCGGTTGGCGGCTTTTGGGCCCACGCACCGGCCTCTCCGACGAAGGCCAGGAGCCCAGCCATGGCAAGAGCGGTGAAACGACGCATCGTGGGGCCTCTTCTTCGCAAGGGTCGTTCCACCAGATGGTGGGGCGCGGGCAGGCGCGATGTCGCAACCGACGCGCCGCCCGTCGGAGAAGGCTTGCCCAGGGGTCCGCCATCATGGCTCGGTGATTTTTTTCGCCGCACGTGAAAGTCCGTCGGCGGGCACTCGTTGTCTCCGTCACCACCACGACAGGAGACACGACGAGATGGCTTTTCTTTCCTACCGGCGGGGCGCGTTGGCATGGGCGCTCGCGGTGCTCACGGGCTGCGGCGCGGGCCCGATGAAACCCATGGCGATGGCCCCTGATGACACCGCCCCGCCCGCATCCATGAGTGACCGGGCCGCCGACGCCCAGATCCAGGGTGGTGCACCCGTCGACGCGCCCGCATCCGCTTCAGAAGCGAACGGGCCGGCCACGGCCACCGCCGCCCCGTCGCGGCGCCCGTCGCCTCCTGGATCGGTGCCTCCTGCACCGGGGCCGCCTCTGAAGAAGGGACTGCCACCGACCGCGCCACGGGGCGCGAAAGAGGTCGCTGCCGCGAAGGACGTCGCGGCCCCGGGGGTCGAGCAGATGCTCATCTTCACCGGCCGGCTCGACCTCGAGATCGACCCCGTGGCCTTCGGCGAGACCCTGGACGATGCCGTTGACCTGGCAGTGAAACACGGCGGATACATCGGCCAACAGACCGACACGAGCGTGACCCTCCGCGTCCCTTCGAGCGAATTCCGCGTCGTGATGCGCGAACTCGAGAAGCTCGGCGACGTGCGCCACCGCAGCGTCAACGCACAAGACGTGTCGAAGCAATACTTCGACCTCGGCGTAAGGCTCAAGAGCCTTCTCGCCACGCGCGAACGGCTCCAGAAGTTTCTCGACCGCGCCAAGACCATCGACGAGGTACTCCGGATCGAACGCGAACTCATGCGGCTCAATACCGAGATTGACACCCTGCAGGGCCAAAGGCGCTACCTCGCCGCCCAGTCGGCCTACTCGACCATCACCCTGTCTCTGAGCGCGCGGCCGAAGCCGGTGAAGAAGGTCGTCAAGCGGGAAAAGAAGGAACGACCACCGCCGCCACCGCCGCCTCCGCCGCCCCCGAAAACCCTCACCATGCCCATCCCGTGGCTCTCCGAAGTGAGCCTCGACGATCTGCTCACGCTGGGAAGGAAATGATCATGAAGCGTCTCATGCTCGGGCTCGTCATCGCGACGCAAGCTCTCGCCTGTACCTCGGGTCTCCACATCGACGCCCCCGACGGCTTTGCGGAGCTGGAGGAGCAGGTGCGCTACACCTACCGCGCCACGAACGCCAAAGGCGTGGTCCTCGGCGTACGCCGCGAAGACAACGAGCCCCAAGCCGACCTCGCCTTTTGGTCAGGCGCGCTCGACGCGCACCTGCGCCGCCGCGGCTACGAAGCCATCTCCGCCCGAGATGTGGCGACCAAAGACGGCGTCGAAGGCCGCCAAATCCGCTACGAGCGAAAGCACCAGGGACGCCAACACCACTACTGGGTCACCGTCTTCGTGACCCCCGACCAGGTGGTCACGGTCGAAGCCGGCGGCGACGAGGCCTTCTTCGAAGAAGAGAAGAAGGCCATTCAGAACACCATCGAGAGCCTCGAGCTCGGCTGAAACAAAGGCGCCCGGCGTGCCGGCGCCGGGGTCGCATCTTTCCCCGGCTAGGCATAACGACCGGAATGCGCCGGTAGCGCACGCTGGCCCTCGATGATGCCCGTCCCCGTCCTCTCGCGAAGCCAGGTCGACGCCTCGAAGATGTCTCAACCGGACAACGGTCAAGCGCGCGAAGGGCGCCCCGCGCCGTGTTATGCGGGGGGGGCGTAGGGCAAGGCCGACTTGTGCGCCACGATCCGGAGCTTCTGCTCCTTGTCCTTGACGTAGCCGAAGGTGTACTCGACCTTCACCTCGTTGCCCTCGAGCGTGGTGAAGTAATAGTTCCCCATCGCGATGGCCATCGTCCCTGTGTAGGTAAGAATCCCGCTGTTTTCCCACCGGACCTTGGTGTAAGGCGCGAGGGCAAACCCCTTGTCCTCGGGATAGGTCTCATTGCCCCCCACGAAGTAAGACAGGGCGGCATCGAAGGTCTCGCGGAACTGATGTTCGGATGCGAGCGTCGGCTTGAAGAGGACCATGCTCAGGTCGTAGCCGTAGAGCTGTTGTATGTGGTCCTTGGCCGCTTGAACGTAATCGCCTCCTTCCTGGTGCACCTTGCCGATGCGTACGATGCCCGCGCCCCACTCGAGTTGTGCGTCGACGACTTCCGCCTGCGTGATCGGGATGGGGGAAAAAAGCTCTAGCTTCAGCTCGGTCATGTTCCGTCTCCTCGGTTAGGACGTGTTGTTCGGTGGTCTCCGCTCGGGGCCCGTCCGCGGCGCACGCTACAACGTTCATGCCGAGGAACGGTAGCGAACACCAAGGTTGCCCGTGGAACCGACCGGAGGACGGAAACGTCGTTTGCCGCCCCGCCCGCGGCGACCGATCACGGGGCGAGGCCCTGCTCCTTCAGCGCCTCTCGACAAGCGTGGGGTTCCGACATGTCGAGGGCAGCCGAGGTCTGGACCATGACGTCACAGGCAGCGCGGTCGACGCTCACCATCGGCGCGGATGCGTCCACCTCGACGAACCACGTCACTTGCGCGGCACGCCGTGTGGTGAGGATGTCGCGGACCGCATCGGCGTTCGGGCACGGACCCGTACAGTCGACCGGATCGTCGGAGGACGTCGTGATGCCCATCCAGATTCTCGGGAGACGCGATTCACCTCGTCGGTGCGTCTCGAAGAAAAAGTCGTCCCTTTCGTGACAGGTTCGCCAGGCCCATACCCCCGGAGTGTTGTTCTCCGCATCCAAGAACAACATTTGATCCTCCGCCGCATGGATTGAGGCGTCGGTACATCGGTTGGAGGATTCGTGACCTCCGCCGTGCACCGCCGCTTCGTACATCGGGTAGAAGCGGGCTCGGCGCCCATCGATGGGAACCAAAAAGCGGGGCCGAGCTGACGCCGGCCACGACGCGAAGCTCCCTTTTCCGTAGTGACGTCCCGACGATGTATCGTGCAGGGTGCATGACCGTTCCCGCGAATGTAACCCGCGTTCGGGGTCGAGCCGGACGGATCGAGTGCACGCCACCTCGACGCCCGCCAATCGTTGCGCGCAAACGGGGACACGACCACGCCACCTCGCATCGCCACCGGTGGGCTCGAGGTGGTGGCAGCCCTGGCGTGTGGTGAGCCAGAGCGGCTTGCCGCCGTGCGCCTTCATCCATAGCGATGGTCGGGCCCGCTCCAGCCGGGGCTTCCCGGAGAGGGCAGGAAAGAACGCCTCCCATCTCGCCACGCCCGACCGAGGACGAGGCCGAGGTCGTTCCCCCTGCGTCGCCAGGTTCTCTTTTGGTTCGGCCGTCGTCCGCGGCGATGGCTTCGGCGGCGCCATCGGGGGCGTGAAACAGCCACTTGGGCTCAGGCCGGCGAAGACCAGGGCGGCCATCGGAAACGCGGCCCTCCCCGCGGCGGGACCCGCACCCCGTGGTCGCGGCTCCGGCGCAAGAACGGTCACCCCTCCCGAGACGCCTTCGCGGCCCAAAAGATCTGAAGCGCCCTATCGGCCTCGCGGGGATGCCTTGGACCTGCCCTAGCCGAAGGTCTCTCCGAAGAAGTCCAAGAGCGCACGGACGCGGGGCATTCGCGCGCGGGTCCGAAGGGTGAGCGCGTGAAGGGGAGGGCCAGCCACGCCTTCTTCGGCGAGTACGGCGACCAAATCGCCGCGCGCCAGCGGGGCGGCGACCATGAAGCCCATGGCCTGCGTCACGCCGAGACCAGCCACGGCAGCATCCACGAGCAGGTCGCCATGGTCGAGCACCACGTTCCGACCCACCGCGACCGAACCGGAACGAAAGCGGAAGTCCGCCAACCCTCCGCCCGGTCGCGCGAAGCGCAAGCATTGGTGCGCGGCGAGATCAGATGGCGTGCGGAGCGGCGCAGACCGCGCCAAGTAGTGCGGCGAGGCCACCGTCACCCAGCGGGTCGTACGGAGCCTACGCGCGACGAGGGCGGAGTCGACGAGGGCGCCGATCCGTACCGCTACGTCGACGTCGTCGGAGGCGACGCTCACCTCCTCGTCGCGAAAGGACAGCTCGAGCTCGAGCCGAGGATGGCGCTCGCGAAGGCGGGGAAGGCCGGGAACCACGATCCGACCGAGCGCGACAGAGAGTGAGGCCCGCACCACGCCGCGCGCGACGCGGGTAGCCTGTGTCAGCTCTTCTTCCCCGGCGACGAGCCGGGCGAGCGCCGCGCGGCAGTGGGCGAGGTAACGCGCTCCTTCCGGCGTCAACGTCACGGAACGCGACGTGCGACGGAGGAGCTGAACGCCAAGATGGTCTTCCAGCCGCGCCACCGCCTTGCTCACGGCCGTGGGCGTCACGCCGAGCGCCCTTGCCGCGGCGCGAAAACTCTGTCGCTCGGCCACTTGTACGAAGGAAGGAACCCCAGTCAGCCGTGGCATCGTGAACCTGTGGTCATCAGAAACATGAATGAGCGGGGGATTGTAAACCCAAAAGTCGTATCCATCTTCTGGTCGTGAAAAAGGAGAACGACATGAAGATCGCCATTCTCGGCTCCGGCACCGTGGGTCAGACCCTCGCCGGCAAGCTCATCGCCACCGGGGCTGCCGTCAGCCTCGGCACCCGAGATCCCGAAGCGACGAAAGCGCGCGTCGCCGCGGGGGCCTCCGACGGACCGAGTTTCTCGGCTTGGCACGCGATGCACCCGACGGTGCGCGTCGCGACCTTTGCCGACGCCGCCGCCACCGCCGACTTGGTCATTCTCGCTGCGGCGGGACGGACCGCGCTGGAAACCCTCGAGCAGACGGGCGCGGAGAACCTTACAGGAAAAGTGCTCATCGACGTCACCAACCCGCTGGACTTCTCCCAGGGCTTTCCGCCCTTCCTCAGCGTATGCAACACCGATTCACTGGGGGAACGCATTCAGGCGGCGTTTCCCAACGTCCACGTGGTCAAGGCCCTCAATACTGTCGCCGCACCGGTCATGATCGCGCCAGATTCCGTGCACGACGGCAACCACACGCTGTTCGTCTGCGGCAACGACGACGAGGCCAAAGCAAAAGTGACGCGACACTTGAAGTCATGGTTCGGCTGGCGCGATGTGCTCGATCTCGGGAACATCACCAACGCGCGGGGCACCGAGGGCTATCTCCTCTTGTGGACCCGCATTTACGGAACGACGAAGTCGCCGTTGTACAACGTCGACGTCCGCCGTTGAGGGGATCCGCATCTACGGTGTGACCGCGACCGCAAGGCGTGGCAGGGGTGCCTCGCGGTCGCAAGGACCGCCCTCGGCGGTGTACGTTTGGATTGGCCACCCACAGCAAGCCCGAGGACGCGTATAGGTTGAGGGTGATGCACGGAACGAGATGGTTGATCGGGACGGCTGCCCTCCTGGTGCTGGGGGCGGCCTGTGCCGCGAACGCATACCCGAGTGACGACGACGGCGGCGGCGACGATGACGACGGCGGAGCCACAACGGCCGCGAGTGGTGGCGCTGGGGTCACGGGCTCGGGCGTGACCGGCACCACGGCGGGCAGCGGCGGGGCGACCACGACGGCGGGCGGCGTGACGACGACCGTCAGCGGCAGCGGCGGAGCGACCGCCACCACGGGCGCGACCACGGGCGCGACCACGGGCGCGACGACCACCGGCACCACGACCACGGCGACCACGGTGACGACGACCACCGGCACCACCACGACCGCAACGACGACGACGGGTGCGGGAGGAAGCACGCCGCTCGGGTGCATTACCGCGGCGGAATGCAACGCCGGAGAGGTGTGTGACGTCGAGACACAGGCGTGTGCGCCGTCCGAGTGCAACCCCGCCATCACGCAACCCGGCGGCTGCGTCGGGACCGACCCGGCCTGCCTGGAACAAGATGCGAATGCAGGGTTCGGCGCCTGCTACGAGCTGTGCGACCCGTTCGACACCGCGTGCGCCAACGGCCTCGAGTGCGTGACCAACGATCCGGCCCAGTCGCTCGGGGTGTGCCTTCAGGTCGGCACCGCGACCAAGGGCATGATGTGCAACCCAGATCCAACCAGCGCCAACTGGACCATCACCAGCGGCTGCGTGGCCGGGCACCAGTGCCTCTTGAATGCGATGAACCAGCCGCGATGTTTCGAGAGCTGCGACTTTTACGACTTCGGCAACGCGAGCTGCCCCGGCCCCGATGTCTGCTACTTTAATGGCGTTTGTCAGCCGCCCGCCAATACGGCCTGGGACACGGTACCTCTCGAAGCACCGTGCAATGGCGCCATCGGCGGGGAGCTGTGCGGGCTCACCGGCGACGGCTACACCGGGGCGTGCAACGACATCGGTAACGGCTTTGGGATGCTCTGCTACGCCTTTTGTACCCTAGACAAGCCGTGCGCCTATCCCGGCGTCACGTTCTCGAGTTGCCAGGACATCTTCGCCCCGCCCCTCTCCCCCACCGTCGGCGCCTGTACCGCTTTCTGAAGCGACCGCAGCCCCGAGAGCGCGACCGACCGCTCCGCGCGGTCGCGCGCCGCGCATGCAGGTCGCTCACGCGGGCGCCAGCGCCTCGGCGAGGAGATCGTACACGAAGCGCACCCTTCGGCTCGTGTGCAGCTCCCGGTGAGATACGAGCCATACGGGGAATTCGATGGCAGGCAGGTCGGCCAGGATCCGCTCCACGCCAGGCTCGAGGTCCCCGATGACCTGGGCGTTCACCCCGATTCCGAGCCCCTGCTTGACCATCGCCCACTGCACGAGTTGGTTCTGGCAAGCGAGCACGAAGTTATCGTCTGTGAAGGTGAACCCCATCGGTCCGAGAACGCCCATCGTGGGGCCCGACGCGAGCTCCCAAGCCACGAAGGCCGCGTCGCCGAAGCCAGCCGGCGAGTCCGGCCTCCCAAGCTCATCCAGATACTGCGAGGCGGCGTACAGGTTGCCGCCCATGGCTCGGACCTTTCGGGCGACGAGGTCTGGGTGATCCGGTCGCACGTTCCGAATGGCGATGTCCGCCTCGCGACGCCGAAGGTCGCTCTGTTCCCCGGTAGCCACGATTGCGACCCGGATCCCCGGCGCCTGCGCCCGCAGCCGCGCCAACACTGGGGGCAACAGGTGGGCGGCGAGCATCTCGCCGACGGTGATCGTCACGTCCCCCTCCAGCACGTTCGATTTCCCCGAAGCGGCCAGCGACACCCGGCTCGCCGCTTGGCCCATCGTGCGCGCATGTTCGAGGAGATCGAGCCCGGCCGCGGTCAACACCAGACGCTTGCCCACGCGGTCGAACAGAAGCACTCCGAGTTCCTGCTCCAGGGCATCGACCTGTCGCCCGAGCGTCGGCTGCGTCATGCTCAGAGCTCGAGCCGCAGCCGAGAGCGAACCCTCTTCAGCGGTGACGAGGAAGGCGCGGGTTCGATTCCAGTCGAAGCGCACGGTTCGCCAATCCATGCGTATACGCATACAACATAGGCCTGTTCGTCGGATTTATTCTTCGCGAGCGCATGATTAGCTGCACGGGCCATGTCGCAGCTACTCATCAACGCCATCACCATCGACGCCTACGGCCCCCCGGAAGTCCTCAAGTTGGGAGCATGGGCCGTGCCAACCCCGGGCGCCAGCGAACTTTTGGTCGAAGTGCGTGCCACCTCCGTCACCACCGCCGACATGCGCTTCCGCGCGGCGGACTTCCCCCCGGGCATGCAGCTCGTCGGCCGCCTCATGGCCGGCCTGTTCAAGCCGCGGAATCGCCTGACCGGGTTCGAATTTTCGGGTCGCGTCGTGGCGGTGGGCGCCGGGACCACCCGCCATCAGGTCGGCGACGAGGTCTTCGGCGTGCACACCTCAGGCGTCAACGCCGAGCTGATTGTGGTTCCCGAGGGTGCCGCCATCGCCCTCAAGCCCGAGGGCATCACCCACGCCGAGGCCGCCGCCCTGCCCTTTGGCGCCAACACGGCCATTCACTTTCTCGAGGACCAGATCCAGATCCAGCCGGGCGAGCGCGTTCTCATCACGGGCGCCTCGGGAGGCGTTGGTGTCTACCTGGTCCAGGTCGCCAAAGCGGCCGGGGCCGAGGTCACCGCGGTGTGCAGTTCTCCGAACCGCGCGTTCGTGAAGGCGCTCGGAGCCGACCACGTCATCGATTACACGGTCGCCGACCCGCGCGATGCGGACCAAATGTGGGACGTCATCGTCGACACGGTGCACCAAACGCGATTCAACACCTACCGCCACAAATTGAGCTCAGGGGGGCGCCACGCGTTCATCGAAGGCGGCGTGCGCGAGGTCTTTCAGTTCCTGGGCAACGGTCTTCGTCGCGGCCCCAAGGTCGTTTGGAGCGTCGCCACCGACTCCCACGCGAGTGTTCAACGGCTCGCCGACCGCGTCGAGAACGGCACGCTGCGCCCGGTCATTGGCCACCGTTTTCCCATGACGGAGGTCGTGGCCGCCCACCACGTCGTGGACCGCCGGCACCGCAGAGGTGCGGTCATCCTCGAGTGGCCGGCCGGGGAGGGTTACGGATCCTGAGGTCTTGAATCCGGGCTAACCTCGCCGGCAAAGTACGCGCATGACGCCCGCCTTTTCGTACCAAGCGTTTCCCGCGGACGGCGGCCTCCGACACGTCGCCTTCTCGTTTTATGCCCACGGGCAGATTCACTACCGTACCGACAAGATCCTTCCCACGGGTTTCGTGGTGGTGCTGTTCAGCTTTGGCGGCGGCCACCGGGTGGGCGGAGATCCCGAGCCCGAGCGTAATGCGTTGTTTCTCGACGGCTGGGTGCAGGGGAACTGGACCCGACCGCTTTTTCACACCCCGCTGGCGGGGACGCACGTGCTCGGTCTCGCCCTGCCGCCGGAGACGCTCATGAGGCTCACGGGAAGACCCACGCTCGAGCTCACCAACCGCGTGGCGCCGGCCGATGACGTCTTGCCCGTGGGGCTTTGTGCCGTCATGCGCGGCATGCGCAACGAAGCATCCGACGAAAACGCACACGCTGGACTTCACCGGTACGTCGAAGGCGCCGCGCGTCACCCCGTCGCGCCGTAAATCGGCGACCTCGCGGCGCGTATCATGGCAACCAAAGGTCAAGTGGATCTCGCGGCGGAGTATGCGCGACTTCCGATTTCAGATCGTACCGCGCGAGACCGATTCAAGGATGCGATCGGTGTGACCCCGAGACATGCATCGCGCATTCGCCGGCTCCTGGCGCTGCTCGAAGCGGTCGATCCCTCCGCCTCGGACCAGTGGACGTCGCTGGCGCACGAGGCGGGCTTTTTCGACCAAGCCCACTTCAACCACGAGTTTCGGAAGCTGACGGGACTCTCCCCCACCCAATATCTCGAGAGCCGACGACGCGCCTGGCCCGGCGCCACCAAGGGAGAACACGTGAGCTTCACCCCCGAAGGCCTTCCGTAACGTACAAGTGTTCTTCTCCCTCACCGGGTACCACGACGGTTCACCGAGCAGAGGAGTCACGCATGTCTGTCGTCGCGAAGGTTACGATTGCCGCCCCCGCCAAAAGAGTATGGACGACCTTGACCAGCCCCAGGGACATGGCGTGCTGGATGGGAGGCGTCTCCGACCTGACGTTCGATGGCGACGGCTTGCTCCGTCTCGGCTCCCGCATCAGCTTCACCACCCGGGGCCGGACGGTCGAGAGCGAAGTGATCGCGTTCGAGGCCCTGCATCGTCTCGCCTTTCGGTCGCGTCAAGGACCGGTCGAGGCCACGTATACCTATCTGATCCGCGGCCACGAGCCTGTGACCCTCACGCATGAAATCGATTGCATCGTCCGCGGCTTCGCTCGCATCTTTCGGCCGCTGATCGTCGGTGCGATCCGCCGGAGCGACGGGCCGCACGCCGAGCGAGTCCGGGCTTTGTCGACCGCGTAGGCGTCTTTCCGACGCCAAGTTAGGCCGCATGAACCCGGCCCCCCTCGAGCCCGCGAAGAAACGGACCCGAAGGCCGTGGCTCGCGACGTCGCTTGCCTCGAAGCGCGGCGAAACCGCGCGGTCGACCCGTCGATCCTCGGCCTTGCCTGGAGCGGGTCGGCTCTGCGACAGTGTCGTCATGGCGCGCCTATCACCGTTCGGCCGACTGGTACGCTACTGGAGAACGTCGCGGGGGTGGTCGCAGGAGTCGCTCGCCGCCCGGGCCGGTATGTCGACCCGTCACCTGAGCTGCGTCGAGACGGGACGGGCGCAACCGAGTCGGGACACGGTGCACATCATCGCGGAGAGTCTCGAGGTGAAGGACCGCTCGTCGTTCTTGGAAGCGGCGGGCTTCATTGCGCCATACCCGCCCCTGGCCGAAGACGACAAGAAGGCGTTGGTGACCGAGGTAAACGACCTCGTGGCGAAGCAGCCTACGCCCGCCCTCGCGCACGACCGACTCGGTACCATCGTGGCCGCCAATGGTCAGGTCCGAGCGCTGATCGCGACGTTTCCCGGAGTCCCACTGAGCCTGAATGAATTCGGTGGAGGCCGTCGTCTCCTCGACGGGCTGGAGCCCTTCATGACCGAACGAACGAGGACCCTGCTACGCGAGACCTACCGAGATCGAGTTTTCGCGGAATTGATCCGGGGGCGTGACGAAGTCGAAGAGGAAGGACTGGAAGCACTGCGTCGACTGTGGGGCCCCCGCGAGAACACGACGTCCCCGCCCCGTCGAGGCCGAGGGGCCCACCTCTCGATCGAGCTGGCGAATGGCGGGCAGCGGATTGCATTGAGCAGCTTCACCCTCACCCTTGGGCTTCCACAAGACATTCCCTATCGAAATTACCGCATCATGCTCTTCTTTCCAGCCGACGAGGCCACCGCGAGCATCCTCGAACGCTTACACCGTCCTTTATAGTGTCGGTCAGATCGGTAGATTTGACCGACCCCAAAAGTAAGGCACCCCCAAGACAATAGAACCGACTCTGAGGAGGGATGCTCGCCCTCGCCGGCTTGCCGTCGACATTGTCGGCGAGCATCGCGATACCATCAACGGTTGTGGTCGAGGGTGTAGGTCAGTAGCTTTGACCGGAGCAAACGATGAGGGACCCCCAAGGCAGTAAAACTCGCTCTGAGGAGCGATGATCGCCCTCGCCGGCTCTCGTCAGCGCTCTTGGACGTTGTCGGACACCATCGTCGGTTGTGATCGAGGTGTATGTATCGCTCCATGACCTCGCGGGTCATGGCGACCGCGAACGACGCTCGGTAGTTTCCCCTCGTGACCACCCATCGATCCTGGAAAGCCACCCTCACCGTCATCACCCTCGGGCTCACCGTAGCCGCCACGGCGTCGACCAAGGAGCGGGTCGCGGGCGGCAAAGACTATGCATGGCGCAAGGACCGCTGTACCCCGTCCGGAGAAGCGCGATTCGGCCACCGTTTAACCCGGCGAAAGCTCAGCGACCGAGTCGACGTGAAGCGCGTGCGCTGGCACCGAGGAGACTACGAGGTCGCGCGCGGCAAGACGTGGGAGCGGAAAGAACCAGGTGGCGTTTGCGAGCTGAAGGTCGAAATCGGTGGCGAGTCCCATCGCTTTTATCACGACGGATGCTCGGGCAAGCCGTTGCTGGGGAAGCCGGCGGAAAATTCGACGCGGGCCAAGACGTGGGGGCAGCTCTTTCACGCCGCCTGCGTCTACCACGACCACTGTTACCATCACGAGCCGGCCACGAACGGTCACACCCAGAAGCAGTGCGATAAGTTCATGCGCGACGAGATGTACGCCATCTGCGAAGCAGAGTTCGCGCGTAAGCGCGGGGCCCGCTTGAACTGCAAACGCGCCGCGACCTCCTTTTACGCGGGCGTGCGGGCGGGGGGACGGAAGCACTATCGCTTCCACAACGAGAAGGCCCCTTGGAAGCGTCTTTACGATAGACGCTGAGACCTCCCCCGGCGCTCGAGAGCGCTTGGAAGCGAGGTCGGATGCCGCTACGTCACCGCCGCTTTTGGAGCCGCGAGGTCCTACCGCTTGCCCTCGGCGCGCAGGCGGCGCACGAAGGGCGCCATGAGCAAAGTACTTTTCATCACCGGTGCGTCGAGCGGCATCGGCCGGGCCACGGCCGAGCAGGCCGTCGGCGAAGGATGGCGCGTGGGGCTCATGGCCCGTCGGAAGGAAGTCCTGGACGAGATGCGCGAGCGACTCGGGCCCGACGTGGTCGACGTGTACGCGGGAGACGCTTCGCAATTCGAAGCCCAGCAGAACGCCGTGGCCCAACTCGTGGGTCGCTTCGGACAGCTCGACGCCGCCTTCGCCAACGCCGGCACCGGAGTCGACCAGCCCGGAACGGAACATGGTGACCCCGAAGAGTGGCAACGCATGCTGGCGATCAACGTCCACGGTGTGCTCTGGACCGCCAAAGCGACCCTCTCCCACTTGCGGAAGACCAAGGGCCACTTTCTCGTCACCGGATCGGTCGCGGGGCGCACGGCGGGACGGGGGAGCATCTACAGTTCGTCGAAGTGGTTCGTGCACGGTTTCGCCCTCAACCTCGGAAGCGAGATGGCAACGTGGGGGGGCCGCTGCACTGAAATCGCCCCCGGCATGGTGGACACCCCCTTTTTCGACACCCCCAAGCCCGACAAGCTGCAACCAGAGGACATCGCCTCGTCGGTAATGTTCGCCCTAAACGCCCCCGCCCGCGCCAACGTGCGAGAGGTCTTCGTGATGCCGACCGGATAAAGTGCCTTCGAGCGTGTCCGCGCTCCCGACGCTCGGATGGAGACCTTCGGACGCGTTCCCTCGGTGGTGCCGTCCCGCCGCTTCTTATACCCTGCGCGCCATGAATGAGCCCCCGTCAGGCGGCCCGTCCCCGCCCCCTGGGGCGAGCCCGGGGCCGACCGTTGCCGAGGAACCCTCGCCCGAGGCGCTGCTTGGAGCGGCGCCCACCGAGTTCGGAGATGCGCTTGCGCCCGCGCCGAGGCCCGACGCGGCGCCCACGGCGGTCGGTCACGCCGCCCCGCCCCCTCCCGTGACGGGCTCGCCCCCCGGAGCCGGATTCGGCAGCCCCACGCCCGCGGGTTCTCCCGGGACTTTTGGCGGCACGCCTTCCCCCGGTTTCGGCGGCGGGCCGCCCGCTGGTGCTCCCGGGACCTTTGGCGGCACGCCTTCCCCCGGTTTCGGCGGATCGCTGCCGACGGCGCCAGGTGCCTTCGGCGCCGCCCCTGCCCCCGCGTACGGCCCGCCGCCGTATGGCGCACCGCCTCCCGGTCCTTACCCGCCGGGCTACGGGCCACCGGGTCATCCCGGCGGTTACGGAGCGCCGCCCCCTCCAAAGTCCGGAAATGGCGCGCTTTGGATCGTGGGCCTCATCGTTGGACTCGTCGTGGTGTGCGGGGTGGTCACTGCGATCGGCGCGGCGGGCGCCCGCAAGTACGCCGAGGAGAGCATCGAGCGAGAGCGGGACCGCATGGCCGACGACAGGGACGACGACGATGAGCGTCGCGCCGAGACGATGTCGACGGACGACGACGGTGGCATGCGCGGTCGAGGTTCGAGAGGTCGCTATCGAGCGCCGGATGGCACGGGCCAGGTCCGGCTGCCGAAGGGCTGGGCCGCCATCCCCGACCTGAACGATGAGGCGAGCATTCAGGTTGGGAACGCGCTGCGAGAGGAATACCTCATCGTCCTGAGTGAAAGCCGCGAAGACTTTGGCCCCGCCTTCGACCTCGAAAAGTTCGCCGAGGTCTGCTTGGAAGGGATGGGCAACAACATCGGTGACCTCGAGCGAGGGCGCTTCGAAGAGACGAAGATCGGCGGGCGCGATGCGTTGTTGGTCGAGGTGCGCGCCGTCGTCGACAACCTCAACGTCGTGTATCTCGTCGGGTACATCGAAGGGGCAGAGATGTACCACCAGCTCTTGACCTGGACCCTGAAAAGCAAATTCAATCAGAACGAGGGTCGTTTGCGCGGCGCGATCGAGAGCTTTCGGGAGCTTCGGCCCCCTCGCACGCCCTGACCTCCGGTCGCGGTATGCTCGGCCCAGCATGTGTGACGACACCACCGAAGCCGAAAATGTTGCCTACCTCGCCCGCCGGCGCCTCAGTCGCCGCGCGGTGGGCGTGGGGACGACCGCCGCCGTCGCCGCGTCGGTGTCCGGCTGCAGCGCCGCGCCCCGTTCGTCGTCCGCCGAAGTGGCTGTCGAAGGACCGGCCTCCGCGACCTCGAACGTGATGCCCACCGGATCCAGCGACGCCTTGAAGCGGCGACGGGTCGTGATCCCGACCCCCGACGGAGAAGCTGAAGCCTTCTTCGTAGCGCCCGAGCGAGGGCGTCACCCGGGCGTATTGATGTGGCCCGACGTCGCCGGCCTTCGCACGGCGTACGAGACGATGGCCGCGCGCCTCGCTGCGGCGGGGTACGCGGTGGTGTCGGTCAATCCGTACTACCGGTCGAGCCGGCTCCCCATCTTCGGCACCATCGCGGAGTGGCGTACGGACGCCGGGCGCGCCAAGGCTCGCCCCATGATCGCCGCCTTGACGCCCGCACGCATCGCGCGCGACGGCGCCGCCTTCGTCGCCTGGCTCGATGCTCAATCCGAAGTCGATGAAAATCGTCTCATCGGGACCTGCGGCTACTGTATGAGTGGCTCGTTCACCTTTCGGACGGCCGCCGCGGTACCCGATCGCGTCGGGGTGATCGCGTCGTTTCACGGCGGAGGTCTCGTCACTGAGGAGGACAGGAGCCCGCACCGGCTGTTTGGCGACATGCGCGCGGCGGCGCTGGTCTGCATCGCCGAGAACGACGACGCCCGCGACCCCGAGGCGAAGCGCGCGCTCCGCCGTGCTGCCGACGACGCGGGCATCACGGCGGAAATCGAGGTCTATCCCGCGCCGCACGGTTGGTGCACCATCGACGCGCCGATCTACGACGAAGAAGAGGCCGAGCGCGCAGGAGCCCGGTGGCGCGACCACCTGAAGCGCTACCTCACCCCCGCCTGATGCGCGCGGACCAAAACGGCGACCCGAGCTCGACGACCTCGGCGTGACGGATGCTGCGCAGGGTGTGGTACGCCGCGAGCACGTGGTCGGGTAGGTCGTGACGGGCGGCCCGGTGCTTCCGTCGCTTCGCCCCGCGCCCGCGCCTCTTGGTCGCGGGTCGGGCCCGGGCGAGCATCAGCATGGGCGCCGCCACCGCGCGAAGGGCTCCGTCTTCACGCCACAGTTCATCGAGCTCCACCGCATCCGCATAGCCCCGGCAATAAGCGTCGATCGCGTCGGGCGCATCGGTCGGGGGCGTTAGGGTCGTCCCCTCGTCGAGCCCTTCGACGATGATCTCGAAGAGCTGCAGCGAAGCGAGCCATCCGCGCTCGTAGTCCTCTGGTGACAGACCCAGCCGACCCAGGCCCGCCCTGACCCACACCCCGGCCAGGACGGTCGACGGCGCCGAAGCGACCCCGGTGACGAGCCCGACGAAGCGATGGGTGTCGTTCGGGTCACGCGCGCGGGCCGCGACCATCTCGAGCAGCGCGTCGACCTCGGGGTGGCCGAACCCTTCGAAGAGCTCGGGCTCGCCGGGGACGAAGCAAGGGGGGAGCGGAAGGGACATCACATGGGTCGGCGTCATCATGGCCATGCCTTCCGCACGCATCGTACCGGCGGCCAAGCTACCGCAATGACGTAGGCGCACCTCTCGGCGGCGGTGGCGACCGCCGTGGCGGAGGGTGGCGGCCGCCACCCCGCTCGCAAGCCGAGCGATGAGTGAAAACGGTCGCCGCAGCATGCGCCGGGAGCGAGCCGAAACGGCCGGGGCCGGGGGTACGACAGGCGCCGGCAACATCCGACCAAAGCGAGGGTCAAGCCTTGAGGGATGGTCGTGTTTTACGAATCATCAGGGTCATGGTGAAGACGCGCCCCTGGAACTTTCCCGCCGCGATGGTCCTCGCGGCCGCCTCGTGGCATTGCGGTGAGGCCGAGAGCGAGAACGGCGCGCCAGACGAGAATGCAAACGGAGCGACCACCAGCGGCGGAGGCACGTCTCCCCCGCCCCCCGACGCCGACGATCGCACCCTCGACTTCGATGACCCGACCTCCGACCCGCCCGCGTTGCGTCCCGAGCTCGTCGCGCTCACCTACATCGGGGGTGCAGGCGACCAGTACACCGAGTCGGTGGCCTTCGATGCCGACGGCGGGGTCACCGTCTCGGGTACCGGGTGGACGTTGCGCTGGACCGCGGCCGAGCTCGCGGCCGCCGCGAACGATGGGGCTTCCGCGGGGACCCTCGACGGCGACGTCGCGACCGAGGGCGGCGTCGCGACCGAGGGACGACCCTCGCTGCCCGGTGCTCCCGGTCGCGCCTACGACGACCCGCGCATCGGTCTGACCTTCACCGTCGGCTACCGGCAAGCGGGCAACCTGCAGATGCCGATCTTCCGCGCGTTCGAAGACGACGTGCGCGTCTGGGCGTTGTGGGGTCATGCCGTCGCCGACGCGCAAGACGCCAGCCTCGGGGCCGACACCCGTTGCTATCGGGCGTGGGGCATGCCGTTTGGTCGCATCGGCGTCATGTGCTGGACCGACGGGGGGAACTCCGTGCTCGCGCGCGACCCCCGCAACCTCATGACCGACCCGGGATGGACGGACGGCGCGTGGCAGCGGTCGGCCGGCGGGATGTCGAGTCTGCTCGCGCTGGTCGACCCCAGCGATGGGGGGCGCGTCGTATCCGGCACCTTCATGGCCGCCCACGTCGGCCACCTCACCGTCGACGCCTGGGGTCGCGTGTACATGGGCCGGGTGGCGCGCAGTCGGGACGGAGGCGACGACCCGTCCGATACGTTCGGCGTCGGGGCCGAGACCGGAGCTTCGGGGGTCCTGATCCTCGATGAAGGACTCCAGCGGCCGCTGTTCAACGCGCGCCTCGGCGGGACCTGTGAAGACGGCGCGCAACACTTCAACGCCCTGGCCGTTCACGACGGCATCCTCGTCATGGGCGGCACGACCTGCGCCGCCGATTTGGGCACGATCCACGCCGTGCAACCCACGCCCGGCGGGGGCCAAGACGCCATGGTGGCGGTCGTCCGCCTCTGGTGAAGGTCCCTTCTGCAAGCCTTCAGGGGCCAGATTGAAGGCCCCCTGCCGCGCGAGGCATTCATACGTAAGTGCGCGTCGGCAGATCAGCCTCGTTTCCAACGAACATTCCTCCGCGACTGGAATCACCGTATCTTTTCACGGAGCACGCGTACGTACCTGATTCGTAGTCGACGTCGCTTTTCCCACCACGAGGTGGTCATCCCGTGATGGCTTCATGTCATGCGCTGGTTTGGAGCGACCATGGTGCTGGGCTGCGGTTTGGCAGCCGGGGCGTGTCGGGGAACCATCGGAGAGAATTCGGACACGGAAGGGGCGGATGCTGTTCCCGACCCCAACGACAACCCTCTCGATTCGGTCGACTGCGACATTGCCGATGTCGTGAATTACCTAGAGACGAGTTGCGGAACGTCGTCCTGTCACGGCCCCGGCCGTGTCTATCCCCTGCTGACGCGTGAGGGCCTCGGCGCGCTCAAGGAATCCGAGAGCCGATCCGTGCCCGGGCAACCCATGGTCGTCCCCGGCGTCCCCGAGGAGAGTTGGCTCTACCGGAAAGTTGCGGGACTGCAGGGAGAGAGCGGTGGTGCTCTGATGCCTCTGGGGTCCAACGCACCGGCGGCCGAATCTGCGCTCATCGCGCGCTGGATACAGGAAGGGGCGAAAACGGAGTGTGATGAACCCGGTGATGACCGCGAGTACGACCCGAATTCGCTAGACCAGGACGAGCTCTTTACGTGCGACAACCCTGATGCGCCTCGCGCTACGCCTGAACGCCTGCGTCGCGTCGACAACCTCGAGTTCACGCACATGGCGCTCGAGACCGTAGGCATCAGTCAACGTTCATTTCGCGGCAACACCGTCAAGAGCAATCCCCTTACGCCGTCGCTCGCCCGCGGGTACCCCTCGTACCCAGGCCGAAACACACTCGACGAAACAGTTCTCGACGCCCTCCTTCTCGGCCTCGCTCCCGCCGCCAACGCGTGGAGTAGCGCGGCGCTCACCGATCGACGACGCATCGGCTACTTCGACGATCCTTCCCACACCTGCATCGAGGACGCGGAGCCGGATTCTGCATGCCGGGAGACATTCGTCCTGGATGTCCTACGCTATGCGACACAGTTTCGTACCCCCGCACCGGAAGACGTGGCGCTGCTCCGCGCCAAACTCGACCTCGAGCTATCCTTCGAGGCGGACCGTCAGCAATCGCTGTCCCACACGGTCCAATTGGCATTTTTGCTGCCCGAAAGTCTGTTTCGGAGTGAATACGGACGACCGGACGACGGTCTGATGCCGGCAGAGTCCATGGCGCTTGCTCTCGGACGCCTACTCTCGAGTCATCCCCCGGGGACGCCTTTCCTCGACGGCGAAGTCTCCGCGGACGACCCGGATGCCGACCAGCCGGAGCGAGGACGGCTCGGCGCCATCCGGGCGGCCGGTGACGATGGCAGCATTCTGGAACCTTCCGTACGCGCCGCGCTATTCCGACGCTATGCTTTTGGCCTCAGCGCTGACCGGCCCGACCTCATTCCCGATGAACGAGCAGACTGGATCGAGCGACGGGGGGCCTACTGGATTGCACCAAACTTGGTCAACTTCTTCCGCGCATGGCTCGACTACGAGTTGACCGCGAATACCAAGACCGAACCCGCCGCAACCTCTCGCTTCGCCGACGACGATGAAACCGTATCTCTCTTCGCTGTCAATCGCTCTTTCTCGGCCCTAAACTCCCCAACCTACAAGTCCTCGAACCAACGCGAGCAAAACCCGACCATCGGTCAGCTCTTGGATGACACGGTGGCGCGCGCTGTCGTCGAGAGCCACCTCGACGGCGACGACGTGTTTCGCCGGCTGCTCACGACGACGACCTTTGCGCTCCCCACGACGGTACCACGAGACCCCCGCGGATACGTTCGTGGTCTCGGCGCCGTGTTCAATCGCGATGATGTGGCCGATTCGCCAACGGCGCGCTGGTACGACTACCCGCCGGATGAAAGACTTGGTGTCCTCACTCACCCCGCGTGGCTCGCGGCGCACGGGGACAACTTCGAAGACGGGGCCAGTCTCGTATTGCGAGGAAAGTGGATCCGCGAGCAGCTCTTCTGCCAAACCGTCCCTCCGCTTGGGCTGGTCATGGTCGAAGCTCAACTCGGTCCTTCCGCGCCCGACCTTCCCGCGCGCGAGCGTGTGCGCGTCGCGACGGAAGATGGTCCCAACGCTACCGCCTGCAATGGCTGTCATCAGTGGATGAACGACCTCGGGCACCCCTTCGAATCGTTCAATCACGCCGGCTTCCTCCGCGAGTTCGACCGGGGTGGGGCGGTCGATGCCACCGCCGTCATCGACAACCTCCCCGAGGACAGCCTCAACCGATCCTATCCCGACACCCGGACGTTTATCGAGGCGCTGGCGGCCTCCCGGTACGCCCGGAGAGGGTTTATTCGCCACGCGTTTCGCTACTTCATGGCGCGTCCAGAGCAGCTCATCGACGGGTGCACCCTGGTCGAAATGGAGAATGCCCTCGACGACACAGGCTCCTTCATCGACATGCTGAGCGCACTCGTAGCGTCCGACACCTTTGCTCGGCGGACCTCGGAGAAGCCATGAATTTTCGTCGTAGGACTTTCTGCCCACGCCGTGAATGGTCACGACGCCGTCTTCTTCAAGGTTCCGCCGCCGCGGCGGGCGGATTGCTCTTGGCCCCGTTGTGGTCGCGGCTGGCGCGCGGAGATGCGGCCACGCCACGCCGGTTCGTCATCGTCGTGGAGGGAAACGGAACCGAGCCTGTCACCATGCTCGCACCGTCCGCGCGCCTCGCCCTCGACCAGACGCTGGCGTCGCCCATCGAAAACAAGCGTTGGTGGTTTGAAGACTATAAGCACGGCTCCGTACTCGACATTCCGAGCGCCGACCTTGGCCAAGCGCGGGCCCTGGGGGCTCTCGCCGACGAAGGACTGGTGGACCGAAGTCGTGTCATCCTCGGTTTGTCGTCGAAGATCTCGGGCGGCGGCCACTCGAACTTCCATGGCGCTCTCAGTTGCGCAAAGAGCGTTGCCGGGCTTCCGAGCGCCGCCTCGATCGATGCCGTCGTCGCCGGTCAGGTCGGCAACGAGACTCCGTTTCGCGCGGTCCGCCTCGGGGTCACCGACGGTTCTGCGGCCGGTGGCGTCGACTTCGGCACGATGGCGCTTGGTCCGGGCGTTCCCGCGGGGGCGCTCGTTCGTCCTGAGCTGGCGTATGACGTGCTGTTCGGCGTCGTCGGCTCCGCCGGCGAGTTCGCGCACCGAACCAACATCCTCGAAGGGGCCCAGAGCAGCGTTCGCCGATTCCTCGACGAGTTTCCGTCCGGGCCTGAACGAGCGAAGGCCGAGGCCTACCTCACTTCGCTAGAGACCCTCGCCGCGCGACAACAGGTCCTCGAAGCAAAGCGCAATGATCTGGCGTCAGTGGCCCCTTCGGTTCCGACTCCGGTCGAGGAGAACGACCTCGAGCTCTTCGATCAACAGATCGACATTGGCCTCGCCGCCCTGCTCGGAGGGCTGACCAACGTACTCGTCGTGACGATGGGAACCGGCTACCGCTTCAACATGACATACCCGAGCACCCAAGTTCGTCGACACAGCATCCACCACGGCTCCGCCTCGTCCGCGGATCTGCGCGCGCAAATCCACGACGTTACCGCCCACCAGATCGCCTCCGTGGCGAGACTCGCCGGGCGATTGCGCCAGACTCCTGACGTCGGAGGCGGCACGATGCTCGATCACACCGCGGTTCTATACCTCCCGGAAACGGGCGAGCAGCACCACTCCACCGCCAGCGAGTTTCCCTCCCTTCTCATCGGCGGCGAAAGCTTGGGGTTGACTCCGGGGGGCCGCACACTTGCGTATCCCGGCTTGGGAGCCAGCGGGCACCGGCAGCTTTCGAACTTGATGAACACGTTGGGCTACTTGGCCGGTCTCGAACTCGACGAATTTGGGAACGAGACCATCACGCGGATGGCCAAGGGCCCCCTGAACGAACTCCTCGCGTAGCTGGAGCGAGATGATGACCCCACCCCAACTGCCTCCCCTCCCCTACGACGCTTGGGAAGAAACGAAAGCGACGCTTCACCTGTTCGCCCAGATCATGGGCAAGGTGAAGCTCGCCCATCACCCGAAGGACAACCACTGGTGGCACACGACGCTCCACCTCAGCCCCCGGGGAATCACGACGAGGAACATTCCCACCGCACGCGGCTCCTTCGAATTGGAGATCGACGTTCATCGGAGCGTCCTCACGCTGGCGACCAGCGATGGCGCGACGGGTTCCGTGCCGCTACCTGGCCTCTCCGTAGCCGGCTTTTACACGGCCCTGATGGCCAAGCTTCGCGAGATCGGATACCCCACCGAAATCCTCGCCGAGCCCTACGACATGCCCCATTCGACGTTGCCGTTCGCCCAGGACGATGAGCATGCCCGGTGGGACGCCGGGGCCGTGACCTCGTTTCACCGCATTCTGTTGTTCGTCGAAGAGGCATTTAAGACCTTCGCCGGGCGCTCGTTTTCGAAGACCTCCCCGGCCCATCTCTTTTGGCACAGCTTCGACTTCGCGGTGACGCGGTTCACCGGCCGCGAGGTCGCCGATGCCGGTGGCGCCCGCCGTTCCGATATCGAGGCCTATTCCCACGAAGTCATCAGCTTCGGTTTTTGGCCCGGGGACCCGAGTGTCAGATTCCCCGCGTTCTACAGCTACACCGCCCCCGAGCCCGACGCGATCGCCGACCATGAGCTCCGACCGACCACGGCGTGGTGGCAAGCGCTCCCCACTTCCCACCTCGCCATGTTGAAGTACGATGACCTCAGGGTAGCGCCGGATCCTCGCGCAACGCTCCTGGACTTCATGCAGAGCGCGTTCGACGCCGGATGCGCCTGTGCCCAATGGTCGGATCTCCACCGTCAAGAGACCGCCGCGACGTGGGATCGGCTCGACATCGCGTTTCCCGCGACCGCGGGCAAAGAGCGTCGTTGAACACGCCCGAAGCCGGGCCACGGGGCTCGACCCCGCTTCGAAAAGCCGAAGTCATCACCCGTTGTAGAGAAAACAACTCATGGTTTCATCGACTTGACGCATCGCGAAACCCGACTGGAGAGCACAGTGTCGTCTCATGTAGTTTGAGTTTGTGAGACACACCGATGCACGGTGCCCTGCGACAAAGTCGCGACGCACCGAACGCCCGCCTCCGTGGACCCACGGTGGAGCACTCGCACTGGCGCTCGCCGCGACCGCGTGCGCACTGCCGGCCGAGGAGATGGATCAGCAAAGCGCCGCCCAAACGGCCCGGCGTTTGGTCCTCCTGTGCCAGCAGGGACTCTCCGACCGGGTCACGGGCTGGGACAAGGGTCTGTTCTCCCTGTGCGAGCGGGCCGAGGCGCACGGCTTCGAGCTCGTCTACGATGGCGCCTACCCCGCCTTCGGAGCCCTCGATGAAGGAGGCGCCTACGCAGCCCTGTTCGAGACCCTAGATACCAACGAGGATGGTCTGGTCGACGCGGGCGACGAACCGTCGTCCGTCTACCTCGTTGGCTTCTCTTGGGGCGGTGTGAACATCAACGAGATCGCCTACCGCTTGAGCGCCGACCCCCATACCGCCCCCGGCTACGGCGGGGTCGCGGTCATGGTCTTGCTGGACGCCTACCAGCCCTTTTACGCCGACTTCGATGTGCCGCTGAGCGTTCATCAAACGTGGTCGTATCGTCAGACGAAGACCCAGTCCGACGATTGCTCCCACGACATCTCCTTCGGCTACGGGTACCGGGGGTTGAAGCCACATCATCATCCCGAGGCACTCGGGACCTGCCGCGACCTCGACCTCGAGCGCGTCGACCCCGGGGTGGGTCATTGTGGGGTGGTGAACAGCGCGGCCGACGCCGTGTTTCACAATCTCACGACGAGGCGCAGCGACCCGAGCTGGTCCAAAAAAGCACAACCCTGCCCTCAATACGAGTGACGGCCCTAAGCGCCTCACCGGCGCAGACGCACGGCGAGCCCGAGTAGCACCACGGCCGCGACCACCAACGCCACGCCGCTCCCATCCCCGGAGTCTCCGGACAACGCACAGCCTCCTGGGTCGGGGGATGCGTCGCCGGTCGCGGCCGCGCCACCGCTCGGCGCGGTGGCGGCCTCACTCTCTCCCCCGCCGAGGTCTCGGCCTCCCCCGCCGGGCGCGCCGCCCTGTTCGTCTCCCCCCGCCCCGGCGGATGCATCGGGGCAAGGGTTCTCGAGTCGCCACGCTTCGTATTGGGCCCGAAGGGCGGCGAGCGGGTCGAGGCTGTCGACGATGTCGATCTCGATGCGCGGGGCGTCGGTTCGTCCGCCTTCGACCCGCAGATAGGCCGTCGTCGAGGGGCGATCCGGCGTGCATCGGCTGTCCCCCTCTCCGTTTTCGGCACCGGCCTCCAGGGCGCGGACGAGCCGCTCGGCGAGATCGCAGCCTTCCGCCGTGAATGCCGCCTCGGTCCGGTCCAAGACCGGCGCGCCGGTCAGAATGTTGCCCGCCACGACATACTGAATGCCATCGACGACCCCTTGCCGGTCTCCGGCGAAGGGTCCCGTTGCCGCCCCGGTGAACGCCGCGGTGCCGTCGGGCTGCGCGAGGAGATACTGTCGCTGGGCGACCAGCGGGTCGTAGCTGGGCTCGGTGATGGCCGACAGCACCGTGGCCGCGTCATCCCCCTGGCCAAAGAACGTCAGCGCGTCGTCTCGAGCGGCCGTGTTGACGCGCGCCTGCGCGTGAATGACCCCGACCCCCGGCCGCGCGGCGTAGACGATTCCGACCGAAAAGCCATCGACACAGGACGTCGACGCGCCCCCCACGGTTCCGTCGGCCGTCGCGGCCACCACCGAATACGTCACACTTCATTGTGCCTCTCGACGCGGCCGTCGTCGATGGTCACCGGCGTTCGGACCGTCGCGGGCACCCGTCCGCCCCCCGACGCACGGGGCGAAAAGGGAGGACGGCGGAAACAGCTGGGAAGCAGAGGCGTCGAGGTGGCGTTGTTCCCCCGAGCGCGCCGAGACGAACGACGACCGCACCCTCGGCTCACCGCTCTTACCCCGTCCTCAGGAGACCCGACCCCATGAAGATCCAAACTTCGATCCGCCGTACCGCCGTCGCTTCAGCCCTCGCCGCCGCAGGGCTCATGGCCGCCCCGACCCCCGCCCACGCCTGCGGGGGGGGATGGTGGCCCGAACCCGACGTCGACTACCGCATTCAGGGCGTGGCCCGAGCCGAGCGTCAACTCGACGAAGGGGACTACGCGGCAGCGGCCGGCGCCGTTGTGCGGATGATCCCCCACATCAAGAACTACGAGGGGACGAGCCGAGACCCGATCGTCAACCGTGCCCTCCGGGTCCTCGCGGTGGCGACGGCGCGCGCCGACGGTCGACTGGAGGTGGCGCGCGAGCTTCCCCGCGCCCTCCACGACACGTGGCTCGGAGAAGATGAAGAAGCACAGCAAACCAACCTGAACTGGGCCGTCGCGACGCTCCAGCATGCGACGGAAACCGACCGCGATGACGTCATGCTGCAGAGTGAACTCGCGCTGGCGATGTCGCGAACCGACGATCGCCGCGTCGAGGGTCGTAGAAAGCTGGAGGCGCTCGCCGCACGGGACCTCTTGACGAGCCCCGAGGCCTACGCCGAGCTCGCCGCACAACGCCACGACGAGGGAGACGCGACCGGTCACACGGCGGCGCTGGAGCGATGTCGCGCCATGGCCGACGAAGCTGCCGTCTGTCGCGCCCACGGCTGAACGCCTCTTTGCATCACCGTCCCCTCTGGAGCCTCATGCGCGCTCTTCGGCTCGTACCGTCCGCCGTTGCTGCCATCGGCCTGGTCTCGTTGGCCCTCACGGCCGGGTGCCGAGAGAGCGCGGCCCCCGGCGACCCCGTCGCGGCACGATCCGCGACGGCGAGCGGCCTCCCGCGGTCTGGGTTCCAGAGCGCGCCGACCGCGTCCTCTCGGGCCCGTTCGACGCCGCACGAGGGGTTGGCGCCCCCGCCGGAGCCCGCCGGTGATGCCACCGTGGGCCGGGCCCTCGTGGCGCAGTTCGAATGCGGTCGGTGCCACGATGGCCTCTCCGACGAGGTGCCGGCCGTCCCGGTGGAGCGTCACTGCACGCATTGCCACCAAAAGGTCATGGCCGGCGGGTTCGACCACAAGCCCCACCACGAGCGATGGAAGAAGAACGTCGCGCACTTGCAGGATGTCCCATCGCTGAAGGGTGCGGGTGCACGCTTTCGCTACGAATGGCTCGTCGGCTACCTGATGGCCCCCGAGGACCTGCGGCCCCACCTCGCGTACAGCATGCCCGCCCTCGACCTCGACCGAGGGCAGGCGCGAGACATCGCGACCTTTCTGATGCACCGTGACCCGGAAGACGGCGGCGTCGTGCCGGCGCGCCACCCTGTCCCCTCGGCAACGGCCGAAGACTTCGAAGGCGCCGACGCCGCTCGGGGCAAGGCGCTGCTCGGCGAAAAGGGATGCACCGGGTGCCACCACTTCTCAGGCGTCCCTTCCCGCGGCGCGGCGCCAGGACCGACCCCGGGCGCTGCCGCGGGCCCGATCGCGCTCGCCCCCGACCTCCGCCACACCCGTGACCGAATGACCCCGAGCGCGCTACAGTCTTGGCTCCGCGACCCGCGGGCGGTCAAGCCCGACACCGCGATGCCCACCATCGCGCTCACCGACGAAGAGGTTCGCGACCTCGCCGCCTTCATTCTCACCGCCGGGCGCGACCCCGCGGACCCGGCCCCCACGGCCTCCACCGATTCCCCGGCCCCGATGCGGGCCGAAGACGACGTGGTCGCTCCGCCGCCCCTCGCGCGCCAGGTACGGTACGACGAGGTCGAGGCGCGGGTCCTCAGCAAAACCTGTCGACACTGTCACGGGGATCCCGACGTGGCGATGGGCGACGGCGGACCGGGCAATACGGGCGGCTTCGGATATGCCCCCATTGGCCTGGAACTGACGTCGTTCGGCCGCGTCCTCGCCGGGATGGTGGGGCCGGACGGCACCCGCCACAGCATCTTCACGCGCGACGCCTCGACCGGCACCCCGCGCCTCGTGGCGGCCCTCGTCGAGCGCCACCGTGAAGTCGCCGGTCACGACGACCCCGGGGTGCGGGGCATGCCGCTCGCCCTGCCGCCCCTCCCCTGGGAAGACATTCGCCTGGTCGTGACCTGGATCCAACAGGGTCGCCGGCGCTGAACCAGCTCAAGTTGTCCCGACGTTCCTCCGTAAATCGGACTTCACGACCTTTTGCCCGCACAAGGGGCGCGCGACGTACTGGGACGTGGTGGTAGACAACGACGTCTGTCTCCACGGCGCCTTCGCGTACACGGAGCCCGAGCCGGGCATGGAGAAGCTGGCCGATCGCATCGCCTTCTGGCCCATGAACGGGTCACCGCTGAATGTCGCGTGAGCGCCCCGCGGGGGCGGTTCCGGAACGGCGGCAAGAGGAACCGCTTGACGCTTTGGACCGCACCCGCGATGTTCTGGACATGTCGCAAGTCTGTTGCTGTCCGTGTCCAGCCGGGGTGATGGGTCACCTCGGTGGGCTCGACTGATGAAGCACCGTTGCTGATAAAGCACAGTTGCTGACGCAGCAGACCTACCGACGAAACAACCCACCACCCTCGCCGGGTCGGTGGGCGTTCGCTTCGTGAAGACTGCTCCCGTCCCGGTTTCTACGGAGAGACGAGATGAGCACCACCACGACGACAAACCACGAGATCAACGACGAGGCCCTCCACGGACTGGTCGCCGCCGTCAAAGCCGACACCGCGAAGGCCCAAACGGTGTGGAAGGCCCATACGAAGTGGAAGGGGGGCTTTCGCAGCGACGCCCACATCCGCGACTTCGCGGTCCCCATGGATGAGCCCAATGGTCTCGGCGGAGGCGACTCCGCCCCGAACATGGTCGAGATGGTTCTGGGGGCCTACGGTTCGTGCCTCACCGTGGGCTACGCGCTGAACGCAAAGATGCTCGGGATCGAGCTGGACGACATTCGGATCGAGCTCGAAGGGCACATCGACCTCCGGGGATTCATGGGTCTCGAAGATCCCGACGAGGTCTGGCCCGGATACCGTGGTATCAGCGTCAAAGTGAACCTCGACAGCCAGAGCGCCACCCCCGACCAATTGCTCGCCCTGCACGAGCAGGTGCAGCGGACCTCCCCGGTGGGATCCATTCTCGCGCGGCCGGTGAAGATCGACCACCAACTCGTGATCAACGGCTGACGCCTGCGTCTCTGTACTGCGTCGATGGCGATGGCCGACCGGAAGTGGGGATTCAGGACGCGCGCGCTGCACGCGGGGGGTCAGCCCGACGCGGCCACCGGCGCGCGCGCGGTCCCCATCTATCAGACGACGAGCTTCGTCTTCGACGACACGGCCGACGCGGCCGACCTATTTGCCCTCCAAAAGTACGGGAACATCTACACCCGATTGGCCAACCCCACCACGGCCGCCCTCGAGGAACGCGTTGCGAGTCTCGAGGGTGGCATCGGTGCCGTCGCCACCGCGAGCGGGCAGGCCGCCGAGTTTCTCACGCTGACGACCCTCGCCGGCGCCGGCGACCACATCGTCGCGAGCGCCTCGCTCTACGGCGGCACCTTCACCCTACTCGACGTGACCCTGCGCCGGCTCGGCATCGACACCACGTTCGTCGTGGGCTCGACCCCGGCGGACTTCGCCGACGCCGTCCAGCCCCACACCAAAGCGATATACACCGAGACCATCGCCAACCCCTCGGGCGCGATCGCCGACCTCGAGGGTCTCGGTCGTGTGGCCCGAGACCACGGCGTGCCCCTGGTGGTCGACAATACCTTCGGAACGCCATTTCTATGCCGGCCCCTCGACCACGGCGCCGACCTCGTCGTTCACTCGGCCACCAAATTTCTCGGCGGCCACGGGACCTCGATCGGCGGCATCGTCGTCGACGCCGGACGGTTCGATTGGGGTGGAGGCCGCTTCCCGGGATTCACCGAGCCCGTCCCCAGCTACAACGGCCTCCGCTTCTGGGAGAACTTCGGCGCCTACGCGTTCTGCACCAAACTTCGGGTCGAGCAGCTGCGGGACGTCGGCGCTTGCCTCTCTCCATTCAACGCGTGGCTGCTCCTCCAGGGCGTCGAGACGCTGCCCCAACGCATGACCGAGCACGTCGCCAACGCCCAGCGGGTCGCCGCGTGGCTGAAGGCGGACGCGCGTGTTCCCTGGGTCGCCTATGCCGGTCTGCCGGATGCTCCCGACCATGCCCGGGCCCAGCGCTACTTTCCTCTCGGTCCCGGCGCCATCTTCACCTTTGGGGTCACCGGCGGGCGCGATGGGGGCCGCGCCTTCATCGACGCCCTCGAGCTCATCAGCCATCTCGCCAACGTGGGCGACGCCCGAACCCTGGTGATTCATCCCGCGTCGACCACCCACCAGCAACTGAGCGAAGAGCGCCTCGAGGCGGCCGGGATTCGTCCCGACATGGTACGGCTCAGCGTCGGACTCGAAGACGTCGACGACATTCTCTACGACCTCGACCGCGCCCTCGACGCCGCGGTTCGCGCCGAAAAAGAAGGTACGGCGTGACGGTCGACGCGCGCGCGCCCATCGCGGGGTGGACGCCCCCCGACGCCAACGCCCGACGGCGGCTTTTGCTCCGGCACCGCCGGGTGGCATTGGTGGGGGTCTCGGCGAAACGCGAGCGACCGAGCCACTTCGTCGCGACCTATCTCCAGGCCCAGGGGCGCGACTTCGACGTCTCTTTCGTCAACCCGCGCGCCAAGACGATCCTCAGCCGTCCCGTCTACGCCACGCTCGCCGACCTCCCCGCGCCCCCCGAGATCGTCGTCGCGTTTCGCAAGCCCGCCGACCTCCCCGACGTCGCCATCGAGGCCGTTTCGGCGGGCGCAGCAGTGCTCTGGCTTCAGCTCGGACTGTGGAGCCCGGAGGCGGCGGCGATCGCCCTCGACGCGGGCCTGGACCTCGTGATGGATCGCTGCCTCAAAATCGAGCACGCCCGCTTCTTTGGCGGCCTCCACCTCGCCGGCTTCGACACCGGTGTGATCCGCAGCCGACGTCGACGAAGCTGAAGGCGCCCTTCCCCGTGGGTGCTCATCGGTTCGCTACGCCGAGAGGCCAAGGCCTCTCTCGAGCGGGCCCTCAGAAACGACCGCCGGCCATTAGCCCGGCGCGGTTGGGCCCCACCATGGGCGCGACGTGGGTCGTCACCCCCGGCGCCTTGCGGTCGTAGATCCGGTCGAGCACCGCGTCGGGCGCCAGCACGCTCGACGCGAGCAGAGAAGCGCCCGCCACCTGGCCCAGACCGTTGAGCAACAACCAGTAGGCGTCGGTTTCGCGGGCCCCGGTCGTTTCGATGGCGATGAACGGTCCGGCCAGCGGCACGAGCGCGGGAAGCGCAGCGGTCTCGTCGGAGGCAGACAACACCGTCGGAACGGTGAGAAACCACAGGATCCCCAGCGTGACCGCGCCCGCGACGAGCCGAGGCACGTTGGCGCGGGTCGCGACCCGATACCCCGGCGGAACTCCATCTTCCGGATGCCATGTCCCCTCGAGGATCTGCTCGCGGCAGAGCGGGGGGATCCCGTAGGGATCATCGTGGGCGGAAGCAGAGGCCACCGCCGGTGGCGCGACGCTGGGAGCGGGCGACGGCAGGGTCTCGGAACGGGACGTACGGCTCGGTGGCTGCATTCGGCGCCGGTCAGGTGGCGTTGCGCCCACGGAGGGCGCGGCGGACGGGGAAACGACGGGTGCCGTTCGGTCCGCGCCCGACGGTGGTTCGTCCGCCCGGGCCACCGAGAGCATCAGCACCGCCGAGAACCCCGCGGAGGCGGCGAGACCCGCGTTCCGGCCACGCGATCGTACCCTCGCCGCGGTCCTCGGGGGCCTCGTCGCGGGGGCGGCGCTTCCGCCCGTCACCACGTCACCTCCAACCCCATGCCCCCGGTCCGTGGGCCCAGCAGCGTCGGCACCGGGCGCCACGAAACCTCGGCCCCGGGGTCGTAGGTGCGCACCAAAAAGGACGTCGGCGGGGCAAGCAAACCCGCGACGAGCGTCCCGATGCTCGCGCCCTGGGCCAGAAGGAAAGGAACGGCGAGGCGCGCTTCGCCGCCGTCGCGCGCCACGGCGACGACCGGCCCGGCGAGAGGGATGAGGTAGGCGCTGCCGACCAAGCGCTCGTCGTCCGACTCCGCTTCGGCGGCGGTGAGCACCCCCCATACCGCCGTGGCCCCGTAGGTGACGCCCACCAGGGCCATGCCCACGGACAGCAGGGTCCGCCCGCCCCGGGTGCGTCGCCGGTACCCCGGAGGCGGCGGCGTGCCGGCCCCGGGATCCGGGAGTAGTCGCGGCCAACACGCGCCTTCGGGACCCAGGTCATCCGACGGCCCATGTGGCGTGGCCCGGCCGCCACGGGGCAACGACGATGCCGACCCCGACGCACCGTCGCGGAGCGGCTCGGCCCCGGCGACCGTCGTGCTCACGCTGACGATGGCGAGCACGACAACGCGTGTGACCATCGCCAGGGTCCTGCGCTTCGTCGTCATCTTTGCTTCGGTTGCCACGAAGGTCCCCCGTAGGCCCCACCCACCGTTGCGGAAACACGTGCCCGGCCTCGCCCACACGTAGATCCCTTTCCTTCTGCCTCCCGACACGGCACGCGCCAGGTCCTTTTTGCACGAAACGGGGGGCGCACTCGGTGGTTGGCGGCGGCAGGGTGATGCGAGCGCGTCATTCTGGTGCCGCCGGACAAGGCGATGCCTACCTTGTAGGCAGGTGCACAAAACCTCGGGCATCGTGGGGAATTTTGGGCTTTCCGGGAGCCCCGGCGGCTCTGATGAGGCGTGGGACGTTGGAGGCGACTTGGTGTCGCAGCGGTGGTGTCGGTCACCTGGGGGTGGGGCTGTGTGGGGGCGATCGGAGGGGGCGATGAAGTCACGGGCCCCGACCCGGGGCCGCAGGCGTGCGCGCCGCAGCCCCCGCCGTTGCGGCGGCTGAACCACACGGAGTACGCGCACACCGTTCGCGACCTGTTCGCGGCGTACATGCCGCCCGAGGTCGACGTGTCGCCCGACGCGCGGCGGGCGGGGTTCACCAACCACGTCGACGTGCTCAACCCGTCGGCCCTGCTCGTCCGCGAGTACTACGACAACGCCGCCGCCCTCGCCTCGAGCACGGGGGCCGCCATCGCCGACACGTTGGGTTGCGACGGCGTCGACTGCTTTCGGGGGTTCGTTCGCGACTTCGGCGGGCGGGCGTACCGGCGACCTCTCACCGACGATGAAACCTCGCGCCTGGTCGCCTACTACGAGGGCGGGCCCGGCGCCGACGACCTCCCCTTCGCCATCGAAATGGCGGTCTTGACGCTGCTGCAGTCGGCCGACTTCATCTACCGTCCCGAATTTGGCCAGCCCAACCTCGGTCAGCAGGGTCAGCTGGGTCCCTACGAGGTGGCCAGTCGCCTCAGCTATTTCATCTGGCAGTCGATGCCCGACGAGGCCCTCTTCGCCGCCGCCGCCGAGGACCGGCTCGAAGGGGAAGACCTCGCCCTTCAGGTCGACCGAATGCTCGCCGACGACCGGGCGCGCGAAGGTTTGCTCAGCGCCACCCACGAGTGGCTCGAGCTGGAACGGATCGCCGACGAGGTGAAGGGGGACGGCATCCCGTGGAGCGACGACATCGTGGCGCGTCTCGAAGCGAGCCTCGATGCCTTCGTGTGGCAGCGGGGGTTCGCCGAAGGGCAGAGCTTTCGGGACTTGATGACGTCCCGCGGCGCCTTCGTCGACAGCACCCTGAGCCCCATCTTCAATGTCGACGACGCCTCCCCCGAGCTCACGTGGGTGCCGCTCGACGACCGCCCGGGCCTGCTCGCGCAGCCGGCGATCCTGGCCGGCCAGGCGCACGGGACCTACCCCTCGCCGGTCCTCCGGGGCGTCTTCATCCTCAACGAGCTCTTGTGCGACCCGCCGGCGCCCCCGCCCCCGGATGCCGCGATGGATCCGCCCCCCCTCGTCGACGACGACGGGAACACGCTCTCCAACCGCGAGGGCTACGACATTCTCACGATGTCGGGCGGGGGCTGCGCCGGGTGTCACCGCGTCATCAATCCCCTCGGCTATGGGCTCGAGAACTACGACGCCATCGGCCGCTGGCAAGACGAAGACGCCGGCGGCCGCATCGACGCCAGCGGGGAGACCCGGGGGTTTTCGGGTGAGGAGCGATACGTCTTCGATGGTCCCTTCGAGCTCGCAGAAGAACTCGCCGACAGCGCTCAGGTCCGCCGTTGCATGGTCACCAAATGGGTCCGGTACGCGAGCGGCAGTGGGCCACTGGCCGAGGATACGTGTTTTCTCGAGGACGTAGAGGCATCCGCGGCCCACGACGACGCCGGGTTGCGCGACCTGGTCATCGCCATCGCCCTTCACCCCAAGTTCGCCCGCGCCGAGATCAGTCAGGACGAGACGCCATGAATGGATTGGTCATGAATCGCCGCACGCTTCTGAAGATCGCCGCCGCCGCCGCGGGCGGCGTGGCCGTGGGCAGCCACGGGCGCTCGGCGGACGCCCAGGACGCGCCGCCGAACTTTCTCTTCGTCTACCAAGAGGGAGGCGACGTCGCGCGGGAGACCTTCATGCGCCCGAGCTTCGCCGAGCCGAGCTGGGGCCATTGGTCGGACATTCTCGCCATCGCCAACGGGCACGGTCAACCGAACACGACGCCCGAGAACAGCGCCTTCGAATTCAGCTTTACCGATCCGCGGCTCACCCGCGACCAGATGAGTCGCAAGCTCGACGTGTTCTGGGACATCCGCTCGAAGATGCTCGCCTTCGAGGGTCTCGCCAAGCTCAGCACCGGCTGGGACCCGCACGGGGACGCCCACGCCAAGGGGCACCTGGCGACGATGACCGGGGGACCCGCCGAATACGAGTACGACGGCGTCAAGTCGCATGCGCGGTATCCCTCGCTCGACCAACGGGTGCTCGAGCACGTCAAGGCGACCGACCCGCTGGCGGTGTCGCTCAACTTCGACCCCAACCGCAATCGGTCGAGCGGCTCGGGCGGCTTTCACTACTTCTTGTACGCCCCCAACGGCAGCGGCGGCATGGACCGACTCCCGACCGACGGCGACCCCAACGAGGTCTTCGCCCGCTACTTCGGGGGCCTGGAAGAGGTCACGGCCGAAGTCGAGCGTCGTCGCGCGGCCGAGCGGGCCGTCTTCGCCGAGCTTCAGACCCACTACAAGTCCCTCCGGGACAAAACGAGCGGCCGCGACCGGGAACGTCTCGAGACCCACCGGCAATTGCTCCACGAGCTCGACCAGCGACTGGCGCGGAACCTCCAGTGCGAAGCGCCCGAAGTTCCGCCCATCGATGGCCTGGACCGGGCCGCCGCCTACACCTCGGACTGGGAGGCCTTCTCGGACATGATCGTCGCCGGCTTCGCCTGCGGGTTGTCACGGGTCGCTTCGATCTCGCTCCGCCGCATTCCGCCCGAGGGCTATGGCCTCCCCGCCGACGCGAGCATTCACCACGATTACGAGCACAAGAGCGACCCTCGCCAGTTTCACGACGACGAGCCCGCGACGACCGAAGCCATCGACGCCGAAGCGGGGATGGCGGAGCGCAACCTCTACGGCGCGCGCCTCGTGGAGCGCATGGTACGCCGGCTCGACAACGTGTCGCTCCCCGGCGGCGGCACCCTGCTCGACAACACCATCGTGCTCTACGCGAGCGAACTCGCGAACGGCAACCACGGGTCCGAGTACCACCCGTTCTTCGTCTTCGGGGGCGAGCGCACCGGCGTGCTGCGAAGCGGCCGTTACCTCAAGTACCCACAGAACAACCCGAACCCGTGGCACCGCAACTACAGCAACGAACACACCGGCACGCCCCACAGCCAGCTCTACGTGTCGTTGATGCGCGGCATGGGCCTCGACCTCGACCACATCCACGGAACCTCCATCGACGGCTCGGTGCCGCACCTCAACACGTCGGGCACGATCGACATGAGCGGCCCGCTCGACCGCCTCGCTTGAGCCCGCGCAGAACGCGACGCCGGCCGTCGGGTCGTGGCCCGGCCGGGAAAAAATCCGCCCGCTCAGCGAGAGGGGCGAGCGGCGTTCACCCGTTGCGCGGGCACCGTTTGCACCGCTTGTGCTTTGGCTTGTCGCAGCACTTCTTCTTGAGCTTCAGGGATTTACGCTTGTCTTTCCGGTCTCGCGCCATCTTCCGGGCGTCATCGTGGCACGAGTTGAAGATGAAAACGACTTTCACCTTCAAAAGATAAGTATTTTCAATACCTTGACAGGCCGGCCGGCCGCTTTATGGTCGCGTTGGTCATGAAGAACGCACCGTTGATCGACGCCCTCAACCGGGCCATCGCCCTCGAGCACGCGGCTGGCCTGCAGTACCAACACCAGGCTTTGGTCGTACGGGGCCTGTGGCGACCCGTCTACGCGCCGCGTTTCGCCGAGGCCTCCCAAGAGTCGTTCGGCCACGCCGAGCTCTTCGGACAGAAGGTCGTGGCGCTCGGGGGCGTGCCGACGCTCGAGGTCGCTGTCACCAAGCAGAGCCTCGTCTTGGAGGAGATGCTGGAACACGCCCTCGACGTTGAGACGAAGGCGCTCGACGCATACCGCCAGGCCCTCGAACTCGCCGGTGACGACGTCGCGCTGACGACGATGCTCGAAGATCAGATCAAGGCCGAAACAGACGACGTGGAGGAGTTGGAGCTTCTCCTCAGTGAGATCAGGAGTGTGGTCTCGCGTCGCGATGCGGCGCTCCGCTCTGCTAGTTGAGCTGGGCGAGCTAAGCTGGGCGAGTGAGACCGGCGAGTTAGGCAGGGCGAGTGGGAAGAGCTGGGCCGATGGCTCAGGGCAGCTGGCGCTGAGGCTGCGGTGGGATCCCGTATGGAGCTGGGATCCTGGTGGCGTTGGGTTTGACGAGCGCCGAGAGGGCGGGGGATGGGCGAGTGCCCGTCCCCCGCTTTCGCGGTATGGTCGCGCCGTGGATGCACCCGCGACGAACCGCCTCTTGGCGGCCGAAAACGCCGACGGCGACGACATTTCCCGCAAGTGGGCGGCCGACAACCAGCAGTGGTGGGACTGGTACATGTCACTGGCCGTCAACGCGGAGCCCGCCCCCCAGCGGCTCCTGCCGACGCCGCCTTGGCCCGACCTCGCCCGCCCGTCACCGTCCGCGCACCAAGAAGCGCTGGACGCGCCCTATGACCTCGCCGCCGAGGAAATCGTTCGATTTCAGCGCGACGGCTACGTCAAGATCGAGGGGCTTCTGGACCCTGCGGGTCTGCTCTCGCTGCGAGACGACCTGTCGGTGATGCTGACCGAGCGCGTCGCGGGCGCGGCCGACTTGGGCTTTCCCAGCCTGGAGATGGTTTGGGAACATCACGAACCCACCCGGGCCTACGTCTTCAGTCGCCGCCTGGCTCGCGTCGCGGCCGAGCTGCTGGGCGTCGACGGCGTGCGGCTCTACCACGACAACGTCCTCAGCAAGAACCCCGGCTGCGGCCGCACCCCTTGGCACTACGATGCCCACCACTATCCCATCGACCACGCGGACGTCGTGACGGCCTGGTTTCCCCTTCAGCCGCTGCCCGTCGAGATGGGACCGCTCGTCTTCGCGCTCGGCATGGATGTGTACAAGGACATCGAGCGCCTCCCCTTCGACAAGCACGGCGACAACTACGACCGAACGATCATGGATTACCTCCGCGAGCACGAAGTGCCGTGCGACGGCGCCGCTTATGCCCTCGGCGAAGTCAGCTTTCATCACGCCTTCAGCATGCACAGCGCGGGCCCCAACCATTACGACACCGAGCGGATGGCGATCGCCATCACCTATTTCGTCGATGGAGCACGGCTGCTTCAGGCGCCGACGATGATCAGTGGCGACTACGAAAAATTCATGCCGGGCGTGAAGCCGGGCGACATCATCGACTCCCCCTTGAATCCGGTTCTTTACGCGCGAGCCTCCGATGCCTGATACCTACGACCGCAGCCTCGCCCACTGGAGCGAGGAGGGCCGCCGGGAGATGGAGGCCTTTTACGCCGTGGCGACCAAGGACTATCGGGTCCTCGCGGAGGCGCATGACTGGCGTACCGAGCTTGCGGCGACGAGCGCTGACCGCCGTATCCTCGACGTGGCGTGCGGAAGCGGCAAGTTCCCCGCCGCCCTCGTCCAGCACGCCGCCCTCGACGAGACGCCGACCTGGACCGTCGACCTGCTTGACCCGAGCGCTTTCTCCATCGCCGAGGCTGCCCGCGCGCTGAAGCCTCCGTTCGTCAAGGGCGAGGAGTTGTGCCTCACGGCTCAGGCGCTCGATCCCAAGCGTCGCTACCCCCTCGTGTGGGCCGTCCATGGCCTCTACGCCGTGCCCGCCGCGGACCTCGACCTCGCCTTGGAGCGCTTCGTGGGGGCGATCGCTCCCGGCGGTCTCGGCTTCATCGCGCACGCGCGCGCCGAGGCGCACTACCTCAGCTTCTACACCCGCTATCTCGAGCGTCGCGAGGGGACGCCTTACGCCACCGCCGAGGAGATCGAAGCCACGCTCGGGCGTCGGAAGACCGCGATGCGCGTCGAAAACCTCGAGTACGTCGGGGTCGTACCCGCCGACCGACCCGACGTGCTGGAGGGCTACCTTCAACGGTGCCTCTTCGATGAATCGATCTCGCTGGCGGCGATGCGCGACGACCCCGACCTCGGTCCGTATCTCGCATCCTGCCGGCAACCCGACGGCAGCCATCATTTCCGCCAAGTCGTGGCGACGTTCTTCTTGAGAAACTAACCCACGGTGCTCGAGGGCCTGTGCTTTGGGCCCAGTGCTTTTTGGATGGCGATCCGAGCGTCGGGCGCCCGCTACCGAATCACGAAGGCATCGACGGGATGGGGGGCCAGCCGCAGCGGTCCTTCGTCGTGACTGATGGCATCGAGGTAGCGCGACACGGCTCTCATCACAGACGCGGGCAATTGCGTCGTGTCGAGCTGAAGAATGAAGTCGAGAATGGCCCGACCGCGCTCCGTCGACGGCCCGGCGTCGCCGGCTCCGTTCCGAGACACACATTCGGTGACGTCGAGCCAAGCGTCGATGCGCGAACGCGCCGGTGTCGCCCCGTGTCCTTCGAGGCGACGGCCTACGACGTCGCTGTAAGGGACAGCCCGGCCCCGCGGGGCGCGCCAGAACCGGTCGGCGAGGACGTTCAAGGCGCCAAGGGGGGCGTGAAGCACCACGAAGGCGCCTCCGGGACGAAGCAATCGACGACCCCGCGCGAGGGCCGCCCCAACATCGTCCACGTAGTAGAACGTATGGGCGGCGTAGACGAGATCGAAGCTCTGGGGGTCGTCATCGAAGTTCTCGAACCCCTGCGCGAAAACGGTCGCCTCGAACTGAGGAAAGCGCTCGGCGAAGAGCGTGCGACAGCGCTGACATTCCACCTCGTTGGGGTCGACGCCGACGTACCGTTGTCGGGGAAAACGTTCCGCGAGGGCCGCGGCGACGGCGACATCGAGGTCGCCCCCGCCGCACCCGATGCTCAACCAAGCGAGCTCGTCCTTGGGCCCGGGGGCCAACGACCGGTTCGAGAGGGCGGCGGCGATCTGGCCCCGCTGGTCGCTGGCCGCCTCGAAGGCTTCGAGCGCCTCGAGAAACCGAGCGTCACTCATCGCGGCCAGAGGCGGGCGTGACCCGAGCCAGGCGTCGACCGCCGCCAGCGCCGCGTCTGCCGCCCGGTTTCGTGTCGCCTCAGGACCCGAAACCGCGGGCGCCGGTGGGGTGTTCATCGACCCGGGTCTTGGCGTTTACGCCGCGGCGCGTCAACGAAGGGGGGATGGGCGCCCGACTTCGGCCACGGTCCTGGTTTCCCGGTTACACCGTGGCCGCGGTGAGCACGGTGGCGATGACCGCGACCGCGCCCGGGCAAACCATGTTGCTCTCGCTGCTCAATCAGCCGCTGCGTGATGACCTGGGTCTGGATCCCTTTACGCTGAACGCGACCTATACCGCCGCAACCATGGCGGCCGCGGTGCCGCTCGTATGGGTGGGCCGGGCGACCGACCGGTGGGGCCCGAGGCGCATGATGATGGCCGCCGCGTTGGCCCTCGGGCTTGCGTGTAGCGTACTGTCCGCCGCATCGACCGGGGCCGGGCTCGCGCTCGGCTTTTTCCTCGTGCGTCTCACGGGGCAAGGCTCGCTCGCCCTCACGAGCCAACATGCGCTCGCCATGTGGTTTCACGCCCGCCTGGGGACGATCGGCGGGCTCATCACCGTCGCGACCTTTGCGCTGTGGACCCCGCTCCCCGCGTTGGTTCAGTCCTGGATCGCCGCGTACGGCTGGCGGCCGACCTGGCGCGGGCTCGGGTTCGTCGTCGCGTTTGGGGTCGCCACCCTCGCGGCGCTCGCGCTTCGCAACCGACCCGAGGAGCTCGGCCTCACCGTCGACGGGGCGGCGAAGCCGACGGGCCCCTCGACCGCCATCGTCGAGGCCGCCGTCGACCTTCAACAGGCAGTCCGGACCGGTACCTTTTGGCGCCTGACCAGTGCGGCCGCCCTGTCGGCGGCGGTCGGGACAGGGGTGCTGTTCGACCTCCAACCCCTCCTCGTGGGTCGCGGGGTCGACCCGAGCGATGCCGCGTGGGCCGTGGGCGCTTGGGGCCTGACCATGGCGCTGTTGGCTCTCCCCGCCGGCCGGGCTGTCGATCGCGTTTCGGCGCCCACGCTCCTCACCCTCGGATGCACCGCCCTCGCCACGGGTACTGCGATCCTCATCGTCGCCCATGCGTTGGTCCCCGCCCTTGCCGCGCTCGGGTGCCTCGCGGCGGGACAGTCCGTCATCGTCGCCGCCGTCGGCGCCGAGGCCGCGCGCGCCTTCGGCCGTACCCACCACGGTGCGATTCGAAGTGCGATGTCGCGCCTGACGATCGTCGCGACGGGGGTGGGGCCGCTGGCCTTCGGCTGGAGCCAGCGGAGCGCGGGCAGCCACGGACCGGCCCTTACCGCGTTCGCCGGGGTCGGGCTCCTCGCCGCCGCCTTCAACGCTCGCGGACGAGGCGCTGGTGCCCCGCCGGGCCGGTCACGGCGCTAGCGCCCGCGCGAGCTCGTCGAGACCGACGAGCACGCTGGGCACGCAACCGCCGTCCTGGGCGACGCAACCGCACGCTTTCCAACCGACGGTCATCGTCGCCGTGTCGACGACGAAGGCGCATTCGCGCTCCTCGAGGGCGGCGAGGGTGGCGCCTGAGTCCACCGCTCCGAAGGTGGGATTCGACAACCCGTACGTGTCGATCCACGTCGCGACGTCGTCCTCGGAGGGCTCGTCGTGAAGCACGTGATACGTCGCGGCGAGGTTCTCTGTCGTCTCCTGACCCAAGACCTGGGCAGCCGTGCGACAGCGGGGTCAGAACGTGGCCGCGAGGTGGATGAGGACCTGAGGCGACCCCGACGCCTGGATGTCGACCATGTCGAAGGGCACGTAGGGTCCTGGGTCTCCGGCCTCGGGCGAAACGAATCCGGCGAACTCGGCGTAAGCCAGCGTGTCGCCGACCTCGGTGCCGTAGGGCCCCACCGGATACCCGTCGGGCGCCTCCGCCGGCTCGTTTCCCCCACAGGCCACGGTGGTGCCGACCATCGCGGCGAGTCCAAGGGCCGACCAGACTGCCGAGCGCTTCATGAGGCCCCTTACGCCGCGGCCGCGAATCGGTTTCACGCGGGCCCCATCCGGCCTACACCCTCGGACACGATAAGCCGTAGCGGTCCCGCGTATGTTCAGCGAGTTGGAGAACGCCCGCATCGATCGGTTGCTGGATCACTTCTGTCGGACCCGCGTGCCGCCCCACGTGGCCACGTCGCACTACGTCTTCCGCGTCTACGACGACACCGTGGAGATCCTGGAGTTGCGCCCCGACCCCGCCGGCAAGCGCTACGCCACCGAGGTGCCCGCGGTAAAACTCCGGTGCAGCGGGCCGGAGCGCTCATGGCGGCTCGAGTGGATGCGTGACGACCTCGCATGGCATCCGTACCGCGCCGCGCGTCCACTCCTGCGCCTCGACGATGCGCTCGACGAGATCGCGGCCGACCCCTTCGGATGCTTCTTCGGCGACGCGCCCTCATCGCCCGGGTAGCCAGCCAGCCAGCCAGCGGTCGCGGCGACCGCGACCAAGACGGGCCTGCACCCTCGTGTGCCGCCGCGAGGGGTCGCCGTCAGAGGAGCGTAGGCCGCCTCAGCGCCGCGCCTCGAAAATGCTCCGCGCCGTCGGCGTCACGGCACGGCTGAACATGATGTAGCGGCGGTCCGGGCTGAGGTGGGGGTCGCCCTCGCCGACGCTGGTGTTCAGCTCCGGTACCGGGAAGGTGGTCCCCACGCGTCGGAACGATTGGCGCGTACGGAACGGTAGATGTCGTCGCTCATCGTCGTGGTCCCGTTGTCGTTGAAGCGGAACCAGAACTCGAGCCCGTCCGCCGCGAGCCACGTCTCAGCCTGAGTGTATCCCGCCGTCGAAAATCCGGGTAGTTGGGCGAACATCGTCCAGGGGCCGTTGACGCTCGTGCGGTGGGCGTCCCAAAGGACGGGCGTGGCGCCGCCGCCGTCGGATGTGATGAGGGCGTACAAGCCGTCGCTCGTCTGCCCGCCGAACGTCTCGTTGCCCATCGTCGTGTCGAGCTCGGCCATGAGGGCTGCGGTTCCCCACGGAGCCTGGCGCGAGGTGCGGACAGCCCGAAAAATGTCGAGATCCCCGGCCACGCGCCGGCTGAACCAAAAGGTCAGTCCATCTGGCGAAATCTCCGCGTTGGTCTCGACGGACCCGGTGTTGAATTCGGTCAGCGCCGCGGGCGCCCCCCACGGCGCACTGCTGCTGGCGCGCTTGGAGACGTAGAGGTCGCCGTCCGTGCCGGGGGCTCGGCTCGAATTGAAATACACCTCGAGGAGGTCGTCGGTGAAGCTCGGGTCGTCGTCGTCGGCGGCGCTGTTCAAGACCGTGACGGGTTGGATGTCGGTGAAGGGTCCCAACGGCGGCGGCTGCCCCCCTGCCCCGCCCGTACCGCCCCCGGTGCCGCCGTCGCCACCACCGCCGCCACCCGCGAAACCCCCGCCGCCTCCCTCTCCGGAGCCAGACGACGCGGACGACGCTGATGATGATGACGATGTAAGCGTCGTGGTGATGGTGGAGGACCCCGCCCCACCCCCGCCCGAGGTCGCAGGACCCCTAGGATCAAAGGCGTCGAAGTCCAAGCTGCATGCTCCCGCGAGCAGGCCGACGACGCACGCCCGGGGAACCGTTCGTCTGGCGTCCACGGGCGCAAGATAGCCCGATTGAGCGATCTCGTCAGCGGCGCGCCATGACCTCGCCGTCGTAGAATCCGGAGTCGTCGAAGCCCATGTTGATCAGAGCGCTCCAGGGCAGGAGGCCATCCGGGGCGTGATTGACGAGGCCGATTTGAAGGCCCCGCAGTCGGTTGGCGTGGTTGTAGAGGCCGATCTGCACCCCTTCGACGCTTTCCGCGTAGTTGACCAAGCCCACTTGAAGGCCCGACATGTCGCCGGCGATGTTGGCGAGGCCGGCCAGCTGCACCCCGTCGACGTCGTCTCCGAAGTTCCCCACCCCGCCGAGCTGAAGCCCCGCGAACGCATCGGTCGAGACGTTCACCGCGCCGAGCTGGCTGCCTGCCCCTTCCTCGTGCAACGTTAGCGCGCCGAGCTGAGCCACCCCGGCGAAGTCTTCGGCCCCCGCGATGACCCCCCCGATCTGAAAGGCGCCGCGAAAGGTCTCCGCTCCAGAAAACGCGCCCGCCTGAACGACCCCCTGAAAATCCGCGGCGCTGTTGTAGAACCCAGCCTGAGCGACCCCGCGAAAGGCGGTCCCGTCGTTCGTCGACCCTTCTCCGAACGGCAGCAGCGGCCCCTGTGCGTTGATGACGCCGAGCTGTGCGATCCCGGCGAAGTCGTTCTCCGCCTGGTTCATCACGCCCGCCATGAAGCCGCCCGCGAAACGGTCGGAAGCGCGGTTGTAGCCGCCCAATTGGGTCAACACCCCCGCCTCGTCGGTGGCGTTGTACCCGGCGAACTGAAAGAGGCCGTAGTGTTCGTGGGCGCGGTTGTAGCCGATGGTGACCTGACCCAGGCCGATGAAGGTACGCGCCCGATTTTCGGCAAGGCTGACCTGGGAAACACCGATGAACTCGTCCGACAGGTTCCGGCCGAGGGCGAATTGCGCGGCCCCGACGTGCGTCCCCGCGTCGTTGCGCACGGTGGCGATCGAGACGACCCCGTAGAAGCGTTCGGTGCGGGCGTGGGCCAGGGCAAACGTGAGCAACCCTCCGAAGGTATCGAGATGAGGCCGAAAGCCTGCGTGCGCGACCGCCCAGTCGCCGGGGGGGTCGGTCGCGATCAGGTGGGCTGGAGGCACGACGTCCACCTCGTCGTAGCCTCGTCCCTGGGTCGTGACGGCCTCGCCGTCGGGAACGTCGGCGTGCGGCTCCGGCGCATCCTCGTCGGCCGTATCTCGAGCCTGGACGAGCGGGGCGTGACCGCTCGCGGGCCGCGTCCCAATGTCGTCCGGCTCCGCCGCCACCGCCGGAGCGACAGCCGTGACGAGCGCGAAGAGAAAAGAAAGGCGAAAACAGTTCGACGACAGCATGGTCCGGGGACAACGCCCCGCACGGACCCGCCTTACACCGGCGCCGCAGTCGGCCCCGATCGTCCGGCACGGGCCGCCTCACGCCCCTCGCGCAGCCATGCGTACCACGCATCGAGCCCGGCCCCGCTCTTCGTCGAGACCTCTACGATGCGCGCCTCGGGCGCCACCGCCGCCACCGACCGCCGCGCCTCGTCGAGGTCGAAGTCGAGGTGGGGCAGCAGGTCGACCTTGGTGATGAGGACGAGGTCGGCCACGCGGAACATGTGAGGGTACTTCAGCGGCTTGTCCTCGCCTTCGGTGATGGAGAACAGCACGACCCGCCGATGCTCCCCCAAATCGAAGAGCGCCGGGCACACCAGGTTCCCCACGTTCTCGATGAACACCACCGAGTCAGACTCAGGCTGGAGGGCTTGGAGGCCCATCCACACCATGTCCGCCTCCAAATGACACCCCGTTCCCGTGTTCACCTGGACGACGGGGACCCCCGTCGCGCGCAAGCGCTCAGCGTCGCGGTCGGTCTCCTGATCGCCCTCCACGACGGAGCTCGTCGCGCCGAGCTCGCGGAGCGTTCGCTCGAGAAGGGTCGTCTTGCCCGAACCGGGCGAGCTCATCACGTTGAGGGCAAACACCCCGCGGCCCGCAAACCACCCCCGGTTGCGCTCCGCCAAGCGGTCGTTTTTCGCCAACACTTTGGCCTCGAGCGACTCGGTCCGCGTCGCGTCGGCCCCATGTTCGTGGCCGTGCGCGTGCGGGTGCTCGTGGTCATGGCTGTGGCTATGACTGTGGCTGTGGTCGTGGCTATGACTGTGGCTGTGGTCGTGGCTATGGCTGTGACCTTCGTCGGCGTGAGCGTGGGTATGCTCGATCACCGTGCCGTCCGGGAGGATGTGCGTATGGTGCCCCTCCGCGTCGCCGACGGTCACCACGTTGCCTTCTGAACATCCGCACGTTGCACACATTTCAATGAACCTCCATGGAGTGGATCAGGAGCTCTTCTCCCGCTTCGATGATGAGGCGGGCCCGCTTGTCGCAGGGGCACACCGCGATCGGCTGACCGAGGGAAACGGTTTCGTCGCAGTCGACGCAACGGCCGCGACCCGGGATCTCTTCGATGCGTAATTTTGCGCCCTCGATGCACGTACCCTCCGTGCATACGTCAAAACAGAATCTTAGCGCCTGCAGCTCGATCCCCGCGAGCGTGCCGATCTTCAAGGTGACCTCGTCGACACGACGGCCGCGCGCGTGGTCGACGACGGTGGCGACGATGTTTCGCGTGATGGATAGTTCGTGCATGATGACGTCCAGCCGACTCAACAGATACGGGGAAGTTGCTCCCCGACGAGGGTGTCGAGGATGCGCTCGGAGCCGAACCCCGTATCGAGGGTGACGACCCCCGGAGGCTCAGGGCGGCAACGGGCCACGATGGCGGCCTGAGCGCCAAACGGGTGGCCGCGCATGATGGCCAGCGCCTGCTCGGCTTGGGCGGCAGGAACGGCGGCGATCAGCTTTCCTTCGTTGGCGAGATGCACGGGGTCGAGGCCGAGGATCTCGCAGAACCCGGTGACCTCGGCACGCACCGGGAGCGACGATTCGTCGACGACCATGCCCACCTCGCTCGACAACGCGAGCTCATTCAACGACGCGGCCAGCCCCCCCCGCGTAACGTCGCGCATCGCGTGCACCTCGATGTCGGCCAGCAGCGCCTCGACCAGGCCATTCAGAGGCGCTGAATCGCTGGGGATGTCGGTGTCGAGCTTCAATTCGCCCCGCGCGGCCAGAATCGCCGCCCCGTGGTCGCCGAGGTAACCATTGACCAAAATCACGTCGTCGGGGCGAACGTTGGCGGCCCGCACGTCGATCCCAGCGGGAATGATTCCGACCCCGGCGGTGGTGAGAAACATCTTGTCCGCCGCCCCCCGGGGAACGACCTTGGTGTCGCCGGTCACCACCGAGACCCCTGCCTCCTCACAGGCCGCCGCGACGCTTCGCATCACCCGTCGGAGATCGGCGATGGGCGTTCCCTCCTCGAGAATGAGACCCAGCGTCAGATATCGCGGTTTCGCGCCGCTTACCGCGAGGTCGTTGACCGTTCCGTGAACGGCCAGGCGGCCGATGTCTCCGCCGGGAAAGAAGAGGGGGCTGACCACATAGCCGTCGGTGGTGAGGGCGAGCCGGTCACCGGGCCCGGCGAGGGCGGCCACGTCGAACCGCGCCTGATCCTCGTCGACCTGCACGCTCGCGCCGAGCTCTCGAACCACCAGGTCGTCGATGAGGTCGCGCATGGCCTTGCCCCCGCCCCCGTGCGCGGAGACGACGACCTCATCCCGGACCCGCCCCGCCCGTCGACGCCACTTCTCGACGCGGACGAAGAGGGGATGGTCGTGGTCTCGTCGGGTCACGTCGGCTACTCCGCTCCACTCGCGCGACGGCGCGGGGGCAGGACGACCAGGTCGTCGTGGGATCGGGTCGGTGACGGCGCCGTCGTGCGCGCGCGCAGCGTCGAGATGCGACCGTGGGTGTAATAGGCGGCACACGCGCCCTCCGAAGACACCATGCAGGACCCGATGGGGGTCTCGGGTTTGCACCCCGTCCCGAAGACCTTGCATTCCCACGGCTTCAGCTTGCCCTGGAGCACCTCACCGCACTGACACGCCTTGGGGTCGGCGACGGACAATGCGGGCACTGCGTATCGACGCTCGGCGTCGAAGTCGGCGTACGCATCGTTGAGCTCGAGCCCGGAGTGTTCGATGGATCCGAGGCCGCGCCACTCGAAGTGGTCGCGGAGACGAAAGACGTCGGCGACGGCCCGCATCGCAACCGCGTTTCCCTCGTCGGGCACCAGGCGCCGATATTGATTCTCGACCGCGCACTGGCCCGCATGGAGCTGGTCCATCACCATGGCGATCGATTGCAGGACGTCGAGCGGCTCGAAACCACTGACGACGAACGGCTTGCGGTAGGTATCGCAGATGAACTGGTAGGGCTTCATCCCGATCACCATCGTGACGTGACCCGGTCCGAGAAACCCGTCGAGGTCGAGGTCGGGGGCGTCGAGAATCGCCTTGATGGTGGGAATGATGGTGATGTGGTTGCTGAAGAGGAAGAAATTCTCGATGCCCTCGGCGCGCGCCTGCTTGACCGTGAGCGCCGTGGACGGGACGGTCGTCTCGAATCCGAGCCCAAAGAAGACGACGTCACGGTCGGGCGTCTCGCGCGCCAGGGCGAGGGCGTCGGCCGGGGAATAAACCGTGCGGATGTCGGCGCCTTCCGCCTTGGCCTGGAGCAAACTCCGTCGCGAACCCGGGACCCGGAGGGCGTCACCGAACGTGGTGAAGATGACGCCGGGCTGCGTCGCGATGTGCAGCGCATCGTCGACGCGTCCGACCGGCAGCACACAGACGGGGCATCCCGGGCCGTGCACCAACTCGATGGCATCGGGCAACACCTCGTCGAGCCCAAATTTGAAGATCGCATGGGTGTGGCCGCCGCACACCTCCATCAACTTGATGGGCCGCGTTCGGCGTTCCCGCCGCACGTACGCCTCGGTGGTGCGTGCGATCCGATCGATCACCCGGCGTCCGACCACCGGATCCCGAAACTCGTCCACGTACTTCATCTCGGCCCCTCGTTTCCTGCAACGTTGGCGTCCCCGACACCGTCCGCTCCCGCTCCTACCCTCGGCCCGGAGACATCCCCCCCGCCCTCACCCGCCGGGCGGCCATCCTCCGCGGGACGCCCCCCTTCCGAGGCACCGGGAAACCGGTCGGTCGGCGGACGCACCGCGTGGAGGTGGGCGCGCATCGCGTCGAGCTCCGCCTGGACCTCCCCCATCTCCTCGAGCAATTCGAGGGTGCGCGCCGCCTCTTCAGCGTCGATCCGACTCATCGCGAAACCCACGTGAACCAAAACCCAATCCCCCACGCACCCTTCGACGGGGTGCTCGTCGTCGACGACACAGGCGAGGTTGGTGACGCGGCGCACCCCGCTCACCTCCACCACGCCAAGCTTCTTGGCGGCGTCTTCGATCGCCACCACCTGCCCCGGAATCCCCAGACACATGGGCGACTACTCCGCCGCGGCGTCTCGGGGGGCCGGAAGCGCCTTCGAAGGCTCGTCCAACGCCCGGCCCAGATTCTTGGCCACCTGCATCACGAACCCGACCGCGCGCTGCACCTCGGGATCGCGCAGCGCCCCGACCGTCCCGAGCAGACCGAGGGAGCGCGTCGTGTGCGCCGCTTCTTCCACCGCTTCGTTGACCGCGCTCAGCACCTGAATCGTCGCCGGCTGCACGGGCAGCGCCCGTAGGGGCCGTTCGAGCTGGGGCGCCAACTCGATGAGTCCGATCAGCGCGTCCCGCTTGTCGGCGTCGGCCAGGTGCTCGCCGGCGAGCTTCAACGTGGGGAGGGGCCCGTCGATCAAGCCCTCGAGATCGAGCGCCTCGACCAGTTCGCCGATGACCTCGAAGTCGACCTTGTCGAGGAGCGCGACGAGCTGGTCGGGCTCGATCTTGTCGAGCAGCGCGCCGAGACGCTCGGGGTCGACCTTCTCGAGGTCCAACTTCTGCACCAAGGTCGTCAGCTTCTCGAGGTCGACCGCCGCCATCAGCTGGGCGAGCTGGGGCAGCTTTCCCACCAGATCTTCGAGCGCCGTGCCGAATGCCGGGTCGGCGGGGACGAGCCGAGGGAGCCGCCCCGCCAGCGCCGACAAGCCCGCCAGCGCCTGCGGCTGAGCCACCGCGCGAACGATTTCAACCGCGGTTTCGAGGGCGCGCTCAGGGTACGGCATCGGCTCCTCGCCCATCCGCTTCTTCACCACCTCCAGCGCTTCTTCGAGCAGCTCGGGGCCGGCCGCGAGAAAGTAGGTCGCGTACTCCAGCTTCGGGGCCAGGCTCGCGATGCGTGTCAGCGAGTCGAGCGTCTCCGGCTCGACCAACGCGACGAGGGTCTCGTGCAGCCGCGCCTCGAGGGCGGCGGCCCCTTCCACGCGCGCCAACTCGGCCACCGCCGTCGCCGTGGCTCGCGACGCCGGACTCGGCTCCCCGACAGGCGCCACCGCGCCCGGGGGGAAACCGAGCCGCACCAGCGCCTCCACGGCCCCCGGCGCCCCGAGGTCTGTCTTCGCCAGCCCCCCCGTCGCCGCCGCCGCCGGCCCCTCTTCTCGCGCCGCTTCGCCCTTCGACATCGATTGGACAACCCCTCGTCCTGGGCCGCCCGACGATTGGACACCGGGGGTATAGGGCGATTGGCTCGAGTTTGCTGCGCGAATGCTCGGCTTGTCCTCCGGGGCTGCATTCGTGCCGTTGATATTCTTATCTTCCGTTACGTCAGGATCAAACCCCGACGCTTCCGGACGATCATTCTCGAGTAGCCCCAAAACCCGCGTAAGCTGGCGTTCCAATCGATCCAGCCGCGCTTCCAAGTGGTCGTTGTCCACCTCATCCCATCCTTCCCCGGGGTCACCCGCCCAGTTGCTCCAAGAACGCGTGACGTTGCAGAAGCATGAAGCATGTTTCAGCTTCGTGTCCAGTAGGAACCGAAAGTCTGGACGAAAAGGCGACGAGATGCATACTCTCTACCTGACGGGGACGTGACGAGTGAGAGCGAACGCTCGCTTCGAGCTCGAAGCGGTCCGTCGGGAAGGTTGGGCAACATAGACAATGGCCAATGTATTGTGGCTACAGGGCGGCGCATGCTCGGGGAACACGATGAGTTTCCTCAACGCCGAAGAACCGAGCGCATGCGATCTCGTCACGGACTTCGGAATCAACATCCTCTGGCACCCCTCCCTCGGGGTGGAGTTGGGGGAAGGCGTCAAGGACCTCGTCGAGCGGTGCGTGAGCGGGGAAACCCCCCTCGACGTATTCGTCTTCGAGGGAACCGTGATCCAGGGACCCAATGGCACCGGCGAATGGAATCGCTTCGCCGGTCGCCCCATGAGCGAATGGGTGCGTCTGCTGAGCGACGTGGCGACCTACGTGGTGGCGGTGGGTGATTGTGCCACGTGGGGGGGGATCCCCGCGATGGCGCCGAACCCGAGTGAGTCGACGGGGATGCAATTTCACAAGCGAGGGGCCGGGGGCTTCCTCGGGGCCGACTTCCGGAGCAAGTCGGGCCTCCCCGTGATCAACATCCCCGGCTGTCCCTGCCACCCCGACTGGATCACGCAGATCCTGGTGGCGGTGACGACAGGCCGCGGCGGCGAGATCGCCCTCGACGACCTCCATCGGCCGGCGACCTTCTTCACGAGCTTCACGCAGACGGGCTGCACGCGGAACATGCACTTCGCGTACAAGGTCTCCACCACCGAGTTCGGCCAGCGCACCGGCTGCCTCTTCTACGACCTGGGCTGCCGCGGGCCCTTCACGCGTTCGCCTTGCAACCGCATCCTGTGGAACCGCCAGTCGTCCAAGACACGCGCCGGAATGCCCTGCATCGGGTGCACCGAGCCCGAGTTTCCGCATCACGATTTGATGCCGGGAACGGTGTTCGCCACCCCGACGACCCTGGGGCTGCCGAACGAAGTGCCTACGGGCATGGATAAGCGGTCTTACCTGACGGTGGTCGCGGCCGGAAAGGCCGCGGCGCCGCAATGGGCCAAAGACGACATGTTCGTGGTCTGAAGGAGAACGTCATGGGAACGGAAGTCATCGACATCTCCCCCGTCGGCCGCGTCGAGGGGGACCTCGACGTCCGCGTCGAAATCGAAGACGGCAACGTCGTCAACGCCTGGACCCAAGCGGAGATGTTCCGCGGGTTCGAGATGATCCTCAAAGGCAAGGACCCGCAGGCCGGGCTCGTCGTGACCCCGCGCGCCTGCGGGATCTGCGGCGCATCTCACCTCACCTGCGCGTCGTGGGCGCTCGATACGGCATGGGGCACCGAAGTGCCGCGCAACGCGATCATCGCCCGAAACCTGGGGCAGCTCACCGAGAGCATTCAGAGCGTCCCCCGCTACTTCTACGCCCTCTACGCCATCGACATGGTGAACGAGAAGTACAAGTGGAGCCAGTACTACGAGGAAGCGTGCAAACGCTTCGCGCCGTTCGTCGGCACGTCGTACGAGCACGGGGTGACCATCAGCGCGAAGCCGGTCGAGATCTACGCGCTGCTCGGAGGGCAGTGGCCCCACAGCTCGTACATGGTCCCTGGCGGCGTCATGTGCAGCCCCACCCTCACCGACGTGACCCGGGCGTGGGCGATCCTCGAGTACTTCCGTAAGAATTGGCTCGAGTCTCATTGGCTCGGCTGCTCGCTCGAGCGCTACGAGGAGATCCAGAGCTACGACGACTTCATGGCGTGGCTCGACGAAAAGCCCGAGCACGCCAACTCCGACCTGGGATTCTATTACCGGGCCGGCATCGACTACGGGCTCGATCTCTACGGGGCCGGTCTCGGAAAGTACGTCACGTGGGGATACCTCCCCCACGAAGACCGGTACCAGCGACCGACCATCGAGACCCGCCACACCTCGACCATCATGGGGAGCGGGATCTACGACGGAGCGTCCGACACGCACCTGGTCATGACCAATGACCGCGTGCGCGAGAATACGAGTCACGGGTGGTACTCGGAAAAGGAAGGCGACGTGCACCCGTTCGACCGGACCACGTGCGCCATTCCCAACAACAACACCGACTTCTCAGGCCACTACTCGTGGTCGACGGCGGTCAAAGACGTGGAGTACGGGCGTCTCGAGGCGGGGCCGCTGTCCCGGCAGCTCATCGCGGGCGGTGACCACCTAAAGCCCTGGCAGCACCACGACCCCTTCATCTTGAGCATGTACAAGGCGTTGGGCGGCGCGAGCTGTCATCTCCGACAGATCGCGCGGGTCCACGAGATGGTGAAGCTCTACCGGCAGGCAGAGCGGTGCCTTCGCGAGATCCGTTTCGACGAGCCGTTCTACATCAAGCCCAAGCAACGCGACGGCAGCGGCTGGGGCGCCACCGAGGCCTCCCGAGGTGCGCTCGCCCATTGGATCGAAGTCAAGAACGGCAAGATCGAGAACTACCAAATCATCGCCCCCACGACCTGGAACGTCGGTCCCCGCGACGGAGAAGGCAAGCGGGGGCCGATCGAGGAGGCGCTCATCGGCACCCCCGTGGCCAACAAGCACGACCCGGTCGAGGTCGGCCACGTGGCGCGGTCCTTCGACTCGTGCCTGGTGTGCACCGTGCACGCCTACGACAAGAAGACCGGCAAACAGCTCGCCAAGTTCCGCACGACGTGAGGCATCGGGGGCTCCGATGCTGACCATCATCGGCTGCGGCAATCTCAATCGTTCGGACGACGGCGTGGGGGTCGTCGTCGCCCAGCGTTTGATCCGTCGGTTCGAGCGTCACCCCGTGCCCGGAGTACGCGCGTTCGACTGCGGTACCGGGGGCATGGACGTCATGTTCCGCGCCCGGGGCAGCGACGCCTTGCTCGTGCTCGACGCGGCCGTGAGCGGGGTCGAGGCGGGCACGATTTACGACGTCCCGGGCGACGCCCTCGCCGAAGATCACGACCCCACCTTTTCCCTTCACGACTTTCGTTGGCAGCACGCCCTCGGGGCGGGGCGACGGATCTTTCGCGACGCGTTTCCCGCGGAGGTGAAGGTGTGGCTCGTCGAAGCGGAGACGACCGCCCTCGGCCTCGAACTCACGGCGCCGGTCGCCGCGGCGGCGGATCGTCTTTACGAACGTGCCCTCGGGTACGCGGCCGATTATGCGGCGCGCCGTCACGAGGGTCGGGCCCCGACGTACGTGGAGCTTCATCAGGGCTCGCTACGCATCGGGGCCGAGGCCTACCGTCGCTACTTCGAATCACGAGAAGCGGCTCTGTTCATGGTGAGGGACGACCGCCTTCACCTCATTCCCGTCGCCCCGATGAGCGGCGGCGTCTTGCTCAAACAACGAACGGCGGCCGGCGACCGCGTCGTCGATGCCGGTGAGTTTCTGCGCGCCCAGGGCTGGGACGACCAGGGCGCGCACCGTTGTCCGGCCGCGTGGGACTCCGAGCTCGGCGCCCTCGTCATCGACCCCCCAACCGCCGCCCCCGCACCACCACCACCACCAGGAGACTGAAACGATGACGATGCAGACCCACGGGGCGGCGATGCCTTCCCTCCCTTCGATGACGGCGTCATTCGGCCCGCCCAGCGACCACGTCACAGCCACGGTGGCCCGCGTCACGATGAGCGACGAGCCCCCTTTGCGACGGGCCGATGCCCTCGTCGAGCTCGCGCTCGACCTCCAGAAGCGGCCCCGGGACCCGCAGGAGCTCGTCGACGCGCTCTATCTCTACGACCAGGCGCTCGAGCTGCTCCACGACGATCCGGTCGCCCGCGCCCGCATTCTCGCCGGTCGCGGGGGGGCCCTCCGTCGCATGCCGGGGAGCGGGGTCGAAGAGCTGAAGCAGGCCCGCGAGGCGTTCGCATCGGCGCTGCCGGTACTGCGCGAAGCCGGCGACGCCGAAGAAGTGGCCGAGGTAGAGATGTCGTACGCGCTGGTGCTGCACGCCCTGGCCCCGACCGGCCTGGCGAAGCTTCAGGACGCGGTCCAGGCCTACCAACGGGCGCTCCGGACCTTCGACGCGAAGCGCTATCCGCGCGAGTTCGCGACGCTGCACAACAATCTGGCGACCGCGTATCTCTCGTTGCGGCTCGCCCCCGAAAAGGAGGGCCTCAAGGAGGCGATGGCCGTTCAATCGTTCCGGGAGGCGCTCAAGGTCGTCACGCTCGAGCAAGACCCCACCGAGTACGCCATGCTGCAGAACAATCTCGGCAATGCGCTTCAGGCCATGCGCTCGGCCCATCCCTGGGAAAACCTCACCCGTGCTCTCGAGGCCTACGACGAGGCGCTGAAGGTGCGCACCGAGTTCGATACCCCCGTCGAATTCGCGAACACGATCTCCAATCAGGCCAATGCCCTGATGAACCTTCCCGACGACCCGGAGCATCCCGAGCGGGGCAATCCCAACCGGCTGCGGCGGGCGATCGCTCTGTTCCACAAGGCCGCCGACGTGTTTCGGCGTCACCACCTTCCGGAGCGGGCCGAGATGGTAAAGCGGCTCGCGGCCGAGCTGGACGCCGACCTTCGGGGCGGGGTCGCCACCTCGGGGGCGACCGACGAGGAGCCGGACGCATGAGCGACCACCTCCCGGAGCGGGGAACGGAACGAAGTCTCGAGCAGTTGGTGGCCGACCTCGAACGTCTCGAGCAGGTCACGGTGGCCTGGGACGACGGTCCCCGCGGAACGCTCATGGCGATGCGACAAACGCTGGAGGCGATCCAGGCGGAGGCCTTCCGTCGCCTCATTCGGACGGTGAAGGAAGAACCGGGAGGCATGGCGGGTCTGCGTCGCGCGGTGGACGACCCGTGGGTGTTGAACGTGTTGAGCTACCACGGCCTCCTCCGACGCCCCGAGCCGTCGATCGAAGAGCGCGTCGAGGCGGCGCTCGAGTCGGTTCGCCCGATGCTCGCCCAACACGACGGCAACGTGGAACTGGTCGAGGTGGTGGGCGCCGAGGCACGCGTCCGCCTCGTGGGAAGCTGCGACGGGTGTGCTTTTCAGGATGCCACGTTGCAGGACGGTATCGCGTCCGCCGTGACCGCGGCAGTACCGGAGATCGAACGGGTCACGCCGGTTGCCCCCTCCGTGCCGAAGCTCGTGCAGATCAAGCGCGGCGACGGAAGCGAGATCGTCGCCAGCCCCTTCCGCCGTCCGTGGCACGACGCCGCCGATGCGGACATGGTGCCCGAGGGCGGTATCGTCGCGATCGAGCTCGACGCGGCGAGCGTGCTGCTCACCAAACATCGGGGCGAGGTGAAGGCTTACCCCAATGCATGCACGCACCTGGGGATGCCGCTCGACGGCGGCGAGGTCGAAAACGGCGTGCTCCGGTGCCCCTACCATGCATTTGAGTACCGCCTCGCCTCCGGCGAATGCTTGACCGCCCCCGACATCGCGTTGGTGTCTTATCCGACCCGGGTCGAGAACGGTCGGGTGCAGGTGCAGGTGGTCGCATGACGCCCGAGACCGCGCGGCTGGCGGTCGGTCTGTCGGCCGTACCTCAAGCCCCACCGGGCCCCCCTGCGCCCGCTCTGCTCGACGCGGCGGGACCGAGGGTCGTCCTCGGCGGGTCCGACGACCCGCTGGTACCGCTCATCACCCCCGACGCACAGTCGCTCTTCGGACCGCGCGGCGCCGCGCTCTTGGGACCGGAAGGTCCCCTCGTCGTCGCCGACACCGGTCACCACCGGTTGCTCGGCTATCGCGACATCCCCAATGAAGATCGCGTGGCCGCAGATTGGCTCATCGGCCAGCCTGATTTCGCCACGGAGGGTCGTAATGGGGGACGCGACGAGGAGGCGCGGGCCGATACGCTCAACGTCCCCACCGGGGTGGCCGCCTACGGCGATGGGGGCTTGGTGGTCGCCGATGGATGGAATCACCGCGTCCTCATCTGGCACACCTGTCCCCGGGAAAGCCACGTCCCGGCCGACCTCGTGCTCGGGCAGGCGGACTTCCGCGGCTCGTCACCCAATCGTGACGGCACGGTGGGGGCGGCCACCATGCATTGGCCCTTCGGGGTCCTCGTGCACCAGGGGCGTTTGATCGTCGCCGATACGGGAAACAGAAGGGTGTTGATCTGGAACGAACTCCCGACCGCGAACGGTCAGCCGGCGGATCTCGTTCTGGGCCAGCCTCACTTCGACACCCGCAGTGACAACGGGGGGGGCGACGTCGACGCCCGCACCATGCGATGGCCACACGACCTCGCGGTGTGTGGCGACGCCCTGGTCGTGACCGACGCGGGCAACAACCGCCTCATGGTGTGGCGCGAGTGGCCCGGCGACCACCACCACCGGCCGGCCGACCGAATCCTCGGCCAGGCCAACGCCCACGTCGTCGACCACAATCGCTCGTCCTATTGGCCCCGCGCCGAGACCCTCAACATGCCCTACGCCGTGGCCGCCCACCGCCATGAGCTCCTCATCGCCGACACCGCAAACAGCCGTCTCCTCGGGTGGCCGCACGACGCGGAAGAAGCGCGGCGACTCACCGGCCAGCGTCACTTTCAGGCCAAAGGCGACAACCGTTGGGAGGCGCCCGTACGCGATAGTCTCTGCTGGCCGTACGGTCTTAACGTCACGGGCGACGTGGCGGTGGTGAGCGATACCGGCAATCATCGTGTGCTGCTGTGGCGACTCGATGGCGGGTGAGCGGATTCACATCCGGGGCACGGTGCAAGGGGTCGGCTTCCGCCCCACGGTGGCCGTCTGGGCCCGCAAGCTCGGACTCGCGGGCTGGGTCCGCAATGGGCCCGAGGGCGTGGAGATCGCGCTCCAAGCCGACTCGGACCGGGTCGATGGCTTTCTCGCCGCGCTCACCGAGGGGCTACCTCCTCTCGCCGCGATCGCGTCGGTGCATCGCGCCCCCGACCCCGAACTCGAAGCGGAGGGGTTCGCCATCCTCGATAGCGAGGCGGGTAAAGGCGCACCTCGCGCCGTCGTCGCTCCGGACGCCGCGAGTTGCCCCGCGTGTCTCGCCGAAGTTCTCGACCCCTTGGCGCGTCGCTATCGCTATCCGTTCACGACCTGTACCCACTGTGGGCCCCGCTATTCGATCGTCGAAGACATCCCCTACGATCGCGCGCGGACCACCATGGCCCGTTTTCCGATGTGCGACGCGTGCCGGGCGGAGTACGAAGACCCGGCAAACCGCCGCTATCACGCCGAACCGATCGCCTGCTTTACCTGCGGCCCGCGCGCCTCGCTCCGGCGTGCCGACGGTCGCGCCTTCACCGCCGAAGCGTTCAGTATGCTCGACGACGTGGACGCCGTCGCTTCGCTGCTGATGAGGGGAGAGATCGTGGCCATCCGCGGGCTTGGGGGCTACCAGCTGTGTTGCGACGCGACCTCCGCAGCGGCCGTGGCGCGGCTACGGGAGCGAAAGCGTCGCCCGGAGCAGCCGCTCGCGTTGATGGTCCGCGACCTCGACGTCGCGCGCCGCTACGTCAAGCTCGAGCCCGACGACGAAACCCTCCTCCGAAGTCCCGCCGGGCCCATCGTGCTGGCCCCCGCCCAGACCCCGGCCGAGGGGGTACGCCCCCTCGCCGACGGGGTGGCCCCGATGCAAGCCTGCCTCGGGGTCATGCTCCCGACCACGCCGCTCCACCACCTCATGTTGCGGCGCCTCGACCGTCCGGTCGTATGCACCAGCGGCAACCGGCACCAAGAACCGATGTGTACCGAGCCAGGTACCGCCGCCGAGCGCCTCTCGGCCGTGGCCGACTGGTTTCTCGAGCACGACCGCCCCATCGCGCGCCGCATCGACGATTCGGTCGTGCGACGCCTCGGGGGCGCCCCCCGCATCTTGCGCCGCGCCCGCGGCTACGCACCGTCGTGGCACCCCTTGCCCGACCACGCCCCGCGCATTCTCGCCGTCGGGGGCCAATTGAAATCGTCCTTTGCCATCGCGGACGGGGATCGCACCCTTCTCTCCCCGCACCAGGGGGACCTCGATGAAGTCGAAGCCTTCGACGGCTACCTCCAGACCTACGCGTCCTTGTGTCGCCTCTACGGCTTTGCCCCCGAGATCGTGGCCGTCGACCTGCACTCGGGTTACCGCAGCGCCGCGTGGGGTCGCGCCCTGGCGGCGGAAAAGGGCCTGGCGGTCGTCGAGGTGCAGCACCATCACGCCCACGTCGCCGCGTGTCTCGCCGAGCACGGATGGCAACCGCGACACGAAGAGGACGTCGCCCTCGGGATCGCCCTGGACGGCCTCGGCATGGGCCCGAACGGTGAGCTCTGGGGCGGTGAGGTTCTGCTCGCGCGTTACGACGCCTATTCCCGACTCGGGACGCTCAAACCCGTCGCGATGCTCGGAGGCGACAAAGCGAGTCGAGAGCCCTGGCGTAACCTGTACGCACATCTCCGGGCCGAGATGAGCTGGTCCGAGCTCGAGATGAACTTCGGTACCGTCGCCCCGATCCGTGCGCTCGCCGAGCGTCCACGAGACCTCCTCGACCAAATGCTCGACTCGGGGGTGGCCTGCCCCCCCGCGAGTTCGTGCGGTCGCCTCTTCGACGCGGTCGCCGCCGCGCTCGACCTCTACCCCGAGCGCATCAGCTTCGAGGGGCAGGCCGCAATGGCATTGGAGGCGTGCGTCACCGACGAAGCGCTGCGCGAAGCGCGCCAAGGCGAACACTACCCGATGGGTACGCCGAACCTCGGGGGCGATGGTCTGCCGTATGTCGAGCATCTGGGCATGTGGCGCGCGATCTTGGGTGACCTTCACGCCGGGGTCGATCGAGCCCTGATCGCCGCCCGATTCCACGTCGCCCTCAGCGACGGCCTCGTCCTTCTCGCCCGCCGCGCCCTCCGCCAGTGTCCGCACCTTCGGGTGGCCGCCCTCTCGGGGGGGTGTTTCCAGAACGGCGTGCTCCTGGCGCTCGTCACCGATGCCCTCACCGCCCTCGGCCTCGATGTGCTCACCCACGCGGAGATCCCCGCCAACGACGGTGGCATCGCCTTCGGTCAGGTCGCCATCGCCGCGGCCACGGCCTCGCGACCGGACGCGTCGTGAGGGCGGTCGCCTCAGTAGGGGTGCTCGCCGAGCCAGGCGATGTAGTCGACCAACGCGGACTCCAGCGAGAACGGCGAAGTCCAGCCGAAGTCGGCCGCAAAACGCGCTCCATTGAACCCAACGTCGGGGGCATCGCAGGGCAATTCATTCGGCGTGATGCCCATACGCTCGGCGCATTCGGGGGCCGCCCGCAAGAGGGCTTCCAGCTGGGCGCGAGGTGACGTCGTGAACCCGCTGCTCACATTGTACACGCGGTGCGGCACCGAGGCCGCCGTCATCGCCAGGGCGATGCAAGCAGCATTGTCTTTGACGTAGTTGGTGGGTACGCCCGCGAGGGCGGGCCAGGCTTTTTCGATGGGTACGCCCCCGTATGCCTCACATCCCCGGAACCCATCGAGACGTCCTGCGGCGACGTGCGCCGCGAGGCCAAGCGGACTTCCGAGGGCCCGGTAGCCCGGTCCGAACATCATGGGCGCGCGGAGCACCACCACTTCCAACTCATGGGGTTCCGGCTTGACGGTGCCCGCCGGTACCGAGAGGCCCATTTTGAACGGGTGCGCGTAGTCGAGCGCGATGAGCTCGACGATCCGCTTCGTCATGACCTCGGACTCGAGGAGAATGCCGTGATCTTGTCCCGGCGGGGCGTCGATGATTGGGGGGAACGTCACGTTTTCGTCGTAGGGGGGGTTGAGGCCCCCGTAGACGGCCATCGAACTCCCGACCACCGCGCGTTCGGCGCCAGTCTTTCGCGCGGTCTCAAGCACGTTGAGGAGAATCGAGTAGATGCGATTCGAGGCGTCGCGGGTGCGTGCCGCCGGTGCGTCTGCACGGTGAACACGACTCCATCGAATCGGTGCGCCGAGAAAAGCGCTTCGACCTGATGAAGATCGGCCAGGTCGACGACCTCGCGCTGGATTCCGTGGCCCTGCGACGTCAGCGCCCGCCCCACGTCGTCATCGGGGTCGAGACTTGTCACCACCACCGCGACTCCGGTCCCGGCTAGCGCCCTTGCCGTCGCGGCCCCCAGCATGCCCGTCCCGCCTGCGACGCATACTTTTTTCATGCGCAAGTGCTTTCAGAATCGCCAGTAGAAATCAAGCTCAGGTAAGACGAAACGGTCGGGCAGTACGAAATTGACAAACGGGATGACGGGGTTTCCGTATCCGACGCCCGCCGCGAGATTGAACGTCCGCCACGAGAAGTGAAAACGAGGAACAACCTGAAAGGCGTGGGGAAAGTCGAGGATGTCGCTTTCGGCGACCGCCACCGCACGAATCGACGTGAAATCATCGGCCATGACGTCGGCTTCAGCCGTTGCCCCCGCCGTTTGAAAGACGAGATACCGGCCGTGAAGCTGCATCGCGACCAATGACGATATCCGCCACTCGAGGGTGGCGTGAAGCTGAAGATTGCTCACGGCGGCCGCGCCGGCAAAGTCGTCGTCGTTGAACGTACCCTCCACGAACATGCCGGTGAACGCCGTTCCCGCAGTGATGGACCATTGGGGGTGGACCGAAAACGTCCCGAGGACTTCCACCGGGAGAATCAGCAGGTCCGCAATGGGGAGATCCTCGAAAAACTGCTTGGCCAGTCGCGTATGCACATAGGCGGCGCCTCCGGCCAGCGAAACCGCCCCCCAGGAGCCCCGCAGGGGCTGCCACTCGACCAGCGCATTGGGAAACAGGACCAGGTCGAAGAGGTGGATCGTACCGACCTGCAGTTGATCCAAGAGCCCGTACTCGAGGGTCAACAGGCCGAGCTTGACGTCTCCCTCGGGCACCGTGAACGCGGTATCGTCGGTGAGTTGGGGTCCGGCCGGATCGTCGTGATCGGCTCGCGCCTCGACCGCGGTGAGGACGACCGTCACGCCCACCGCAGCCTCAACGAAGGTTGACGACATCACCTCGTGCGTTCTCGCAGGCGCCGTTGGCACAGGTGAACGTGCCATTGGCGGCCCGTACGACCACGATTTCATCATCGATCGCGCGTACGATCAGGTGCCCATCCTCTACTTCGACCCGTACCTCGAAGGTCGCGTCCTCGGGCAACAGCCGGAGATCGAACGTCACGTCCTCGAAGGTGTCCCCCCCGTCGAAACTCGCGGTCGCATCGACATCGATTAAAACCGGCGCCCGACGCAATTCGCCCAGCGTGAGCTTGTCGCCCACGAAGATACGAACGTCGCCCACGTCACGCCGCCGACCCGCGCCGAGCTCGACGCGATCCTCCTGCTGGAGGTATCGGCAGCGCTCGGCCTCAAACCAGAGCACGGGGTCGACGGTCACGTCGGTAACGTTGACATTGAGCCGCAAGCGACCGTGCTCAGGGTCGGGGCGGGGCTCCGTTCCCCAGCCATCGCAAGTCCGGGCGACTTCGAGAAACCCCTCCCCCTCGATGCGAATCGTCTTGTCGTCGCGCACTTCGATCTCCGCCGCCGGAGACGTTTGCGGCGCGTCACCCTCGAGAGGGGAAAACAGGTCGTCGAGAACGTCCCCGACCCCGACCGCTCCCTCGTCCTCGAGCGCATCGAGGAGATCCGCTTGTACCTGGTCGACGACAGCGGCATCGAAGGTCCCGCTCGGCACTTCGTAGGCGGCCACGAGGGCCGACAGGTCGGGCGGCGTAGGCTTCTCGACCCCGGGCGTGCAGCCGGCCACCACGAGCAACAGCACGTCCCCTTGGCGCCCCACGGTCGGCTTCATACCTTCACCCTCGTGGGGCGCCAACCCCGCTCGCTCGGGGCGCCCCTTCCGGGGCGGGCCGCGTTTCGCCGGGGGAAGTCCCCTCGCCGCCGCGCGACGTGCCGAACCGCGCTATTCGTTCACGTGACAGGTATCGTTCACACAGACTTCGAGCAATTCGCCCGAGCGGACGCGAAGAAAGACCGTCGTCGACGTGACGTCGAAAAACGCTCCGGTGCTGTCGCTTGCCGCCCATTCCGCGAAACTCGACGAGGCGTCGATCGTCTCGCCTGAGGCCCCCCGGAAGCTGACCGTGTTCGCGGCCACCGCGACCCGGGCGAGAAAGGGGAGCCCCGGCGCCCCCTGGACCCGAACGACGAAAGGTCCCGCCATGGCGGACAACGCGTACTCGACTCCGGTGCGTGCCGTCCAACCATCGCCGGCCACCTGCGCGGCAAGCGAGGCCGTTTGACCATCGAGGGGACGCGTGACCTGCACCCCATCCCCCGCCCCGTCCACGTCCACCACCACCGCCGCGTAGGCACATCGAGACGGAACCGCCCCGTCCTGGCTGCAGTCCTCGGGAAAGACTGCGAAGTCCGCCTTCGCTCCAGCGAGCAGCGTCACGGGCCCGGCCCGCCCGAGCAGCGAGCCGTCCACGTCGACGAAGCCGTAGTGTTGTTCGGCGGGGTCCTCGTCCTCGAGCTTTCCTCCCCGAAATCGATAGGGAACCGCATCGATGAGGACGACGTTTTTCGAGTACCCGAGATATGAGGGATGATCCGTGCTCTGCGAGAGCGCCACCGCCTGACCCCCCGCGAAGTTGGCGAAGGTCACGTCTTCGAGCTGCACGTCGCCCTCGTTGATGCTCACCCCCATCGGACCGTTGAACTTCGCAGAGAGGCGCTCGGCGAGCGGCGCCGCCCCAGGCGGCCGATTGTCGCTTTCCCCCACGACCAACGCATCGCGCAGCGCGCTGGTCCGCCGATGGTGAAAGTTCGCGATCGCCACGCGGTTGTCGGCGAGTGCCGCCCCTTCGACCACGTGTCCGCCTTCCGTCCATATCCCGTGATTCTGATTCTTGTAGGCGGTGAAGTCTTCGATCACCGCAGAGCCCCCCTCACCGTCGAACCGGATGAGGCGTTCGATCGTGAGTCCGGACCCCGACTGCTGCGGCCCGTACCCGAGGTTGCCGTCGCCTCCCGTCGAGTGCGCGACGTTCTCCCGGAACTCGCGCAGTCGCGCCCCGCTGATGTCGGTCCGGGCGCCGGTCCCGTCGTGCGTAGGCTTTTCGATGAAGTCGAACCAGAAACCCATCCCCGCGTCGGCCCCCGCCGCCACGTTGCCGACGAACCGGTTATCGGGATTGGTGATCCAGTAAACCGAGGGCCGGCTGTCGTGCTTGATGTCTTCGGCGCCCCCATCTCGGTCGTCCTCGGGCAGGGCGCGGACGAGCAGGCCGAGGTTGTCACGGAGCTCGTTTCCCGTCTCGAGACCATCTTCGAAGAAAAAGCAATGACCGTAGGTATCGTACGCGACGACCGACGCCACGTGGACGTTTTGCGTTGTGTGGATCACCACACAACGATGAAAACTGTGGTGAACAGAGCTGTTGCGGACGACGGCGCCCGTCATGTCGCCGGCGATGTGAAAGTGTATGGGGTATCGCGCGAGGACGCCGCGTTGACCGAGGCGGGTGAATTCAACTCCGTCCACGAGGATGTCGGTCCCCGGCATGAACATCGTGTGCCCGCCGATGAAGCGGTCTTCATGTTCGTCCCCGCGCACCACGATGTTGCGCGAGAGAAGGCCGACCTCGGCCCTCACGTCGATCTCGCGCGTGCCGTACACGAGCTTTTCGCCCCAGTGCTGAAAGCGCACCGGCGTGTCCAAGGTCAGCGTCCGCCCCTCGACCGCGGCAACCTCGAAGGTCTCCGCCTCGTGGGGGTCGAGATCGCTCGGCGCCACGACGATGCGGTCCCCCGCTTGCCAGGAAACCTCTTCCGCGAGGACGAGCGAGCGCGTTCCGACCGTTGCCGTCGCGTCGAGATGCGTCCAGCTTTGCCGCGGCGCGCCGACCATCGACAGCGCCCCTCCGCCCATGACGCCGAGGACCTTGAGTCCCATGCCGTCGGAGAGAGGCCCGTACGTCTTGTCCCAATCCTCCCCGGTGAGGGTGATCACCGCGCGTTGCAGGTAAGGCCGCTCGGCGGTGCCGATTTCGAGACGCCCGTGCACCATGACCACATCAGACGTGATGGCGATGTCAACGTCGAAGGCCGCGGTGAGGGTCCCGAGGAGGTGCAGCGAATGAAGGGGCGCCGACGCGGTATCCATGAGCACCTCGGTGCCTTCGGGGATCGTGACGGCAAACCGAGGGCCGGGAACCTCTCCGCCCCATGTGGCCGGATCGGACCACCGACCCGACGCCACCGCGGTGGCTTCCCCGAGCTGCGTTCGCGGCGCGGGGCCTACCCCCTCGTCCGAGGCGCCGCGGCCGCTACAGCCAACGTGGTGCTGGGCCACCAGCAGCGCTCCGACCATGACGAGGAGCGGTGACAGGAGACCGTATCTGGACGGCGGCGTATCGCGATGGCGACGGATCTGAAACATGCTCTTCCCCTCCACACCCAGAGCTATCAGGCACGGGTGGCCCGCCGCAACGCACGTCGTCACTCCGGTGGGCGGAGGTCGGACGAAGGAGCACCCTTACGTGGGTCGTCAAGACCGCTGGGCGCGGGCCCGCTTGGCCGCGTCGGAACGTTCGCGCTCGAGGCGTCGAAAGTAGTCGTCGGTGACGCCGGTCACATAGTGATTCGAGAAGCAAGACGTGTCGAAGGTTTGAATGGCCGGGTTCCCCTCCCGGCAGGCATCTACGAGGTCATCGAGCGACTGGTACACCAGCCAGTCGGCGCCAAGCTCCCGCTGAACCTCGGCCTCGGTTCGTCCGTGGGCGATGAGTTCCTCAGCGGCGGGCATGTCGATGCCGAAGACGTTGGGGTAGCGCACCGGCGGCGCCGCCGAAGCGAAGTAGACTTTTCGCGCCCCCGCGTCGCGCGCCATTTGAATAATTTGACGCGAGGTCGTCCCGCGGACGATCGAATCATCGATGATGAGCACGGTCTTGCCCCGAAACTCCAAGTCGATGACGTTCAACTTGCGACGCACCGAACGGTCGCGAATCTGCTGCCCCGGCATGATGAACGTGCGGCCTACGTAGCGATTCTTGATGAACCCCTCGCGGTACTTCACGTCGAGACGATGGGCGAGCGAAATCGCCGCGGTCCGGGACGTGTCCGGCACGGGGATGACGACATCGACGTCGTGGTCGGGACGCTCCCGCAGGATCTTTTGACCGAGCTTCTCGCCCATGCGAAGCCGCGCCTTGTACACCGAGATGTCATCGATCATCGAGTCCGGACGCGCGAAGTACACCATCTCGAAAATGCAGGGCGCATGTTCCGTCTCTTCGGCGCAGCGCTGGCGGTGGATCTCACCGTCGGTCGACACGAAAATCGCCTCGCCCGGCGCGACGTCGGCCACGAGCTCGAACCCAAGGACGTCGAGGGCGACGCTTTCGGATGCGATGGCGTATTCAGGCCCCTCGGGCCCCTGGCGTCGACCGTACACGAGGGGCCGGATCCCCCACGGGTCCCTCACCCCGAGCAATCCGTACCCGGGGATCAGAGCGACGAACGCGTAGCCCCCACGACATCGCTCGTGCAAACGGCGTACGGCGGCGAACAGGTGCTCGGGGCGCAGCGACGGCCCCGCCTTCGCGTGCAGTTCGTGGGCGAGCACGTTCAGCAACACCTCTGAATCAGAATCGGTGTTGATGTGCCGTCGGTCGGCCCGAAATAGCTCTTCGCGCAAGACGTGGGCGTTGGTCAGGTTGCCGTTGTGGCCGAGCGCGATCCCGAAGGGTGAATTGACGTAAAGCGGCTGCGATTCTTCACGTGCGTCGCCGCCCGCCGTCGGATAGCGCACATGCCCAATACCGTACCGCCCCCGGAGACCGGTCACGCTGGACTCATCGAACACGTCGTTGACGAGACCATTGCCCTTGTGCAGAAAAAGCCGGCGGTCGTGGCAGGTGGCGATCCCAGCCGCATCTTGTCCACGGTGCTGCAAAACCGTGAGCCCCTCGTAGAGACGCGTCGCGACTTCTTCGCGGGCGAGGATCCCGATGAGCCCACACATGTACGTTGAAGGATGAGGTCCCCGCCCCCCCGGCGTCAAACCCAGCCCGACCTCGCCGTCGCGGCATGACGTCGCGCCACCACCTCATGCTTGCCAGGGCTCCGCGTCGGGCGAGAGCAGATTCGCGACGTGAATCGATGCCCCAGCCCTTCGTCGAAGGCGCATGCACTACCTTCGAACGGGCCGGGCGGTGCTCCCGGCGCTTGGCTTTACGATTTTGATCACAGCGCCAGCCGCGGCGCAGGAAACCGACAGCGACGAGGACCTCGAGGTGACACCCGAGGCCTCCGCTGCGACGCCACCCACCGCGGAACGAGACAGGTCAGAGGCAGAGGCCGAATCTGGCACGCGCGACCGGCTGCGTTTTCGCGGCGGCATCGCCCTGACCGGAGGGGCCATGATTTTCTCCGAGGGCGGCGACCCGTTTGGCGTCGTGGGGTTCCAGGGCCAACTCGGCGTGCAGATCAACGACCTCATTGGTGTGTACGCCGTCCCGGAGTTGAGCGGTGTCTTCGGCGACGAGACGTACGGGGGCCAGGTGAGTGGCGCCATCATGGTCGACTTCACCCCTCTCGACATGATCAGCGCCGGGATCGGCTTCGACAGCGGCGTCTTTGGTGTCTACAACGAGCCCCGCGACATCGGCACTTTGAGCCAGTTGTACGGCGCGCGGCTTCGCGTTTCGTACCAGCCTGTCGTCAGCTCGGGTCCCGAAGGACGCAGCGCGCTCCGGATCGGCCTCGACCTTCGCCTGCTGCTGGCGCGGTCGGCGCTCATCGACACCGGCCTCAGCACGACCGGGTCGTTCCAATCGAGCTTCCTTTTTGCACCGATGGTGAGCGTCGGGTACCTGGCCTTTTGAACGCGCGCCGAGGCCACCTCTGGCGGAGGTCCTCCCCTTGCGATCACTCGCTTTTCTCGATGGTTTTGGGCTTGCCGTCGGGGAAGGTGAAGTCCACGCGGCGGTTCTTGCTCCGCCCGTCTTCCGTATCGTTGGTGGCGATGGGGCGGTCGGGGCCGAAGCCCACCGCGACGAGACGCTTCCGATCGACCCCCTTCCGGACCAAGTACTCCAGGACCGAGTTGGCGCGCCGCTGGGACAGACCCTTGTTGTAGGCGGCGCTTCCGCGCGCGTCGGTGTGTCCTTCGACCTGGACGCGTCCGACCTCGGGGTGGGCGTTGATGACCTGCGCCACGTTGTCGAGCACCGCGAAGCTCTTGGGGAGGATCTCCGCGCTGCTGGTGCGAAAGAAGACTTTTTCGATGATGACGATGCCCGAGTCATCGATCTTGGCGAGCTGCTTCTTCGCGCAGCCCTGGTTGTCCGCGGTCCCCTTTTCGTCCGGGCAATTGTCGGTCGCATCGGGGACCCCGTCCCCGTCGCGGTCGGCGATCACCGGCGCCGGACAGCCCTGGCGGCCCACGTCTCCCGGCGTGTCGGGACACTCGTCTTCGGCGTCGACCACGGTATCGCCGTCGCGATCGGCCGGGACGGGCACCGGGGGCGGCTCGGGGGGAGGCGGTGGAGGCATCTCGACCGGCTGGGGTGGGTCGGCATCGGGGCAACCGTCCTCGTCCTCGAAGCCGTCGATGTCTTCGGGCCGGTCCGGGCAGCCGTCGATCGCGTCGCGGATCCCGTCGCCGTCACGGTCGTCACTCGGGCGCTTGCGGTCGCCGAAGCGGACCCCCGCAAGCAATCGCCAGTCTGGCGTGCCGAAACCCCGCAAGAGACCAAATCCGGCGAGGGCGAAGAAGTTGATGTTCTCGGAGACCTCGACGTCAGGGCCCACCCGGACCTCCAGCGGGGTCTGGTTGGCGCGTTCAAAAGGGCGTTCCGCCGCGACCGCCCCCGCGAGGCTGACGTTGAGTGCGACGGGGTTGTCTTCGGGAACGAAGCGATATCGAAAGCCGAGGTGGTAGGTGATCTCGTCGTCGACCTCGAGGTCGAGAAAGCTCGACTCTTCGGCCCTGAATCGGTAGCCGAGATTGAGCGCGACGCGCGCTTCGTCCATCTCCCCGAACGACTTGGAAACCGCGAGTTCCGGGGCGAAGGTCAGCGTATCCTCTCGAAGGTATTCGTCGGCCCCTCCGAGCGGGATGGTAAACGACGGCATCAGGGACAGGTCGACGAAGTGGTCCTCCGCATACAGCACCTGAAATTTGGGCTGAATGCGCAGGTCGCCCGCGCCCACGCCCTGGAGCTGATTCGATTCTCCCACCACGCCCCCGATGGGACGCGAGCGTCGTTGGTCGAGGGTGAGCGGGAGTCCCAGTCCGAGCTCGGCCCAGTCGAACAATGACACATGGGCGAAGAAGGCGCCCCCGAGCCGATGGCTCATCAGTTCGGAGATCTCTTCACGGCCGTCGGGCGTGGTGCGGAAGAGGAGGAGCGGGTCGTCGGCGTAACCCAGCCAAAAGCCCCCTCCCCATGACCACTGCTTGGGTAGGTTTCCCGACTCGACGCCGTTGACCCCCTCCCCATCGATGTTGATGCGAAAGCGCTCGACAGGAAAGGTTTGCGCCTCGCCAACCTGAGCCTGGGCCGGGGTCGCTCCGGCGAGCGTACCTCCGAGGGCCGCCACCGCGGCCGCGACATGCGTGGACGCCACCGACGACGACGCCGAGGGGCGGCGCCCCCAGCCGCCACGACGACGATGACGACGGAGGCCGCCGAGCCCAAGCGCGGTGGCGAGGAAGAGGAGGCCCGGCCAGCCGCCGCCGCCGCTGGTCCCGCCCGGTTGCGCGACGGCGCAGAGCGGTCCGCCCGTGACGCCGAGGCCGTCCTCGAACCCGTCTCCGTCGCTATCGAGGCCCGCGTTGCCATCGTCCGTGTCGTCGCAGACGTCGCCGATGCCGTCCTCGTCGCCGTCCTCCTGGTCGGGGTTGGCGATAGAGGGACAGTTGTCGTCGTCGTTGCGCACGCCGTCGCCGTCCGCATCGTCGCTGCAAACGTCGCCTACGCCGTCTCCGTCGGTGTCCAGCTGGTCGGGGTTGTCGACGAGGCGACAATTGTCGTCGGCATCCAGCACCCCGTCGCCATCACTGTCGGTGTCGACGTAGTCGGGATCGCCATCCCCATCGGTATCGACGGGCACCGTGTCGGGGTTGCTGTCTCCCGCCTCTTCCTCGTCCGTGACCCCATCGCCATCGCTGTCGAGGTCGACGTAGTCCGGGTCCCCGTCACCATCGGTGTCCACCGGCGGCGTGTTGAGGTCGTCGTCACCGGCTTCCGTCGCGTCGTCGATGGTGTCGCCGTCGCTGTCGAGGTCGAGGTAGTCCGGGTCGCCGTCGCCGTCGGTGTCCACCGGCGGCGTGTTCGGGTCATCGTCCCCCGCCTCCGTCGCGTCGAGGATCCCGTCGCCGTCGCTGTCGAGGTCCAGGAAGTCCGGGTCGCCGTCACCGTCGGTATCGACCGGCGGCGTGCCCGGATCGTTGTCGCCGGCCTCCGTGGCATCGAGAATCCCGTCGCCGTCGCTGTCGAGGTCGAGGAGATTCGGGGTCCCGTCGCCGTCGTCGTCGCCGTTTCCTTCGACCACGTTCGGAATGCCGTCGCCGTCGCTGTCGAGCAGCACGTTGTCGTCGGAGCCATCGGTGGCGTCGGTCTCGTCCACGTCGACCGCCCCGTCGGCATTCGCATCTTCCAGCCCGTCGGGCACGCCGCCACCGTCGCTGTCGACGAGGAGCGGGTTGGTCGTGCTCGTCGGATCGGCGTCGGCGACGAAGTTGCCCGCGTTGACATCGGTGTCGGCATCGGGCGTGGTGACCCCGAGCTCGGTGCCGTCGAAGATGCCGTCGCCGTCGCTGTCGGGGTCGAGCGCGTTGATGATCCCGTCGCCGTCGGTGTCGAACCCGAAGTTGGGCTCGTCACCGTCGCGTACCCCGTCGTCGTCGGTATCGGCGTCGTTGGGGTCGGTCCCGAGCGCCACTTCCTGCGCGTCGGTCAAGCCGTCGCCGTCGGTGTCGACCGGGGCAACGTCGTCGGCGGGGTCGTTGGGATTGGTCTCGACCGCGTCGATCCGACCATTGCGATCGAGATCCTCCGCGCCGTCACTGAGCCCTCCGCCGTCGCTGTCGGTCAGCAGCGGGTTGGTGGTCGTGGTGGGGTCCGCGTCGGCCACGAAGTTGCCCGCGGTCACGTCGGTGTCCGCATCGGGGGTCGTGATGCCGAGCTCGGTCCCGTCGGCGATGCCGTCGTCGTCGCTGTCCGGGTCGAGGGCGTTGACCAAGCCGTCGCCGTCGCTGTCGACGTTGTAGTTGGGCTCCGCCCCGTCGAGCACCCCGTCGTCATCGGTGTCGGCATCGAAGGGATCCGTCCCGAGGAACGCTTCTTCGAGATCGGGGATCCCGTCGCCATCGCTGTCGAGCGGCGCCACGTCGTCGGCGGGATCCTCACGGTCCGTCTCGTTGCCATCGATGGCGCCGTTCTTGTTGATGTCTTCGTCGCCGTCGGACACCCCGCCGCCGTCGGTATCGGTGAGCAGCGGATTGGTGGTGGTGGTGGGATCCGCGTCCGGGATGAAGGTGCCCGCCGCCAGGTCCGTGTCCGAACTCGGGGTCGTGACCCCCAGCTCGGTGCCGTCGAAGAGACCGTCGCCGTCGCTGTCGGGATCGAGCGCGTTGATCAGGCCGTCGCCATCGGTGTCGACGGCGAAGTTGGGCTCGTCGCCGTCGAGCACCCCGTCGTCGTCGCTGTCCGCGTCGTTGGGGTCGGTGCCGAGGGCCAGTTCCTGGGCGTCGGTCAGCCCGTCGCCGTCGCTGTCGACAGGGGTGATGTCATCGCTGGCGAGGTTGGGGTCCGTCTCTCCGCCATCGATGGCGCCGTCGAAGTTGGCGTCTTCAGCCCCGTCGTTCAGCCCGCCGCCGTCGGTATCGGGGTTGATGGGGCTGGTCGTCGTGTTCGGGTCCGCGTCCGGAACGAAGTTGCCCACGGTGACGTCCGTGCCGGTCGGGGCGGTGGTCACCCCGAGCTCGGTGCCGTCGAAGAGTCCGTCGTTGTCGCTGTCGGGGTCGAGCGCGTTGATGAGCCCATCGCCATCGCTATCGACGCTGAAGTTGGGCTCGTCGCCGTCGAGCACCCCGTCGTCGTCGCTGTCCGCATCGAGCGGATCGGTCCCCAACAGCGTCTCGGTGGCGTCGGGAATGCCGTCGCCATCGCTATCGAGGGGAGCCACGTCGTCGGCCGGGTTGGTCGGGTCCGTCTCCCCCGGGTCGACGGCTCCATTGAGGTTCAGGTCTTCGGCCCCATCGGGCACGCCTCCAACGTCGGTGTCGGCGGCGAGCGGGTTGGTCACGGTGTTGGGATCGGCGTCGGGGACGAAGTTGCCCGCGGTGACGTCGGTGTCGGCGTTGGGCGTGGTCACCCCCGACTCGGTGCCATCGAGCAGCCCGTCGTTGTCACTGTCGGGATCGAGCGCGTTGATGAGCCCGTCGCCGTCGCTGTCGAGGTTGAAGTTCGGCTCGTCGCCGTCGAGCACCCCGTCGTCGTCGCTGTCCGCGTCGTTCGGGTCGGTTCCGATGCTCGCCTCGACCGCATCGCTGATGCCGTCGTTGTCGCTGTCGAGGAGCGCCGCGTCGTCGCCGGCGTCGCGTGGATCCGTTTCGCCGATGTCGACCGCGCCGTCGAAGTTGAGATCCTCCGCCCCGTCGGGCACCCCGCCCCCATCCGTATCCGGGTTGACCGGGCTCGTGGTGGTGGTCGGGTCGGCGTCGGGGATGAAGTTGTTGGCCGTCAGGTCGGTGTCGGGACCGGGGGTCGCAACCCCCAGCTCGGTGCCGTCGGTCAGACCGTCGTCGTCGCTGTCGGGGTCGAGGGCGTTGATCAGCCCGTCTCCGTCCGTGTCGTCGGCGAAGTTGGGTTCGTCGCCGTCGAGCACCCCGTCGTCGTCGCTGTCCGCGTCGTTCGGGTCGGTCCCGAGCAACGTCTCGGTCGCGTCGGGGATTCCGTCGTTGTCGGTGTCGGTCGGCGCCACGTCGTCAGCCGGATTGGTCGGGTCCGTCTCGCCGGTGTCGACCGCGCCGTCGAGGTTGAGGTCCTCGGCCCCGTCCGGGACGCCGCCGCCGTCGGTGTCGGGATTGACCGGGCTCGTCGTGGTGTTCGGATCGGCATCCGGTACGAACGCCCCCGCGTTGACGTCCGTGTCGGGCGACGCGGTCGTCACCCCGAGCTCGGTCCCGTCGTAGAGGCCGTCGTTGTCGCTGTCGGGGTCGAGCACGTCGATGAGCCCGTCGCCGTCGGTATCGCTGCTGAAGTTCGGCTCGTCGCCGTCGAGTACCCCGTCATCGTCGCTGTCGGCATCGTTGGGGTCCGAGCCGATCGCCGTCTCCACCGCGTCGGGGATCCCGTCGTTGTCGGTGTCGGTCGGCGCCACGTCGTCGACGGGATTGTTCGGGTCCGTTTCGCCGGTATCCACCGCCCCGTCGAGGTTGAAGTCCTCGGCCCCGTCGGGCACGCCGCCGCCGTCGGTGTCGGCGAGTAACGGGCTCGTGGTCGTGTTGGGGTCGGCGTCGGGGGTGAAGTTGCCCGCGTCGACGTCGGTATCGGCCGACGGGGTGGTGACCCCGAGCTCGGTCCCGTCGAGAAGGCCATCGCCGTCGCTGTCGGGATCGAGGGCGTTGATGAGCCCGTCGCCGTCGGTGTCGAGCCCACCGTTGGGCTCGTCGCCGTCGAGTACCCCGTCGTCGTCGCTGTCGGCGTCGTTCGGGTCGGTGCCGAGCAATGCTTCGAGCGCGTCGGGCAGGCCATCGTTGTCGCTGTCGACCGGCGGCGAGGCCGTATCGTCGGCGGTTACGTTCGGATCGATCTCGCCCGCGTCGACCTGACCGTCGAGGTCGAGGTCCTCGGCGCCATCGCCGACGCCACCGTTGTCGCTGTCGACGACCGTCGGATCGGTCGTGGTGTTGGGGTCGGCGTCGGGGGTGAAGACCCCGGCGCTGACGTCGGTGTCGGGCGACGCCGTCGTCACCCCGAGCTCGGTGCCGTCGAGCACGAAGTCGTTGTCGCTGTCGGGATCGAGGGCGTCGATGAGGCCATCGCCGTCGGTGTCGGCGAACCAGGCGGGCTCGTCGCCGTCGAGCGCCCCGTCGTCGTCGCTGTCGGCATCGTTGGGGTCACTCCCGAACGCGATCTCGCCGGGGTCGCAGAGCCCGTCGCTGTCGCTGTCGGTCCCGTCGTTGTCGGGGTCGAACTGGCCGGTGGTGGCGCAGTCGTCGCAAGTGTCGTTGTCGCTGTCGCCGCAGACGTTCGGGTCGTTGTCGTTGGGATCTTCCGATGCGGGCACCCCATCGCCATCGATGTCGTTGACCGAGTCGACGGTGACGACCGTGGCGTCGTTGGGCGCGCCCGTGGTCGGGTCGTCGCTGACGAGACCGCCGTAGCCCTGGTCGGCCGCGAGCTGCCCCTGGTTGGTGATGGTCTCGCCCGCCGCGATGGGGCTGTCGACCTGGACCTGAAAGGTCACCGTCGCCGTCGTACCGGCCGCCACGGTGCCGAGGTTGGCCGTCAGCACCCCGGCCGCTTCGCCCACGGTGCCCTGGCTCGCGGTCGCACTCGCGCCCACGAAGGTGGCGTTGGTGGTGGGGAGCGTGTCGGTGATCACGACGTTGTTGGCCGCACCATCGCCGCTGTTCTGCACGGCGAGGGTGAAGGTCACGAGCTCGCCCGCCTCGAGGGTGCCGCCGTTGTCGTCCCCTGCGGTCTTGGTGAACGCGAGGTCGGGGGCGACCGGATCGAGCGCGAGGACCACGGTGCCGTCGTCGCCTTCGTCCACCGCGCCGTCTCCGTCGTTGCTGAACACGTCGGTGAGCGGCGTGAGGTTCGTGCCGGCGCCGCCGGGCAGGGTGTTGTAGCCGCCGAGCGTGGCGGACAGGGAGACGGGCGTGGTCCCGATCCCCGCGTTCACGGTGGCCGCGAAGTCGATCGCCGCCGTGGCCCCGGGGGCCAGACACCCGACGATGGGAAGGACGAGCGTGTCGGGGGCGGTCAGCAGGTTGGCTTCATCCGCCTCGTCGGTCGACGCGTCGTTGTCGTTGTCGATGCCGTCGGTCAGCAGGTTGGCGACGGTAAACCCGGGCGGCACCGTCACCGTGACGGTGGTGTCGCACACCGGCCCGTCACCGGTATTGGTCACCCCGGCGCTCAAGTTGACGGTGTCGCCGGCGGCCGGGTTGGCGTTGGACGTGGTCACCGCGAGTTGCGGGGCGGGGAGCGCCAAGTCGACAGGCCCGCTCCCGCTGACGCCGGTCGAACCGTTGATGGTCAAGGTGGCGACGTTGGTGAGGTTCGGCGCGGTCATGCCGGTATCGAGCACCCCCACGACCTCGACCAAGACGACGATGATGTCGTTGGCCGGGTTGTTGTCGTTGGGCGACGTGACGGTGCCCAAATCGAAGTTGGCGACCGTACCGGAGGTAGCCCCGCCGGTGAGCAAGGGCGGGTTGTTGGCGACGGTGCCGCCGCCGAAGTCGGTCAGGTCGAGGGTGGCCCCGGTGACCGCGAGGCCGGCGGGCGGGTCGTCGACCACCACCACATTGGGGTTGGTGCCCTCGGGGATGGTGACGGTCACGCGGTAGACGCCCGTCTCGCCGAGCGCGAGCAAGGGGTCGGCCGTCGCGGCCGCGCTGCTGCTTCCCGCCTCGAAGACCTTGGTCACCGCGCCGGGAGAAATGGTCACCGTGGCGTCGACGTTGCTGTTGTAATCGTTGAATCCAGGCGTACCGGCACCGGTCCGCTCGACGCTGTTGGCGTCGCCCGCCGCCGCTTGGGCCGGGGTCCCGGGTTGCCCCGTCCAGCGGAGGTCGCAGTCGACGTCGATGGTGGTGGCGCCGGCGACGGCGGTGCCGACGACCGCGTCGAAGGTGATGTTGGTGCTGTCGGTGGTGGCGAAGCTCGTCCACGACGCCTCGACCAGGTTGCCGTTGATGGCCGGGCCGACCGTCGCCGCGGTGCCCGTCGAAGCGAGATTGGTGAGGCCTCCGAGGGGCGCCGGCACCGTGCAGACGAGGGCGACGTCGTGCCCGGTGAGCGAGTCGTTGAGGTGGTCGACGGTGACAGAGAACGACACCGTGTCGCCGGCGTCGAAGGTGCCGGCCGGCGATGGGTTTTGCACGCGCAGCCGCGGCTCTTCGATCCGGAGGCTGCTCGGCGCCGGGGCGGAAACCTGCGTGCCCCCGGTGAAATTGAGCCGGGCGGTGTTGCCGAGGTTGTCGTTGCGGTTGGCCTGTCCGTTGTTGAGAACGACGACGTCGAAGGTGATGGTGAACGTCTCGGCCGCCGCGTTGTCGTTGCTGTTCGTCAGCGTCCCGAGGTTGATGGTGAGCAGGTCTTGGTTGGCGTCGAAGCCGACGGTGCTGCTGGTGGACGTGACGTTGGCCGGCAAGGGGCCGAGCACGGCCGAGCCATCGACGAACGCGAGCTCGTTGACGAGCTGGTCGGTGATGACGACGCCGTCGTGGGTGCCCTCGGGCACGGTCACGGTCACGGTGTAGGACGCCGTGTCGCGAATGGTGGCGACGGCGACGCTGGGCGCCGACTTGGTGAGCCCGAAGTCGCGGATCGTCGCGGTGGCCCCCGCCACGCTGAGCGGGCCGTAGACGTCGACGTAATTCTCGGTGCCCGGGACCCCCCCGCCGGTGTCGAAGCTGTAGAACGCGATCTGGGCGACGTTGTCGATCTCGTCCTGCGCCGACACGCTCGCGTCGAGCACGGCGTCGAACGTGATCACGGCGATGTTGGCGCCCGAGGTCGCGTTGAAGGCGGGGACGGCGGGCGTGATGGTCAGGTCGATGCCGTTCACGGTGGTGCCACCGGTGAAGGCGAGGGCGGCGCCGGTACCATCGGTCACCGAGAGGTCGGGCGTCGGCGCGAGGCTCATCCCGGCCGGAAGGACGTCGACCACCTGCACGCCAGCGGCCGCGCGACGGCCGAGGTTTTCGACGAGGAGCTGGACGGTAACCTCGTCACCCGCGTCGGCGTCGGTGAGCACCGACACGAGCGGGGTGGCGTCGAGCGCCGTGGAGTTGAACGCGGTGGGCGGCGCCGGCGCGATGGTGCCTTGGCCGTCGGTGGCGACGAACCCCTTGTAGAGGTCAAGCTGCGGCGAGCGAATGTTGAGCGGGGCGGTGGTGACGGCGGAGGTCGCCGTCGCGTTGTTGTCGGCCGAGCCCGACAAGAGGTTGGTGAAGTCCAGGCCATCCTCGAAGGGCTCGTCCTGGACCGTGAACTCGAGGATGAGGTCGACGACGATCTGCGCCGACGGATTCGTCTGAATGTTCGTCCAATCAAAGGTCAACGAGTTTTGCGCGACGTCGACCGTCACCGTGACGGGGCCGAGGGCGGGACTGGGCGCGGAGCCGTAGCGAATGGGATCCGTCGAGCCAAAGGCGCCGACCGCGGGCGAGAGGCCGAACTCGTCGGCCGCGAACACGGGCGCAGGGAGAAAGTCGACGAATCGTAGTGTCGATTGGTCGCCCGAGTTCAGCGTCGCCCGGAGCTCGAAGGTGACCGTGTCGCCGACCTCGACCTCGCTGGACCCGGCGATGGACTTGGTGAAGTTGCTTTCGGTGACGTTGGCGTCGCCGCTCGCGGTGTCGGACGAGGTTTGACCGCCGACGATGTCGCCGCTGACCGTGGCGTCGACGGGGATCGCATCACCGCCCAATACGGGGTCAGTGCTCGCGAATTCCTCCTCGACGGTCGCGGTGTGCACGACGGTGAGCTGCGTCCCGGGCGCGATGGGGCCGAGCGTGGTCGTGACGTCGGTATCGTCGCCGTCGGGAGCGGTGGTCGACCCCGTCCCCCCGGTGGTGCCGACGTAGCTGAGGCCGTCGTCGATGCTGGTGACGAGACCTCCGTTGGTGAAGTCGAAGAAGTCGGACGTGCAGACGTTCTGGGTGATGGTGACCGTCTCGCCCGGGACGTGGGGACCCGACACCGATTGCGCGATGAAGATGTCGTGCGGCGTGGTCGCCACTACGTCGGACACCGCCGGCAGCGCCACGGGACCGCCGACCGGCGGGGCGTAGGTCGCGTTGTCGACGGTGGCGTCGACCCCGATGGTTCCAACGTTGGAGGCGCCGGTGACGGCGTCGAGCACCGCTCCGGAGCTGGCGTCGAGTTCGGGGATGAACCCATCGATGGTGACGACGACGTCGACGCCGGGGGCGCCGACGATGGGATCGAGGTCGACGTCGACGACGCCGCCCGGCAGGGCCGGGGGGATGACGGTGGGCTGCTGAATCGTGCCGGCGCCGGGGCCGATGGCCACGGCGTCGATCTGAAAGGCGTCGTCGACGAGCGCGCTGACCTGGGTGCCCGTGATGCTGGCCCCGGCGGCGACGTCGATCTCTATCGTATAGGTGTAGGCGTAGCTGGGGCCGGTGCACGAGTTTTCGGGAGCGACGACCGCCACGCGGATGACGGACGGCGTCACGGAGGCGGCGGGGGCGGCGTCGCGGACCGGCGGGTCGGTGGTCAGGTTGTTGAGGGCGTCAGCGCCGAACAAGAACGCGCAGGTGGGCGCGATGGTAAGCGGGGTGCCGACCGCAGCGTCGGCGGCGAGCGCGAAATCGAGGGTCACGTCGGCGGTGGGGGCGGTCGACGCGAGGCTGCTGAGCGGTAGGCGCACGAGGACCAGCCGCTGCCCGGCCGGCACGGCGATCACTTCACCCGTCGTCGGATGGGTGACGCTCGCGGGCCCGACCCCGAGGTCGACGGCGGTCGCCGCGTTGCCGAGGTAGCTCGCCCCGGTGACGGTGATGTCCTCGTCGACGAACAGCTCGATCGCCGGCGCGAAGCCGATGTCGCCGGTGCTGTCGAACGAGACGGTGCCCCCGAAGGACTCGCCGACGAACGGTTCCGTCTCGTCTACGGCAAACCCGCAGGCCACCGCCGGTTGCGCCGAGGCAGACCCCGAGACCGCCACGACCACCAAACTCAAGAGGGCCGCCCAAACCCTCGCCGTCGAAAAAACCGTCGCTTTCGCCATGCTGCGCCCTTCTGCGTCAGGCGCTTGTTGAGATCAACCCTCGTGCCAATCGAATCGGCCGTCATCAGCTGGCGCCCCCCGCGGAACCGACCACGGGCGGAGAGACCACTGTGGGTTGGTTCCGACGACGATTGTAGGTTCGTGGCGACGACGCCACACCGATAACTCCGACATCGGCCTACATAAGGACGCCTCCCTTGTTTCAAGAGCGGGCCGCCACGCGCGATCCTCAGCCGTGGACGGCGCGGCCGAAGCGCCGCATCCAGCCCATCTCCTCCTCGGTGAGCGACCCCCCCTCCTCGACGGCCGCGAGGTTGGCCCGGAGCTGAGCGGCGTCGGACGGTCCGGTCAGCACCACGTCGACGTCCTCGTTCGACAAGCAGAAGCGGTAGCAGTCCCCCGCCGTCATCACCGGGCCGGTCCACCCCCGCGGCGCGGTGAGCAACTTTCGCCACCGCGTGGCGGTGTAGGCCACGACATTGGGTCGGCGAAGGGCGAGATGGGGAAAGATGTCCTTTTCCGCCCCGGGGTGGGCGGCGTTGTAGCGGACCATCAACAGGTCGAGGGCCGAAGCCTCGCGGGCGAGACGCCCCGCCCGGGTACGGTCGTGAATGCTCGCCCCGACCGCGCGAACCTTTCCCTCTTCGCGAAGGCGCTGCAACGCGTCGACGGTGTCGTCGGTCCAGGCCGACATCTTTCCGAGCCAGAAGAGGTGCAACACGTCGATGTGGTCGACACCGAGCTTGCGGAGGAGACGTTCCGTGCCGCGCCGTACGTTCCCGCCGAAGAACGCAAAGCTCGGCCCCGCCGCGAGCACGATGCGCTCCCGATCCCGCCGGAGGGCCCGCCGTACCGCGGGGAGCGCCCGCCCGGTCTTCGCCGTGGTCCAAAACAGATAGTTGATGCCCCGCTCGACCGCTTCGTCGACCCCCGCCTCGTCGATGCCAAAGTTGAACGAGAGCCCCAATCGATGCACGGGCTTGTCGACCACGCGCAGCCGCGAGACGAGGAAAGAGGCGTCGGAGGACATCGGGTTTTCGGCGGGGGCGAGGCGCGGTCGCGTCGGGCGACGTGGGACGTCCCGCACGGCGGAGGTGTAGTCTAGCGACGAGCTTGACGCATGCGACGCAGGCGGTGGCCTACGCGACGAGGACCCGCAGACGACCATGACGCAAGGTGTCAAAAGGCACGTCCACGCACCTGCCAATGGGCAAGCGCATGACCAGTCTTTAAGGGCCGGCTCATGGGCAGGAGCACCGTCGGGTCTTCGCGCGCCAGCGGCGCGCGCATCGTCTCGTTTTTATTGGTCGCGGCTTCGGGGGCCCTCGCGCTCCGGGCCCTCGGCTCCGTCCCCGGGCTGGAGGCGCTTGTCGGAGACGGGGTAGCCGGTTACCGCGCGCTGGTGGCCTTTGCGATTCTGATCCCCGGACTGTCCGGTGTTTTGGTCGAAACGGTGCTGCCGTCGCTGCTGGCGCCTTCTCGAGGGGCGGCCGCAGTCAGTGGTCAGGCTGGCGACGGTCAGGCGGGCGACGGTCAGGCGGGCGCCGCCGAGAGCCCACTCCCGCTCCCGCGACTGCACCGCGTTGGCGCGTGGTTGTACGCGGCCGGTATCGCTCTGTTCCTCGCCGCACCTTTCTTCCGCTCCGGCGATGTCGTGGCCGGCGCCTTTTTCCAGTCGGCGTGGCGACCGGACGTCGTCAACGACGCCATCTACATGGCGATTGGCGGGGTCGCATTTGCCACGCTGTTCGCGGTGACCTCTGCCCTCAACATCGTGATGATGATCCACCGAAGCGCTTCGTCGGCCCGGCCCCGTCGCCCCGCCCTGCTCGCGTGGGCACTCTACGCCCGGTCGATCGTCGTGCTGATCTGCGCCCCCGTGCTGATGCTCAGCCTGGTGCTCGTCATCGGGGACCGCGCGCTCGGGCTCAGTCTCTTCACCGCGGAAACGGGGGGCGACCCGTCGCTCTTCATGCATCTGTTTTGGTTCGCGTTGCACCCTCTGCTCTACACCGCGGCGTTGCCCGTGCTGGGCGTCGCCATCGAGGTTGCCAGCGGCATGAGCGGTCGCGCCAATAGCCACTCACGCATGATGACGGTGGCGATCTTCGCAAGCGCCACCGCGAGCATTCTCGCGTGGGGGCAGCACGTCGTGGGGAGCAGCGGCTCGTTCCTCCTCGTGAGCGCCCTCTTCGCCGTCGCCTCCTGCGCGCTCATGGTACTGCTGGTAGGACGCGTCCTAAGCTGTCTGCAGGGCGGAAACGTGATGGTCGCTTCCCCGCTTCTCTTCGCGCTGGGTGCGGCGGCGTGGGGGGCTGCCTTCGCATGGCTCGGCGTCGCCTCGGCGCCCCACGGGATGGCGCCCTGGTTTCGGGTTCAGCTCTTCGGCAACTTCGGACTCGCGCTGCTGTTGGCCATGTCCGGTTTTGCGGGCGCCGCCGCCGCCTTGTACTGGTGGCCGCTCCGCACGGGTCGGCAGGCAGACGAGGGCGCGGCGAAGACGAGCTTCGGACTCGCGACGCTTGGCGCCGGCTTGGCCCTCGCCGGCGAGCTCGCGGTGCCCTGGAATACGGCCGGCGCCACCACTGCCGACACGGTGCTGCGCGGCGTGGGTGCCGGTCTCGCCGTGGTTGCGGCCGGACTCCTCGGACGTGCGTTCCTCCGAGCCGAGACGTGCCCGTCGGGCAACCCTTGGCGCGCCCGGAGTGGTGAGTGGGCTCCCGCGGACGACGACCTGTCCCGTCCTGCGCCTCAGCCAGCGGAATAGCGCACCGGCGGAATAGCGGACCAGCGCCGTAGCGCCCCAGCCGGTCCCACGCCGCGCGGATTCGCGCCGCGGTCGCGCCGGCCGCTTGTGGCCTCAGCAGAGGAAAACCCTTTGCGAGGAACGCGCTGGTGGGTCTTGACCAATGACGTCGCGTCCCGTGTGATGGTCGGCATGCGGGCACTTTTCTTGGGATGCGCGGGACTTGTTGCGGTGGCGGCCTACGGCTGCAGCAGCGACGGCACCGCAGATGACGATGGCGCGGGCGGCGGCGTCTCCGGAAGCGGCGCGAACGGGGCCGACGGGGGTGGTCTCCCGAGCAACACCGTGGGCTTGTTCGCCACGAGTGGCAGCGGGGGTTCGGGAGGAGACGATTCCTGCGCTCAGGTGTCTCAGGAGGCTGACCTCGTCAACCGGCCGGTCGACATCGTCTTCGTCATCGACAACTCCGGGAGCATGGGCGACGAGATCGAGGAGGTCGAGGCGCAGATCAACCAGAACTTCACGAGCATTCTCAACAGCGCCGTCCCCCCCATCGACTATCGCGTCATCCTGGTCGCCGAATTCGGGAGTTCTGCCGGCCAGCAAAGCGTATGCATCAGCCAGCCTCTCGGTGGCATCCCCGACAACGACATGAATGGGCGGTGCGACAGCATCCCCGGCCAGCCGGTCGAGACCCCGAACTTTTTCCACTATTCGGTGCGGGTCGAGAGCCACGACGCGCTCTGTATCCTGCTCGACCAGTATGAGGCCCCCTTCGCCTACAATCCTCCGTGGGGCGCGATCGGGCCCGACCAATTCAACGTTCATCCCAACGGGTGGAGCACGCTGCTTCGCCCCGACGCTTTCAAGTTCATCACCGCCATCAGTGACGATGGCGTTCTTTGCAACATGAATGGCTCCTTCGGCGGCGGCTTCGATTACGACGACCAGAACAATGCCGCGGGGGGCACGGCGGTGGCCGCCGCCTGGGACGCTGCCCTTCTTGCACTCGACCCCGCCCAGTTCGGGACCGTCGACGACCGCAACTACACGTTCTGGAGCATCATCAGCGAACAGGAGTTCATGGCCGACGGCATGAATCCCTACGGCGTTCCCATCCCCGCCACGACAGCGATCAACACCGCAGAGTGCACCCAAAACGGTAGCGCGGGCCAACCCGTCGACCCGGGCACCGGGTACCAGGGGCTGAGCATTCTCACCAACGGTTACCGCTACCCGTCGTGTGCGCTCGAGTACTCATCGATCTTTCAGCTCATGGCCCAGGGCGTCATCGATGGGGCGCAAGTCGCCTGCGAATTCGAAATCCCCGACCCCCCCGACGGGGAAGAACTCGATCTCGATAGTGTCGAGGTCGTGTACAGCTCGAGCGGCTCCGAGGTCGCGACCTACACCAAGGTCGACTCGGAGGCGGCGTGTACGCCGAGTTCGTTCTTCATCCAGGACGGTCTCATCGAACTGTGTCCCGGGGCGTGTGCGGTCGTTCAGGCCGACGAGGATGCGAAGATCGACCTGAGGTTCGACTGCCTGTCCATCGTCGACTGACCTCCCCCTCCACGTTCACTTGGCGCGAACCCAGTTGGTGCGAGGAAAGAGGCTGCTGCGGCCGGGCGTCTGCGTCGCGAGCACGTAGAGCGCCCGTCGATTCTCGGGCTCGTCCGTCTCGTCCGGCGTGCGCTTGGCCAGGACGTCCTCTCCGAAGCCCTGGTAGTAGACGTCGAGGCGGAGGCCGTGGCCGATGAACCATCGCGCGATGGACCGGGCGCGCTGCGTCGACAACGTTTGGTTGCTCGCCTTACTGCCGACGGTGTCGGTGTAGCCCGCCACGAACAACTTGAAGCGAAGCTCTACACCCGCCGCCTCGAACTTCGCAATCGCGGCCCGAACCTTGACCAGCGTCGCTTCGAGCTTCGGTTCCTCCGCCGCCTTGATGTTCCACTTGCCGCTGTCGAAGACGACGTCGTCGTGGGGAATGCTGGTGCTCACGGGGGTGAGGCGAACCCCCTTGTAGCCCCCGGTGGGGTCGTAGACCTTGAGGTCGAGCACGAGGATCTCTGCCCCCGGATCCTCATAGGATAGGGTGATCTTGGTCCCGCTCACGTGCTTGGAGAGGTCCTTCCGGACCGTCGCGAGCACCGCGTTGCCCTCTCCGCGGAGCACCAACTCTGCCTCCTTGGCCGGTCCTTTGACGATGAAGGTCAGGGTGCGGGCATCGAGGTCGACGTCGCGCTTGTCAAACACCAGCTCCATCTCGCGAATGCGGGTGAGCCGGAACCGCATGTTGAAGCGCGACACCTCGTCGCCCTCCGCCCAATGCACAACGAAGGCGGCCTCGTAGTCGAAGGCGGACCCGGAGGGCTGGGTCACTTCGAGCACCCGCTCCTCCCCGCGTGCGATCTTCGTGGCGCGAAGGGTCTGCTTCTTCCCGTCGGATCGGGTCATGGTGATCTCGACCTTCGCGACGTCTGCTCGCGGTCCCAACACCACCGCTGGCTGCTCGTCCCCCGCCACCACGTGGTGGGTACGCACCCCCAAGCGCGCGGACGCCTCGTCCGCCCACGCCGTCTGCGGGGCCCCGAGCCCGACCACGGGCGATACCAACAACCCGAGCAGTCCTCTTCGATTCACCTGGTCGATGGTACCTCACGTCGGCGCGCTTGCCTCCCCACGAGCAGCGCCCGATTCTTGCGCCGCGATGTGGATCAAGGCGGCCTCGGCAAACGCTGGCCCCGCATCGGCGAGCTTGTGAAAGGCCACATCGACCCCGCGCTCCCGTAGCTCCGCCACCTCGTCGTCGAAGCGGGCGGTCGCCGCGATAGCCCCTTCGTAGCCAGCGGCGCGCAGTTGGTCGACGGCGGCGAGGTTTTCCTCGTGGCTGTCCGTCGAGAGCATGACCAACGCGACCCGCTCGCGATCGATCTCGAGACGGTCCCAAAAATCGGCGTCGGTGGGACTCGCCTCGAACACCCGCCGCCCCCGTCCGCGCAACTCGGCCACCACCGCCCCATCGACGTCGAAGCCCACCAGCCCCTCGTCCCCTACCGCCTCCCGGGCCCGCGCGTAGGCGGACGCACCGACCGCCCCCAAACCGAACGCCAGCACCCGCGCCGGACCGACCCGCACCGGTTCTTCTTCCGGAATGCGACGCCCGCTCTCGAGCCGAACGAAAGCGGCGCGAAAACGCGCGAACACCGCGAATGCGCGCCGGTTGATGAGCGACATCGGGATGAAGCTCAATCCCATCGCCACCGCGAGGGTGACGAGCCACGAAGGGCCGAGCCATCCCTTCTTCACGGCGACGGCGGCAACGATGAGCCCAAACTCGCTGTACGGAGTGAGCCCGAGCGAGGCGAGCCAAGCGCTGCGGGCCCGCAAGCCGAAGCGGGTGAAGAGCCACATGAAGAGGCCCCCCTTGAGGGGGAGCAGCAAGACCAATCCGAAGGCGAGACCGAGCTCGGCGACACCAGGAAGTCCGCCGAGTCCAATGGTGACGAAGAACCCGACGAGAAGCAGATCCTTGAGGGAGAGGAGGACCTCCGACAGCTCTTTCGCCTTCGGCATCCCGCCCACCAGCGCTCCCGCGACCAAGGGCCCGAGGTCCTCTTTGAGTCCCACCGCCCCGAAGAGCTCGGCGCCCCCCAACGTCAGGGCCACCCCGAGCAACACCAGCAACTCCCGGTGACCCGCCGCCTCGAGGGCGCGCGCGATGAGCGGCCGCAGCAAGACCAGCCCCAGCAGCCCCACCGCCCATGGACTGGGTACCGTCCCCTTGGTGATGCCGAGGTAGGCGACGGCGACGAGGTCTTGCACGACCAAGAATCCGATGATGACCCGCCCGTAGAGGGCGCCGAGGTTGTCGCGCTCCTCGAGGATTTTCACCGAAAAGAGGGTGCTCGAAAAACACCCCACGAAGGCGACGACCACCAATCCCGCCCCGCTGAGCCCCCCGAGGGCCCCTACGCCTAAGGCGCGAGGTACGGCGAGCACGCCCGCACTCACCGCGGTGAAGGCCACGGTGTGCAGCAGCGAAGCCCCCATCACGTGCGGGCGCAACAGCGAGCGGAGGTCGAGCTTCAGCCCGATCGCGAACAACAGAAGCTGGACGCCGAAATTTGCCAACGCCGGGAGCGTGGGGTCGGGATCGAGGCCGAGCTCGGACATGGCGAACCCCGCGGCCAAAAATCCGAGCAGCGGCGCCTGCCCCAGCTGCTTCAACACCACGCCGAAGAGAAAGGCGATGCCGATCCAAGTCAGGTCCATGATGATGGGTCAGCCCGGGCGCAGGTCGATGACGCGGGTGCCCGCCCACTGCCGACGCAATTCCGGCCGGACGTCGGGGTGAGCGATCGAGACGAGCGCCTCGGCCCGCCGGCGGAGGGGGAGCCCGTGAAGATCGACGGCGCCGTACTCGGTCACCACCCAGTGGACATGGCCGCGGGTGGTCACGACCCCCGCTCCTGGTTTCAGCTCCGCCGTGATGCGCGATACGCTCCCTCCCTTCGCCGTGGCAGGAAGGGCGATGATGGGCTTCCCCCCCACCGACCGCGCGGCGCCCCGGATGAAGTCCATTTGACCTCCGATCCCGGAATATATTCGATGACCCATCGAGTCCGCACAGACCTGGCCGGTGAGGTCGACCTCGAGGGCGGAGTTGATGGCCGTCACCTTGGGATTCTTCCGAATGAGGGCCGTGTCGTTGGTACGGTCGCAGGGGTAGAACTCGACCCGCTGATTGTCGTCGACGAAGTCGAAGAGCCGCTGAGTCCCGGCCACGAAGCTCGTGACGGTGCGCCCCTGGTGGACCGCCTTGCGCCGGTTGTTGACGTTCCCATTTTCGATGAGCGGGATGACGTTATCGGAGAACATCTCCGTGTGGATCCCGAGGTCGTTCTTTTGGTCGAGGCGACGCATCACGGCGTCGGGGATGGCGCCGATCCCCATCTGCAGGGTGGCGCCGTCTTCGACGAGGTCGGCCACCAACGCACCAATCTTCGCCTCCACGTCGCTTTCAGACGGCGCCGGGTGCGCGACGAGAGGTCGGTCGGTCGCGATCCAACGGTCGATCGCACTGAAGGGGAACGCGGCGTTTCCCGAGGTGCGCGGCATCTGCGCGTTCACCTCGGCCACCACGACCCGGGCGGACTGCACGGCCGCGAGCGCCGCGTCGACCGAGGGGCCGAGCGTACAGTGTCCGTGGCGGTCCGGAGGCGATACCTGAACCACGGCCACGTCGAGAGGAATTCGTTCCGACGTGAAGAGGCCGGGGATGTCGGAGAGAAAAACCGGGATGAAGTCGGCGCGGCCCGCCGCGATGGCCGCGCGACAGGCGGGGCCGGTGAAAAGAGAATTCGACCGCATGTGGGGCGCCGCCTCCTCGCTCACGAAGGGGGCGGGGCCCGATGTGTGCAGATGGTAGAGATCGACGCCCGTGAGATCGGTCCGGCGGGCCAGGGCTTCAACCAGCGGAACCGGGGTCGCGCACGCCCCGTGGAGAAACACGCGGGCGCCCGTCCTTACCACCGCTACGGCGTCGTCGGGGCTGACGGCCCCCTCCCGATATGAGTGTCGCATGGCGGGTCTATACCGGCCCCTGCCGGCCGCGCGAACGAAAGGCAGGTTGGTACCGGTACGAAATGCCAAAGGGTAGACTCCGGTGGTGACGATGCGGCCGCGGAGGGAACCCGCTGAAGAGGAACATGATGCGCTCGCCCGCGACGTGGCATGGCTGAGCCGTCGGCTCGACGCCGTGGTGCGCCGTTTCGCCGGCGCCACCGTTGCGAAGCTCGCCGAAGAGCTCGTCGCCGCCTGCGCCCGGCGGCGGAGAGGGCGCACCGGCGATCCGGCCGCCGCCCTCGATGACGTGCTCGCGCGGGTGGCCCTCGTGAAAGCCGACGTCGCGGTGACGGTGGTCCGCGTGCTCACGCTACGCTGCATGCTTCTCAACACGGCGGAGCAGGTCGATCGGATCCGAAGGCGACGTGACCCCGAACATCGAAGTGCGGGGGCGCTGGCGCAGACGATCCAGGACCTCGCCAACGAAGGCCACGACGCCGCGACGGTGCGCGCGCGCATCGAAGCGCTCGAGGTACGTCCCGTGCTGACCGCCCACCCCACGGAGGCGACCCGAAAGACCCTGCTGGCCCAGCAGAGCCGCATCGCCGACGCGCTGCTCGCCCGCGAGCGCGCCGCCCCCAACGAGCGCACCCTCCACGAGCGCGCCGTCGACAACGAGCTGGAGCTGTTGTGGCTGACCGCGGAGGTGACGCGGATGCGGCCGTCCGTTCGTCACGAGGTCAGTACGGCCCTCTGGTACTTCGAGGACCGACTGCTCGGCGCGAGCGCTGCCCTCCAAGACGTCCTGGAGACGGCGTTCACGGACGTCTACGGAGAGGAGCTCGGGGTCTCGCCCCGCGTGCCGTTCGGGAGTTGGGTCGGGGGCGACCGGGACGGAAACCCCTTCGTCACGCCCGCGGTCACCCGCTCGGCCGCGCGGAGGAGCGCGACCGCCGTGACCCGTAGCTATCGACGGCGGCTCGAGGCGTTGCGAGAGCGGTTGGCGCTCTCGGAGGCCTTGGTCCCCGCTCCCGCCGCGCTCTGGACCTCGCTCGAGCGGGATCGCGAGGCGTTGCCCGAAGTGTGGGCCGACAAAGGTCGCTGGCACCGCGACGAGCCCCTGCGTCTGAAGCTCGCCTACATGACGGCGCGGATGGCGCGGACCGTGCGCCGTTTCGAGCGACGCGAAAACGACGGCGACGACGATGATGATGATGGTCACGACCAAGACGACGTCACCGACCCCACGGCCGCCTACGTAGATGCCGAGGCATTCGCGGAAGACCTCCGGGTGGTCGCGCACGCGCTCGAGGCAGGAGGCGCGCACCTCTCGGCGCGTCGATGGATCGCGCCCCTCCAGGCCCAGGTCGCGACCTCGGGCTTCGCCGGCTTTCACCTCGACGTACGCCAACATGCGGACGTCCACACCAGAACCCTCGCCGCCATCACGGAGGCGGCCGGCATGGCCACCCTCGACGGGGCCGCGTTGCGACGCGAGCTCGGAGGCCGGCGACCACTCTTGGCACCGCAAACGAGGCTCGACGACGCGGTCGCGCAGCAGACGCGCGAGGTGTTCGCCGCGATGGCCGCCGTGCAGGCGGAATCGGGAGCGCCGACGGCCGAGTCGTACATCATCTCGATGGCGAAGACGGAGGAAGATGTGCTCCGGGTGCTGCTACTGGCCCGCGAGGCGGGGCTCGTCGACCTCGCGGGAGACGCGCCCCGGTCGGCGATCGACGTCGTGCCTCTCTTCGAGACCGGCGCCGACCTCAGCGCCGGACCGGGCATCATGGCGCGGCTCTTCGCCGACGACGTCTACGCGCGTCAGATCGCCGCGCGCGGTCGCCGTCAGGAGGTCATGATCGGCTATTCCGACTCGGCCAAGGACGTGGGGGTCCTGCCCGCGGCGTGGCGACTCTACCGCGCCCAGGAAGAACTGAGCGCCGTCGCGCGGACCGCGGATGTCCGACTGACCCTGTTCCATGGCCTCGGAGGCACCGTCGGCCGGGGGGGCGGGTCGCCGGTGGTCCGCGCTCTGGGCGCGCTTCCGCCCGGGACCATCGTCGACGGGATCAAGATCACCGAACAGGGGGAGGTGATCTCCCAGAAGTACGGGCTCTCGCCGCTGGCCGAACGCAGTCTCGAGGTCAGCTACGGCGGCGCCCTCGCCGCGTCGCTGCGCGACTGGCGCGAGGGGGTCGATCGCCCTGCGATCGACCGATTCGCCACGACGATGGACGAGATAGCAGAAGCCAATCGCCGCGTGTACCGGCGTTGGGTGCACGAGGACGACCGGCTCTTTCGCATGTTTCTCGACGTCACTCCGGTCCGTGAGCTCGCCCACGTCCACTTCGGCTCTCGTCCCGTCTACCGTGAGAAAGGCGCCGAGCGCATGGCGGGGATTCGAGCGATCCCTTGGACCTTCGGTTGGACCCAGGTCCGTCTCATGGTGCCCGTTTGGCTCGGCCTCGGCACCGCCCTCGAGGCGGCGACGCGCACGCCGGCGGCGCTCGCCAACACCCGCGACATGGCCGCCCGCTGGCCGTTCTTCGACGACCTGTTGAGCAAGGTCGAGATGGTCATGGCAAAGGCCGACCTCGACATCGCGGCCCTCTTCGTGCGCCATCTGGACGGCGACGAGAATCTGTTTCGTATGCTCGCCGAAGAGTTTCACCGGACGATGACGGCGCTGCTGGCCATTCGGGAACGCGACCGTCTGCTCGACCACGACCGCCTCGGCACCCGACTTGCGCAGCGCGACCCGTTGATCGACGCGCTGTCGGTATTTCAGGTCCATCTCCTCGGGGCCAAGCGCGCGCTCCCCGAGGACGACCCTCAACGTGCCCCCATCGCCACGGCGCTGGGCTCGACCCTGTCGGGGGTGGCCCTCGGTCTCCGGAACACGGGATGAACGCCACCGCCACCACCACCACCACCGCCGGTGGCCCCCGGAGTCCGGTCGGAACAGACGTGGCGTCGGCTCCGGGCGGCCCGACCTTCGGGGATTCGTGGCCCTCGCGCACGAATGCCGTTCACGCCAAGCCCTCGCGCCGCCCGGAGTCCGTCTTTAGGTAGGGAGGACGGCGGAGGGGCGTCGCGTCACGACCCTCTCCGCGCCACCACCACCACCACCACCTCAAGGGGAGACATGACCATGACCAACCGCGAAGCAGCACGAGACATGTACGAGATGCTGGCCCAGGGAAAGCTGCTGGAGGCCTTCGACAAGTACTACGCCGACGATGTCGTGATGGACGAGCCGCGAGGGAAGCGCGAAGGCAAACCCACGTGCCGAACGTACGAAGAGCAGTTTCTCGCCAGCGTCGAAGCGTTTCACGACATGGGCGTGACCGCGATGGCCGCGGATGACGACCACGGCAAGGTCCTCATCGAGACGTGGATGGACCTCACCTTCAAGGGCGGCGGGGGACGCGTCCGCATGGAGCAGGTCGCGGTCCAGACGTGGAAAGACGGCAAAGTCGTCCACGAGCGTTTCTACTACGACAACAGCGGCAGCTGAGTCGCGGCTGGTCCCATCAACCGACGAAGGCCCGGGCGTTGCGGAACATGCGCATCCACGGGCCATCGGACGCCCATTCCGCGGGTCGCCACGAGAGTTGATGGGCCCGGAAGCCCCGCTCGGGGTGCGGCATCATCGCGGTGACCCGGCCGTCGGGGGTCGTCACCGCCGTGATGCCCCCCGGGGAACCGTTGGGATTGTAGGGATACGTGGTCGCGACCTCCCCGCGAGGATGGACGTACCGAGCCCCGACGAGCCGCGCGGCCTCGAGCTCGACCGCGTGCTTTGCCTCAGACCAGTCGGCTCGGCCCTCGCCGTGGGCCACCGCGACCGGGAGTACTGAACCTTCCATGTCGCGAAAGAAGATCGAAGGCGAGGGCTCGATGCGCACGAGGGAGAGCCGCGCCTCGAAGCGCTCCGACCGATTGGCCACGAAGTGCGGCCACGCCGCGGCGCCATGGATGAGCTCACGAAGGTGAGCGAACATCTGGCAGCCGTTGCATACGCCGAGGGCGAAGGTATCCGGACGCGCGAAAAAGTCGGCGAACGCCCGCTTCATCGGCTCGTGAAAGAGAATCGACTTCGCCCAGCCTGCGCCCGCCCCGAGCACGTCGCCGAAGGAAAAGCCACCGCAGGCCACCAACCCGACGAAGCCGTTGAGACGTTGGCGCTGGGACGACAGATCCGACATGTGCACGTCGACCGCCTCGAACCCGGCCCGGTCGAAGGCGGCCGCCATTTCGACCTGCCCGTTCACCCCCTGCTCTCGGAGGATCGCCACCCGCGGGCGCTCACCGGCGGCGCCCACGAACGTGGTCGCGTCGAGGTCGAACGTCGCGCGCGCGGCGAGGCCCGGAGCGTCGTCGTCGAGCCGAACCGCGTGCTCTTCGTCCGCGCAGTCGGGATCGTCACGCAGGCGCTGCAGGACGTGGGTGGTTTCCGACCACGCCGCCCTCAGCTCGCACCGGGGCGCCTCGTAGAGCCGCGTCCCCCCGACGGTCACCGTCACCTGAGCGTTGCCGTCGAATCGGGGTCTCCCGACCCGTGTCGCCACCAAGCCATGGTGCGCGGCGAGGGAATGCAGTCGACCCGTGTCCTCTCGTGATATCTGCACCACCGCCCCCAACTCTTCGCAGAACAGGGCGGCCAGCGCCGCGGCGGGCGGCGTCTCCGCGAGATCGATCTCCATGCCGCAGCCCGTCGCGAAGGCCATCTCGAGCAGGGTCACCACCAAGCCCCCGTCCGACCGGTCGTGATAGGCCCGCGCCACCCCATCCCGTCGGAGCGCGGCCACCGCGGCCACGAAGCCACGAAGGCGCGCGGGGTCGTCGACGTCGGGGGCTTCATCTCCGAGCTGGCCGTACACTTGGGCCAGCGCGCTCCCGCCGAGGCGACGGTGCGACCCGAGCTCGAGCGCCCACAGCTCGGTGTCGTCGCGACGCTCGAGCTCAGGGGTCAGGGTGAGGCGCACGTCGGCGACGGAGGCGAACGCCGTGACCACGAGCGACAGCGGCGCCGTCACCGCTTGGTCGCGCCCGTCCTCGTCGCGCCACCTCGCACGCATCGAAAGCGAATCTTTTCCTACCGGGATCGCGATCCCGAGCGCGGGCGCGAGCTCGACGCCCACCGCGCGCACGGCGGCGTAGAGCCGGGCGTCTTCTCCGGGCGCACCGGCGGCCGCCATCCAGTTCGCCGACAGGCGCACGTCGCCGGTGTCGGCCACGTCGGCGGCGACGAGATTGGTCAACGCCTCGCCGACCGCCATCCGGGCCGAGGCCGCAGCATCGATCAGAGCGACCGGGGGCCGCTCGCCTATCGCCATCGCCTCGCCGCATGTGCCGTCGAAGGCGCTGAAGGTGACCGCGACATCGGCGACCGGTACTTGGTGGGGACCGACCATCTGGTCGCGGGCGACCAACCCCGTCACCGTGCGGTCGCCGATGGTGACGAGAAAGGTCTTGTCGCCGACGGTCGGCAAGCGAAGCACGCGGTCGAGCGCGTCGGCCACCTCGAGCGTGCCCGCACGCCGCATCTCGTCGGGCCGGAACGCGTGGCGAACCGGCGCCGGGGTGACCGCGTCGCGCTCCATCCGCGGCGGTCGGCCCAGGACGAGATCGAGGGGCACGTCGATAGGTCTCTCCTCTGCATCGTCGCCGTCGACCCGAAGCCGACCGTCGGCGGTGGCCGTCCCGACCACCGCGAAGGGGCATCGCTCGCGGGTCGCGATCGCTTCGAAGGTGGCCCGCCGCGCCGGGTCGAGTCCGATCACATAGCGCTCCTGCGCCTCGTTGCACCAAAGCTCGAGTGGCGACATCCCGACCTCGGCCGAAGGGATTTGGCGGAGGTCGAAGTGACCGCCACGCCCGCTGTCGTGCATGAGCTCGGGGAGGGCGTTCGATAGCCCCCCCGCGCCCACGTCGTGGATGGCGACGATGGGGTTTTGGTCGCCGAGGGCCCAACAGCGATCGATCACCTCTTGGCAGCGCCGCTGCATCTCGGGGTTGTCGCGCTGTACGGAGGCGAAATCGAGCGCTTCGTCGGAAGCGCCCGCCCCCACGGACGACGCCGCGCCCCCGCCGAGCCCGATCAACATCGCCGGCCCGCCGAGAACGACCACCGGCGCCCCGACCTCGATGGTGCCCTTCGCGACGTGGCCTCGGCGGATGTTGCCAAGCCCACCCGCAAGCATGATGGGCTTGTGGTAGCCGCGGACCTCCGCGGGGCCGTCGTCACCGGGGACCTCCAATTCGAACGTTCGGAAGATCCCGAGTAGGGCCGGTCGCCCAAACTCGTTGTTGAAGGCGGCGCCGCCGAGCGGTCCCTCGAGCATGATGTCCAACGGCGAGGCCATGCGGGGCGCATGACCGCGGGCCACTTCCCAGGGCCGGGGGCACCCGGGGAGATGGAGGTCGGAGACACAGAAGCCGACGAGACCGGCTTTGGGCTTGCTGCCTCGCCCCGTGGCGCCCTCGTCGCGGATCTCTCCTCCCGACCCTGTCGCCGCCCCCGGAAAAGGTGAGATCCCCGTGGGGTGGTTGTGCGTCTCGACCTTGACGAGGACGTCGATGGGCTCCGTCATGGTGCGGTAGGTGCCCGTCTCGGGATCGACGAAGAAACGCCCCGCAGTCGCCCCCGCGAACACCGCGGCATTGTCCGCGTAGGCGCTGAGCACCCCGTCGGGGCTCGCTTCGGTACTTCGCCGAATCATCGTGAACAGCGCGTCGGGCATGGGCGTCCCGTCGACGCGGAACGAGGCATTGAAGATCTTGTGGCGGCAATGCTCGCTGTTGGCCTGGGCGAACATCATCAGCTCGACGTCGGTCGGGTCGCGACCGAGCGCCGTGTAGCTCGCGACGAGGTAGTGCTGCTCGTCGGACGACAACGCCAACCCCAGAGCATCGTTCGCCCGGGCGAGGGCGGCCGGTCCGTCGTTCCCGAGCGGGATCGTGCGCAGAGGACGCGGCGCCGAGGGCGCGAAGAGGGCCGCGGCCTCGCTCGGCTCATTGAGGACCGACTCCGTCATACGGTCGTGCACGTCTGCCCGCAGCGCCGTCTCGTCGGCGATGGTGCCCGCGAAGACGTATTGCACGCCGCGCTCGATCCGGCGGACCGCGGCAAGTCCACACCCCCGCGCGATGTCGGTAGCCTTCGACGACCAGGGGGATTGCGTGCCGAGCCGAGGAACGACCCAACGCCGCGCGCCCGTCACCGCGGGAACGGTCAGCCCCGGATCGAAGCCGTAGGCGAGCAGCGCCTCGAGCGTCATTCTCTCCGCGACCGAAAGATCGGCGGCGACATCGACGAGGTGGACGTGATGCGCGGAGAGGCCCGAGACCTCGGGATTGCTCGCTTGAAGGCGCGAGAGGAGACGACGCGCCCGCGCCGGGGTCAGCGCCGCCCCGCCAAACAAGACCAGCATGGCGGTCGACGTAGCACCGTACCGGGCGGGCGGGCGCGCTCACTCAGGCGGCACGCCCGAGGCGACGATGGGGTACTGGTCGGCCTCGCGCCAGGGTCGCTCCGGCCACCAGGGAACGACCGGCGGTGGGTCGCCGGGCTCGAATCGGGCGCCGGGACGCGGGCTGACGACCGTGACCGCGCTCGCCTCCGCGGCGACGAGGACCCGTTCGATGGGTTCCGTCCAACCGTGGTAGGCGAGATTGAAGAGTCCCCAATGGATGGGGAGCATCACGCGCCCCCGCACCATCCGGTGGGCGCGCACCGCCTGCTCCGGGCCGAGGTGCCAGTCCGGCCAAGCCTGGCCGTAGGCGCCGACTTCGACCATGGTCAGGTCGAACGGGCCGTAGCGGGCACCGATTTCGCTGAGCGCGTTGAAGAGGCCCGTGTCGCCCGAAAACCACACCCGGTGCGACGGGCCGATGATCGCGTAACTCGCCCAGAGGGTGCGGTTGCGGTCGTCGACGAAGCGACCCGAGGCGTGGCGCGCGGGCGTAGCGGCGATGGTGAGGCCCCCGCCGACGTCGTGTTCCTGCCACCAGTCGAGCTCGACGACACGGTCCTCCGGTACGCCCCAGGCGACGAGGTGGGCGCCGACCCCGAGCGGAACCACAAAGGGAACTTGGCGCGCGGCGAGACGCACCACGGTGGGGTGGTCGAGATGATCGTAGTGGTCGTGAGAGATCAGAACCGCGTCGAGCTCGGGCAAAGCCTCGAAGGGCAGCGGCGGCGCGTACCAGCGCTCCGGGCCGAGCCAGGTGACCGGAGAGGTGCGGGGGCCCCAGACGGGATCGGTGAGAACCCGTCGCCCATCGATCTCGATGAGCGTCGTGGAATGACCCAGCCAGGTCACCCGCAAGCCACGGGGTGGTGGTGTTTCGAAGGCCGCGGCGGAGGCGGCGACGACGGGCACCGCATCTCGAGGCCGGCCGTATTCACTGGCGTCGAAGGCTTCCGTGAACATGCCCCAGAAGTCGTTGGTCATCGGCTCGGCGTTCTCGAAGGCGCCCGCGTCGGCATCCCACGCCGGCGACGACTCCATCCGGGACCGACGAGCCCCTTCGGGCGCCGATCCGAAGGCCGCCCACCCGTCGACGAGAACGACGGCGACGAAGAGCGCGAACGCTCCTGAGAGCATCACCACGCCCCACCCCACCCGGGACCGCCATCGTACCCGTGGGCGCGTTCGCTGACGATGGGCCACGGACCGAGAACTCCTGAGGGTCAGCGACGGACGGCGACGCGCGCGACGACCGGGTCGCGGTCCGCGCCGAGACCGAGTCCCGACAAGCGGCCCGGCGCCACGTCGCGAAGTCCGAGCACCGCCCCGAGCCTCGCCCCACGCGGGGCCGAGGGATTGGCCGCGATCACAGCGATCCGGTCGAGATCACCGGAGTCGAGCTCACCGCTGCGGGCCGCATATCGGATCGCACGGCCGCGGATGAAGGGCGGGGCCGTTTCATCGCGCCCCACCTGGAGGAGGGTCGCGGCGTCCGCGTACGTCCGTACCAACGCGCCATCGTCGATGTGCGCCTTGGTGCACCAGTGTGCCCCGAGCAGCCGTTCCGCCTCGGGCGCGAGACGCAGGTCGCGCCACGCCGCCACCGCCCGCCCGTCGTCGTCTGCACCGTCCGGAGGGGGAACGACGGGAGCGGGGCGAACGCGCATCGAACCGTCGAGGGGCTCCGCGAACCCTCCCCCCGGCGCGACCGCGCCGCGGTAGACCGCACTCGCCCGGATCACCGCCGCCTGCAGCGACGACAGCTCGCGCAGGCTCCCCGGAATGGCGAAGGGAAACATGAGATTGTCGACGTCGGGGCAGCCGATGTTGATGCCGAGGACGTCGGCGCATTCCGGCGTATCGCCGAGGCGGTCGTGCACGCCGATCTCTTGCTCGCTGGTGTGGGACAGACCCACGAAGTGACCCGCTTCGTGACGCAGCGTCGTGGTGTCGATGTCGGCGTCGCCCGTCGGCAACATCACCACCGCACTCTGAAAGCTCCCATTGACGAGCGGGTTGCCCGGTACGCCCGGAGAAAACCCCAAGGGCTGTACCTCGCCGAAGTCGATGAGGTCGACGACCATCACGTTGAGCACCGGCCGCCCAGGGGCGTTCTCGGTCTCGAGAAACAGCGCAAAGGCGTTGGTTTCGTCCACCACGCTGAAGACGGAGGGGAGGCTGAAGTTGCGCACCGTGCCCACCGTGAGACCGGCGAAGCCCTCGAGCGCCGACGACACGATTTGGTTGACGTACCCATCGGAGGCCGCGGTCGGGACGCGAAACACGTTCACGTCGATGGCCCCTCCGTGAAAGGCGCCGTCGAGGGTTTGTCGGTACCAAACCGACGCCGAGTCCGCCGCGCCGCCCGGAACGAACGTCCACACCCCAGGCTGGAGGGGAATGGCCTGGGCGTCATCGGTCTGCGGGACCGCCGCGGTGACGATTTGGGGGCGCTCGAAGGTGGCGTTGCCGCCGGGGACCGCCGCCCCGGCGACCACGAAAAAACCATCCGGAGCGATGACCTCGTCGATCCGCACCAAGCCGTCGAGGCCGACGGACTCGGTGTAGCCGGTCACGCCGACGGCGTTGGATGGCACCATGACCGGCAGCGCCATCCCGGGCGCCACGACCCCGAATTCCGTCTCCACCAACGGGGGGATGCTCGGCGCCCCGCCGGTGCTGCCGCTCGTCGTCGACGACGACACCGAGACGGTCGGCGCCCCTCCGGCGGCCGTCGTCGTCGTCGTCGTCACCGAAACACTGCCGACCGTCGACGCAGAAGCGCCACCACCACCGCCCTCTCCGTCGTCGATGACCGCGATCCCCCCGCAGGCTCCGACGACCGTGGCCCCGCCGGCCACGAGCACGCACCAGAGCGACGAAGACACTCGGAGGGCCCGCGACACGCGACACGTCATGAACCCATCAAACCACCGGCGCCCGAGGAGAGCCAGTGGGCCTCGCCCCCGGGGAACACCTTCGTCCGGGGTGGCGGGTCGTCCCCTCGTCCTCACGACCGGGCCACGACGAGATTCGTCGCGGCTTCGCCGAGCCCTTCGATGCGCGCCCGACACGTCTGATGGGGCGTGAGGGGCCCGACGCCGGCCGGCGTCCCCGTCATGATGCAGTCCCCCGCCCCCAGGGTGAGGGACCGCGAGAGGTGGGCGATGACCTCGGCCGGCGACCAGATCATATCGCTGAGGTCCCCTTGCTGCCGGACTTCGTCGTCCACCCACAACGAGATCGCGCCGCGCTGGGGATGCCCGACCTCGACCGCCGGGTGAAGCGGTCCGAACACCGCGGCCCCGTCGAAGCCCTTGGCGAGCGCCCACGGTCGCCTCCGCGCCTTGGCCTCGCGCTGCAGGTCACGCCGCGTCAGGTCGTTGCCCACCGCGTAGCCGTACACGTGGCGAAGGGCATCGTTCGGGTCGAGGTCGCGACCGCCGGAGCGAAGCGCGACCACGAGTTCGACTTCGTGGTGAAGTTCGGAGGTTTGGGGCGGGTAAGCCACGGGACACCCGGCATCGACGACGGCGTCAGACGGCTTCGTGAAGAAAAACGGCGGCTCTCGCTCGGGATCCGAACCCATCTCGCGCGCGTGGCCCGCGTAATTGCGGCCGACACAGAAGATGCGTCGGACGGGGAAACGACGCGTCGCCTCTCCGTGCACCGCGACGCTCGGGAGAGGCGGCACGCCGATGACGTAGGTCATGCGGCTTCGCTCAGGACAAGAAGGGTCCCACGCGATCTCGAGGACGGCCGATGATCGCCCGACCGCCGCGCATCAGCACCGGCCGTTGCAACAGCTTCGGCTCCTCGGCCAGCAATGCGACCACCGCCGCCGGCGCCCCCACGTAGTCGTCGGGGTCGAGGCCGAGTTTTTTGAACTGAGCGTCCTTGCGCACGAGGTCCTCCACGGGATCCTCGAGCGCATCGACGAGCTGCTGCAGCGTAGCGCGATCGGGGCGCTCGGCCTTCTTTTGGTAGTTCACGATGGTGACCTCCAGGCCCTTCTCCTCGGCGACCGCCAAGGCATGCTTCGAGGTGCTTCACCCGCCGTGGTGAAAGATCGTCACGCGCTTCGACATCACCGGGTCGTAATGGCCCAGCGGACGGTCAGCAAGCGTCCGCGCAACAACCAGATGAGGTAGTAGCCCCAGGCGCGATGAACGCGACGACCCCGGCTAATCTTCGCGCCGAACGGCGCGGTCGACCCAGATGCGGTCGGTCAACGGCTGGTAGCGCGCGTAAAAGGGTCGCGACAAGCTCTGACAGAACGCCTTCATCCGCGTCGTCGCGTCCTGGAGCGAGGGGGCGACGAAGTAGCGGGGCTGATACTTGGTGATCGGGTAGTCTTGCTCTGCGGCCACCTCGGGCTCCCACGGGAGGTATTCCGGCGTATCTCCGGTGTCCGGATCGCGGCCGGTGCACGCGTAGATGAGTTCCCCGAAGCTCGAGAGAAGCCCGGCCCCGTACGCCTTGTGCTCGCCTTGCTCGCGCACGAGCCCGAACTCGACGCTGAACCAGTAGCAGCGAGCGAGCCGCTCGATGTCCTCGTCGCTCGCTCCGAGGCTTGCCAGGCCGATCTCCTGGGACAGATCCGCAAACGCCGGGTCTCCGAACATCGGCGCGTGCCCGAGCAGCTCGTGGCAGATGTCGGGTTCGGGCGTGTAGAGCGGCTTGCTGTGGTGACGAATGTACTGGGTCGAAAAGAGCACCCGAAACGCGAGCGCGTTCAAAAAGTGGCGCGCGCTCAAGAGCCCCGCGACGGGGCGGAGCCGAAACCCCGTGCGTGCCTCGAGAAACCGGCTGATCTCCCGTCCCTCGGGAATGCGGTCGGCGCTGAGCCCGCTCTCTCGCTGCAGCGTCTCGAAGATGTCGAGGTAGACCCGACAGGCGTGCCGCTCGCGCAGGTCGCCGAGCCGGTCGTAGACGGTCCGCCAGGTCTGCTGCTCTTCATCCGTGTACTCGATGACGGGCATGTCGTCACCGTGCCGAAACGCGCGCGCCAGCTCGTCGATCCGCGCGCGCTGCTGCCGGTACACCGGGTCGGAAAACCCCGGGTGGTCCGACTCGAGGTCGGTGCCCGCATCGAGCGTCACGTTGGCGATGCGGTCGAGATCCGCACCTTGGCGAGGAAACCAAGGGACCCGCTTGTCGTCGAGGACGAGCAGGCTCGGCGTGGTCTGACTCAACCTCGCCACGACCGCGTCGATTTTCGGGTCCCCGAGTCGCCCCTCGCAGTCGATGTAGAAATCGAAGGTCCGCCCCCGGGACGGTCGCGACTCGATGTGGGTGAGGTTGATCCCCCCCGAGGTAAACTCGCGCAACACGGACTCCAATGCCCCCGGCGCGTCCTCGAGTTCGATCAAAAAGCAGGTGCGCGCGTCGGCGTCGGCGTGGAGATCTACGGCACTCGTCATCACGGCCTGATCATCCAGCCTCGCCCCCCCTCCCCGCAACCTCTATGTCGCCCGGCGCCGCGCTCAGCGGTGGTCGGCGGCGAGGTGACGGGCGATCAGATCGTCTCCGTAATCGCCGTCGTAGTCGCGCCAGACCGAGTGGATGTGGTCGCCACCAGCGTAGACGAGCTCGATGACGAAGGTTGGCCCGAGGACCCGGAAGTTACCGCCGTCGTAGAGAAAGCTGATGTCGTCGAGCCCGGCGGCGACGATGGCCGCGCGGCGGTCCGCCGCGATCGCCCCGTTCATGTTGTCGAGATAGAGGTCCACGAGGGCGATCAGGTCCGTCTGCGCCGACGCCGGCATGTCTCCGTAGCGAAGGCCCTCGGCCGACAGCGGATCGAGTTTCCCGTCGCGAACATTGACGGCGTTGGGACCCACCGACCCCGCCTCGGCCATCGTCTGAAGGCCCGCGTCGAGTCCCGCAAACAAGTTCTCCGCCGTCGTGACCTCGGCGGAGAGCGGGGTGATCTCCGGGCTCGCGCCCCAGAACGCGGGGGTCGCCGAAAACAGGGTGCAGTCGATGACGGCCGCCTGCACCGACAGATGATGGCCTTCGAAGCGGAACCCCCACGGGAGGTCGCCGTCGGGGACGGGCGTCCCGAAGAACTGAATGAAGTAGTTCTCGGGGTCGCGATTCGGCGTGGAGGGCACGCCCGACTCCTGCATAGCGAGGACCGACTCGAGCGCCCGAATCTGCTCGAGCTTCGCGTAGCCGGGGGCGCTGAACGCCGACTGCAGAAACGTCGTCAGTCGTCCCCGTTGCGCCATGTCGAGGTCCTTCCAGCTCACCCCCGCGCGCGGCGCGCTGTTCGGCGGTAAGAACTCGAAGGCGGTGTGGTCGCCGCTGCCGAAGTCCGCCGTCGCCGCCTCGAACGCGTCCGCATCGAGGGCGTCGAGAAAGGCCAGCGCCTCGTCTACCATTTCGAGGCAAACCGTCGCCTTACCGTCTCCGCCGGTACCGCCCGTGCCGTCGGAGCCGCCCGTACCGTCGGCCCCGCCCGCGCCGTCGCCCCCGCTCCCCGCCGGCATCCCCGACCCGGAGGTCGTCACCCCGGTCGTCTCCCCTCCCTCCGTCGTCGCCACGCCGTCTTCGCTCCCACACCCGGCCCCCGACGCCGCCGTCAGCGCCAACACGACAACCGCCCCCCATGTCCTCGCCATCATGGTGCGCACGCTACTCCGAGGCGCCTCCGCCGCCGCGACGCAAAACGCCCGTCCCGTCGGGTTCGACCGATGCAGACATCGAAAATCCGTCCTCGATGCACCATTGAAGGGTCACGATGAAACCTGTCGTCGCAGCCGGGCGCCCGCGATTCATACGACCTCGTCGGGGTCGACGTCGGGGACGGTGCCGCGGAGGCCGCGGAGACGCCCCAAAACCCGGAGCAGGCCGACCGGGGTGTTCTGGATGTACCACTGGTCGGCGGCGCGACGAGCGCCGAGGGTCCAGCTCGGATAATTGTGCATGGTGTCGGCGAGGCGGCGCATCGTGATCCCGTTCTGCTTGGCCAGCGCGAGCTCGGCGACGACCTCGCCGGCGAGATGACCGACGGCGGAGGCGCCGAGGATGCGACCGCGGCGCGCGTAGACGTGGATCATGCCCTCTTCACGGCGCTCGGTGAGGGCGCGATCGATCTTGCTGTAGGGCAATCGATATGTGTCGGCGTCATCGGGCAACGCGTCGAACCCTAGGCCACAATGGGCCACTTCCGGGTCGGTGTAGGTCGTCCACACCAACGACTCGGGTTGCAAGCGACTCGGGACCCCCAACACGGTGTTGGTGATCGCGACCTTGGAAGCGTGCTCGGCCCAGTGCGTGAACTTCGGTCCCACTGCGACGTCGCCCGTCGCAAAGATGTGCGCCACGTTGGTACGGCCACGGGCGTCGACCACGATTCCAGCGGGCGACGTCTTCACGCCCGCCGCGTCGAGGCCCAACCCCTCGAGTCGGGGCACGCGCCCGGTTGCGACCAGCAGCGCGTCGCCGACGACCACCGTGCCATCGGCGAGGTCGAGGGCACGAGCCCCATCATCTCGACGACGAACCCGTACCACCTCGGCATCGCAACGTACGTCGACGCCTTCCCGTTTGAGCGCCGACGTCAGGTGGGCCACCAACTCCGGGGGGTCCCGCGGCAAGAGATGCGTGCCCCGTTGGAGGAGCGTCACCTCGGACCCGAGGCGGGCAAACGCCTGGCTCATCTCACACCCGATGGGGCCGCCGCCGAGGACGACCAAACGCCGCGGGAGCACCTCGAGACCGAAGAGCGTCTCGTTGGTGCTCGGCGCCGCGTCGGCCAAGCCTTCGATGTCGGGCATGGCAGGCTCGGACCCGGTCGCCACGACACACCAACGAAAGGACACCTCCCGCGTTTCCCCGTCGTCACCGGCGATCTCCGCCCGGTGGGGGTCCAAAAATCGTACCCGCCCGGAGGCGCAGGTAACCCCGTACCCCCCCATCACTTCGGGACTGTCGGCGTCCTCGTAGATCTCCTCCTGCAGGCCCCGCACCCGGTCGAGAACGGCGGCCAAGTCGACCTCCAACTCGGCCGTCCCGAGTCCGTATGCGTCTGCTCTTCGCGCCTGGTGCACCACCGAAGCGGTGGCGAGCAGCGCTTTGCTGGGGACGCATCCGTACCAGGTGCAGTCCCCTCCGAGTCGCGCCGATTCCACGAGCAGCGCTCGGGCCCCCAGACGCGCCGCCATCCCGGACGCGGTGAGACCGGCCGCGCCGCCCCCGACCACCAAAACGTCGACGTCGTGGGCGTCGCGGTACCCACGCCGCGCCCATCCCCAAAACGCCACCAGCCCGACGGAAAGCCCGATGACCACGCCGCCCATCGCCCACATCATGATGGGCCACCCCTCGTCGATCCGGCGCCAGTGCACAAGCCCTCCGGGGTCGACGTGGCCGCCCGCGAGCATCTCCGATAGGGTCGACCGAGATGGCCTCCTACGCGTACCACCTCGCCAACCGTCGCTACAAAGTCGGATACGACAGCATCGTGTGCTCGTCCCCCCGACAGATCGAGATCACGGGGCTGAATCCCAAAACAGAAACGACGGGGGGCGACCCCTATCCGATCTCCCACTATCTCGCGCGAAAGTTCGAACGAGGGGCGACCTCACAGGAAGTGCTCGACGCGATCCGCCACCCGGCGGTTTGTTTGAACCAATGGGGCGGCAAGCGCGTGCTCTACCTCACGCCGGAGATGGCCGTGGTCCTGAAGGACGATGGGACCCTCGTCACCGTGTGGACGCGGGAGCAGTTCGACGACGACGTCCGTCGCCTCCTGGCCGACGCGGGTTACTGACCCCACAGGAGAACCGCCCCGTGGTCCGCGGGTGAGTCCGCGGGTAGCGTTCGGGGCAGAGTAAGGCCGGAGTGAAGGCGACCGCGCCGCAACCTCGAAGGGTCAATGGCGCGGCCGACAGACAGGCGGGCGGGTCAGCACCACCACCACCAGCACCAGCCCCCCGCGTCATCGTCGTCGTCGTCATCGTCTGACGGAAGCGTCTCGTCGTCGTCGGCGTCATCATCGGCTGGGGCCGGCGCCAACGGCTCGGGGAGGTCTTCGAGGTCGAGAACCTGGAAGGCCTCGATGTCTGCGATGATGAGCTTGCTGCCCTCGACGTCGATCGAGCGACCCTCGACCTCCAACGGGTAGGTGTTCCGGAGGCTGCCGTCGGCGGCGGAGACTTGGTAGAGATATCCGTTGAGGTCCACGGCGTAGACCGCGTCGCCGACGGTGCGCGCGTCCATGACGTAGAAGTCGTCGGCGAAGGTCATTTTGGCGAGCGATTGCAGCCCGCCATCGAGCGAGAACAGGCCGTCCGACGCCGCCACCGTGAAGGCGCCGTCGTCCAAGCCTGAGCCCAGGCCCCGAATGACTTCGACGTCTTCACGGCTGGCGTACTCAGCGACAGGAAGCGCGACGCTCTCGTCTTCGATGAGCTGCAGGGTCTGGTGCCCCTCCTCGGGCTCCGGATAGGTCGCGACGAACGAGGGGCCGTTGCTCTGGCTGTACGCAAGGGCGATGGTCCCTTCCTGGACGTAGACGGACAGCGTGGGCACCGACGCGCTTCGGTACGCGCCACGCAGGTCGAACGACAAGCTCCAGTTCACCTCGGCGCCGTCGGGGCTGAGACTCTGGATCACGAAGGACTTGCGCATCGGAGGCAGGGGGAGAAAGCCTCCGTCGGAGAGCGTGAAGTGCTCGTCGCGCTCGCCCCACACGATGATGTCGTCACGCGCCGGATCGGCCTGAACGCCCTCGAGCTGAAAGCGCGGGTTGAAGACGTAGTCCTCGAAGGCCTCCCCGAGGTCATCCATCTCGACGGGAGGGTAGTCGGGGTTGGCGGGAATGCTCCGCACGAACTCGCGTGTCGCGAGGTCGAACACGTCCAGGCTGGTGCGGCCGGTCGGATTCACCGCGTAAATCTCGTTGCCCGCGACGTCGACGTCCCAGTGCCGTTCGCCCTCGAGGGTGTAGACGCCATCTTCAATCAGCGACGTGTTGTACTGCGGGTCGGTCGTACCGATGTCATCCGTCGTTGCGCACGCGGTCAGCATCGGCGCACCGACGAGCGCCCCCATCATCCATCTTCGGATCTTCATGCCGCGCCGGAGTAGCAACGAAAGTGCCACCAAACGGTACAGTTGTTTACTTCCACCTACATGGCCGGATGCATTAGCTGAACCACGGGTCACGGGGGCCATGGGGATCGAAAAGGTGAGACATGAACCATGGTTCATTTGTCGACCATGCGTGCAGGCTGATCCACGGCCCCGCGGTCGCAGAGACCCGGGCGGGGTGCGCGTCGGCCCGGCGGCGAAAGATGAGCCTGTGGTAGGCTCCCGCGCCGCATGGCCGCTTCAACCATGAGCGGGCCGGGCGAGGTGGACGACGCCATGAACATGTTGCGCTTTTGGACTCTGACCCTGACGTCTCTCGGTGGCCTCGCGCTCGCGGCCGGCTGCGGGGATGAGGTCGAAGAAACCCCACCCGTCCCCATCGACGAGACGGGGGGCGGTGGTCCTGGCGGCGCCAACGTGGGGGCGAGCGGCGGAGGCGGTGGGGACGTCTTCACGGGCCGTGGCGACCCGGCGAACTTTCCCTCGTCGTGCACCGCCGACTGCGAGGCGGCCTGCGAGCGACTCGCCGCGTGCGACGGCGACGCATCGGTCGAATTCCCTCTCGACGAAGCCGAATGCCTGACCCGCTGCGGGATCGCGCAGAACGGTCCGATCTGGGACGACGTCTCGGGGAACTTTCTCTGTTGCACGGCGCAGGAGGCCTGCGGCGCCGTACAGAACTGCGGGGGCTGGCTGGACCATCCCGCCGTGCAGAACGCCTGCGACCGGGTCTGCGTGTGTTTCTTCGGCGCCGCCCTCGAGCCTCTGCAACAGCCCCACGAACCGCCGCCGGCCTACCGTTTCGCCGACACGGCGTTCTTGTTTCGCGTGGATGCTACGCTCGACCTCTCGACATTTCCCGCGCTGAAACTCGTCCGTCTGGTGGGCGACGTCGCCGAGATCCGATTCACAGACGAGGCGACCTCCGACGACATCCTCGCCCTCGCCCGGTGGGGGCAGGTCTTGCCGACGTTTTACGATCGCGCCGGAAGGATGAGCGCCGCCACCGGTACCGTCATCGTGGACGTCCCCGACGCCGTCGCCGCCGCCAAGTTGCGCGAAACCCTGCGCCGCGGCGCCTTCGCCCCCTCGCGCGGCGTCCGGTGGGCTCCGAGCCTCCGGGTCGTCGACGTCGCCGACCCCTGGCGCGCGTTGGACCTTCGCACCACCCTCGCGCGGCGCGGGCTGAAGGCCGAGCTGGATCAGATCCGCCGCTACACCCGGCGCTACGTGCCATCGGATCCCCTTTTCGGCGATCAGTGGCATCTCCTCAACACCGGGCAGTCCCCCTCGGTCACGGGCGTCGACGCGCGCGTCGCCGATGCCTGGGACCTCACCCAGGGAGATGCGGCGGTCATCGTCTCGATCAACGACGACGGTGTCGACATCACCCATCCTGACTTCGCGGGCCGCCTCGAACCGGAGCTCAATTTCGACAGCGACTGGGAGACGGCGCTCGCCAACGGCACCTACGGCAACCACGGAACGTCCGTCGCGGGCGTCGCCACCGCCGGCATCGACGACCAGGGCGGCGCCGGCGCCTGTCCTAACTGCCGCCTCCTGCCCCATCAGCTCGGTCCGAGCGACTTCGGCGGATTTCAACTGTCGGACATGGACGTGGCCGAGGGCTTCACCAACCAAGTCGAGGCCGGCGCCGCGATCATCAACAACAGCTGGGGCTTCTCCACCGGCGACCCCGTGTTCGTGTCGTCCGCGCTCCCGATCGGCGCGATGCCCCTCATCGTGTCGACCTCGCTCGACAACGCGGAACAGAACGGGCGCGGCGGACTCGGGACCGTGGTCGTCTTCGCCGCGGGCAACGACAACGGGCCCCTCGACTACTACGGCACCCACCCGAACGTCATCGCGGTCGGCGCCATCGGCGATCTGGGTACCAAGTCATTCTATTCGTCCTTTGGCCCCACGGTCGACGTGGCTGCCCCCTCGAACGGTCACCTCACGGGCATCACCACCACCCAGTCTGGTGGCGGTCACACCGACAGCTTCGGGGGGACCTCATCGGCCGCGCCGCTCGTCTCGGGGGTTCTCGGGCTCGTGCTGTCCGCCAACCCGACCCTCACCGCGGCCGAAGTGCGGCAGATCGTCACCGATTCCTCGACCGCCATCGATCCGGTGTACGGAGCCTACGACGGCGCGACCGGTCTTTCCCCGTTCTACGGCGCGGGCATGATCAACGCCTACCACGCGGTTCAGCTCGCCACGGGGAACTGTACCGTCGGCGCGCCCTGTTTGGCCCCGAGTGACGATTGTGGCGCCGGATGCGGCGCCTCGGCCCAATGCGGCGGATGTCGCACGGGCGCCGACTGCGCCCCCGGGTTCGCCTGTCAGAGTCTGACCTCGCTCGGCGAGACCGTGTGCGTGCAAGAGCTCGGCACCGATCCGGCGTGTCCGGCGGGAACCACCGAGGTCAACGGGTACTGCCTCCCCTCTCCCACCACCTGCGGACTTTGCCAGGCGACCGAGGCGTGCAACGGCCGCGACGATGATTGCGACGGCGCCGTGGACGAAGACGACGTCTGCGAAGGCCCTGCCCGTTGCTTCGTCGACGGGCTGGGCTGTGCGGCGGGAACGGTCTGCGCCGCGCGCCAATGCGTGCCGGAGTGCACCACGGACGACGACTGCGACCAGGGCGCGGCCTGCGAGGTCCTGAAAGATCAGTACGGAGCGTCTTCGCCCGCCGTGCGCGGCTGCGTCCCCTCCCAAGCGAGCCAATGCGTCATCGGCTGCTCGGTGCTCTCTTCCAGCACGGAAGACGACACCCTCGACGGCTTCGTGGACTGCATGGATGACGGGAACGCCTCCTGCCAGGCCGCCTTTGGTTGCCTCGGCGACTTGCCCATCAACTTCTGAAGGCGGGCGCCACGCCACCAGCGTCTCGCCGCCGAGACGCTGCGGCCCGCGCGATGCGGCCGCCGCGCTGCGGAAGACGCGCTGCGGCCTCGCTACCGGACGTGGCGATAAAGGGCGGCGAGACGATGGGGGTCGACGCCGACCCCGTAGGCCGCTTGGAGAAAGGTCCACAACGCGAGCGTCCGCCAGGGGTGGTCGGCGAAGCGGCGGGCGCTGCTCCGTACCTCGCACGACGTGATGTAGGCCGTCGGACCGAGCGCCTCGAGGGCGCGCACGAACGCGTAGTCCTCGAGGATAGGCGAGGGGGGAAAGCCTCCGAGGCGTCGAAACACTTCGGTCCGGACGAAGATGCAACTGTCGCCGTAGTAGATGTCGAACCAGCGACGGCGCAGATCGTTGGCGAATGTGAACCCCCGGGCGGCGCAGCTCGGCGGCCAGAAGCGAAGGCGAAAGTTTCCCCCCACCACGCACGGGTCCGACAGCGCGTCGTCGATCGCCGCTCGGAAGCCCTTGGGGATGGTCGTGTCGGCGTGCACGAACACGAGCGTCGCGCCGCCGGCCACGGCCGCCCCCGCGTTGAGCTGAGCGCCCCGCCCCGGCGTCTCGACCGACACCACCGTCGCGCCCGCCGCGCGCGCTTGCCCTGCCGACCCGTCCGGGCTCTGGGCATCGCAGACGATGACCTCGTCGCATACGTCGCGCAGCGCCCTCACCGTGGCGCCGATACGCGACGCCTCCCGATAGGTGGGAACGATCGCCGACACTTCGGACGCCGACGCCGGAGCCCTCACGCGATGGCCCCGCCGCAGCTCGAGCCGCTGCCGGCCGTGCAACCGAAACAATGGGGTGCCGTCCGTACCCGCCGCCCCGCCAAGGTGGCGGGCGAGAGTTCGAAGATCGTCTCGGGAAGGGAGAGATCGAGCATCTGGTTGAAGTCGCAATCGAAGAGACGCCCGTCGTAGCCTACCGATAGGGTGTCGCGGCACATGAGCCCGCCAACGGCATCGGGGTTGAACGCCTGAACGAGCACATCGAGGTAGCGCTGAAGCTCCCCGCGCTCGACGAGGTCGGTGAGAAACCGGCTGACGGGAAGGTTGTTCAGCACGAAGAGGCGATTGAATACGACCCCCTCTCGGGCCTGCAGCTGTGTCTTCCACTCGCATTCGAGGCCGCACTGCGCCCGCGGGAGGGCAGCCCCCAACGGATTGGTTACGAGATGAAGGCGCAGTCGCGGGTCGCGACCATACCCCACGTCATTGAGACGGCGGAGCATGGCGACCGAAGGCCCGAAGACGCCGTCGCCCCGCTGCCGGTCGGTCGCTTCGGCGCTGTACCAGGGCAACGAAGCCACCACCTCGACGCCGTGCGCGGCAAAGAACTCCGGTAAGTCCCGGTAGCTCGGCACGTCGAGAATCGTCAGGTTACAGCGGTCCATCACGGTGGCCCCGGCCGCCGTCGCCCGCCGGACGATGTCACGAAACCGGGGGTGCATCTCCGGTGCCCCCCCCGTGATGTCGAGCGTGCAGAAGCTGCCGTCCTCGATGCGATCGAGACAGGCCTCGACCACCGCGTCGCTCATGCGTTCCCGGCGGTCCGGACCGGCATCGACGTGGCAGTGCCGGCACACCTGGTTGCACACGCGACCGACGTTGATCTGGAGGGTTGTGGTGCGCTTGCGCCGAACCTCTCCTCCCACCGATGCTTCGAAGGTCCGTGGCGCCGCGGCATCGAGATGCGCGAGCTGAACCTGCGGCGCCGAAAGCGCATGCCCCTGACGATGAAGCGTCGGCAGTCGCCGGCCCATCAGCCATGCTCCTCGCCGAAGCGCACGCGACGGGCCAGTTCCAGGCAGCGCCCCCGGTATGCATCGCCAAAGAGGTGGAGATGATTCAACGCCTGGTAGAGGGCGTAGAGCGGTCGTCGGGCCCGCCAGCCGGGCGCGAACGGCCACACCTCCTGGTAGGCGGACAGGAAGGCATCCCCAAAGCCGCCGAACAGCGTAAACATTCCGAAGTCTGCCTCTCGGTGTCCGTAGTAGACCGCCGGGTCGATGACCGTGGGCACCCCCTCGCCATCGGCGATGACGTTGCCCGACCACAAGTCGCCGTGGAGCAACGACATCGGCTCGTCTTCCACCGACGCGAGCAGGCGGTCGGTAGCGGCCATGGCCGCCGCGACGGCATCGAGCAGCTCACGGTCGTCGGGGCGTGCCGCGCGGGCGATCTCCCATTGGTGACCGAGCCGCCGCTCGCGCCAGAAATCGGACCAATCGTCACCCCAACGATTCGGTTGTGGCGTCGCGCCCAGATAATTGTCGTGGTCGTAGCCGCACCGCTTCGCCGCGGAAGCGGCGCGATGAGGCGAGGCCCCCGGCGGCCTTACCCGAGGGGGCTCTGCTCGAGAAGGCTCTGCTCGAGAGGACTCGACCAGATGGGACGCGCCCCGGCGCGGCTGGGCCAAGTGGTGATGGGCCAACGCCCGGCCGAGCTGCGCGTCGTAGTCGGACGCTGGTTGGCCCGACGCGATCCAGCGGAGGACGAGGTAGCCCGTGTCTTCGACCGCCCCGTGCGCCACCACCCGCGGGACGCGCAACACGCCGACCGCGGCGAGGGCGCGCAAGCCCTCGGCCTCCGCGGCGAAATCTCCCGACGATGCCGCGAGGGTTTTCGCAAAGAACCGTCGTCCGTCGGCGAACTGGACGCGCCATGCGCGCGCGATGGCTCCCCCCCGCACGGGGTCTGCTCGCATCACCTCGCCCCCCAACGATGCCGCGAGGGCTCGCTGAATCGGCGCGGGTATCAATCTGGCGGCTCCAAGGCGCGGTCGAGCAGAGGGTCGGCGCCTGCTTCGATCAGGTCCAAGACCTCCTCGAACCCTTCGGGCCCCCCGTAGTAAGGATCCGGGACATCTTCTCCGGCACGGCCCGGAACGAAATCGCAGAAGCGGACGATTTTGCCGTCTGGGTCACCGCCCGAAAGCTCGAGCAAGTCGGCGTGGTTGGCTGCGTCCATGGCCACCACCATGTCGAAGCGCGCGAAGTCGGAGGCCTCGACCCGCCGGGCCCTACTCGTGAGCGTGTAGCCACGACGCGACGCGTGCTCGCGCATGCGGGCGTCGGCGGGCTCACCCCGGTGATGGCTCACCGTCCCCGCCGAATCGACCTCGACCCGGTCGTCCAACTGGCGCGCCTCGATGCGGTGTCGCACCACCCCCTCGGCGGTGGGCGACCGACAGATGTTGCCGAGGCACACGAACAGCACCGAGGTCATCTCGTGGTCCTACCACACCGGCACGTTCACCCGAGGCGGTGTACGGTGGCGCATGGTCGCGGAGCACCTCGACGTCATCATCATCGGAGCTGGACTCAGTGGAATTGGCGCTGCCGTTCATCTGCGCCGGGCCCACCCCGGCCGGTCGCTGGCGATTCTCGAGATGCGAGGCGCCATCGGCGGCACGTGGGACCTATTCCGGTACCCCGGAATCCGGTCCGACTCCGACATGTACACCCTCGGCTACAACTTCAAGCCCTGGACGAACCCGGTGTCGATCGCCGGGGGCCGCGACATCCTCGCCTACATCCGCGAGACCGCCGCGGAGTTCGACGTCGAGGGTGCGATTCGGTTCCACCACCGGGTGGTGGCGCTCGACTGGTCGAGCCCGCGGGCGCGGTGGGAGCTGACGGTCCGCCGCGACGACACCGATGAGACGATCACGTTGACCTGCAGTTTCGTGGTCGCGTGCACGGGTTATTACAAGTACGCCCACGGGCACACGCCGGAGTTTGCCGGCCGCGAGACGTTTCGGGGGACGGTGGTTCACCCGCAGCAGTGGCCAGAGGACCTCGAGTACGCGGGCAAGCGGGTCGTGGTCATCGGGAGCGGGGCCACCGCGGTCACACTGGTGCCCGCGTTGGCCGAGCGCGCGGCGGCCGTGACGATGCTCCAGCGGTCGCCGAGCTATGTCGCCTCGGTGCCACGGGCGGATGGCATGACCGATGCGCTGCGACGCGTCCTTCCCGAAGCGGCGGTGTATGCGATCACCCGCTTCCGCAACGTTCTGTTGAGCATGGGCCTCTACGGTTACGCTCGCTGGCGTCCTCAGCGCACACGTGACTTCCTGCTCCGGCGCGTCGCGCGCGAGGTGGGGGAGCATGTGGACCTCGAGCATTTCTCGCCCCGTTATGACGTCTGGGACGAACGGTTGTGTGCCGTGCCCGATGGAGACCTGTTCGAAGCGATCCGGAACGGGCAGGCGACGGTGGTCACCGACCACATCGACCGCTTCGTTCCCGAAGGTGTGCGCTTGGCGTCGGGTCGGACCCTCGAAGCTGACATCGTGGTCACCGCCACCGGGCTGGTGCTGGAGGTTCTCGGGGGCTCCGACTTCAGGGTCGACGGCGAACCCGTCAACACCGGCGAGCGGCTCTACTACAAGGGGGCAATGCTGGAGGGGGTGCCGAACATGGCGATGGTGTTTGGGTACATCAACGCCTCTTGGACCCTCAAGGCCGACCTCATCGCCGACCTCGTCTGTCGGGTGCTGCGTCACATGGACGACAACGACTACGCGGTCTGCACGCCCCGCGCGGTCGGGGTGGGCGACGAAGGGCCGTTCGTCACGCTCAAGAGTGGATATTTCCAGCGTGCCCACCACCTGTTGCCCCGCCAGGGGGACCGCGCCCCGTGGCGGCTCTACCAAAACTACTTCAAAGATTACGCGATGATGAAACTCGGCGGGGTCGAAGATGGGGCGCTCGTGTTCACGGCCCGGAAAGAAAGTGATGACGGGGGGAAGAAGGCGTGTGAAGTCGCGTACGACACGACATGACCTCCACCCACGACCCGAGCCCCGCCCGCGACCCTCGCGCCCCCTCCTCCGGCGCGTCGGAAGACGCGGTGTGGATGGTGCGCAACGACGAGAAAACGGTCGGGCCGGTGCCGTGGTCCCTGGTGAAGCGCGGGGTCGAGGCGGGAAAAATTCCGCGGTCGGCCGAAGTGGTTCATCGCGACGACTTCTTTCACGCCGGCTGGCTTTCCGTCGCGCAACACTTCCCGCTCTCTGAACCAGCCAACGCCGAGGAGGCGGAGAAAAAGGAAGCGGCGGACGCGGCCGCAGCGCCCGACGACGAAGAACACCTCCCGTTCGGCGTGGGCGAGGCGGACGTGACGCGGGTGCGCGCGCCCCTCCGTTCCCGGGCCACGGCGGACGACGGCGACGAGGCCTATCCCGACGACGACGAGCCGGTGAGCATTCCTAAGCAGGGCCTTCTCGCGTCCGTCTTCGGGCTGACGTTCGGCTGACCCGCCGCGACCCTCCGCCAACGCCTCCGCCCTGAGATCATGCCGCGGCTTGCGCCGCCATCGGCCCAGGGCGACGCCTGCGTCATGCCCCGAGCGCACGCGCGCCCTCGCTGGTTGCGCGATCCCTCGTTCGACCGGCGGCCCCTGGCGTCGTTGTGTCTTCCTGGAAGTCACGACAGCGGCGCCTACGTGCTGCAGCACCGGCTTGCCCCCGCCGCCGCGCAACAGGTCCGGGCCGCCGCCGAGGCCCGACGCGTCGCACCCCTCATCCGCGCGCTCGGGTTGTTTCCCGCCATCGCCGCCTGGTCTCGCGCACAGCGCCAGCCGATCGCGACCCAACTCCACGACGGAATTCGCCTCCTCGATCTGCGGCTCTGCGAGGCCCAGGGGCGCTACTGGATACACCATGGTCTGCTCGGTCCGGAGCTCACGTCGGTGCTCGATGACATCGCGGCGTTTCTCGAGGCCGCGCCGACCGAGTTCGTCGTGGTGCGGGCCACCAAGTTTGCGGTCGGCGCGCGCGGCCACGACCCGCTGGTACGTGCCGTGGTCTCTCGCCTCGGCGACCGCCTCTTCGGTCGGGGGGACGCCCACGCCGCCGCCGGAAGTCCCGCGCCCCTCCTCGTGCAGGCGCTCCGAGGGCGGGTGGTTTGGTTCTACGAACCGGACGACGGCAATGACGTCGCGCGACGCGACGCCCGCTTTTGGGGCAGCTCGACGCAGCTTTACGCCGACCATTGGTGTCCCCGTGCGACCGATGAGGCGGCGCTCGCCCGCTGCCAGGAGCGGGCCTTTCGGATCGCCCCGGGACCCTTTCACCTGCAGTGGATCCTCACCCCCCAACCGGCTGCGTGCGCCCGTGATGCCTTGCGCCGGGCGACCCGGCAGGCGCCCCGCCACGCCGCGGACAGGCATCCCTACGGACTGGAGCGATTGAGCGCTACCCTCGACCCCGCCCGCCTGCGACGCTTCGTCGATGCGTTGGCGACGGCGACCTCTGGCCGCGCTCACGTCGCCGCCATCAGCACCGACATGTACGAAGACAGCGGCAGCATCCCGCTCGCGGTGACCGCCAGCCGACAGCCGCCCCGGGGCGCGATGGCGCGCGCCCCGGTTCAGGTCATGGACGCGTCGTAGATGCTTTGGATCGACGCGCCGAGCGTCTCGTGAAACGCCGCGTCGCTCTGCTGGGCCGAGAGCCCTTCGGCCAGCGCCCGCGAAAAGCTTGCCACCATGCCGTTCTGCCGGGCGAGGCGCGCGTTGGCCTCATCGCGCGGGTAGCCGCCCGACAAGGCCACGACCTTGGCCACCCGGGGGTGGGTGACGAAGTCGCGGTAGAGATTGTCCTTCTCCGGCAACGTGAGCTTGAGCATCACCGTCTGGTCGGCCGCCAGCCCATCGAGATGGGCGGCGATCTCCCGGTGAAGGATCGCCTCCGCCTCCGCTTTCTGGGGCGCGTTGATATCGACCTCGGGCTCGATGATGGGGACCAAGCCCGCCGCGACGATCCGGTGGCCGATCTCGAACTGCTGGGCCACGTTGGCGGCGATGCCGCTCGAGCTGGCCTGGAGAATGACCGAACGCATCTTGGTCCCGAACACGTCCTTGGCCTTTGCCTTCTCGAGCGAGGCGTCGAGGGTGGGGATGGGCTTCATCAGGCGGACTCCATCGTTGGGCTCCGCCAGTCCCTTGTCGATCTTGAGAAAGGGCACCACCTTTCGAACCCGCCACAGATAGTGGCTCGTAGGCTGACCCTCGACGTCTCGGTCCAAGGTGTTCTCGAACAGGATGGCCCCGAGCACCCGGTCGCCGTCGAATGCGGGACTCGTCATGATCCGCGTGCGCATCTCGTGCACTTTGGCGAACATCGCATCCTCGCCGTCGTACGCGTCTTCGCCCACGCCGTAGGCGAGCAGCGCCTTGGGCGTGCTGCCCCCGCTCTGGTCGAGCGCCGCGATGAAGCCGGGCTTGGTGCGGATCTTGTCGAGTTGGTCCTGATGGGTGCTCACGCGTGATGCCTCGTACGGTCGATGGATGGATGGTGGGGCCGGCCCGCGAGCGGGGCCGCGCCGTGGTCGCCCCGAGGCACCCCCGCCCCGAGGTCGCGCAGTTTACTCCAATTCGCCCCGCCGCCAACGGCCGGTTGGCGCCGACGCGGCGGCGTCGCCCCCGCACCGCGGGATGGCTCGAGCGCTTGCCCCGGCGCGGAGGGACACGATCATCGTGCGGGACGTACGACGTTCTCGAGCTCGGCGCCGCGGCGGCCGGCGAGAAACTGCTCGATGTTGGCGATGGTGACGCCGGCGATGTTGTCGAGCGCGTCGCGGGTGAGGAACGCCTGATGGCTGGTGATGAGTACGTTGTTGAACGTCATCAGGCGCGCGAGGAGGTCGTCGGTGATGACGGTCGCCGAGTGGTCCTCGAAAAAGTAATCGGCCTCCTCCTCGTACACATCGAGGCCCGCGGCCCCGAGTTGCCCCGTCTTCAGCGCCTCGATGAGCGCGCGGGTGTCGACGAGACCGCCGCGGCTCGTGTTGATGAGCATCGCCCCGGGCTTCATCCGGGCGAGTCGCGCCGCATCGATCAGGTGATGCGTGTCGGGGGTCAGCGGCGCATTGAGGCTCACGACGTCGGCCGCGGCGAGCAGGTGCTCGAGCGAGGTCATCGTCACCGGGAGCCGGGCCGACGCGGCCGGATCGACGAAGGGGTCGTGAGCGAGGACGCGCATGCCGAAGCCCTCGAGAATCCGCGCGAGACGGGCGCCGATCTTTCCCAGGCCGACGAGCCCGGCGGTGCGACCGTGAAGGTCAAACCCGACGAGCCCATCGAGGGTGAAGTTGCCTTCGCGTACGCGCTGATGGGCACGGTGGACGTTGCGGTTGAGCGCCAGCATCAGCGCCACCCCGTGCTCGGCGACCGCGTGCGGTGAGTACGCCGGGACCCGAGTCACCGTCAGCCCCACCCGCTCCGCCGCCGCGACGTCGACGTGGTTGTAGCCCGCGCACCGCAGCGCGACGAGACGCACCCCGTCGTGCGCCAACCGCGCCAGCACCCGCGCGTCGAGGACGTCGTTGACGAACGCGCAGACGATCGACGCACCATCGGCGAGCGCCGCCGTCGCCGCGTCGAGGCGGGGCTCCAGGTAGTCGAAGGTCAGCGTCTCGGGCCGCGCGGCCTCGAAACTCCGACGGTCGTAGGGTTTCGTATCGAAGAACGCGACGCGCGTGCGCCCTTCGTCGTCGGCGACAGAACGGAGCGCGGCGAGCCGGTGCGTCTTCTGACGGACCTTTTCCCCCAGGTGGCGGATCACCGCGCGCGCAAAGGCCGGGTGGGCGTCGACGAGCGAGGAGATATCGCGCCGGGCCCAGGTGACGAGCACGCCGCCGTCGTCACCGGCGCGGAGCGTGGCCGACCGCGTCGCCTCGGTGGCCATGCTCGTGAGTCCTCCCACCTCACCGACCGCCAGCGTGCGCAGCCGCACCTCGCTCGCGTCCCCGGGCGCGCGTTTGAACACGTCGAACGACCCCTCCGCGACGAGGAAGACGTACTCGCCCGGCGCGCCCTCGCGAAAGACGACGTCGCCCGGAGAAGGCACGTCACGTCGCGCCGCCTTCACGGCGAGCCCACCGACCGCACCCGCGTCGAGGGCCGAAAACGGAGCGGTGTCCCGCAACAGCGACTCGAGATCCATGACGACGCTCCTACGCCGTCGCGGCCGCCTGCTTCTTTGCGAGCTTGTGTTGTTCGTCGGTGGCGCCCCGCTTCCAATAGCTCGAAAGGTAGAGGTCCTCGGGCTGAACGCCGCGCTCCAGGACGTAACGACGCATCTCGCGCACCACCTCGAACTCCCCCGCGCCCCAGAAGCTCACCCGACCGGACGGCCAGGGCGCCGCAACAAGCCGCTGGATCAGCGCTGACGTGCCGTCCCTCGGGGTCGCGCTCACGACCCATTGCACGTCGACCCCCTCCGGACGCTCGAGGTCGCGCCGGTCTCCCTCGGCGAGCACCTCGACGATGGCGAACCCCCGGGCCGTGGCCGGCAAGACCTCCAGATTGACCGCGAGCGCAGCCAGCCCCGTCGGGTCTGCTACCGCCACCACATGGTCGGCGTCCGGGGAAAGACGTTTGACCGGCCCGGGGCCCATGACCGCGATTCGAGCGCCAGGCTGCGCGGTGGCGACCCACTGCGTCGCGGGTCCGAGTCGCCCCCCGGGCACCGTGTGGAGCGCCGCCTCGAGGGTGAGGGTGCGCGCCTCGGGGTCGACCGCGCGCACCGTGTAGCTCCGCCGGGCCGACGGCCGCACCGAGGCGTCATCGGTGTCGAGCGCCTGCCCCTCGGCATCGAAGAGCAGTTTGACGTATCCCCCCTCGAAGCCGCTGGGAAACGAGGTGAGCGACGCCCCCGAGAAACGAAGACGGCGAATGTTGGGCGACACCATGGTAGCATCGTCGAGGGTGAGGAGGCGTATCGCGCGGTCGGCCATGACCGAAGGCTTACTCCGAAAACCGAAACGAGCGCGCCGTTTTTCGGCGCAGGGGCGAACCGCGCGCGCCCGATTCGACGCGACCGGGGAGCCCGCGTCACTTGGCGCCGCAGTGCGACAAAATGCCCCGCGGTGTTCTCCGAGGACCGGCCCTAACGAAATGTACTTCTGGCCGCTTCTCAGGCGCGGCGTCGCCGTGTCGTCACGCTGAACCCGAAACCACCGGCCCGGGAACGTTTATTGCCAGGCGCCCGACATGGGCGGCGTTCTGCGAGACGGTCACTGGGTCAAAAAGTCTGACTGGGAGCAAGGCGAAGACGGTTCGTTCGAGCGACAGGCTTCATCCTTTCGCGACGACATCGCCGAAGCGCAGCCCGGTCGGTACCTCCTCTACGCATCTTTGGCCTGCCCGTGGGCGTGTCGGGTGCTCATGGTGCGGGCGCTGCTGGGGCTCGAGCGCGCGCTTCCGGTGGCGATCGTTTCGCCGCTCATGGGAGACGACGGATGGGCCTTCGACCCCGCCCGCGACCGGTGTGACGCCGACCCCGCCTTCGGGGCCGAATTCCTCCGCGACATCTACACGGCCACCCGCCCAGACTTCACGGGTCGTGTCACCGTCCCCGTCCTGTGGGACCTGAATCGCCGCCACATCGTCAACAACGAGTCATCCGACCTCATCCGGATGTTGGCGACCAAGTTCTCCTCGCTGGGAAACCAGGGCGGTTCCCTCTATCCCTCGGCCCAACGCTCTGAGATCGACGCCGCCATCGAGAAAATCTACGAGCCCATCAACAACGGGGTATATCGCTGCGGTTTCGCGGGCACCCAGGTTGCCTACGAGCGCGCCTTCGATGCGCTCTACGAGGCGCTCGACGAACACGACGACATGCTGTCCCGCCAGCGCTACCTGTGCGGCGACACGCTGACGCTCGCCGACATTTGTATGTTCACGACACTCATCCGGTTCGACGCCGTCTACTACGTCCACTTCAAGTGCAATGGTCGTCGCATCGACGATTACAAATCCCTGTCGGGATACGTGCGAGAACTCTATCAGCTCCCCGGGGTGGCCTCGACCGTCGACCTCGACCACATCAAGACGCACTACTACCGAAGCCACCCTCACCTGAATCCGAAGGGATTCGTGCCCCGGGGCCCGCTCGAACTCGACTTCAACCGCCCCCACGAGCGAGACCACCTGCCTCGGCAGGACTGGACCTCGGGTTGACCGCGCGACTGCTTCGCCGCGTTCTTCATCGCTGAACCTACCTCGCCCCTTCCCGGATGCCCCTCGTGCGCGCGAGGCATTCGGTGTCTTGGCTGTCCTCGCCGACGTGGTCGGCGATGTTTGAACGATTGGAGCATTTCGTGAACGATTCTGTACTCAAGGAAGCAACTACGGGGCCGTGCCCCTTCCGCGGCACGCGCGTCGGCGGCGCCCAAGGCACCGGCCCCACCCTCGACGACTGGTGGCCAAAACGACTTAAAGTCGAACTCCTTCACCGCGAGCCGCCGGCGGGGAATCCGCTCGGCGGCGACTTCGATTATGCCGCCGCTTTCGCGAGCCTCGACCTCAATCAAGTGAAAGAGGACATCAAAGCCCTGCTGACCTCGTCGGTCGATTGGTGGCCCTCCGACTACGGTCACTACGGCCCGCAAATGGTCCGCATGGCGTGGCACGCCGCGGGGACGTACCGGATCGCCGACGGCCGGGGCGGAGCGGGCGAGGGCCTCCAACGCTTTGCGCCCCTCAACTCGTGGGAAGACAACGGCAACATCGACAAATCACGCCGTTTGTTGTGGCCCATCAAGCGCAAGTACGGCGCGGCGTTGTCGTGGGCCGATCTGATCGTCCTCACGGGAAACTGCGCGCTGGAGTCGATGGGCCTCCAGACCTTTGGCTTTGGAGGAGGACGCATCGACGCCTACGAAGCAGACTGGAGCACCTACTGGGGTCCGGAGACCGAGATGGTCACGCGCGACCAACGCTGGAAGGGCGATGTGCACGAGGCCTACTACGACCTCGAGAATCCGCTCGGGGCCACCCACCAGTCGCTGATTTACGTCCACCCCGAGGGCCCAAACCAAGACGGAAACCCTCGCGCTGCCGCCCGCGACATTCGCGAGAGCTTTGCTCGAATGGCGATGAACGACGAGGAAACCGTCGCCCTCATCGCCGGTGGACACGCGTTTGGCAAAAGCCACGGCGGATCCCCCGCCGACGCGGTGGGACCGCCTCCCGACGGCGCTCCCCTCGAGGCGATGGGCTTGGGCTGGATCAACCGCCACGGGAAAGGGAACGCGGAGCACACCTACACCAACGGCATCGAGGGCTCTTGGACGCCACATCCGACGCGCTGGGACAATGACTACCTGGAACTTCTCTTCGGCTACGAGTGGCGAAAAATCGAGGGTCCACAGGGAACGATTCAATGGGAACCGGTTGATCCCGACGCCCCGAAGACGCCGGACGCCCATCGCGCCGGCCTCGAGCACCCGCTGATGATGATGACCACGGACATCGCGCTGAAGGTCGACCCTGCGTACCGCGCCGTCTGCCGGCGGTTCCTCGAGGACTTCGATGCCTTCACGGATGCTTTCGCCCGAGCGTGGTTCAAGCTCACCCATCGCGACATGGGCCCGAAGACCCGCTACCTCGGACCCGAAGTGCCGACCGAGGACCTTCTCTGGCAGGACCCCATCCCCAGATGCGACCACCCGCTCGTCGATGATAACGACGTCACACGGCTCAAAGCGAAGATCCGGGAGGCAGGCCTCTCCACCTCGGACTTGGTCTCGACAGCTTGGGCGTCTGCATCGACCTTTCGCCACTCCGATCACCGGGGTGGCGCCAACGGCGCGCGCATTCGCCTCGCCCCGATGAAGGACTGGGTGGTCAATCGCCCGGAAGCGCTCGCTGACGTGCTGTCGACGCTGGGAGAGATCCAAGAGAGCTTCAACCAGTCGGGGGGCGAAAAACGCGTCTCGATGGCCGACCTCATCGTACTGGCGGGGGGCACGGCGCTCGAAGCGGCGGCCGAAAGGGCAGGACACGCGATCGCCGTTCCCTTCGTACCCGGAAGAATGGATGCCGCGGCCGACCAAACCGACGTCGAGCAGATGGACCATCTGCGTCCAGTCGCGGACGGATTCCGCAACTTCATCGACCACGACGTGACCTTCGATGGCGTTCAGTCTGAACAGCTGTTTCTCGACCGTGCAGCCCTGCTTGGTCTCACCGCGCCCGAGTGGTGTGCGCTCGTGGGCGGTCTTCGCGTCCTCGAGACGAACTACGACGGCAGCCGCGACGGGGTGCTCACCCACCGGCCAGGAAGCTTGTCTACCGACTTCTTCGTGAACATCACGTCGATGGACTTCGTGGTCACGCCCTGCGAGGAGGATCAGGGACGGTTTGAGCTACGCGATCGCGCGTCGCGAGCGCTGCGCTACACCGCGACGCGCTGTGACCTCATCTTCGGGGCGGACGCGACGCTGCGCGCCATCTCGGAGGTGTTTGCCGCCGACGACGGGGTGTCCCGCTTTCTCGAGACGTTCGTCGCGGCTTGGCACAAGGTCATGATGCTCGATCGTTTCGACGACGAGGCGCGTCGTCGTCGCCACGACGCCCACGGTTTCGTCGCCTCCCGCTGAACTTCGTCGCGCGGGCGCGTGGGCCGCCCCCCTCTGTCCGTGGCGCCCGTAGAAGCGACGATTCATTGAGAACGAAAAACCGCCGCCGAGGTCGTCATCCTCGGCGGCGGTGGGATGGGACCAGCAAGAAAGGAAGCTGCTCGAGATGGCCGCTCACTCACGGCCGCTCGTCCGTCTTTGCGTCAGCTTTCGTCGCGGAGATGAATCTCTACGCGACGGTTGTTGGCACGGCCTTCCGGCGTTTGATTCGACGCCGTGGGTTCGGCTTCGCCACGCCCCACCGCCTTGATCCGATTGCGATCGACGCCCTGGGAGATGAGATAATCGACCACCGCCTGCGCTCGCGACTTGGACAACTGTAGGTTGTACTGGTCTGTGCCCTGTGAATCGGTGTGGCCCTCGACCACGATGCTGCGGCCGTCTTGCTCCTGTTTGAGCACCGCCGCGACCTCCCGGAGTTTTTCCTGAGCGCTTGGCATGAGCTTCGACTTGCCGACCTCGAACAGGACGGCGCCGTTCAGCGTGATCACGACCTCGCGGTCCTTGGTCTCGACCTGCGACAGGTCGGCGATCTTGTCGAGGGCCGACGTCAGTCGCTCCCGCGCGGCGGAGAGCTTCTTTTCCGCCTCCATTCGGGCTTGCCGTTCCGTGGCGAGCTCGGCTGCGTTCTTTTGCGCATCGCTACGCGCCGCCGCAGCGTTGCGCTCGGCCGCATCGGCCTCGCGGTTGGCCACGTTCGCTCGCGCTTCGGCGTTTTGGTTTTGATCTACGAGGAGGGACTTGTATTCCTTCTCGGCCTGCGCCTTCGCGCGCTCGGCCGAGGTGCGCTCCGCGAGTGCCATCGCGAGTTGCGCCTTTCGCTCCGCGAGGTAGGCGAGGTGTTTTTCTTGCTCGCTCTGCGGCTCGTCGTCGTGGGCCATCTCCGCCTTGTTCAGGGCGACTTTGGCGCGCTGCACGTGCTCGGGCTCGAGCTGGCTCGCGGTGCTTTGTTCCGCTTGGCGAAACGCGTCTCGCGCGGAGAGAAGCTGCTGGGAGGGGGGGGTCGCCGCGCAACCAGTCATGCCGATGCCTGCGAGCGTAAGGGTGGCGAGGGTGAGCTTATTCATCAAGAGTCTCCAATTCGGCTGTAAACAGAAGCGTTTTTGCGAAGTTCGTTCACCTCGCGCAATGCCTCCTGCGCCTCGGTTCGGGCCTGTGCGCTTCGCGCCATTTCCAGGGCGAGGTTCGCGTCAGCCTCGGCCTTATCGAGCGCGCGCAGCGCCGGCTCGCCCTCTTCCTCCGACATGTATTCCTTCGCCTTCGTCATGTGCTGCTGGGCGTATTCGAGGTGCAGCGCGGCCTGCGGAACGTTGCGCGCACCGACCTCTTGCGCGGACCGGATGGCCGCTTCGGTGTCTGCGACTTCAGAGGTAGGCACGGCGGTTCCGCCGCAAGCGACGGCGCCGAGCACGAGGGGGATGAGGGCTGCTTTCATGTTTTGGTTCCTTTGTCCAGGGTTCGTCGCTCCCCTCCGCAACCTCCGTGCCTACACGTCCCACGCATGGTTTTCCGGCGCTTCGCGAGACGTTTTGCCCCGGTCGGGGCGTACCTTCACCCCAGCCGCGATCGGCGGAAAACGTGGGGTTACCCCGTGCCGACCTCCTCGGCGCCGATGTCCTCACCAAGACGCCGGTCGGCCGTCGGAGCGCGCCCGTCACATCATGGTTTGCCGTGGCTCGCCGCTTGCGTAACCTTCGGGGCATGGTGCGGGGATCGCAGCCAGGGCTTCCCAGCCGTGACGAGGCCGAGGGCGACGAAGGCGTCGACGCTCGTCAAGCGCCGTCCGTCGTCACGGCGTCGCACGACGAGGGCGCGCGAAGCTCCGCGACGTGGCGCGAGCTACGTTCGGGCGACGTCGTGCGAGGTCGGTATGCCCTCAGGGAAGAAGTCGGCTCGGGAGGCATGGGCACGGTGTGGGTGGCCCACGACCGCGTGCTCGACATCGACGTCGCCGTGAAGGCGTTGCATCGCGACATCGCCCTTCGCAGCCACGCTGAAGCTGGCCGCCGATTTCTGCGGGAGGCGCGCGCCACCGCGCGCTTGGTACATCCCCACATCGTCCGCATTCAGGACGTGGGAGAGACGGACGAGGGCCAGCCCTTTCTCGTCATGGAGCGTCTGCGGGGTCAGGACTTGGCCACCGTCATCGAAGACGGCACCCGCGCGCTCGCCGCGCCTGAAGCCGTTCACATCGCCATCGGGATCCTGGACGGTCTCCACCACGCACACGACCACGGCGTCGTTCATCGCGACGTGAAACCGGAGAATGTGTTCCTCGCCGAGGTCGGGACCGCGGGCGAAACCGTGGCCAAGCTGATCGACTTTGGCATTGCGCGGATCGAAGGGACCAAGCCCTTCCGGATGACCCGCGACGGGACGCTGTTGGGCAGCCCCATGTACATGTCGCCCGAGCAAGCGACGGGCGAGACTGCGGATGCGCGCTCCGATCTTTGGGCCGCCAGCGTGGTGCTCTACGAGATGCTGGCGGGCGCCGCGCCGTTTTCGGGGGCCAGCCCCCTCGCCATCGTGCGGGCCGTGGTCGACGATCCCCCTGCCCCTTTGTCCACCTTTGCGGTCGACGACGCGCTCGGTCGCGTCGTGATGCGCGGGTTGGAAAAGGATCCCGAGCTGCGATGGCAGAGTGCCCTAGGCTTTAGCGATGCGCTCCGCGGATGGCTGGAGGAGCAAGGCTTTCGTGCACCCCACCGCGCCTCGTTGATATCCATCTCGTCGATACCGACGCTCTCCGAACCTCCGCGCTCAGTTTCTCCACTGAATGCGTCGGGAGCGACGATGCCCCCGGTGTCGCCGGCGGTTGCCCCCTCGCGCGCTCCGGTCGCTGCTTCCCCGGGGACCCCTCTCGATGCGGTGCTGTCCGCGGACGACGTCGGCACCGCCAACGCGCCTCGCCTACGAGGGTGGAAGGCGCCGGCGCTACTTGCCGTTTCGGCATTGATCGGGGCGATCGCGCTCATTTGGACATGGTCTCCCCCCGGCGGCGACGAAACCCCGCGGAGCGGCGACCAAGAGGCCGCGGCGTCGCCGCGCCAAGAGCAACCCGCGCCGGCGGCGTCCGCGCGTCTCGACGCCGCACCCCCGGAGCCCCCGGCGAGGGAGGAAGGGTCATCGGCCTCGGCGGCTCAGGAGGAACCTCGCTCGAGGTCGGCCATCAAAGCGCCCACGTCGACGCGTGCGCGCCAGACTCCATCGACGTCGGGAGCGCGACCTCCCTCCTACCGCGACTTGAAGCGTTCCGCGCCGTCCGCGGGGGGGCCCGTATCGGATGTCCAAACACCTCCGGCCGCTCGCGCACCTGAGGCCCCCTCCTCTGGGCCCAACGATCCCCCGGCGGCCGGCCATCCCGAGTCCCCGCCCCCGCTCATGCGTCCCGTGTTCGAGTGAGCGTGACGAAACTTGCCTTCATGAAGACGCCCACGCTCCGCATCGCCCCCGTGGTCGCAGCCACCATGCTGCTCGCCGCGCCGGCGGCGGCCGACGCGCCCGCTGACGACCCTTCGGACCCAACCCCGTCCTCCTCCGACGACCCCTCCGCGCGGAAAAGGGAGGCGCTTCAAGTCTTCGAGCAAGGCGCCGCCGCCTACCGACAACGACGATACTTCGAAGCGATCCGGCTTTTTCTTCGTGCCGACGAGCTGGCCTCCAATCCCGCCTTCGCGTTCAACATTGCGCTCGCGTACGAGCAGGTTGGCGATGCGTCGCGGGCCCTGCGGTGGAGCCGCCAGTTTCTTCGCGAAGCGAACGACGCCCCGAGTGCGGAGCGCGACCAGATCGAGGAGCTTTCCCGACGCCTGCAGCTCGAGCTCGCCGAGGCAGGTTTGCAGCAGCTGACGATACGCTCTTCGCCGTCGGGCGCGACGCTCTTCGTCGACGGCGAGGCACGCGGCGTGACCCCGTGGACGGGCGACCTCGTGCCGGGGCGCCATGAACTCTCGCTGCGACGCGACGGGTTTCGCCGCCACGACGAAGTGATCGAGCTCGCCAAGCTCGAGGCGCGGGATGTCGCGATCGCACTCGCCCCCGAGCCGACCGTCTCCTCCGCGCTCCCGGCCGCACCGGACGAAACATCCGACGATGACTCGGACGCCGTGTTCATCTCGAGCATCGCGCTGCTGGCCGCGGGAGCGGCGGGCATCGGCACCGGGATCGCCCTCGAAGCCCTGGCGGGCCAGGCCGAGGACGACGCTCGGGCGGCATCGATTCAAGTCGATGTGCTCGATCATGTCGACGAGCACGACCGCCTCTCCCTGGGCTCGCGAATCGCATTCGGCGTCGGCGGGGGGCTGGCCGCCATCGGGGCGGTCATGCTCGCCTTCGATCTTACGTCGGACGACAGCTCGCCGGATGACGCGGCTCGTCTCGGTGGGGCGTGCGACTTCACCGGATGCCGCGCGATGATGCGCGTCCCATTCTAGCTCTAGCGCAGCCTTGGCCCGAAACGACTCGCGACGCCCGCCTACACCCTCGACCACGACCGTTTATGGTGTCGCGATGCTCGCCGACAACGTCCAAGAGCGCCGACGACAAGCCGGCGAGGGCGAGCATCGCTCCTCAGAACCGGTTCTATTGTCTTGGGGGTGCTCTATCGTTTGGGTCGGTCAAATCTACCGACTTGACCGACTCTATAGCGTCGGGGGCTCAACACGGCGAGCAACCGCATGCGCCGCCGCATTGGAGCGAGGGCTGCGTCGTTGCCCCGAGGCACGTGGCGTTGCAGGTGTTGATGTCACACTGGACCACCGTGTTCAGGCACGAGCCCGCCACGCCGCATTCGATGGCGCACGGCCCGGAGTCGCACACGAGCGTCGTGGCGGTGCAGTCACCGGTGCACACCAAGTCGCAAGCATACTTCTCAGGGCACGTCACCGTGGCGCCCATGCAGCTGGTCGGCCCGCCACACTGAACCTCGCAGCGCCACCCGGGCGGGCAGTTCACCATGGCCCCCTGGCAGGCACCGGCTCCGTTGCAATCGATCCGACACGTTCCGCCGATGCACCCCCCGGTGCACGCCGCCGGACACGCGCCCGCAGGCGGGTCCGGGTCCTGACCGCAGGCAAACGCGCAGGCCCCGCCGCCGTCGCACGTTTGGTCGGGGCCACATTCGTCGTCGGGATCCGTCTCGCTCGACAACAGGGTGCAGGTGCCGGACATAGCGCCCGTGACCGCGCCATCGCAGGACGCGCACGTTCCGTCGCAAGCAGACGCACAGCAGACACCATCGACGCAGTTGCCGCTGACGCACTCGAACGGAGAGGCACACGGGTCTCCGTCGCTCTTCGTCGCATTCACACAAGCACCGCTGCCGTCGCACTGACCCGCAGTACCGCACGTCGTTCCCGCCATCGCCGGCGGATGCACCGGCATGCCCCCTTGACACAGGTTTTGCGTGCAATCGTTGTTGTCGTCGGGCGTATCGGCGGGGTCGGGAACGGACACGTCGGATCCGTTTCCATCGCATTCGAGGACCGAGCAATCACCCGGCATCTGGCTTGGTCCCGGCGCGAGCGAGCCCCCCGGCTTCGGTTCGAGGCCGCACATTTGACCTGTGCACGTCGCTTGCTCACAGATGGCGCCCTGATTGGCGCACTGGCTCGGTTCGTTACACTCGCCGCAGCTTCCCCCCGAGTCGCAGAACCCCGCGGGACAGGGGCTGTTCACCGGCACCGGAGGAAACTGAGGCGACCCCATGCTGCACGCCTCCGAGGTGCACGGGTTGCCATCGCTCGGCGGGATGTCGACCGCGTCCACGACGCTGGTGGTTCCGCCGTTGCCGTTGCAGACGAGCTCTTGGCAGTCTCCAGAGGCTTGTTGGCCGGAAGGGAGAGGGGTCCCGGCCGATGTCTGAATCACATCGCAGGTGCCACCATTGCATGCGAAAGACGTACATACCGTGTCGGTGCCGCAATCGGCCGCCGATAAGCACCCCTGACATTGCCCCGCGCCATCGCACAGCCCCGACGCTCCGCAGGCGGTCCCGCTGGCCGCAGGGTCGAATTGAGGCACACCGGCGGAACACGAATCGTCGGTGCAAGGGTTGTTGTCGTCCGGCACGTCGGTGTCGAGATTCACGGCGACGATGGCACCCGCTCCGTCGCACTCCCTCTGCACGCAGTCGCCCACGCTCTGGGCGGCGACCGGCGTTCCCGAGGCGGTGAAGTTCATGACGCAGGTGCCGCCGACGCAGGCGCGCGTCTGGCACTCGTCGTCGGGGGGAAGCGTCGTACAATCACCCGCATTCCGACACGCGACACATGTGGTGTCGTCGCTGCATACTCCGGCGTCCCCACACGGGGCCCCGGGCGGTCGGGGCTCATGCGTGATGGCGCCTTCGATGCACGAATCGTCGGTGCAGTCGTTGCCATCGGAAGGCGTGTCGGTGTCGTCATTCCGGGTCGTCACCCCCCCCTGGCCATCGCAGACGAGTCGTTGGCAGTCGCCGGGCGTCTGCGCGTCGGGGACGGCCCCGACCGGCTCGGCCGAGATCCCGCACCGGCTGTCGACGCAGACCACGCGTTCGCAAGGCGAATCGGGCGCGGGACAATCCGAAGGTGCCATGCACGTGCCATCCGGAGCCCCGCCTTCTCCTCCGCTGCCGCCCCCTGCGAGGTCGCCCGGGCGGACGCACGTTCGCGACGAGAGGTCGCATACGAATCCCGGCGCGCACGCGTTCGTTTCGGGCGCGCACGCGCGGCCGACGAGCAGCGCGTCGGCGTCGAGGGCGATGCAAGCCGGCGCGGCGATCGCCGCGAGCAGGACGAACCCGAAGAGGGCGGCCAACCTCAGGCCGACGCGCTGCGGGGGCGGCGACGACGCAGGACGATGGCGACCGGGAGGAACGACTGCCGACATCTCTGCTGCGTATCATGGCCCTCGCGCGGAGCTCGTGGTTTTGCGTCGAGAACGCCCACGCGAGGAGGGCGACCCCGCCTCGACCGGGGCGCTTTGCCCCGAGGCACGCCCCCGTTGCCGCCGACATCACACGTGGCGCGATCTTTGCGGGTAGGTGGCGCGTGACGGAGCGCCGTGGCGACGAGGACGCCGAGGAACGACAGCAAGCGGCCGCCGAGCGTGGTGGCTCTCGCAAGGGACCGGTTGCAGCGCGCGCGCTCCACCTCGCCCGTCGCGCGTTGACCCTGAGCCTCAAGTTCGTGGTGGGCGTGTACGTTTTCTATCTCGTGGTCGTCAATGCCGCCCTCAATTGGGGAGGCTTCCACCGCTGGTTGGGATCGCAACAGGAGATCATCCAGCTCGAGATCGAGCGCGCCTATTCGTGGCGCCCCTTCTCCGTCCACATGGAGAATTTCGAGATCTGGGTCCGCGAGGGTCCGGTGGAGGTCTACATCGCGGGAGACGAGGTCGACGCAGATTACGACCCGTGGCCGATGACCGACCGGGTGGTCGCCTTTTCCCGGGTGAAAGGAGACGGCTTCGAACTGCGCCTACGGCTCCGGTACCCGGAGGGCGAGCGCCCGAGCACGGCCCCGCGCGGCCTTGCCGAGTTTCCGGATTGGGGACCGCTGCCGGCCCCGGTGACCGAACCGATGTCGGACGGCGACCTCTCCAACAATTGGAACGTCGACATGCGCGGCATCGACGTCGCCCTCGACCAAGTATGGATCGACCGGGTCCGCTACCGCGGGCGACTCGCCGTGACGGGTGGCTTCATCCTCTTTACCGAGCAAACCATCGAGCTCCCCCGCGTCGAGGTCAAAGTGGACCCAGGACGCCTCGACCTCGCCGGGGTACCCCTCAGTGACGCGTTCACCTCGACCTTGGGGGTAGAACTGCCCCAGTGGTCGGTCGCAGACATCGACCTCGAGCGCCTCGTGACGACCTTGAGGCTCGACGTGGACCTCGACCTCCCGCTCGCGTCGACCGAGGCGATCACGGAGATGGCCGAGGTTTCCCCGTCGACGGTCTCTGGTTCCGGACGCGTCCGTCTCGAGCTCGGTCTCGCCGAGGGCAAAGTCCGCGACGACAGTCGCCTTCGCGTGGAGGGACGAGACCTCCAAGCGCGGGTCGACGAGAGTGTCGCCGCCCTCGACGAACTCGACGTCGACATCGCCATGAACGACCAGCGCCTCGCGGGCCACGTTCGCGCCGTCGGGGCCGGCCAACATCCACCGTGGCCCGAAGTTCGCCTGACCAAGCTCGACGTCGAAGGCGGCGTCGATCTCCCGTCGATCCTCGACGGCTTCGACGGGCCAGAGATGGACGCACACGTGCACGTATCCGTGCCGCACTTCAGCCTCGGCGCGGCGCACGGCTTCGAAAAAGCGCGCATGAAGGGCAAGCTTGGCGGGGCCCTTCATGTCGAGCTGCGTCGGAACGCCGACGCCATGGCCAATCTCGGCATCGAGGGGAAGGTGACGGCGCAGCACGGGGCGGCACGATTCGAAGGGCCAGTCGCGGCCCGGTTGTTCGCGCGAGGGGATCTCCGCGCCCGACGACTCGCGAACCTCCGCGGGCACCTCGAGGCGGAATCGCGCCGGCCCGCGTGGCGCTCGCGCGTCGAGGTCGACCGGGGCCGCGCAGAGCCCGGTCGCGCCCGAGTGCTCGTCGGGGTGGAGATGAGCGACCTCGACCCCTTGTTGGATCTCGAGCCCCTCGACGACCGTGTCCCGGACCTCGCCGCGGCGCTGCTCGACCTTCGCCATCTGAGCGTGGCGTCGCAGCTCGACTACGACGACGGGCGGACGACCCTCCGCATCCTCCGCGCCGAGATGGAGAGCCTGGAGAGCGTCGGTATGGTCCAGTTCGGAGGCGACCAACCCCCGGCGGGGGCGATCATGATCGGGGTCGCGGGCACGACCTGGGGCATCGAAATCTCGGGCGCCGACGTCTCCGTGACCCCATTCGTCGGCCGGGCGTGGGGGCGCGAGCGCTTTGCCGCGCTCGATGAAGGGGAGCGTCCGGCGCCGTAGTCTGGCCGGGGCCGGGTCACCACGGCTAAGGTGCGCCATGGCCGACGCGTTTTCAACCGACCTCACCGCCATCCCCATCCTTCGGTCGCCCGACCTCGAGGCGACGCGAGACTTCTACGTCGGGTTGGGTTTCGACGCAGACTTGCTGGGTCCGGGGTACCTCATCCTGCGGCGGCCCGGGATCGAGCTCCACTTTTGCCCGCCCGACCACCAGGATGGGCGGGCTACCGAGAGCAGCTGTTACATCCGTGGCGGTGGCATCGACGCGCTGCACCGCGAATGGGCCGCGGCCGGGATCGAATGCGTCTCGCCGATCTATCGGCGGCCCTGGGGGATGTACGAGTTCTACGTGAGCGACCCTCACGGCTGCCTCCTCAAGTTCGGCCGCCCCGTCGCCGACGGCCCCGCCCCCGAGGGTGCCCTCGACGCCCATCCCGCCGATCGCCCCTCATGACGGTGACGTAGAACCTGGTTGAACGCCCCACCGGGCCTTCGGGGTGTGCCATCATCGTTACATGTCGAACATGAAATCGATCGCCCCGGCGCATTGCTGCTTCGCGGCGCTCGCGTGCCGTGTCCTGGGACGTCTGGCGCTGGGATGTCTGGCGCTGGGATGCGGATCTACGACGGAGACAGGCGATGAGCGGACCGACCTCGAACCGTCGGCGTGCTTCATCGATGGAGATATCTACGACGAAGAAGGCGATGTCATCGTCACGGGCGACGACTGCATCGATGGGCTGTTGGTCGCCATCGACCTCGACCGCGTATCGTTGAGGAGCGCGGCGGACGCGTGCGCAGGCGTGACCATGGCCTTGGCGCAGGAGGGGGCCGGCGGCGGCCCGACGACGGCGGAGGGCGGCGATGATGACGAAGATGTCGCTGAGCGCGCACAACGCACCTGCACCGCGGCACGCGCGCAGGTGGAGGCGGCCGGCCACTTCGCAACCGAGCCCCCGCCGCGTACCACCTGCGACGCTATCGACGCTACCTACGACGCCCTCGAAGGGGCCTGCGAGACGCTTCTCATGTCGGCCACGCCAACCGGTGCCGCCTGTGTCAGCGCCTCGAGTGCGTGCGCGACCGAGGTTCAGGGCCTCATCCCGGCGCATTCCGAAGCCATCCGCGTCGCGCTCGAAACGTGCGCCGCCTGGGATCCGCAACGCTGCGAGGGCTGACCGGTCGACACCCGTCGGCGGTCAGGATGGGGCCGCCAAGGCTCGCCACGGCGAGCGAGAAGACCGTCATGGGGACGGAGGATGCACTTTTTGCCGGCCACCCGAGGAAGATGCGCCGCCGTCGGACGTACCAGACAGACGTCGTGCAAGCCCTCGCTCGAGCCATCGTGGCCGCCCCGCGCTTTCAGCGCTTCATCACCGCGCTCATCATCTTCGCGGGCATCCTCGTCGGACTGGAGACCTACCCGTCGATCGTCACCCGCTACGGGACGATACTCCACGCCCTCGACGTCGTGGTGCTGGGCGTCTTCATCGTGGAGATCGTGCTGAAAATGGTCGCGGAGGGCGACCGGCCGTGGCGGTACTTCAAGGATCCGTGGAACGTCTTCGACTTCGTTATCGTCGCGGCCGCGCTGCTGCCTTTCGGTGGCTCCGCGGCGACCGTTCTGCGGCTGCTTCGTCTGCTCCGCGTGCTCAAGCTCGTGCGCGCGCTGCCGAAGCTTCAGCTTCTCGTAAGTGCCCTGCTCAAGAGCATTCCGTCGATGGCCTACGTGTCGCTGCTCCTGTTCCTGCTCTTTTACGTGTACGCCGTGGCCGCCGTGTTCATGTGGGGCCCCAACGACCCGGTGCACTTCGGGGACTTGCAGATCGCGATGGTGTCGCTGTTCCGCGCGGTCACCCTCGAGGACTGGACCGACCTCATGTACACGCAGATGTACGGCTGCGACCAATACGGGTACGACGGCATGGCGGCGCGGTGTGTTGCCCCCACCGCCTGGCCAGTGGCGAGCCCACTCTACTTCGTATCCTTCGTGCTCGTGGGCACCATGATCATTCTGAACCTGTTCATCGGCGTCATCATGAAGGGCATGGAAGAGGCGCAGGCGGAGGCGCTCGCCCTCGACTCCGCCGAGCGGACCGACGTGACGGTCGACGGAGAGCTCGATGCGCTCCAGCAGGAACTCATGTCGCTGCACGAGCGGCTGGCGCGGGTGCGCGCCCTCGCTTCCGCCCCCGCCCTCTCCGGGCGCGGGACCCGCAACACCGATACCGACGGTGGTCTCAGGTCGGATTCGTTGGCGCTCGTCTTGGCCCACCGCCGCCCCGGCGGCCCCTGACGAGACACCGCGCCGAAGCGGGCCCATCCGAGGCGCCCTATGCGCCGTCGAGGGCTTCCGGGAGCGCCGCCACGAGTCGTGCGTAGTCATCGGGCGCGTTGTGGAGATGCGCCGAGACCCGCAGCCAGCGGTGTGGTGGCGCCGGCCACGTCACGATGGGGACTTCGATGCCATGCCGTTCGAGCAGCCGTCGCTGGAGCGGATGGATCCCGCTCGGGTGGCTCGCCGGTTCTTCGACACCCTCAGGCAGGGGAACGGTAGCGAGAGCGCCCAGCATCTCGTCCGGGCACGGGGCTTCGGCGTCGAGCGCGGCGAGCAGTCGCTTTCGCGCCGCCACCACGAGGCGACGGTTGCGGTGCCGAAGCGCCGACCAGCCGCCTTCGATGAGGCCCTCCAGGTAGCGCAGCGCAAAGGGGACACACAGCATCGGGGTGGGGTCGTCCGTGCCGACCCAGTCCCAACGTTCGTGAAAGCGTGGCCGCCCCCGTGTGGTGCCGTAGCCGTGGCTGGTGATGGCGGGGTGCACGTCGTGCTGGCGGTCAGGGCGGACGTAGAGCATCCCCGCCCCCTTGGGCGCGCAGGTCCACTTGTGAAAATTCGCGGCGTAGTACGCGGCGCCGAGCGTCTCGAGGTCGAGCGACACCATGCCGGGGCCGTGGGCGCCGTCGACGAGGCAATCGATGCCGCGGGTTTGAAGTTCAGCCACGAGCGTCTCGATCGGCCAGACGACGCCCGTGGGACTCGTCACGTGGTCGATGAGGGCGAGGCGGGTGCGCGGGGTCGCGGCCGCAAGGACGGCGTCCACCACCTCCCTCGCCCCCGCGAGCGGAAAGGGCACCTCGGCCACGACCACCTCGGCCCCCCGGGACCGGGCCCAGCGGGTCACCGCAAACCGACACGCATCGTAGGTTTGGTTGGTGATGAGCACGTCGCTGCCCGCCGGCAGCGCGACCGACTGGAGCACGCCGTTGATCGCCTCGGTGGCATTGCGGACGAAGACCAGGTTGGCGGGGTCGGCTCCGACGAAGGCGGCCACTTCCTCTCGGGCCGCGTCCCAGAGAGGCTCGAGGGTGTACAGGAAAAACCGGACCGGTTCGTGCTCCAGCTGGTTACGAAGTCGCACTTGCTCGGCCAGCACCGTCCGCGGGGTGGCCCCGAACGAACCGTGGTTCAGGAACACGATCTCCGGATCGAGCCCCCACGCCTGACGCCACGCCCCGTCCACCGAGGCACGATACACCCGCCGCGCCACGCGCACATCGCAACCTGTACCCTAAAGGCACAGACCATCTGCCATTTGGTACCGCTGCTGGTCCGTCTGGGTCGCTAGGGTTTTGGGTGCCCATGATGCGTTACCCCCACATCGCCTCTTTTGCCGCGTCGGAAGGCTGCGCCCCGCTCCTGCGACGGGGCTTGGGACTCGCCCATCCCGGTGCTCTCAGGGCTCATGATGACCAGGTTGGCCATGGGAAGCCTCACGGCGGCCCCACTCGGGGCGGACGAACCTCCGGAGGACGGCTGCGATGACCCCCCGACAGCTGATGGCGGTGGGCGCGTCGATGTTCCTCGTTCCGCTCGTCGCGGGAATTGACGAGGCGGAGGTGTGGCTGAGCACCACCACGGCCGCGGTGGTCCTGGTCGTCAGCGGTGCGTTTCGTCGCACCCAAGTCCCGGAGGGCACGTCGTCAGCCGCAGCCGAGTAGCGGTCGGCCCCGCACGGTATCGGCCCAGCGGACGGCAAAAACGCTAACTGGAAGCCGACCCCGCCGCGGCGAAGGCCACGAATCCTTCGACGTAACGCCTCAGGCGCTGCTCCTGACGCGCATCGAGGACGAGGCGTCCGTCTTCTCCCCGCGTCGCGCCCGCCACCGCCGCCTCTGGGGCCGCGTAGATCTCGGCGGCCATCCCGAGCAGGACTTGCTTGAGGTGACCCTGGGCCCGAATCCCCCCCGACGGGCCCGGCGACGCCGACAGGATCCCCACCCGCCGCTGAGCGAATACAGACTTGTAGGCGGGCCGCGACGCCCAATCGAGCGCGTTCTTGAGCGGCCCGGGGATGCCGTAGTTGTATTCGGGGGTGGCGATGAGGACACCCGTCGCCGCTGCGATGTCGGCTTTGAGCGCCTCGACACTGGCAATGCCCTCCGCCTCGAGATCACCGTCGTAGAGCGGGAGCTCACGGATCGAAGCGAATCGAAAGTCCACGCCTTCGGGGAGCATGGACTCGGCCCGCTCGAGGAGCGCACGGTTGATCGATGCGTTGCGGAGGCTCCCCGCGATGCCGACGATGAGATGACCCATGCCCACGCCTTACCGAGGTCAACCGGGACCGACCACGAGGAATTTCGGGGGTCCAAGGCGCATCGCCCCAAATGGCCGAGGCGCGCACTTCCCTGGGGAAGGCGCGCCTCGCGGGGAGAGAAACGATGCGTCGTCGTCGGGTCAGCCGCCGCAGACGGCGACGTAGTCAGAGCAGCACTCCGCCGCCCGCAGGTCGTCTTCGCTCCCCGCGTTGTCCGCGCAGAGGCTGTCGCAGTAGCAGCCGGCTTCGGTTTGCGCCGTCTCCGAGCACTCGGCGACGTCGTTGCAGGACCCTGGGGTCCACTCACTCGCGTCTCCCCCCGGTTCTTCGCCGCCAGGCTCCTGCCCGCCGCCGGTGGAGGTCTCCTCCGACGCGACCAGGCGCACCTTGTATTGGTTGTAGTGACCGCCTCCCTCCGTGCAGGCCGAGCAGTTCGGCAGCTCGAGGGACGTGGCATTTTCTCCGACGTCGACCATCGTGGCCGCAATGCGGCCGCCGTTGGCCCAGGTGCTCAGCGTGACGTCTCCCTGGGTGCGGAAGCCGTCGATGCTCGTCGCCATCGGGCAGGTCGCCTCGGTGCCGTCATCGCTGAAGGTGCAGATGTCGCCCAGGCGCCAGGTGTACGTAGCGTCGTCGACCGAGCCCGCGGTGGCGCCGAGGGACGCCGGGTCGAGGAGGATGCCGGTCTCGGCCGCGCACGTTCCCCCGTCCGCCCGGTGCTGGTCGCACCAGACGCGGAACTCTTGGTAGGGCGCGGTCGCCATCTGATGCCCCTCCCAGGTCTGGGGCACGTGCAGGATGAACCGGACGTCGCTCACCTCGGGATGGGTGACCCGAACCGTGACGGTGCTGTCCGGTCCGAAGTGCTCGGGGCCAGCCACGTCGAAGCGGCGGTGCATGATGGCGCTGCCGTCGGTGACCGCGTAGTCGGGGTAGGTGCTGGTGTCGGCGGCGCCTTCCGAGAATTCGCTGACCCCCCCGCCGCTGCCGGCGCACGCGTCGTCGCCCGTGCCGTCGACCGAGGAGAGGATCTCGCAGTTGAGCACCGTGCCCACGTAGACGAGGCTCGCATCGTCCTTGTCCGCTTCGTCCATCCATATCTGCGGCGGGACGAACTTGTTTTCGATGAACGCGCCTTCGACCGCCTTAACGATGTCCATGGGCGTCATGCCCTCTCGCGAAATCCCGAGTTGCGAGAACTTCTCGGCGAGGTCGGCGTCCGCCGCGAGGTAGGCGTCGGTCGCGTCGGCGCCGAGCCCGTAGGCCTTCGCCCACCGCGCCACGTTTTCGATCGTCGCCGGTTGGAATTCCCCGGCCGACTGCTTGGCGTCGGCCTGGTCGTCGCTCCATTCGAGTTGGCCGAAGCCCTGCACGATCTGCTGCTGGAAGCCGGGGGTCTGAAAGACCACCTGCTTGACCGGCAGCGGGACGTCGAACCAGTAGTTCTCGATCCAGGCGTCCATGATGTCGGTGGGGCCGTAGGGCTCGAAGGCGAGGCGATTGAGGCGCGTCAGTCCCGTCTCGTCGGCGAGCTCGGCCGCGGCGACCTCGCGGCCCGCATCGGAGAAGTAGTAGCTGCTCGCCGCGAAAGTATCGTAAAGACCCTCGAGACCCGTGGGATTGAGAGGTCGGTTGATGGCGAGGTTGAGGTTGGCGTAGGCCAATCCCGAGCAATAGAGCCCCGGCATCTCATTGCCGTTGATGGCCGCCGTCGAAAAGGCGTCGAGCTGGTCGAGTCGTTGCAGATTCAGCTCGAAGAAGCTCGCGAACGGGGACAGGTCGTTGTTGATCATCGCCCAGTCGGCGGCGTGCTCTCCGTAGGCCCGGGCCTGAGCGGCGGTCATGGGAACGCCAGCGGGCGCCGAACCCTCGACCTCGACGTTGTCGCGGAGGGTCGACAGCGCGGCCGGACCGACCCGCGGGATCGCGGCGAGCACGTCCAGGCTCTGAATCGGACCGTTGTGGTAGCGGTACTGCACGATGTGCCCGGCCGCGTCGGCCCGCAGCGCGAGGTCGATGTCGAGGACCCGGTGCAAGGCATTTCGGTCGTCGGCGGTGGCGATCGAGCCCTGGTTGACCGCGGTCAGCACCGCGTCGACCTGGGCCTGCGTGTAGGCCACGCCCTCGGGGGATGCGACCACCTCGCTCGAGGGGATGGTGCCGCCGCCTCCGATCAGGTCGCCCGCTCGGGGCTTGAAGCGGAAGACGTGAAACGGCATCTGCCGGTTCGGGGCGTGGTTGTAGACCGGACCGTAGCTGTTGGGATTGTCGATGTGGTGGACGAGCTCCTGATCTCCGTTGGTGAGCTCGTAGTGCATGCCGACGTGCGACTGTCGGCGCTCCATCGCCCCGCGGGTGCCGGTCTGCTCCGGATGGAAGTAGACGATGACGTCCCCGTTGTTGAGGTACTCCTTGATGTGGACCTGCTTCGAGGGCTCGGTCTCTCGGAGCATGGGGATGATGTTGACGTAGCCCTCGGGGTCGATGCGGTTGCCGTCCCGATCGATCACGGCGTACTCGGTGCCCGTCTCCTCGACCTTGGAACCGTCGGGGAGGCGCTTGGCCGTCTGGTCCCACACCGTCGTGAGGGCGGGCAGCCCGTTCTGCTGCATCATGCCCGATACCTCGGCGAGGCCCGCCTCCCCCGACGTCACCCCCAGGAAGTACTCGGAGCTGGTCCCGTAGTGCTGGTCGACCTTGGCCATGTCGACCGCCCACCGGCCCCGCAGCGTGTGGTTGACCTCGGTTACGTTGCTCGGCGTCGCGGTCTCGGGCGCGTCGGTCGTCGAGCAGCCGTTGGCCACCCCCACGAGGGGAAGCAGCGCTACGGTGGAGAGCGGAAGTAGTCGTCGGAAGTTCATGATGGTGTTCGTCCCTCAGTCCAGGATCTCACGGAGCACCAATACACACGCTGTGCCAAAAAGTGGTCTACGTACCTACATCAGCCTGCTCTCCTTCAAGTGCCCGGAATCAAAACCGATGATGGCTGCTTCGGTGCCGCAAGCGGTGTCGTTCCGATCCGGATGGATGGTTACAGCGTACGAGAAACGGATCCATTTTCATCCACCTGGGGTGGACGCGCGCCCATGCCTCGTTCGGGGGTCGCTCACATCGACGCGTCGTGCACGATGCGCCATCGCCCCTCGGCGTCGACGCGATACACGATGAGGGTATGGCCCTGCGCCGTATCCTCGGGAGGCGTGCGGTCGCGCCACGTCAACTGCCACCGCCCCACCACCCCCGCGCCGATCAGCGTCCCGTCGGGGGCCTGGTCCGGGCGCACGTCGAGCACGTCGATGGAAAGCGTCCCCATGGTGTCGGGTCGGTCGCCGTACTTGGCCACGTACCGGGCGAGGACCTGCGCCCGCCCGCGCGTGATGCCGCTCGGGCTGACGTACACCGCGTCCTCGGCGTAGCTTGCGACGAAGGCAACGAGGTCCGCTCGGTTCCATGCCGCCGTGCTTCGACGGAGGTCCTCCGTCACCGCTCGGTGAGCCCGGGCCGTGACCGACGTCGCGGTCTTCGCCACCGACGCCCCGTCGGCGCCGCGACCACACGAAAGGCCGGCGGCCGCCGCCCCGAGGAGGGCCAAAGCGAGCCCCCACGCGCGCGTGTTCTCAGCGCCGACGGTCGTCGTGCTCACGCTTCCTCGGGAGGCAGCGTGCGGCCGGTGGCCTCGGCGACGCGGCCGAGCTCGCGGCGGAGTTGACCGACCGCTCGGTGAACGCGCGGGGGCTCGACCCGCGTGGCGCGACAGAGGCCGCGGGCGATGCCCTCCATCGCCCGCGCACCGAAGTTGCCGCATGCCCCTTTGATGGCGTGGGCCACCGAGCGGACCTGATCCTCGTTGTTGGCGACGTCGGCCAAGGCTTCGAGGCGCTCGGCCACGTCCTCGAGAAAAATGGTGATCAGCTCTTCGCGAAAGGCCGCGTCATCCCCCGCGAGCTCTTCCAGGCGCGCGTCATCGAGGGCCGGAAACCTCGCCTCCCCTGGCCGCGCCCGGGCGGCGGTCTCGACCAAGCCCCGCCGCTCTCGGGCTACGTCGAGCCATCGCCCCACGACGTCGGCCACGTCGTCGAGGACGAAGGGCTTGCGGAGGTAGTCGTCCATGCCCGCGGCGAGGCAGGTTTGCCGGGCGTCGGCCGCGGCGTTGGCGGTGAGGGCCACGATGGGGATCCGCCGTCCGTGGTCGCCCAACTCTCGGATCCGCGCGGCCGCCGTGTACCCGTCGACCCTCGGCATTTGACCGTCCATGAGCACCAAGTCGTAGGTCTCGGTCTCGACCGCCTCGATGCACGCCGCCCCGTCGGCGACGACCCTCACCTCATGCCCGAGCCGCTCGAGGACGCGCGTCAAGATCTGCTGGGTGAACCGGTTGTCCTCGGCGACGAGGATGCGGCCGCGGCGCGCGACCGGCCGCAGATCGGGGGGCAACGAGATGGGTCCGCGGTGGCGGTCGGGGCGACCGAGCGGCGCGCTCGGGGGAGCGGGCCCTTCGAACCAAAACTCACTGCCTTCACCGACGGCACTGCGCGCCCCGACCTCACCCCCAAGCCGCTCCGCGATCTGTCGGGTGATGGCGAGCCCGAGCCCGGTGCCGTGAACCTGATGCCCCTGGGCTTCGATCCGAGAAAATGGTTCGAACAGGCGCGGCAGCAGCGCTTCTGGTACCCCCGGTCCGGTGTCGTGCACCGAGACCCGCAGCCGACCGGGCTTGGGGACCGTGGCCCGAACCGCCACGTGTCCCTCGCGGGTGTACTTCACGGCGTTCGAGACGAGATTGATCACGATCTGTTTGAGCCGAAGAGGGTCGCCGACGGCCACGGGCGGCACGTCCGTGGCGATCTCCAGGTGAAGCCGGAGCGCCTTGCCTCGGGCCCGTCCCCGCTGGGTCTCCACCGCGTCGTCGAGGGCCTCGTGCACGTCGAAGCTCTTCTGCACGAGGTCGAACGACCCCGCTTGCATCTTGGAATAATCGAGCACGTCGTCGATGAGCCCGAGGAGGACCTTCCCGGACTTGGTGATCGTCTCCACGTACTCCGCCTGCTCCTCGGTGGTGTCGGTGGTGGCCAGCAATTGTGCCGCCCCCAACACCGCCGTGAGCGGCGTGCGCAGCTCGTGGCTCATGTGGGCAACGAACGCCGCCTTGGCCTCGGTGGCCGCATCCGCCGCGTCTTCGGGCGGCGCATCGGGTTCGCGGTGGTCAGGCGGCATCGATCACATCGTAGCTGGCGACCTTCCGGTACAGCGTCGCCCGCCCGATGCCGAGCAGCCGCGCCGCCTCGCTCATGTTGCCCCCGGTGGCCGCGAGGGCGCGCCGGATGGTTCGCCGCTCGATGACCTTGAGGTCGAACAGCTCCTCTCGATCCCCCGGCAGCGGGGCCGGTTCCGACGACGAGATGGCCGTGCCAGGGGCGGCGGGCGGTACCGACGCCGCGAGGATCGTAGGAGGTAGATGGTCGCGCTCGAGGGTCGCCCCGTCGCACGCGAGCATGGCGCGGTGAATCGCGTTCTGAAGCTCACGGACGTTGCCCGGCCATGGATGCGCCACCAGCGCCGCCATCGCCGCGGGCGCGATGCGGTCGGGTCGACGACCGACGTCGGCGGCGAGCTTGCGGAGGAAGTGCGCGACGAGGGCGGGGATGTCTTCGCGACGCTCGCGCAGGGGCGGGACGTGGACCGGGTAGACGACCAGGCGAAAGTAAAGGTCTTCCCGAAAGGCACCGGACGCGACCAGCGCTTCGAGGTCGCGGTGGGTGGCGCACACGACACGGGTGTCGACCTCGATCTCGGCCGTCCCCCCCACCCGTCGCACCCGACGCTCCTGCAGGGTGCGCAGCAGCGCGGCCTGGGTACTCGCGCTCATCTCCCCCAGCTCGTCGAGAAAGAGGGTCCCGCCGATCGCCTGTTCGAAACGGCCCGGTCGCGTCGCATGCGCGCCCGTGAAGGCGCCCCGCTCGGCGCCGAAGAGCTCGGCTTCTTGCAACGACTCGGGGATGGCGCCGCAGTTGACCGCGACGAAGGGGCCCGAGGCGCGACGCCCACCCTCGTGCACGGCACGCGCGACGAGTTCCTTGCCCGTGCCGCTCTCGCCGGTGATGCACACGGGCACGTCACTGTCGAACACGCGTACGATCTGGTCGGCGAGTCGCTGCATCGCCGGGCCGTCGCCCACCAAGGTCGACACCCCGCGTCGGTCCCGCAACTCGGCGTTGAGATGGGCGACGTTGGCCACCAGCATGCGGTGCTCCGTCGCGCGCCGCACCGAGGTCAGGAGACGGTCGCGGTCGATCGGTTTGGTGACGTAGTCGTACGCGCCCGCGCGCATGGCTTCCACCGCCGTCGACGCATCGGAGCGGGCGGTCACGATGACGGCGACCAGATCGGGGTCGCTCGCCTTGAGCGCGCCCATCAAGTCGAGCCCGGAATCGGAGCCGAGACCGAGATCGATGCACGCGACGGCGGGGCGCTCCCTCATCCCGTCCTTGGCTTCGGCCGCCGACGCATGCTCCGTGACCGCAAAGCCCTCGCCCTCGAGCCAATGGCGCATGATGCGACGGGTGGTGCGGTCGTCATCCACCACCATGATCTTGGCGCGACCTCTCATCTGCAACGAGTGTATCGAACGGATACACCAGAGGCGAGGCGTCGCGGCGTCGCGGCGGGTCATGGCCTCGCCTACCGCCCCGAACGCGCAACCGGCGGAGCACAGGTGCGCCGCGGCGGCCGGGTTGTTGGCGGCTGCCGCGTCGTCTACCGCTTCTGAATGCTGGCGCGCAAAACGTTGATGCTCGGGCTCCTCGTCTCCGGTACCGCGGCCTGCGGGACGCCCTGTGAAAAGCTCGAAGAGAAGATGTGCGATGACCTCGGAGCCGAACGCTGTGCTCTGTGGAAGAAAAACGATCGACCGGGGTTCCCCGGGACCGGCCGTCGACCGACACGGTCGTGCGTCAATGCGTTCGGCAACTACGACATCACGTTCAACGCCGTGAAGACGGGGGTCGATGCGCTGGCGGCGGTGCAAAACGGGGCCGCTTCGGCGGGCGCCTCGGAACCGGCGACGAAGGGCGATGACGAAGACCCAAAGGCCAAAGGAGCGCCGCCCCTCGCCGACACGGAGCGCTGCCGCGCGCTCGCCGACAAGCTCTGCGCTGACCTCGGGAACGAGGTGTGCGAGGCCTGGAAAAAGGGCGGGATGGCCGGCCTCGAGGCCAATGATGTGCAGTGTAAGATGGCGATGGACAAGGCGCTGTTTTACGACAAGCACTTGAAGCGGGTGCGGGCCGCGCTGTAGCCGCGCGTCCCCAGATCCTTCCGATGGTCCTACGGGGCCGAAAGGGGAACGGTGGTGGTGGTGGTGGTGGTTCCTCCAATGGCCACCGGTTCGTTCTGTCGCGAGGCCCAGCGCCCGCGGAGCGGCTCGAGCGCGAGGGGCACCATGGCCATGAGGTGACAGATGTGCGCTTCTTCGTCGCGGCCGGCGAATCCCAGCACGGTGAGGCCGCCCCGCCGCACTTCGGTCTCGAGTTCCAGCGCGAACGTGTGTGCGTCGGAATAGACCCCATCGTTGGCGTCGAGGCGCGGCGGCGTGACGACGAGGTGCGCCGGTTTCCGTTGCAACCCGAGTCGGCGCAACACGGCGTCGGTCGTGCGGGTGACGCTCGCGATGGGCATGGCTTCGGGCACGATGTGGTTGTGGGTCACGATGAAGGCCGCCTCTCCCCCGATCGCCCGCTCGGCGAATTCGACGTAGACGTCGAGGTCGGCCGGGAAGAGGCGTGTCGTCGTCTCCGGAATGAGGTGCGCGTGAAGACCGTCGAGAACGGCGACGAAGTCCACGCGGTCGGCGTGCGGTTGGGCCAGGATGTTGCGCACCGCCCCGAAACCGGCACTCCACGACAACAAGCCCACGCGCCGCACCCGCGGGCGCGCGAGCCCCCGTGCTTCCAACTCGGGGAGCACGTTGGCGAGCAACGTCGCGAATGCGGTGGGGTGCGAGAAGACCCGCTCGTAGCGGCCCGCGCCCTCGCCCAGATTGACGTTCGCAACGACGGCATTGAGTCCGGCCCGCTCGACGCTCTCGAAGAGGATGGGACGGTGGGTGTGAAAGGCGACCAGCAGGTCGAAGGCCCCGTCGGGCGCCGATAGGTGTTCGGGAACGTAGAGAATGTGGCCTCCGACCACCGACCGAAATCGAGACCGCGTGGCCCGGGTGAGGTGCTGGTCCGCCGGCAGCGCCGGCGGACCCACGTCGGCGGGCGGGGGGCGTGCCTCTTCGACCCTCATCGCGAGGTCGCGCGCCAACGCCGACGACGCCTCCGTCGCCCGGTCTTCGTCGGCACACGCGGCCAGGAGACACAGGAGCAATAGCGTGGCCACCGCGCGACTCGCGGCGGGACGGAGCCAGGGAGGCCACGCGTCCCTCGACGACGACGTGGGCTTCGGGCGGAGGCGTTTCGGCTCTGAGCCTTTGAGAACTGAGCCTTTCAGGTCTGCGCCTTTCGGGTCTGGGCGGTCAGGTCTGCGCCCCGCTCCCGTTCGGCAGGAGCTTTCGCACGATCTCTTCCCCGGCGAAGGGGTCGACGTCGTTGTTTTCGTCGACGTCGTGGAGGGGGGTCCACGAGCGGTCGGGTTCGAGCCGGTACGACCCGACGTACTCGTGCGGAGGCGCTGCGCCCCACTCTTCACTGGAGAGCATCGACCAGTAGAGCGTCCCGTCGTCGCGCCGGTACAGGTGGTAGCTGTGTCCGATCCGCCGCGGAAATGCGCAGTTGGCCCGGTGGAGATCGAGGTCCTTCTTGGCCGTGTCGAGGATGTCCTCGGCCTGCCGCTGAAGATGGCGAATTTGTTCGGCGATCACCCGAAGCTTGGAGGACGTCGTCTGCCCGATCATCTCGTCGGCGCGCTCGATCTCACCGGCGACGTCGACGAGCGACATCGCCGGCGCGAGGCGGCTCAAGCCGTAGGGAGACGACCGCTCTGCCCCTTCGTGGTTCGGCCCGGTGTACTTTGCGACCGCTCCGTTGCTTTTCTTGGGGGAGACCACGCCCGTCACTTAAGCCGCACTACGGACCTTGTCGAGCGGCGGCTTCATTCGATGCGGGCGATCCGGTACCTTTCGCGCGTGGGGCCGAGCCTGCTGATCAGCTTCGACGACGACGCCCAGCTCGCGCGGGCCGTCACCGAGCAACTCATGCGGGGACACGTGACGTGTCCCGGGGCGGTCGCGGTCGGCACCCGGTGCGAGCTGGTCCTGGTCCACCCCTCGAGCGGCGAGACCCTCGTGCTCCGCGGGGAGGCGGTTCAGGTCGGGGCGGATGGTACCCAATTTCGGTTTGGCGCGACCCCCCTGGTCAAGAACCAGCTCCGCCGCTTCGCCGGCGACGTGACCGGCGAGGCGTCGGTGAACCAGCGCATCCGCAAACTGAACGTCGTCGATCGGCGCAAGCTCGCGCTCCAAGGCGATCAGACGGAGCGCGTCGCGCTCGAGCGCATCTTCGGTAAAGCCGTGTGGGAGGCCCTGCTCCAGAATCCTCGCATCACGGTGCCGGAGGTCGCACGCATCGCGCGCATGGGCACGATTCCCCGTCCGCTCCTCGAGGTCATCGTCGGCCACGGAGGGTGGGTCAAAGTCCCGCAAGTGCGCCGGGCGCTGCTCAGCAATCCGCGCCTTGAATCCGGCCTGGTGATGCGGGTCCTGCGTCACCTGCCCAAGGCGGAGCTCGAGCTCGTCCCCCGTCAGACCGCGTACCCGATGGCGGTGCGGAGCGCGGCGAAGCGATGGCTCAACACCCGCAAGGGCCGGGCTTGAAGGGTCGCGCTTGAGAGGGTCGCGCTTGCGGGCGTCGCGGTTGGGCAGAGAAGGTGCGTCACCACCACGACGCCCAGTGCGGATCGGGGTCGACCTCGGGGGGACCAAGATCGAAACGCTCGCGCTTCGCCACGACGGGGAGGAGCTATGGCGTCAGCGCGTCCCGACCCCCGCCCAACAAGGCGCAGACGCGATCGTGACCGCGGTAGCGACGTTGGTGGCGGCGGCCAAAGCGCAGGTGGGCCTCGACCCCGACGCGCCGGTCGGCATCGGCACCCCCGGCTCGCTCTCTCCCACCACGGGGCGTCTGCGCAACAGCAACACCACCTGCCTCAACGGGATCGACCTGCAGCGACGCTTCGAGACCGCGCTGCGCGCGCCGGTGCGCATCCGCAACGATGCCAACTGTTTCGCCCTCTCGGAGGCGGTGGATGGGGCGGCGACGGGCGCCGACGTGGTGTTCGGGGTGATTCTGGGCACCGGCACCGGTGGCGGCATCGTCATCGGCGGCGAGATCTTGACCGGACGCCACGCGATCGCGGGCGAATGGGGTCACAACCCCCTCCCCTGGTTTGCGGATGAAGACCGACCGGCCCCCGCCTGTTACTGCGGACGGGAGGGATGCCTGGAGACGTATCTGTCGGGCCCGGGCCTGAGCGCAGACCACCGACGTCACACGGGCCATGACCACGACGCCCGCGCCATCGTCGACGCGGCCACCGACGGCGACCCGGACGCGGGTCGCACCCTCGCGCGTCATCGCCACCGCCTCGCGCGCGGGCTGGCGAGCATCGTCAACGTTCTCGACCCCGACGTGATCGTCCTCGGCGGCGGTGTGTCGCTCATCCCGGGCCTGGCGGCGGAGGTCGCCGACGCCATGGCCCCGTTCGTCTTCACCGATAGCGCTTCGCCGCGCGTCGCCCTCGCCGAGCACGGGGACAGCAGCGGCGTCCGCGGCGCGGCGCGGCTCTGGTCTACTTCGGCGGAGGGGGCGCGATCGCCCCGAGGTTGAGACCGCCGGGGTAGTAGTAGCTCGTGTAGCTGCCGTAGCCGGTGACTTGAATGCCGAACGGCGTGTCGCCTTCCAGGACGTGCACGCCCCCGGTGGCCGCGGTGAGCGTGATGCGCTGGATCACGAACTCGCCGAGCGGCGTCGTCGGCCCCGAGAGGGTTTGGCCGTCGAGGGTCAGGGTCGCGCTCGCCCGTCGCACGATGTCGACGTAGTTCACGTCGTAGTCCGTCGGCGCGAGAAATACGTATTTCTCCCGGTACTGCTCCACCGCCGTGGCCATCGAGTGGGCCGGGTCGCCTCGTTCTTCGAAGGCGGTTCCCCCGGCATCGACGACCGAGCCGCCCTGTTGAAAGCTGCCCACGCCAAAGGCATTGTCACCGGTAACCTGAAAGTCGACGTCGACGATGCCGAGGTCGACGACTTGACCGGCCCCGATGCTGGTGGGGGCGCCCGGCGGAGACCCCGCGGGGTAGGTGAGAGCGGTACCGTCGAAGTTGCCGTAGAGGATGACCTGGTGTCCGACCGGCTGGCCCGCCGGTCCCGTAGGACGGGTCACGACGTAGTTCTGGCCCAGCGTCTCGGCGGGAAAGACCGTCTCCTCGATGTGGTCGCAGGCGGGTTGGCCGTTGGGGATGGTGACGCAACTGACGCCCGTCATGGTCTGGACCGGCTTGTCCGCCGTCACCAACGACCCGCTGAGGTCGCTGGCGTCGCTGTCGGCGAGAAACACCGCGACGTCACCCGCGTTGAGGTTGACGGTCGTCGTCCCATTGGCCCCCGCCGGGGTGATTCCCCCGCCGCCGAGAATGCCCCCGTTCGGACCGAGATTGAGGGTGACGTTGGTGCCGTCCTGCGTCGCCGTCACCGCGGTGTAGCCGGGGATGTTCGCCCCGGTGAGCCCGACGTGACCCATCACCCGGTAGGTCTCGGTCATCGCAGTGGAGGGCATCAGCAGCGAGGCGTCGTTGCTGTAGGAGAAACACTGCGTGAAGATGCCGTCGGCCGGACATGCCGACCAGCTCTTGCCCGGCGGTCCCCCCTGGGGCGCGTATTGGAGGGCGCTGAACTGGTAGACGGTGATGGGGAAGCTCGACGTGAGATGGTAGGCACCTCCCGGCGCGAGGATGCTGTTGTTCAACGCCGGGGGGCTCCCGAACGGATCGGCGTCGCCGCCCTTCAGGGCTTGGACCCACGGGAGATAAACGGTCTGAAGCGAGTTCGGCTGGATCTGCGCCGAGGCGACGGGGCTGCCGTTTCGCTCGACTTCGATGTCGACGACGTTGCTCCCCGTGTTGGCAACCACGACCGCGAAGTCGAAGATCGACCACACGGCGTTGGGCATCACCGTCGGCCAGAAATCGCACCCGATGTAGGATTCCGCGAGCGCCGCTTCCTCGCAGGTCTTCGGGTCACCGATGATCGGCCCGCCGCCACCGCTACCGACGCCCACGAGGCCGCCGCCCACGTTCGTTCCGACGCCGCCAGCGTCGGCGCCGCCCCCTCCCCCGTCGTCGTCATCGCGGCGGTCGATGTCACCGTCGTCGGTCGCCGTGCACGCCGGCCACGACGCCACCATGGCGACGGCGAGAACGCCGAGCGCCAACCTTTGCAAGCCAAGTTGGTTCCCCATGGCGGGGCGTCATACGGCACCGAGCGTCGCTCGCGAAGCACAATTGTCGCGCCAACCTTGCTCGGGGCGGACGCGTGGGCCAGATCCCGCCCATGCCTGACCTCTTCGACACCCCCGTGACCACCATCGACGGCGAAGAAACCACGCTCGATGCCTATCGCGGTCGTGTCCTGCTGATCGTGAATACGGCGAGCCAGTGCGGCTTCACCCCGCAGTACGAGGGATTGGAAGCGCTCTATCGCCGCCACCGCGACCACGGCCTGACGGTGCTCGGGTTCCCGTGCGACCAATTCGGGCACCAAGAGCCGGGCGACGAGGACGCCATCAAGGACTTCTGCGCGACGCGCTTCTCGGTGTCCTTCCCGATGTTCGCCAAGATCGAGGTCAATGGCCCGTCGGCCCATCCGCTGTACCGGCGACTCAAAAGCGAGCGCCCGGGGCTCCTCGGCACCGAGCGCATCAAGTGGAACTTCACCAAGTTCGCCGTCGATCGCGCCGGAGCCGTGGTCGGACGCTACGCGCCGACGACCACCCCCGCCAAGCTCGACGACGCGATCCGTCGCTGGCTCGACGCCGCCGCCTGAGCGGGCGGGGTTCGCGACGCCGCCCCGAGGATCACGCTGCCGCTTCGAATCACGCGGCGGCCGCGAATCACGCTGCCGGTTCGACTCATTCTGCCGCTTCGACCGCGCCGACGAGACCCACCCCCGGCCGCGAGGCCGGTCCGTCGGGACCATGCGCCACACGATGGCGGAGGTGCAGTTCGTCCCAGGCGACCTGGAGCGACCCGCCCGCCGCCTCGTACCGCGCTTCGAAGTCTCTGAGGAGGTCCAGGCACGCGTGGTCGATGTGGGAGACGGCGCCGACGTGGAGGTGCACCTCGTGGGCATCCGGGAGTCCTTCCAGGAACTCGGCCAGCACGGGGAGACGCACGAACGTCGCCGCGCCGCGAAGGGACACGTCGAGTCGAGCGCCGGGGCCCTCGACCACCTCGACCTCGAGCACGGTGAACGTGAGCAACAGCTTCGCCATCGCCACGGCGAACCCGAGCGCGACCCCCGTCAACAAATCGGTCGCGACGATGCCGACCACCGTGACGCCGAAGACGAGTGCTTCGCCGCGTCCCGTGGCCCACCACTGCCGGACTTGAGCGGGGTTGGCGAGCCGATACCCCGTGTACACGAGAATCGCGGCGAGGCTTGCCGTCGGGATCTTCGAAAGGACACCGGGAAACACCACGACGAGGCCAAGCAGCCACACGCCGTGCAGAATGGCCGACAGCTTCGTTCGACCTCCCGCCTCGACGTTGGCCGAGGATCGCACGATGACCCCGGTCATCGGCAACGCCCCCATCAACCCGCACAGCGCATTGCCCACCCCTTGCGCGAAGAGCTCCCGGTCGTATCGCGTGCGGCTTTCGGGGGCGATCCGGTCGACCGCCGTGGCGCAGAGCAACGTCTCGGCGCTCGCGATGATCCCGATCCCCACCGCGGCGGAAAGAAACGCCGCGTCGGTCAACAACGAGAACGCGCTGGGGCTGGGAATGTTGAGACTGCCCCAGAGCCGGTCCGGGACATCGACGTATTGGATGGGCCATCCGAGCGCGTTGGCGGCACCGGCGCCGACGAGGACCGCGACCAACGGACCGGGGACGGCCTTCAATCGCGACGGCCGAAACTGGTGCCAGACCACGATCGTCGCCACCGTCAAGACCCCGATGATCGCCGCGAGATGGTGGTGATCCGCGCTCGGCGCCAGGCTCTTGCCCAATGCGACGGGGATGGTGACCAAATTGGCGAAGCCGCTTCCCGCCGGTTTGTCGTCGATCATCACGTGGAACTGGCTCGCGAGGATGAGCACGCCGATGCCCGCCAACATCCCTTGCACCAGCGCCGGCGAAACGGCGCGGAACCAGCGTCCGAGCTTGAGCAACCCGGCGCCCATCTGAAGCGCTCCGGCGATGAGGACCGCGACGCCGAGGGCGCCCAACCCGTAACGCTGAATGAGATCCCAGACGAGCACCGTCAGCCCGGCGGCGGGACCGCTGACCTGCAGCGGAGCGCCGCCGATCATGCCGACGACCAATCCGCCGACCATCCCGGTCACCAGCCCGAGGGCCGGGGGCGCGCCCGACGCGATGGCGATGCCCATGCACAACGGCAAGGCCACGAGAAACACCACCACGGAGGCCACGAGGTCTTCCCCGAGGTGCGCGAACAGCTTCTTTTCGTTTTTCATCGACCGCCTCGTCCCCGGCCCCGCATGGCGCAGACCGACCCGAAGCGCTTCCCGACCCTCAGGCCCCGTCAGTGTACGTCAAGGGATGGGGCGCGACTACCTCGCCCCGGTCGGGCGAAGGTCATTCCAAGCCGGGAAACCGTGCGCCGGTGAGGCGCTCCGAGACGTCCCAAAGGTCGCGGGCCGTGTTCGGGTCACGCGCCGCCGACGACGCGGAGACGGGCACGGGGGCGCCCCACACCTCGAGCGTAGCCGGCCCGAAAAAATCGCCAGACCGAACCCCGGGGCCCGCGAGGGCCCGCAGTTGCGGTAGCGCCCCCGCTCCCGCGTCTTGCGCGAGGATCCGCGTGGCCACCGACGCGAGCTTCGCTACCGCGGGGCGTCCCGCCATCTTGGGGCCCACCCGCTGCAGGTTGGTGGCCGCATAGCCGGGGTGGGCCGCCGCGACACACACATCGACCCCCGCGTCGGCCACGCGCCGGTCGAGTTCGTAGAAGAACAGCAGGTTCGCCAGCTTGCTCTGGCCGTAAGCGGCCCACTTTCCGTACCGACGTACCCCCATCAGGTCATCGAAGCGCACCCGTCCCAGACGGTGCATCAAGCTCGTCACCACAACGACGCGTGCCCCGGGCGTCGCCACGAGTCGCGACCACAGACCGGCGGTGAGCGCGAAGGGCCCCAAATGGTTGGTGCCGAGCTGCATCTCGAAGCCCTCGTCGGTCTCACGACGAGGGATCGCCATCACCCCGGCGTTGTTGCACAGGCCGTCGAGACGTTCGTGAGCGAACGCCCTGACGAAGCGCTCGATCGACGTGAGCGAAGCGAGATCGAGGCGCGCGACCTCCAGCGAGGCCTGCGGGTCGCGGCGGACGATCTCATCGCGGGCGTGCTCGCCGCGCTCTTGGCTGCGGCAGGCCATCACGACGTGGGCGTGCCGGCGGGCGAGCATGCGGCTGGTCTCGTACCCCAGTCCACTGTTGGCCCCCGTGACCACGTAGACGCGGCCGCTCAGGTCGGGAACGTCCCCCTCCGTGAAGCCCATGTCCGCGGTGTGGCGCGTCCCCGGGGTTGAAGCAACTCGTGGAAACTGCAGAGCTCCGTGCAATTCGTCGCCACTGCGCTACGTTTATTTGGGGGTTTGGATCAAAACCCGAGGAGAACGTATGCGACGAAACACCGAAGCCGCGAAGCGCGCTGCCGACCGCCGTGAACGGGAGGACGCGGCCGAGCGACTGAGCGATGCCATCCCCACACTCGGCGACCTGACCCTGCACATCGAAGAGCGTCGGCTCGACCGGGACGAAATCGAGGTCAGCCACACCCGTCGCGTCGTCGTCGCGCGCGCGCCGGCGCACTTCGAGATGGGCTGCTCCGACCGTCGTTGCGACGGCGGGCACGATGTCACCCCCACGGTCATGAAGGCCCTGCGCGCGGGCCAAACTGCGTTCAGCGGCAAACACGCCTGTTGCGGCCAATCCAAGCACGGACCCTGCAAGCTCGAGCTGCACTACGACGCCGTCGCATCGTACGCGGACGCCGCGCAGTAGCCGTCCGCGCTGTCCGCGCAGTAGCCGTCCGCGCAGTAGCCGTCCGCGCAGTAGCCGTCCGCGCAGAAGCCGTCCGCGCAGAAGCCATCCGCACAGAAGCCGTCCAGGCGGGCTAGGTGCTCTCGACAAACTAACTGAGCGCGAAGAGACGGTCGCGCTCCCTCGAGCCTGGCCTGCTCAGAACTCGCCGCCCACGCGGCGAAGCTTCTGGAGGGCGCGCATCTCGAGCTGCCGGATGCGCTCGCGGGTCAAACCGAGATGGCGCCCGATGTCGGCCAACGTGTGCGGATGATGTCCGCTCAATCCGAACCGCATCCGCACGATGAGCTGCTCGCGCGGCGAGAGAACCTCGAGCATCCGTTCCGCTCGTTCGCGTCGGTCCCCGGTCGCCACGGCATCGTCGGGCGCCACCGCCTTGTGGTCCTCGAGCAACTCCCCCAACGTCAGACCCTGGCCGTCGCCCTGGGGGACGTCGAAGGGGATGGCATCCGCACTCGCCTCCAGGACCCGACGCAGCGCATCGACACGGGTTCCCATTCGCTCGGCGAGCTCTTCGATTTCGGGCATGCGCCCCAGCTCTCCCGCCATCCGCTGCCGTACCCGGGCCGTCGTCGATTTGGACGAGGCGACGTGCACCGGAAGCCGCACCGTCCGGCCCTGATTCACGACGGCTCGCTGCATCGCCTGCCGGAGCCACCACGACGCATAGGTCGAGAACTTCGTCCCCACGCGATGGTCGAACTTCTCGACCGCCCGCATCAGGCCGATGTTTCCCTCCTGGATCAGGTCGTCGATCGGAACGCCCCGATTGGTGAAACGCTTCGCAAAGCTCACCACCAGGCGAAGGTTGGCGCGCGTCAACTCGGCCTTGGCGCGGTCAGAGCGACGAAGAATGCGCTCCAGCTCGGTGCGGGTGGCGAGCAAGGTCGAGCTCGGGCGCGCCAACTGACGAGAGACCTGACGGGCCAGGGTCTGGCTGTCGCGGTCGCCGGTCCGGGCCGCGGCCGCCGCGTGTTCGCGGAGCGCGGCCGTCGCTTGGGCCACGACCTCCTCGATCATGTCGCGTTGGAGATACAATGCGCGGACGGCGTCGTTGCGCGCCTCGACCGCCCGCTGACGCGCCCGCTCCGCTTTTTGTCGGCGCGACGCCGAAGCCTGCTCGTCGCGAAGGACGGCCGCCTCACGATGTCGTTCCAGTTCGTTTTCGGTCGCCTTCGCCACCCATGCCTTCGCGCCTTCGACGTTGGAGAGGCGGGTCACAAGGAGGGTCCCCGCTTCGAGCGCCGCCGACCACGCGGCGAAGTTGGGGATGGCGATGCCGCTCTCGAGCACGCACTCGAGCGCTTCGCGCTGGGCGGTTTCGATGCGCTCGGCGAGCACGACCTCCTCTTCGCGCGTCAACGGCGACGAATCGGACAACTCGCCCAGGTAGACGTCGAGCGCCTCGCGCGCAACGCGGCGCCCGGTACCCGAGCGCGGTGCGGCCCGGGGCCGGGGCGACCTCACGTCGGAAGATGCACTTGTGCGTGGTTTCCCCATATCTCGGAAGCGGGTCACCCGGGGGTTTCATTCGCGAGGACGGGGCCCGCATCGTTGGGGTCGATGGCGGGCCTCGACGTCGGGTTGAATCCGGCGCGACCCTATCGAGTGTTCGGCACTTCGGAGAAAGTGCAAGCGAGGATGCGCCGGGCCGCATCATCACGACATGCCCGCGCCGAGGTATACGCTCGGCAGATGTCCGACGCGCCGCCCCCGACCACCGCCCTCGCCCCGATCCCTGCGGCCCGGGAGGATTTCATGGAGACGGCCATCGACGTCGCCCGGGAAGCGGGCAAGCTCGCCCTCTCCGAGTTGCCCCTGGGACGGTTTCCCGCGGGTGAAATCGAGGAGAAGGGCCCGAGAAATCTGGTGTCCCGAGTGGACCGAGCCAGTGAAGCGTTGATCGTGCGGCGCCTCGCAGAGGCGTACCCCGACCACGCGATCGTCGCCGAGGAGGGGGGCGGACGGGCGGGCGCGGGCGGGCCGTACCGCTGGTACGTCGACCCCATCGACGGAACGACGAACTTCCTGCACGGTCACCCCTTCTTCGCGGTGTCGGTAGCGCTCTATCGCGGTGACGTTCCGGAGGCGGGGGCGGTGTACCTCCCTTACTTCGACGAAATGTTCTTCGCCGCTCGCGGCCGGGGTGCCTTTCTGAACGCGACGACGCTGAAGCTCCTGGCGAGCCCCGTCGCGGGTCTCGAACGCGCGATGGTCGCAACCGGCTTTGCGCCCTCGGTCGGGGTCGACGTCAACCACCATGCGTTTCTTCGCGTGGCCCGAAAAGCCCAAGCCGTCCGCCGGTGCGGGGCCGCCGCGATCGACCTCTGTTTCGTGGCCGCCGGGCGCTACGACGCCTTTTGGGAACGTGGCCTCGCCCCGTGGGACGTGGCGGCAGGCGCCCTCATGGTCCGAGAGGCCGGCGGCATCGTGACCGACCTCGAAGGCGGGGAGGATTGGCTCCACGGAGGTCACCTCGTCAGCGCCGGCACCCCCGCTCTCGCGACCACCCTGAGAAAGCTCGTCGGCGACGCCGCGCCTCCGGAGGGAACGGTAAGGGTGACGTGACCGACCCGCCGCCCCTGGACATCGGACCTCTCACGGACGCGGATGCTCGATTCGTGGACGGGTTGAGCCGGCGTGCGTTCATTCGTTACGCGCATCGGCCCGTGCGTGCGGTGAGGGCGATGGTCGAGCAGGGGGAGACCCTCGTCGGTCGGCGCGACGGGCAGCCGGTCGGCTTCGTCGTCATTCGCATCGAGCGTCACCCCCGCTTCGGCCCCGTCTCGGAACCTCTTCTCGCCCACCTCGACGCCATCGCGGTGTCGGCGCTGCGGCGCGGCCGTGGCCGTGGCCGGCAATTGCTCGCCGCCGCGGAGGCCCACGCCGCCACGCGAGGTGCCCTCGCCATGTTTCTCATGACGGCGAGCAACAACCGCCGCGCGCGGGCCCTTTTCGCCGCGGCAGGATATCAACCCCTCGCGGGCATGGCGGCCGCCTATCGAGACCGGCACGCAGCCGTGCTCATGACGAAACTCCTCGAGCCGAGCGCCGCTGTCCTGCCGATGCACGCGTCCTAAGCCCGGACGCGTCCTCGCTCCCCCAAAGGGAAACGGAGCCGGGCGCGTCGAGGGGTGTCGAACCCGTGGAAACATCATGGGCGGCCTCGCGGGGTGCCTCGACGTGCGGGCTCAGACGTCCACGGTTTTGGGTCCGGGTCGCGTGGAGTACGCTCGGGTCATGTGGGTGTTCGACCGAGGCGGAGCGTGGCTACTGGGGGGGGCGGGCCTGGCGCTCGCCGTGGCCGCTTGCGGAGAGGAACTCGCCGCGGATGCGTGTGAGACGCCGGGGGAGGCGGTGTCGTGCACGTGCCCTGGGGGCCGAGGTTCCGTCCAGACGTGTGGCGCCAACCGTCGCTTGGGTGCGTGCTTTTGCTACGAGCCCGGGTGCGGCAACGGGCAACTCGACGCCGACGAGGCGTGCGACGACGGCAACCTCGACCCGGGTGACGGCTGTGACGCGACCTGCCAGGTGGAGGAGAACGGGCCCGGCGGTGGTGGGCCCGGCCCCACGACCACGACCACGACCGGCGGCGGCGGCGGCGGCATGAGGGGGACCGGCGGGGGCAGCGGTGGGATGGCCAACGCCGGGGGCGCCGGGGGGGCCGGGGCGGGGGCGGGCGGCGCGAATGGTGGGGGTGGTGGGGCCGGCGGGACCTGACATCCCCAGGACCTGACATCCCAGAGACGGGCGACGGCACATCCTCGCCCCGCCATCGCGGCGACGCCCACCGGGCCCGCCTTAAAGGACGCCCGCGAGGCGACGTACCTCCATGGCTTCGTCGCTCATCCAGAAGCCGAGAAGATCCCGGACGACCTCACTCTGACCGACGACGTCGGCCCCCTCGACCTCTCCGACGGCGCGCATCCCCTCGATGCAGGCCCCGAGGTCGCCGGCGAGGATCGCCCCGACGCGGGTCACGGAGCGACGGACCAGAGGCGCCCACTGGCGGACGTCCACCGGTGCGGCCAGATATCGCTGCACCGCTTCGTCGACCCGCCCGCGCCCGAACCAGGAGGGCGTGAGGAGCGGGGCCAGCCGAGCGATCTCTTCTTCGTCGTGCTGCCCCGCTTCGAAGCCCACCGACGCGCGTCGGACCGCCGCGGCGACGACCGCGGCAAGCGTCTCCGGGGCCAACCGAAGCGCAGGATGCAGTCCGCTCGCGACGCCGGCCAGCGCGCGGCCGAGGAGAAACACCAGCGGGCCTTCCTCGAGGTCGGCGACGGACTCAGGGACCATCACCCCGGGGGGCGTCGAGAGCTCGATCGACACGTCCCCCCCCGCGCCCGCGTGCACGAAAAGCTCGAAATTCTCGAAGCCGAAGGCGGGCAGCAGTCGGTCGACCACCGCGCGCACGGGATGCGGGGTCCGCGCCTTGATGCGGTCGCCGCGCCGCACGCCGTAGGCGTCGTAGGCGGGAGGAAACGCCTTGGCGAGGCCGTCGGCGTGCACCGCGAACAGCTCGGCGAGACGGTCTTCGTCGTCTTGTTGCCCCAGCGAAATCGCACGTAACGTGGCCGGCCCGAGCGACCCGGGCCGCGCGTCCCCGGGCTGCAGTCGGCGCTCGCGCGCCAGGTTCGACTCGACATCATCCGCTTCGCCGAGCACGACGAGGGCGCCGGCGGCCAGACTCGCTTCACCCGGCAGTCCCAGTTGCTGCAGCGACCGCACCATCCCCCGCCATGCGCCCGCCGACTCGGGGCGCTGGCGCGCGAGGTCTCGAAACAGGCCATTGGCCTCGCCCGTACGACCCGCGTCCAGCAACAGGCCCGCGCGCTCCAACTGCAACGCCTCGGCCCGTGGATGTCGCTCGAGACCCCGCTCGAGGGTTTCGAGCGCTTCCGCCGGAACCGGACTGATCCGGCGCTGCCGACGCGCGAGGTCGAGGTACACCTCGGGCGCGGCCCCCGGATGGCGCTGAAGGTGCGCCGCCAACGCGTCGGAGTAGTCCTGCTCGCCGACGCCACTTCCGATGAGTTGACGATACAGCTCCGCTCCGACCCCCTTGGGCCCCTCCAACACGACGGACTCTCTCAGGACCGACGCCGCCCGCGAGGTGTCGCCGGCGGCCAGTTCGGCCCGGCCGATTTCCGCGAGCGCCCACGCTTTGGTGGGCAGGTCATCTGCCGCCGCCGCGAGCAATGCTTCCCCCACGTCGCGCGCCCGCTCCCGCTCCCCCTTCAAGAGGTGAGCGGTCAGTTGCATGGCGAGCACGCGAGGGTCGTCCGGCCGGGCGGCCCGCACCACATCGAGGCTGCGTTGCGCCTTCGTTGGGTCGGGTCGCGCCCCCACGTGAATGCGGGCGAGCTCGAAGTGGGCCTCGACGTCGTCGGGGGCGAGCTCAACCGCGCGCGTCAGCAGCGCCGCCGCCTCATCGTGCTGACGGGCCCGGAGGTGTAGGTCCGCGAGTTGACGAAGGGTCAGGCCTTCCGTGGGCGCCGCTTCGAGCGCGCGCCCGAGCGCCGTCAAGGCCGCGCCGAGATCCCCCACCGTGTCGGCGTAGAGTTCGCCAACCCGACGCCACAACGCCACCCGGCGGGGCGGCTGACGCGCTGCGTGTGCGGCTTGGCTCAACTGCTCGACGAGGCGATCGGTACGTCCCGTGCGACGCAGCAGCGACTCGAGTTGCGCGGCCGCGCCTCCGTGGTCCGGATGACGACGGAGGGCCGCTTCCGCATCTTCGATGGCCCCGGGCCACCGACCCTGCGCCGACTGCAACCCCGAGGCGAAGACCAACAGTTCCGCCGCGGCGTCGTCGTCGGTGCGCCACGCCGCTTCCGCCCGGAGCGCTTCGATGACCGTATCCGTGTCCCCGAGCGCGTACCCGATGTCGAAGATCCCCCGCACCGGCAGCAGCCGCTCCGGATCGAGGGCAGACGCCTTTCGATAGGCGGCGAGGGCCGCCGACGGATTGAGACCGCGCAGCGCGTCGCCGAGTTCCTGGTGGGCCCACGCCGCCATCGAGGGCTCGGCGGCAATCTCGGCCCGGCGCGAGGCCATGTCGGCGCGGAGATGCCCGTCCGCCTGGCGTTCCGCCACCACGGCCATCGTCTCGAGGGCCCACTCGTGACGGGGATCGATGGCCATGATGGCCGCGCAAACCCGCCGCAACGCCGCGTCGTCGCCCCCCTTGGCGACGAGCGCGCGACCCCGATGGTAGAGCGCGGCGACCCGCGCGCCCGGCTGGAGAAAGACCTCGGCCTGACGATCCCAGACGGAATCGAGCGCCGTCTCCGCCCCCCGCGCCGCGTAGAGTTGCTCGAGTACGAGGAGCGCGGCGACGTTGCGTGGCTGCGCCCCCGACACCTCTTCCAACAGCAAGATGGCGTCGCCGGCACGATCGAGACGGTCGGCCCGGAGCCATGCCGCCTCGACCTTGGCGTCGAGACCGAGCTGCGGGTCGGGGTCCGCCTCCGCTTGCGCGATCAGCGCTTCGTCGAGTTCTCCCCATCGCCCTTCGGCGGCCAAAACACGCTGCAACGACTCGGCGGCTCCGCCGTGACCCGGGCGTACTTCGAGCGCCCGTCGAAAAGCATCGATGGCCTCTTGGGGCCGATTCCGATCGACCTCGTTGATCCGACCGAGCTCGTGGGCGAGCTCGAAGGCCTGGGCTTCCGAACCGGTCCGGGAAAGCTCTTCGCCCAGCACCTCGGCGAGGCCGTCGTAGTCTTCCGTACGCCGCAGCAGGCGACGCAGCGACCTCCCCGCGACGGGGTGCTCGGGGTCGGCCGCCACCGCGCGTCGATACATGTCGATGGCCCCGCGGGCATCCGCGAGTTGGTCCTCACTCAGCGCCGCGATGGCCACGAGGAGCGACACGCGGCCGGCGACGTCATCGGCGAGCTCGAGCTGCCGCGCCAAGATGTCGCGCTCGTCCCGGTGCCGCTCCAGGCGGTGGTAAAGGCGAGCAAGGCTCTCCATCGTCGGGACGTGACGCGGCGCCCGGCGGAGGAGGTCTTCGAAGCGTCGCCGCGCCTCCTCGACGTCACCACGGATGTCGCGCGTGAGCTCCGCGGCGCGGTGCTCGAGTTCGATCCTCCGGGGCGCGTCGGCGTCGAGTAGGGCCGCCTCGGCGTCGTGCGCCCGAATGCATCGTTCGACGTCGCCCGCGGTCGCGGCCACCCGTTGCAACGCATGCAGCGCGCCGAGATGCTGAGGGTCCCGGGCGAGGATGCGCTCGTACGTCGCGACCGCGCGGTCGAGGTCACGCGCGACGTCTTCGTGCAGCGAGGCGATCTTGAACAGGTAGGTGATGGCGATGTCTTCCGTGGCCGCACGGTCGACCGCCCGGTCGTACACCTCCACGAGCTCCCCGTAGCGCTGGGCCGCGACGAGGCGGCGTACGACCCCGTCGAATGCAGCCGCCGAAGTGGGGCACATCGTGAGTGCGTGCTGGAAGTGCTCTAGCGCCGCCTCCGGTCGGTCGAGGCGCTGCTCGCAGATGTCGGCCGCCCGCAAGTGGGCATCGGCCCGCCGCGACGACGAGACGGGCGCCGCCGCCGCGGCAGCCAGCATGCGAACCCGTTCTTCGTGGGCGCCACGGGCGGCGTAGAGGTCGTCGAGCGCGGCCAACGCCGGCGGATGGGCCGGATCCACCGACAGGGCGACGCCGTACCATCGTTCCGCCGCTCCGGCGTCACCGTCGGGTCCGTCGAACAACCGTCCGAGACGGAGGTAGACGCTCAGCTTGTCGGCCGGGCGCGCCACGGCCGCCGCCATTCGCTCCAGGGCCCCCGCGGCCTCGGACCGGCGGCCCAGCTCGAGGTACCGCCGCGCGAGCTCTTCCAGGAGGGCGGGCGACTTCTCGCTGATGCGCGCCGCCTGCTCCAAAGCGCGGGCCGCGTCTTCCTTGGATCCCAGCCGCTCGTCGTAGAGGCGCGCGATGGTGGACCAGGACCACGTCTGCCGCACCGGATCTCGGGTCAGGGCCGCCGTGCGCTCGTGGGCCGCCACGAGCTCGCGCCAGCGAGACTGGGCGAAGAGCATGCGCTTCACGGCGGCGAGCGCGACCGGCGTCTGCGCATCGAGCTCGAGGGCGGTGAGAAAGGCGTCGACGGCCGCCTCGGGGCGCGCGGTTCGCCGCGCGAGGATCCGCGCGTGTTGCACGAGCACGGCGGCGCGGTGATGGACGTCGTCCGCGAGGCCCTGGGCCTCGCGGGTCAGAACCTCGGCCTGCCGGCCGTAGTCCTTGCCGATGACCGCCCGGAGCCCGAGGGCTTTGAGCCCCGTCATCCAGCCCGGATCGTTGTCGACGACCGCTCCCATCGCCGCATCCCCGGCCTCCTCCTGTCCGTGCTCGAGCAGGGCGTAGGCCCGCTCCAGGGCGAGCACCGCACGGCTCCGGACGTCGGGTGCGAGCGCCTCTTCGCGGTCGAACGCGGCGACGGCAGCCCCGAGGTCTCCGGCCGCGAGGCGAAGCCGGCGAGCGCCTCGCAGTGCGGGTAGAAAATCAGGAACGTGCCCGAGCGCCCCTTCGAAGTGGGCCCTGGCGTCCGCCTCGGCCACCGCGAGGCGCCCGAGCTCGTCCTCGATGCGCGCCGCGCGCGCCGCGACCGGCTCTCGCGCCAACTCGGCCCTCAAGGCGAGGTCGGCTCGAGGGGGCCGAAAGCTCGCGCCCCCAGGGGCCCCCCCGGGTTCGGCCGGTGCCGCCGTCGGCTCGGCGGGAGGCGACGCTCCGCGGTCCGAGGGTCGCGACGGTGGCGACCGCGGCGGGGGGGGCGCGGGCCGGGGAGAACGCGAACCCTCGCCCGAGGGCGCCGCCGGCGCTTGAATTTCGACGTCTTCGCTGTCGTCGAGATTCATCGTCTCGGGGTCGTCCACGTCTTTCGCCGGTTCGCGGTCGACGGGCTTTCTCGGCGGCGGAACGGACGGCGACGCTGGCGCCGCACGAGGCCGACTTCGCGGCGGCGGAGGCGGCTCACTGCGGGGCCGACGCCGCAGCGGTTCGGATGACGAGGACGACGACGGCGAGGACGGCGACGGCGTGGTGCCACCTTTGCGCCGCGGCGGTTTGGGCCGCGACTTGCTAGGCCGGGGGATCGCGGTCGCCGGCGCTGATGACGAGGTGGGACCGACCCCGAGCTTCGTCTTGCCCGAGCGTCCAGGCGGCCCTGCTCGCCGTTCGCCCCGCCTGCGATCCGCGTCGTCGTCGCCGGGGGTACCGCCGTCACTCGCGCTCATGGCGCTGAGTATCGCTCAACCGCGCACGTATCCCAATCATCGGAAGGATCGGGCGACCACGACCTCACACCGCCGCCGGGACCGAGGCACGGCCGAGCCGACGCGAGCGGACGGCGGCGGGCAAGGCGACGACCGCACTTCCGAAGAGCCCGAAGGTCGCCGTCACGCCGGGGTTGGCGAGCCCGAGGTGGGCGACGTCGGTACCGCACCCCGCCGCGAGCAGCCGCAGCACCGAAGACTGCCCGGCGCTGCCCTGGAGAAAATACAACCCGAAGTGCAAACCCAGTCCGGTGGCCGCCGCGACCATCATCGGTCGCACTCCGACGCGAGGAAAGAGGATGCCGAAGAGAATCGGCACCGTGCTCGCCGCCACGATCCCGTAGACCCCGAGTTGCCCGAAAATCCCGAGCAAACGGGGCGGGTCGAGAGACAAGAGGAAGGCGCACAGACCCATCGCCACGAGAATGACCTGGCTCGCCCGATGGGCGATGAGGCTGCGCTCTTTTTCGGTCTTGCTCGCGAGGAGGTTTCCGCGCGTGAGGTTCAAGAAGAGGTCCCCGGCTGCGATGGACGAAAGCGCCACGAGAATGCCGTCCAGCGTGCTCATCCCCGCCGCGAGCAGCGCGACGGTGATGACGGCGAGCATGGCCGGGTCGAACGAGCGGGCGAGGTATACGGCCATGACCAAGTCTTGGCGAAAGGCTCCGGTGGTTGGATCGACGAAGGCTTCGCGCGGGAGGTCCATCAGTCGGGCGTAGAGCCCCACGAGCAGCAAGGCAGAAAAACAGATCGATACGATGATCGTGACGCCCAGATACCGGCGAACCGCGGCGTCATCCTTCACGTACAGCGCCTTGGAGATGATGTGAGGTTGGCAGACCAGCGCGAATCCGATGATGAACCCCGCCACGAAGACACTGAAAACACTCCCGAACAGCGGACTTTCGGGATTGACGTATGCGGTGAGGTTGGGGTCAACCGCCGCGATGGGCGCGAGCCCCGTCTCGAAGAGCCTCCCGAGACCGCTCCCCACGATCACGAGCGCGATGACAACCATGATGATCCCCTGCAGGGTGTTCGTGTAGGCGTGCGCCCAGGTTCCGCCCACGAAGATGTAGCTGAAGACAAAGCCGATGATGAGGACGAGACTCTCCACGTTCGTGAGCCCGAGCGTCTTTTGCATCACGATGGACACACCGCCGACGATGAGCACCACGAAGCTCAAGCTGAGGAGGTTGACGAGGGCGAACGCGACCGCGACCGCCCGTGAGCCATAACGCTCGCCGAGCCATCCGGGCAGCGTCAGCGCCCCCACCTTCTGCCCGAGACGGCGAAATCCCGTACTCATCACCACGAGGCCGCAGATGACGCCGAGCCCCGCCGCCACGCCGAGGTGCATCAAGGCGGAGACGCCGTGGACGTACACGAAACCAGGATTGATGACGAAGGTCGCGGTCGATGCGATCGAGGCGGCCAGCGTAATGCCCACCACGATGGGGTTCATGTCGCCGCTTCCGACCGAGAAGCTCTCGATGTCTTTGGTCTTCTTGTGTCCGAGCCACGCGAGATAGCTGGTGAGCGCGAGATAGGCGAGAAACAAGCCCCATACGAGGGGACGGTCGGCGATGAGCTCCACGTAGTGCATGGCAAACCGGAAGGGGGACGATGACGGGCTCCCCGTCGTCTCAGGACGGGAGGGCCGCGGCCGGAGTCGTCACGGGCGTCGAGGCGCTCACCCCGAGATGCCGGGCGAACCAGGCGGTAATTTGAGGGTATAGGAGCGTGCGGGCCTTGCTGCCGACGACGGCTCCGACGTGCCCCCCAGGGATACGAATGACCTCTTTCTCCGCCGCATTCGATGTAGCGTCGAGAGCGAGCGCGGCCTCGGGGGGACAGATGTGATCCCGTTCCGCCACGATGATGGCGGTCGGGCACGTGATGCGCCCCAAGTCGACCCGGCGCGGGCCGACGTAGTGCTCACCCTGCACCAGCAGATTCCGCTGATACATGTCCGTGATGTATTGTCGGTACGCGGCGGCCGGAAACGGGATGTTGTCGCTTGCCCACCCCTCGAGCGCGTCGAATGCGGCCTTCGCCTTGGGGTCGCTCATCTTGTCGAGCATGGCGACGTACTTGCTAATCTGGCCGGTAGGACGCAACGCGATGAATCCCGCCTGCATCTGTTGGGAACGTACGTTGCCCGCCGACGCTACGGCCGCCGGGTCGAACCATCGCGCGTCGACGAGGTCGCGCAGCATCCCTCCGTGGGAGAAGTCGATCGGCCCGGCGAGGTTGGCGAGCGCGCACACCGTGTCGGGCTCGAGCGCGGTGTGAATGGCCGAGAGGGTGCCTCCCACGCAGTACCCGAGAAGGCCGACCCGCTCCGCCCCGGTGAAACGCCGGACCGCCCGAACCATTCGATGGAGCCGAGATACGGCATCATCCCAACCGAAGTAGCGGTCCTCGTCGTTCGCCACGCCCCAGTCGAGCAGATACGTATCGATACCGCCTTCCACGAAGGCCTTGGCTACGCTCCCGCGGTCGTAAAGGTCGAGGACGTACCAGCGGTTGATGAGCGACGGCACGAGGAGCAGGGGCGTGCTCGACCCGGGCGCGGCCGCGCCCCGGAACCGGATGAGACGAGAAAACCCGTTCGTCAGGACCTCATCGTGAAGGCAAGCACGCATCGAACTACTTTCGGAGGAACGTGTTCATCGACCGCGCGACGAGCCCCAACCAGGCACGTCGCCACTCGGTGCTCACCTGCTGCTGGTACGCGAGGGCCCCCTTCATCAGCTTCGCGCGCTCGTCGACGGCCGCGTTGGCGCGCGCAAACCACGCTTCCTCGGCGGATGCGACCTGGTCGGCCATCGCCTCGATTCGGTCCGTTGCCCTCTCGACGGAGGTCCGCCAGGCATCGACGATTTGCTGCGGCTGCGTAAAATCCGGCAGAGACATGGGCGTTCTGTACGGCGACTGCCGCCATCGCGTCAACTGAAGATTGTGCGTCGCACAATGACACTATTCGGCCATCCGCGTTCGCAACATCTCCTTCAACTCTTCGAGTTCCTCCCGGAGCGCCGCGACATCCTCCGAGGTCGCCGTGCCTTCCGGGACCCCCGTCGCGGGGTCGGATGGGGGGGGCGGAGGCGGCCCCGCAGGCGTCGCCCTCGGCAGCGTCGCCGCCGGCGGGGGCGGGGGCACCGCCGACCACGGAAGCTGAACTCCGCCCATCATGCGGGCGAGCGCTCCCGCCGCGTCGAACGGGATGGAGGCCAACGGAAAGTAGGGTTGCACCGCCTGCGCGCCCCGGCGCGCGTTGAGGTACATGTCGAGCGCCATGGTCAGGTAGCGCCCCAGGAATTCGGCGAGCGCATCGTCGCCCATGCGGACCATCCGGGTGAGCAATTCGACCGGGAGCAGACGGGCGAGCCCACGCCCGTCGATGATGATCTGCGTCAACGTGGCCTGGGTGAGGTCGGTCCCGCTCTTCACGTCGACCACCTGGACGTCAAATCCTGCCTGGATCTTCTCCGCCAGCTCCTCGAGCGTGATGTAGCGACTCTCGTCGGTGTCGTAGAGCCTGCGATTGCTGTACTTTTTGACGACGATCAAGGGCATGGTGTCTCGCGCGCGATCGTCCGTCAGCCCGCGCCCGATCGGGTCCAGCGGAGGTGCGTTCCGCCTGGAGGTACCGCCGCTTGGGTCCCGCTCGGATCTTGGCGCCGCCAGCGCTTCGCGACGCAACACGGAATCACGCGGTCCCGCGCGCGTCACGGCATTTCGGCGGCGGTTTCGACGCATCGGCGGGGTTATGGCACGCCGTCTTGTTGCAACGCAACACGTGCTTGACGAGCCTACGACATCCGCCCTATCACCGCCTCTTCCGCCTGGAGACCCCACGATGCGTTGTCGCCGCTCATCCCTCAGTCCCGAAATCTTGGTGCATCGCGACACGATGACCCGTCGGTCGCGGCCGGAACGAGCGTCGAAGCGTGAGGCACGGCGCGGTCGCTCGTTCTCTGCGGCGGCGTGGGGCCTCGCGCTCGGCGGGCTCGCGGGCTGCGCCGATGCGTCGCCCCAGTGTCGCGTCGGCGCCGACTGCGCGTCCGGAGTCTGCTCCGCCCTCGGCACCTGCGTCGATCCGAGCCCCAGCGGAGGTGGCGCCGTGGGCGGGGCCGGAGCGGGAAATGCGGGCGGGTCCAACGCGGAGGGGGGCAGCCCGGGGGCGGGGGGAGGTGGTGCCACGACCTCGGGCGGAGAGGGCGGCGGCGGTCTTTGCAGCCCCGACGCCAACGGGCGCATCGATCGTCGCGAAGTGCCCCTCGAAGCGGGGCTCACCGCCAAGTTCCGAGTCGCGACCGATGCGGCGTTCGACAGCGGGGGCACGCCGGACGGAAACGGCGCCTTCACCTGGGATCTCGCGCAGGCCTTCGGCAGCGACGTCACCGCCTTGGTCGAGACGGTGGCCCTTTCGGGGCGGTGGTTCGAAGACGACTTTGCTGGAGCGACGTACACGACCGCGCTCCGCAACGACACCGACCTCCTCGGCGTCTTCGAGATCACGGACACGGCGCTCCTCCTGCGCGGCGTGGTCTCTCCCGACGACGGGGTCTTCCGCACCAACTTGAATTACGCGCCGCCGGTGGTCGTCTTGTCGTTTCCCTTCGAGGCGGGCGATACGTGGACGACCGACAGCCAGGTCACCGGGCTCGCCAACGGCGTCTTCACCACCTACGCGGAGCGATACGAGGCGACGGTCGACAAACGGGGCACCGTCCAAACGCCGTTCGGCGACTTTCCTGCCCTCCGCGTGCACACCAACCTTCAACGCACCGTGGGGTTCGTGGTCACCGACGTCCAGACCCACGCCTTCGTCGCGGAGTGCTTCGGCACGGTCGCCACGCTCTCTTCGCCCGACGGTGAGACGGGCACCGAATTCAGCCTCGCGGCCGAGCTACGGAGGCTCGCTCCGTGAAGCAGGGGCGCCAACGACCGCGCGGAAGTACGGTGTGCGTCGCGATGGGGCTCGCGCTCAGCCTCGCCCCGGGTTGCCTATCGTTTCACCGCGGACCGATGGCGGGGGAGCCCGTCGACGGCACCTTCGCCGTGATCGACGGCACCCGCGTCCACTTCGTCGACCAGGGCGGCGACGGCGACGAACCGGAGAAGTCCTCGGCGCCACCGCGACCGCCGGTGGTCCTCATCCACGGGTTCGCGTCATCGCTGCGTGCGTGGGCCACGGTGATGCCCGAGCTGACGAAGACGCGGCGCGTGATCGCCATGGACCTGCGCGGATTCGGATGGACCGACCGCCCGCGCGGCGATTACTCCCCCGCCGGCCAGGCCCGGCTCGTCCTCGGGCTGATGGATCGACTCGGCGTCGCGCGCGCCCAGGTCGTGGCCCATTCGTGGGGGTCGTCCGTCGCCCTCGCGCTGACCCTTGCCGCACCGGCGCGCGTCGAGCGCCTCGCGCTCTATGACGCCTGGGTCTACGAGGACCAACTACCGTCGACCTTCCTCTGGGCACGTACGAGCGGTATCGGCGAACTCCTGTTCGGCTTGTTCTACACCGAGCGCCCCGACGAGAAGATCGCCCTCGCGTTTCACGACCGCAGGTTCGTCACCCAGGCCCTCGTGGACGAAGTCCGCGACCAGCTCGACCGCCCCGGCACCACCGCCGCCGCCCTCGAAGCGGTGCGCGGTCAGCGCTTCTACGCCATGGAGGACCGATACCGCACCATCGCCCAGCCGGTGTTGCTGCTGTGGGGCCGGGAGGACCGGGTGACGACCCTCAGCATGGGCGAGCGCCTGTCCCAGGAGCTCCCGCAAGCTCGCCTCACCGTTTATCCCCGCTGCGGGCACTTTCCCATGCTGGAGGCCCGGGCGCCGTCGAACCGAGATCTCGTCGCCTTTCTCGACGAGGCGGAGGAGGAGTGACGTCGCACGGTCGCGCCCGAGCCGCGGCGACGACCCTCGTCTTCGCCCTCGGCGGGGTCCCCTCCTCAGCCCTCGGAAGCGGCTTCGAGGACTTCGGGCAAGACCTCCGCGGTGAACCCGAAAGCGTCTTCGGCGCCACGGGGTTGTTCCGAGCGCGCGCCAATGCGCTTTACAACCTCGACCTCGATCGCGGGCCGACTCCGTCCGGAGAGCTGCTCTTCCCGGTGCCCCAAAGCGACGGCACCGGTCAAACCTTGACCTTCGCCGACATGCGCCTCCGCAGCGACCTCTCTGCCTACTGGCCGAGCGGCGGCGCCGCGATCAAAGTTCGGGTCGACGCGCTCGACAACCTCGTGCTCGGCAGCGCCCCCACCGGAATCCCGGCCGCGAGCACCACCCAGGACGACGACAGCGGATTTCTCACCATCAAGCGCGCCTACGCCGAAGTGCTCACGCCCCTCGGGTTCATCGCCTTCGGCCGCATGGGGGCCCAATGGGGGCTCGGGATGCTCAGCAACGGAGGCGACTGTCTCGATTGTGACAGCGGTGACGCCGCCGATCGCTTCACCTACATCCTTCCGGCTCTCGATCATCTCTTCATCGGCGCCTATGACTTCTCGTCCACGGCGCCTACCGTCCCCCACCAAACGGAAACCCGCGCGATCGCGGTGGAGCCGACGGCCATGGTGCACACCGTGACCTTCGCCGTCATGCACTTCACCACCGACGAAAGTCGACGACGCCGACGGCGCGCGGGACGCTTTACCTTCGACTACGGGGCCCTGGCCACCCACCGGTGGCAGACCAACGACATCCCCGCGCTCTACCTTCCCGTGGCGGGCCCCGCCGCGAGGCCGGCGACGAGCGACGACGTCCCCGCGGACCAGCTCATGATGCGCGGCTACCGGGCGACCGCCGCCGACGTCTGGCTCCGCTTCGTCGGCCCCGACGTTCGGTTGGAACTCGAAGCCGCCTACCTCAATGCGTCGGTGGCGCAACCTTCGTTGATTCCCGGCGTCCGCCTCCGCGACCCAGTGACGAGCGACCAATTCGGGTTCGCGTTCCAGAGCGACTTCGGCGACCGCGAGGACGTCTTCTCCGCCGGGTTCGACGCCGGCGTCGCGAGTGGGGATCCCGCCCCCGGCTTCGGCGCCTACCCCGTAGCGGGACAGGCGGCGCCGCAAGCCGGAGACTTCGACGGGCCACAATCGATTCCTCCGTTCGACAATCGCGTCGATAACTTCGCGTTTCATCCCGACTATCGCGTCGACCGCATTCTCTTTCGCGAGATCATCGGGCGCATCACCGATGCCTTTTACCTCCGACCCCATGCGCGCATCACCCTCGCCGAAAGCCGTACCGGGCGGCTCGCGGCCGAACTCTGGGGCATCGTGAGCGGCGCGATGGAACCCTCGTCGACGCCAGGGGGCGCGCGCATGCTCGGCGTCGAGCTCGATCCTAGCCTCGTCTACACCTCGTCGACGGGGTTTGGCGCCAGCCTCGACCAGGCCACGCTCTTTCCCCTCGCCGGGCTCGACAATCGCGACCTCGGATTGCCCGCCCGACCCGCCCAACTCTGGCGTCTGCGCCTCTTCCTGGAGTACTGAGTCATGAAGTACGGAGCCGTCTTGAAGTTGAGGGCCGTGATCGACCCCATCGCCGTGCGTACGCCGACCCGACGACCGCTGGTCGTCGCCGCCCTGCTCGGCGGCGGGGCGCTCGCGGGCTGCCAGGACAACCTGACCGAGCCGGTGCGCGACGATTACCGCACCCGCGACCCCGCCCCGCTGACCTGCCTCCCCAATCTCGACGGACGCATCGACGCCACCGAGATCCAGCCCGCGCTCGGCGTCGACGTTCGGTACTTGATTTCACCGGACGGCACGACCCGCGAAGTCGACTTCGTTGGCACCGACGGGGGTGACCGTACCGTATGGGACTTCGGGACCGACTTTGCCGACGATCAGGTGGCGACCGTAACCCCCGCCGCCCTCGACGGACAATGGTTTGCGGACGCGTTTCCCGCCGACACCTTCGTCACGCCCTTCGACGGGGAAGGGCGTACGCTCTCGATCAACCGCTACGCCCCCGACATCGGGCTTCAGCTGTTGGGCCTCGCGTCCCGGGATCCGGCCCCCCCCGAGGGCCAGACCTTGCTCGTCTATTCACCCGCGATCACCGTGCTGCGTTTTCCCATCCAGACCGGCGACACGTTCGTCAGCCAGGGCGACATCATCGACGGTACGCTGCGGGGCCTTCCGTACGCTGGCACCGACACCTACGAGGTCACGGTCGACGCCCGAGGTGAGGTGCGTCTTCCTCAACTCACCTTCGACGAAGCGCATCGTGTGCGCACGCGCGTCACGGTGCAGCCGGCGGTGGGGACGGCGACGTCGACCCGACAGGTCTCGTTTTTCACCGAGTGTTTCGCCGAAGTCGTACGGGTCACGAGCCCGCTCGACGAAGACAACCCCGACTTCGCCGTCGCCCAACAACTTCGGCGCCTCGGCTTTTGACCCCGACCACGAGAAATTCGCATGAGCTCATTCAGTCCCTGGGATGCATCCAAGAAGGTCTTTTATCGATGGGAGGCCAAGACGGCCACGCTGCTCGAAAAGGTGCTGCGGAGCCCGATCGTCCTTCAACCGTCAGGCGCCCTTCTCACCGCGGCGATGAAGGTCAAAGCGAAGAGCGACGAGGCGGCCACCCTGTGGTGGGGCAACATCGGACTTCCTACCAAACACGACCAAGAGCGTACGCTTCACAAGCTCAACCAGCTCGAGAGTCGCCTCATGGACCTCGAAGAGCAATTGCACGAGAAGCACGGGCACGAGAAGGAATTGCGCGAGAGGAGTCAGACGAGGTGAACGTCACTCCCTACCTCGAGCTCAAGGCCGCCCCCCAGTGGATCTTCGACGCGCTGCCCGAGCGTCGCACCCGCCCCCGCTTCATGGTGCCGACGGCCGATGGCGATTGGCGTACCGTCACGTGGGGGGGGTTCGCGGACCAAATCCGTAGGCTCTCCTGTTACCTCGCGAGCGTGGGGCTCGCGCCGGGAGAACGCGGCGCCATTTACGCGCCGAACCGGGTGGAATGGTTGAGCGCGGCCTACGCGATCCAAGCCGCGGGCGGGGTGATGGTCCCCGTTTATCCCGCGAGCACCGCCGACCAGCTCGCCTACGTCGTCGGCCACAGTGACGCCAAGGTGCTGTTCGTCGACACCCAGCCCTTGCTCGACCACGTCATCCGCGTGTTCGGCCGCCTCGAGGGGCTAGCCCGTGTGATTGTGCTGAGCGGGGACCTCGACCCGGTCGCGAGCCTGCAACGGCTGAGAGAAACGGCCGGCGAAGGCGGCGGGGAGGCGCTCCCCACCGTGGCCGACGTAAGTGAAAAATTCGTCGCGTGGGAGGCCACGATGGCGGTGGGTCGCGCGCAAGATGAAGAAGATCCTCTCGCCTTCGACCGCCGGCTCTGGGCCATCGACCTCGAACGCCCGGGGTTGATGCTGTACACGAGCGGTACCACCGGCAACCCCAAGGGCGTCCCCCTGACCCACCGCAACGTCGGTATCAACGGCCTCGATTGGTTGCGCTGCAACGGCCCCCTCCTCGAGGCCGACGCGGTCGACCTCTTATGGCTGCCCATGAGTCACATTTTCGGCTTCGGCGCCGCCAGCATCGGGAACACGCTGGGCTTCATGACGTACCTCAGTGACCCGAAAACGGTCCTGACCCAGCTCCCTCTGGTGCGGCCCCACGTGTTCATGAGCGTGCCGGCGTACTGGGAAAAGCTCGCCCAGCCCGCGTTCGCCGAGGGTGACGCCCAGGCGCGTCGCGACCGGCTGCACGAAGTCACGGGCGGGCGCCTGCGGTTCTGCCTTTCGGGGGGCGCGGGACTGAAGCAGGAAGTGAAAGAACTCTACTACGGCGCCGGCCTGCTGATCATCGAGGGTTACGGCCTCACCGAGTGCAGCCCGACCCTGACGCTCAACCGCCCCGACGCGTTTCGGTTCGATACGGTGGGGAAGCCGCTGCCTTCGGTCGAGCTTCGATTGGCTGACGACGGCGAGATTCTCGCCCGCGGCGAAAATGTCTTTGTGGGCTACCACAAGAACCCCGACGCCACCGCCGAGTGCTTTACCGACGACGGCTGGTTCAAGACCGGCGACGTCGGTCGCTTTACCGAAGATGGTTTTCTCCAGATCGTCGATCGGAAAAAGGAGATCCTCGTGACGGCGGGGGGAAAGAACGTGGCGCCGGGCAACATCGAACGTGGCTTCGCGGACGACCCGATCTTTGAGCACGTCGTCGTTTATGGTGACGGGAAGAAATTCATCACCGCGGGCGTCTGGCTCAATCCCGAGGCGATCGACGAGCGCGTCGACGAGCTGGAAGGCGACGCGCGAAAGGCGGAAATCGACGCCCTGGTCCGGGCGGGCATCGACCGCGTCAACGGGCGCCTCGCGCGCTTCGAACAGATCAAAAAGTACCGCATCATCGATACACCGCTCACTATTGCGCGAGGGCTGCTCACGTCGACCCTCAAGGTCCGCCGCAAGAAGGTCTACGAGACGTTTCGCTCCGAGCTCGAGTCGCTCTACGAAAAGTAATGCCATGTTGAAGCGTGTTGGTCGTCTCCTCTCGCGGTCGGTGACCGCGCCGCCCCCCGCCGTGGGCCAAACCCCCGCGGCGGTCGTCCACGCGGAGAACGAGTGGCGCCTGTTGCGCTACCACGCGCGCCCGGAGGGTCTTGCGTTCCGCACCCCCATCCTGCTGGTGCCCTCCCTCATCAATCGCCATTACGTTCTCGACCTCATGCCGGGCAAGAGCTTCGTAGCGTGGCTCGTGGCCCGCGGGCACGACGTCTTCATCATCGATTGGGGCACGCCGACCGACGAGGACCGCTACCTCACGTTCGACGATATCTGCGACCGGTACCTCGGACGCGCCCTCCGCGTCACCCGACGCCTGGGCCAAAGCGACGATGCGCATGTCCTTGGGTACTGCCTCGGAGGAACCCTCGCCGCCATCTACGCGGCCGCCCATCGTAGCGCGGGAATGAAGAGCCTGCTCACCCTGGCCGCCCCCATCGACTTCAGCGACGACGGCATGTTGGGCGCATGGACGCGGGTCACGACCTTCGACCTGGAAGCGCTGGTCGCGGCGACGGGCAACGTGCCGTGGCGATTGATGCAGACGGCGTTTCACCTGCTGCGCCCCACCATGAATCTCGCCAAGGCGGTGGGGGTGCTCGACCGCGCGTGGGACGACCCGTTCCTCGATGGCTTTTTTGCCCTCGAGACGTGGAGCAACGACAACGTCTCGTTCCCGGGGGCCTGCTATGCGCGGTACATCAGCGCTCTCTATCGCGACAACGAATTGGTTCGGGGAGACTTCTCTCTTTCGGGACGACCGGCCGCCCTCGCGAATATCGTGTGCCCGACGATGGTGGTCAGCTTCGCCCACGACATGATCGTGCCCGAGGCGAGCGCCCGAGCGCTCCACGAACACGTCGGCGCAGGCGACCGCGTGCACGTGCACCTTCCCGGCGGCCACGTGGGGGCCGTGGTTTCCCGCAAAGCGTCGAGCGGCCTTTGGCCCCAACTGGCGGCGTTCTGGGAGGCCCGAGACGGCGTCTCACCACGAAGTGTAGGCCTGGCGGCTTCCCCCCGCCGACGCCCCCCCGTCCTCGCCGTCGGCGGGGACGACCAGGCGTCACTGGCGGCGGAGCATTAGGGGGCTTCCTGCGCGGAGCGCCGACTTGAGGGGGCGGTAGCCGTCCGTGAGAGGAAGGTCCCCGTCGACGACGAGCACGCGCTGAGGCCAAGCGGCGGGCGCGACGTCGACCAGGGCTCGGCCGAGTGAAGCGCCGTCGATGGGGCCTCGGGCGCCGGCGCCCGAGGAGATCGCCGCGTAGATGGTGCCCCCGCGAACGAAGACGGCCACCCGCGCGGCATCGAGCCCCTCGAGCAAGGCCTGTTCGACCGCACGAGAGCTGACGGGGCCGGCGGCCGTCCGGAGGATGTCGCCGAGGCGATCGATGAACCAATAGTCGCCGTCGGCGTCCCGCTCCAGCACGTCGCCGGTGCGCCACCACCGGTCGCCCGGTTCGAAAGCGTCGACGACAACGTTCTCTCCGGTGGCGTCGGAGGGGGCCCGCGCGAGCGCCACCCCCCACTGACCCGCGTCGGCGCGGAGCCATCGCCCTCCCTCGCGCCGCAACGTCTCCCCGTCGAAGTCGTAACGCACGAGGGCGACATCGACGCTCCCGGGGAGCCGGCGGCCGATCGAACCTGGCTTTCGGCCTGAGGCGTGACTCAGGATGAGGTTGCGCTCGGTCGAGGCGTAAAACTCGACGACGCGGACCCCGAATCGCTCCTCCAGCGTCGTCCAGACGTCAGGCCTCATGCCGCTGCCGGCGAAGGTGCGGAGCGGGTGGTGGCGCTCTCCGGGCGTCGGCGGCGCCAACACGAGCGCTCGCGCCATGTCGCCCGCATAGAAGACCGTCGTGGCGCCGTACCGGCGGACGTCACGCCAAAACCCATCGACCGCGAATCCCGACGCGAGCGCGAGACGTGAACCCGATACGAGGGCGGCGCCCACCGCGACCATCAACCCCGTGGGGTGGTGGAGCGGGAGAGGGCAGTACACGGTGTCCTCGGGAATGAGGGCCGTCGTCGAGGCCGCGCCGAGGGCCGAAAAGGCCCAGCGGCCGTAGGTCACGCGGGCAACGCGCGGACGTCCAGGGGCCCCCGGTCGGACCAAGACGAAGGCGAGATCGCGGGCACGGCCGGGGTCGGGCGCGAGCGAGGAGGGCCACGGCGCGGCGTCGAGGTCGACGGCTTCGAGATCGATGACACCGTCGACGTCAAGGGTACGACGCGCCCCTCCACCGAGGACCAGGACCTCGCCCGCGAAGGTGCGGCGGCACGCGCGCGCACCCTCGGGGTCGGTGATCACGGCCGCGATCTCCTCTGTCGCGAGCACGCGTCGCCACGATGCCTCGTCGAGGTCGGGACTCGCCAGCACCACCACCCCGCCGAGCCGGACCACCGCCGTCACGACCGACAGGAGGCTGGGCCGGGCCGCCATGCGCACGGCGACGCGAGCCCCCGGGCGCAGACCATGGTGCCAAAGCCCCCGCGCGACGTTGGTGACCCGCCCGTCCGCGTCGCGGTACGAGAACGCCCGTCCGCGCCACAGAAAGAACGTCGCGTCGGGCCGCGCCCGGGCCTGCTCCGCCAGCGCCCGGCTCGGACCGACGAGCGTCTCCTCGGTCATCGCTTCGAGTCGCCAGATCCGCGGAAGCTGGTGTCGCAGCGCATGGGCCGTGTCGGTGGTCTCACGAAACGTCTCGCCGAGGTTTTTCCACACGCCGCGAAGGGTGGCGACGATTTCGTCGTTGAGGCGCGCGAGTTCGTCGCCTCCTCCCTCGGGACGGCCCCCCCGCGGCTCCGCGGCCGCCGGAGACGCGTCGTCGTCGCCGGGCGGGACGGACGTGGCGGGCTGAAGCAGGCGAGGAAGCGGCCCCGTCCCGTCGCGGTAGCGGATCCATTCGGCCACCGCGGGCCAGGTGTCGCGCATGGCGCGGGAGCCGACGACGAGGCCGAAGTGTCCGGCCGCGAGCTCGATCTCTCGAATCTCCGCATGGGGTGCCACCGCGTGAATGGCCCGCACGGCCGCGGGGCGGGCGAGATCGTCCCGACGCCCGACGAAGCAGAGGACGGGACACCGTACGTCGGCGAGGGTGAGGCTGCGGCCATCGATGATGAACCCGCCCGAGACGAGCCGGTTGTGAACGACGAAGTCCTCGAAAAAGCGCAAGAGCGCCGGACCCGGCCAGGCGACGAACCCCTCTCCGGTGAGAAATCGACGCCGACGACGCTGTCGTTCCAGCGCCGAGCGGTCGCGGAGATTGCCGAGAAACGTGACGAGCTGTTCCAGCTCCTTGCGGGGCGTCAGCAGACGAAAAGCCAGGCTGGTTAGGGACCCCGGGACCCCTTCGATTCGCTCGAGCGGGGCCCGGATGACGGGCTCGACGCCTCGCACCATGTTGGCGACGACGCCGCTCGCGACGGTGGGCACGCTGCGGTGGATGTCGACGGGCGCGCCAAAGGTGAGCACGCTCGCGATATCTTCCGAGCCGAGAAAGGCGGCCGCTTGGTACGCGAACATCCCCCCCTGGGAGTACCCGGCGAGGTGGCAATGCCGACCGGTGACCGCCACCACGCGCCGCAGCGCCCACACCACGGCGCGCACGTGGTCGTCGAGGGTTCTCGCCATACCTCCCTCGGTGCGCTCCGGAGCGCCGAAATCGAGCACCCAGGTGTCGATGCCTGCGGTCACGAGGCTGGACGTCGCACTGAGATCCGGCGCGAGATCGTAGATCTCGGCCGTGAGCATCAGCGGCGGTATGAGCAGGACCGGGCTCGAATCGCCCCCGGTGCCGTAGCGACGCAAGGCGCCGTGGTCCATGTGGTCCACAACGGCAAACCCCGCCGCCCGGGTCTCGTCAGAGACCGAAAGACGCCCCATGCGGACCAATTCCGCCGCGCGCTCGGCCCCCGACGAAAGCCAGTGCTGCAGGCGGTCGAAGGAAACGGGCATGAGAGACGAAAGCAGACGACGGCGCGGAGGAGAGGGAACGGCGCTGGGGCCGAGGACCGTCAGTTGCCTTGCTCGATGATGCGGAACTCGACCCGGCGATTCTTGAGTTTGCCTTCTTCCGTCGCGTTGCTGCCCATCGGCACCCGATCCCCATAGCCTCGAGCGCGGAGGCGTCCTCCGTCGATGCCCTGACTCACGAGGTAGTCGCGAACCGAACGCGCGCGCTGATCCGACAGGAGAAGGTTTTTTCCGGGATCGCCGGTCGTGTCCGTGTGGCCCCCGATCTCGACGAGACGGATCTGTGGGTTGTCTTGCAGCACCCGCACCACCTCGCCAAGCACGGTCTTGGAGACGTCGAGCAGGATCGCCTGGTCGGTTTCGAACTGGATCCGCTCACTCACCGTGATCTCTTTGATCACCGGGGCGGGTGCCGGCGCGGGCGCTGCGGGCGGAGGCGGCGGCGGAGGTGGCGGCGGCGGCGGCGGTCGACTGCTGCATGCGGACCCGCAGAACGCCAGAGCCGCCAGGAGCATCCACCCCCGCGAAACCAGCCGACCCACCGCCCCGGCGGCCCGGCTCACATGCGACCGACGAACCCATGCGTCACGGCGCCCCATGGGGCGACCCTACTCCGAATGAGCTCCGATCGGCGCGGTTTTCGCGGCGGAGGCGGGGGTCAGAACCGACCGTGGAACACGAACCCACCCGGTCGGAGGTGGAGCGCCACCTCGGGCGCGCCCCCCGCGTCATCGTCGCTGCCGCTGAGCTCGATGATGAGCACCGTGATGCCGGCCGCCGCCACCACGCCGCCGGCGATGAAAAGACCCGTGGAGACGTCGCCGAGGCGACGCGCATCCTCAGCCTCGGCTTCGAGCTCCGGCGGACATGAATTCCCGTCGCAGCTGCTCTTGATGTCATCCGCCTCGCCCAGGGTGAGCGCACCGGTGACCGCGCCTCCGATGAGTCCCGCCCCGCCGAGAGAGAGGAGCAGCGTTCCGAAGACGGGAAAGTCGCCGCTGCCCGCGCCCTCGTCGGCTCGTGGCCCGGGGGCGGACGGTGGCGCCGACGGCGACGGCGGCGGCGAAGGAACGACCGCGGGGGGCTCGAGATCGAGGGTGACGGGCAACGTCGCGCCTGGCGCGGGTGCTTCGACAATACGACGCGCCGTGCGTCCCGCCCCGTCCGTCGCCTTCACCTCGTGCGTCCCGGCCGCGACCGCGACCGGAAACGCGAGGAGCGCGGCGGAGACGACCTCGCCGTCCACCGTGACCGACACCGGTGCCTCCCCCCCGGTCACCTCGATGTCGAGGGAGGGCACCTTGGCGGCGAGGTCGGTGGCTTCGACCACGGCGTCGCGCTTGGCCCGCTCGAAGGCGGGCGGCGCGTCGGGGAGGATGGGCTCACGCATCACGCGGACGAGCGTACGATGCGCCGCGACGAGACGGCCGAGGGCTCGTTGCGCACGGCCGATGTAGAGCAAGTGGGTGGGCGCGTGAAACTTCGCCTCGGCTTGCTGAAGCTTCGCCAGGGCGGCTTCAGGCGCCCCGGCCTGGAGCTCCGCGATCCCCTCGCGGGCGAGCGTTCGCGCCTCATCGCGCACGTCGGCCGACGCGGGCGACGCCGTCATCATCGTAACGAACGAGGCGGCGACGAAGGCCTACGGTCGGAGGCGGCGGGACATCATCGGGCGGGAGGTCAATAGCCGAGGTCGGGAGGCGTAGGCAGATCGGGTTCGGGGCGGCGCGGGGCGGCCCGCGGCCCGGGCGCCCGCGGGGAAGTCGGGACCGGACGGGCGTGGGGAACGGCGGCGGGCCGCTGGGGCATCGTCGACGCGGCGGCGCCCGCGGCGCCCGCGGACGGAGCCAGGGCCGCCGTAGCGGCGACGGTCGCCGAGGGCGCGGCGGCCGCCGCCTCGCGGGTCGCGGGCCCCTCGGTCGCCGTGACCGGCGTTGCCGCCGCGGCGGGGGTTGGTGGACCATCGCCCGCGGACGCAGGGAGCTCCCGGTTCGGCTCCCGGTTCGCGTCGCCCGTACCCATCGCGCCCACCCATCCGATACCGAGCGCCACCACCACCCCGAGCGCCACGAGGGCGAGCCCACCGCCCACCCAGGCGACGCGGGATCTCGCGGGGCTCATGGCCGCCGCCAGGGTGTCGACCGTCTCGGGCGCGGCGGGTCGAAGTGCCGCGGCCATTTTTTCGGAGCTGGACGTCAACGTGCCCGGATGGGGCGTGCTCGGAGCGGGCGTCACGCCCGAGCGGCGCACAGCCTCCTCGCCTCCGTCGGCTTCGTCCGGGGACGAGGCGAGCAGGCCCGGCTGCGCCTCGACGGCGGCGCGGAACGCAGCCGCGAACGCGCGGGCGTCGTCGAAACGCAGCGCGACGTCGCGCTGAAACGCGCGGGCGAAAAAGGCGTCGACGTCGGCACCGAGTTCGGCCCGGAACGAGGACGCGTCGGGGGGAGCCTCGGTGCAGATCCGCACGATGAGGTCACCGATGTCGTCGCCGTCGAAGGGGCGCTTTCCCGTGAGGATGCGAAAGAGGATCACGGAGAGCGACCACAAGTCGCTGCGGCCGTCGACCGCCTGCCCGCGCGCTTGCTCCGGGCTCATGTAGTGGGGCGAGCCGAGCAGTTGGCCGGTGCTGGTCGTCTCCCCGACGACCACGCGAGCCGCCCCCGTCTCTTTCGCGATGCCGAAGTCGAGGAGCTTCACCATCCCGTCATCGGGCGCGGAGAGGAAGATGTTCCCCGGCTTGAGGTCGCGGTGCACGATGCCCGCGTCGTGCGCCCGTTGCAGTCCCTTGCAGATCTCTTCACAGATGCGGACGGCTTCTCGGGGCGCGAGCCGCCGGCCTCCGCGGAGATGACCCCGGAGGTCGCTGCCCTCCAGGTACTCCATGACGATGAAGGGGCTCCCTTCGTGCAATCCGTGGTCGTAGACGTGGACGACGAAGGGCGACCGGAGTTGGGCGGCCGCTTTGGCCTCGCGCTCGAAGCGTGCGCGGGCCATCGGGTCGGTGACGAGCGCCGCCCGCATGAACTTGACCGCCACCGGCGCTTCGAGATGAAGGTGGTCGGCGACCCACACCGAGCCCATGCCTCCCTTCGAAAGAGGCCGCTCGAGCCGATACTTGTCGGCGACGACGCTCCCCGGCCTCAGTTCACCCACCGGGGGAGCCTATCAGAAGTATCCGGACGACCGGGGGGGCGGGTCCGTCAGAGGTCCGCTTCTGCCCCGAGAATGCCCACGGGGTCGCCCGTGGGCGCCGCCACGCGGATGCGCGCCCAGTCGATGTCGACGGATTGCGCGCTGCCGGATCCGGGGTTGGCGAAGGGGATCCCCACGGGCACCGTCACGGCGGGCACGACCGCCCCACCGCCCAACTCCGTCCAGATACGGGCGTTGTCGGAAAAGGAGAAGGAGATCGCGCCCGCGACCCGGCGCGCACGGAAAAAGGTCGGGAACCCCGTGGCATCAGGACCGGGCATCGCCATCACGGCTGCCCCCGTCGTCGGACGGGTCAGCACCTGGCGCGTTCCCATGAGGGCGCGTCGGGTCACGGCTCCGAAGGCGGCGTCGGCGTCGACCGTCTCCCGCACCATCGCGCCCCCGACGCGCGAGGCGCCCGACAATCCCGTACTGATGCCCGTGAGCTTGACCTCGAAGATGAAATCACCGGTCGCAGACCGATGGAGAAACGTCACGTCGTCGACGCCCGTCGCCGACTGATCCCCAAAGTCCCCGACGCCGGTGTTGGCCGTAAAGCGGAGCGTTCCGGTCTGCTGGTTGACCGCACACGCGGGGGGGCAGACCGCGATCGCACTGTCGGACGCGATGGCGCTACCCATCGCCGTCGTCTCCCACCCTTCGTCCGCGCTGCCCCCGTCCTCGTAGTTTTCGTAGAACGCGTAGACGCCGCTCGGATCCGCAGGCGGGGACTCCGCCATGGGATCGCCGTATTTCAAGCGGTAGGTGCCCTCCTCGTCTTGAACGCGAAAGCGGATGGTGGTGGGGTTTTGCGCCCACGAGGATTCGTCTTCGAGCACGCGGTCGATCTCGACCGGTCCCGTGCCGTCGTCGAATTCGACGCGAACGTCATCGCCGCTGGCGAGCGCTTTGTCATCGGCGACCAGGCCGCTGTGGTCGAACGACAGCGCCATGGCGAAGCCGGGGGGTGCGTCCGAATCCACCTCGATCGGGGCCACGAACGAAAAATCACCGGACCCCGACCCGGACCCCGAGCCGCCATCGTCGTCGTCCTCCCCGGCGGCCGTCCCGCTCGCGCATCCTCCGGTGACGACGGCCACCGTCAGCGCGACCGCGATGTTCTGATGCCTCGACGTCATGCTCACGTGTTCTCTCCGGGCGTTGGGTCTTCGATCAGCGGCGCGGTGCGCTCGGGCCGGCAACACGACGTGTCGCGCAGCGCCTCGATGAGTTGCGGGAGCCATCCCCCGCAGGCGAACGTCACGTAGCCATCTCCCTGGTCGAGCGTCGCCGCCCGCTCTCGGGTTAGCGGACTCACGGTCGTGCCCACCACGGTGTTGCCGTACCGGCGGGGCGGCACGTCGAGCCCCGCACAGTACATGTCGTCGATGACCTGAAGGCGGGCCAGAATTTGAGGCCGGTGCTCGCAACACACGGCGAATCGCCGCTGCGTTTGCCCCCCGAAGACCACGTCGACGGCGACGCTGTCGTAGCTGCCGTCGTCCCCGCACCCCCGCCCACAGGCGAGCTCGAAGGACGCGTCTTGAGGCCGTACCGTGGGGGCGTACCCCGGTTGACAGGCCGGGGCGGCCCCCGCGACGAAGGCGAAAACCCACATCGCACGCGAGATACAGTAGGGCCGGAATGGTGAAAGCGGCATCGTCGCGGAGAGCCTAGCGACGTCCCCTCGGCCGGTCGAGACCGGGATGGGGCCTGGGTTCACCCGGGAGGTCTTTGCGCCTCGGCGCCGCACGCGGTGTAATGTTTTCGCGGTCGAACATGACCTCCGTCCGAAAGTCCGCCCCTCCCACGCTCGCCCCCGATGGCGCCGGAAGCACCGACGTGGGTCGGCGCCGCCGACACAACGAGGACCAGGTGCTCGTCTCCCCCGAGGTGGAGGTGTTCGCGGTGGCCGACGGCATGGGAGGGCACCAGGCGGGAGACGTCGCGAGTCAGATCGCGGCGACGGCGCTGGAGGACTTCTTTTGGAGCGACCGGCCCGTCGATCCAAACATCGAGGGCATCCGTGAACTCTCGCTCGGGGCGCAACGTTTGCTCGCCGCCGTGCACCACTGCAACGAGGAAGTCTTCGGGCAAAGCGGCCGGTCCGCCAACCAGGGCGGCATGGGCTCGACCATGGTCGCCATTCACTGCGCGACGGACGAACAGCTCGTGCACATCTGCCACGTCGGAGACAGCCGCTGCTACCGCCTCCGCAACGACGAGCTCGTCTTGCTCACCGAAGACCACTCGATGATCAACGAAGCGTTGCGGCTCAACCCAGACCTGAGTGAAGAAATTCTCCGACAACTTCCGAGCAACGTCGTCACCCGTGCGCTTGGAACCAAGGAGTCCGTCCGCCCCGACATCCGCTCCGAACCCATGGTCGGAGGCGACATCTACCTGCTCTGCTCAGACGGCCTGACCGGAGAAGTGGACGACCAAGACTTGCTGGCCGCCCTCCTGGAGGCCGGAGACGAGCCGCAACGATGCTGCGACATGCTCATCAACATGGCCAACGAGGCGGGGGGGCGCGACAACGTCTCCGCCGTGGTCGTGAAGATCGACGACGCCTCTGGCGCCCGTACGTCCGGGCCGAACGAAGTGGCGCAGAGTCTCATCGTGGTGGAGAGCGCTCCCCCTCCGGCGGCCGCGCCGGACGATTCCGACCGACTTCCCTTGGCCTGGGACGAAGAAGACGAGACGCGAAAGCTGGAACGGCCCGTGACCACCGCGCTGCCAACCACGCGACGCAAGCGATCCCATCCGGCGTTGGCTTTGGTCGACGAAGCGGTGGCTCGCGCCAACGACCACGCCGTCACCTCGGGGGTGGAGGTCATGATGGCGCCGGTGGTCGCCCTCGGTCCGCCCCTCGAGCCAGAGCCGGAGCCGCTGCGTCGTCGTTGTCACGCCTGCGGACACGCGCTTTTGCCGGAAGAGGTGTTCTGCGGCATGTGCGGCGCGCGAACGAAGCGCGGCCCCTCGATGGCGGGCGACGCCGACCTCTTCGAGGCCGAGCGCCGTGACGATGACCGCTGCGACGCTTGCGGTCACGAAATCATCGAAGGCACCGACTACTGCGTCGAGTGTGGCGTCTTCCTCGGTTCCTGACCGCTCGAAGGGCGGGTCAAGACTTGGCGTAGATCGGGATCACGGCGCCCCGGAGGTCGCGCGCCGCGGCGGAGGCGAGAAAGCATACCGTCTCGGCGAAACCAGACGGGCTGACCCACTCGGCGACGTGTTCATCGCCCATCGCCGCCCGATTGGCGGGCGTATCGACGACGCTGGGGAGGACACAGTTCGCGGTGACATCCGCCAGAGATTTGGTTTCTTCGGCCACGATGCGTGTGAGCGCCACGACGCCCGCTTTGCCGGAGGCGTAGGCCCCGACGTTGGCCATCGGCGCCTCGACGGCCTTCGACCCGACGGTAACGATCCGCCCGTAGCCCGTCTCGCGCATGTGGCGGAGGGCGTGCTTGCAGCAGAGGAACGTGCCCATGAGCTGAAGGGTGACGTGGTTGCGAAACGCGTCGAAGCTCATCTCGTGGACCGGGGCCATGGTGAAGCCCCCCATGAGGTGGATGAGGGCGTCGTGGGGTCGCCCCAAGAGCTCGGCGACCGCGTCCTCCTGGGTGAGGTCGCAGGGCACGAACGTGAGGCCGTCGGGCTCGCCCAAGCGCGCTCGGATCCGGTCGAGTCCGTCGGGGCCGAGGTGAGGCACGGTGACGCGCGCACCCCGGGCCAAAGCTGTCTCCACGACCGCGAGCCCGACGCCCCCGGCCCCCCCCGTGACGATGACGTGTCGGTTGTCCATGGCGGGTCGGACTACCACGCCCGAGGCCATCAGGCATCGCGCAACGTGGCCGTGACGGGAGCGTGGTCGCTGGGCGTTTGTCCGTCCTTTTTCTTCCGGTAATCGCGATCGATGTGGACGCCTTCGGTTCGCGCGCGGACCGAGGCGTCGCCGAGCAGGAGGTCGATCCGCAATCCGTGGCCCTTGTGAAACGCTCCTGCGCGATAGTCCCACCAGCTGAACATGGTGCCCTCGGGCTCGGTCTCTCGGTAGAGATCGTGGAGCCCGTGACCGAGCAGAACGTCGAGCGCCCGGCGCTCGGCCTCGGTGTGAAAGATGTGACCTGCGAGTCGCTGGGGGTCATGGGAATCGAGGTCGCGGTGACACAGGTTGAAATCACCGCCCACGACCATCGGGCTCCCCGCGGCCATCCGCTCCGCGAGGTAGTCGCTCAACCGCTCGAGAAAGACCAACTTTCGACCGTAGTCCTCGTGGCTCACGGTTTTCCCATTGGGTACGTACACGCTCGTCACCTCCAATCCGTCCACGTCGACGGTGATGAGCCGCGCGCCTTGGTCCTCGGCCCCGGGCAGCCCACGGTGCACCACCGTCAAAGGTTTGCGGCTCAACACCGCGACCCCATTCCACTGGGGTTGCCCATGAACGGCCGCGTGGTACCCCGCGCGCTCGAAGTCATCGAAGGGGAACTTGTCGTCGTCGAGCTTGAGCTCCTGAAGGCAAGCGATGTCCGGGGCGCGCGCCTCGAGCCAGTGCATCACGAAGGCGAGCCGCGCCTTGACCGAGTTGACGTTGAACGTGGCTACGGTGGTCATGGCAGACGCCGTAATCGAGCGTGGGGTTGAAGCCCACCGTCGGGACCGGCCCGGGGCCCTTCACGGCGATTGCCGCGGCGCCACGAACGCGACATGAACCCGCATGAGCGACGACGACGGGTCCGCAGGCGCGTCTTCTGCTGCGTCTCCTGCTGGGCGCAACGCGGATGACCTCGCCCGCGCCCGGCGCATCTGTGCCCTCGCCTACGTCGTCGCGCTGGTCGCGGCGGCGGTCACGGTCGCGTTCGCGCCGATCGACCATCCCTTCTGGAAGGCGGCGGCCGCCGACGTCGCGGGCACGCTCGTGATCTTCGGCTTCAGCGTCGCCTACGACAACTCGAGCTTCTACGACGCGTACTGGAGTGTGGCCCCGATCGTCATCGGCCTTTGGTGGTGGGGCGTGCCCGAGGCACGCGGAGCCGACCCTACGCGTCAGATCCTGGTGCTCGCGCTGATCACGTGGTGGGGACTGCGGCTCACCTACAACTGGCTCCGCCATTGGAAAGGGCTGCATCACGAAGACTGGCGCTACGCGGGCTTTCGCCGCACCACCGGCAAGGGCTACTGGATCGTGAGCTTCCTCGGCTTTCACTTCTTTCCCACCGTGCAGGTCTTCGCGGCCATGGCGGCCGCCTACGCGGCGATGGTGGTCGGCACGCGGCCCCTGAACTGGGTCGACGGCGTCGCGACGTTGGTCACGGCGGGAGCGGTCCTCGTCGAGGCGGTGGCCGACCGGCAGCTCCACGAGTTCGCGCGTCACAACGATGACCCCGATCGGGTGCTCGATACTGGGCTCTGGGCCTACTCTCGCCACCCGAATTACTTCGGTGAGATCGCCTTTTGGTGGGGGCTATGCATCTTCGCCTTCGCCGCCGCCCCCGAGGCGTGGTGGGCGTCGATCGGGGCCATCGCGATCACGGTGATGTTTCGCCTCATCAGCGTGCCCTTGATCGAGACGCGGATGCTCGAGAAGCGACCGCACTACCGCGCGCACCAGACACGCATCTCGATGATCATCCCCTGGTTTCCGCGACGAAGCTAACCCACGAGTTCCCGGCTCGGGCATGGCCTCCCGGCGCACTGGCCAACCGGCTCACTGGCCCACCGGTCATCGGCGCGTCTCGCCCCGTGGCCATGGTACTCTTGGCCATGTCGCTGCGGTCGAGATCGTGCAGCCCCGCGACCGCCTGCCGCGTGGGCGTCGTGGGTCTGGTTTTCGCCGTTGGATGCGGCCCCGCGGCATCGACGGGGCCCCGGGGACCATCGACGACGGCGACCGCCGTGGTGCCCCCACCGCCCGCGGTCGCCGGAGCCTCGACGTCGACCCCGGTGACCTCGAACCCGGCCCCCGCCCCCGCGAACGCGACACGGCTGCCGACGGACGGGCAGCCCTGTGGCCCTCTGCGCTGTCGCCACTTCGCATCCGTACCGGACGCGTTACAGGTCGTCCTCGCCACAGAACCATTGGTGCTCGGCGTCGGCGAGGCGCACGCACAGAAGGGCACGGAGGGGATCGCGTCGTCGACCCACCGCTTTACCGAGGGCATCGTGCCTCTGCTCCGCGATCGAGCCAGTGACCTCGTGATCGAGCTGACGGTCGGCCAGAACCAATGCCGACCGGCGGTGGAAAAGACCGAAGAGGCGACGAAGTCGGTGACGCAAAGCCAGGCGTCGACCAACAAGAGCGAGTTCGTCGTGTTGGGGGAACGCGCGCAGGCCGAGGGCCTACGGCCGCATGTGCTCCGGCCGAGCTGTGCCGACTTCGACCGGATCGCCCGAGCCCCCGCGGGCGCCGACCGAGTGGTCGCGATGCTGACCCTGATCGCCGACCAAAGCGCCAGCCTGCTGCGAAAGATCCTCGCCCGCAACGTGCGCACCGGGCGCCCCGATGCCCTGGTGCTCGCGTACGGGGGCGCGTTGCACAACGACCTGGCGCCGGACGAGGGCAAAGAGGCGTGGTCCTTCGGCCCCGCCATGGCGCGTCACACCGAAGGTCGGTTCGTCGAGCTCGACCTCTTCGTCCCCGAGTACATCAGGGACACCCCGAGTTGGCGCGCCATGCCCTGGCACGAGCATTACGATGGCGATTCGACCCCGCCGGGCGCCGTGACCCTGTTTCAGCCGGGAGAACGCTCTTTCGTGCTCATCTTCGCCCGCAGCACGTTCGCCGACCGCGCAGGCGAGGGCCGAGAGGCGGATGGCCATGGGGATGGGGGCCCTGCGCGCGAGGACTGAGCCAGCGGGACGGAGCTGGGTGGATTCAGGTGCTTGTTGGCCAGGTCAGGTCAGCGCCGCGGCGGCGACGACGATGCCGTCAGCATCGACGTACACGTAGTCGTCGGGCCTGAAGGTGGCGCCGCCGAAGGAGACCGTTACGTCCGCCTGGCCTTCGCCCCGTTTTTGGCTCTTTCGCGGGGAGGTAGCGATGGCTCGGATGCCCACGTTCATCCCCGAGATGACCGCCGCATCACGGATGCAGCCGTGCAAGACCACCCCCGCCCACTGGTTCTGGATCGCCAACGTCGCGAGCTTGTCTCCCAAAAGGGCACATCGCGTAGAACCGCCACCGTCGACCACCAAAACCCGACCCTCGCCGGGTCGCTCGAGCGCCGCCCGTACGAGGGTGTTGTCTTCGAACACCTTCAGCGTCGCGACCGGTCCGAAAAACGACGCGCGAAGGCCGAAGGGGCGAAACAGAGGGGCCACCACCTGAAGGTCGTGCGCATCGCAGAGGTCCGCCGTTGCAAATCCGCTCATGGTCCACGGCTACTCGGTTCCTCGGTCGATGCCTACGCCCACCTTCTGGGGACGCGCCCCCGAAAGCCTACCGGGCCTTTACGATAGCGCCGGGGGCGACGCGCCGTGTTCGCGGACGATGTACCCGGCGGCTCACGAGGCGCCATGGCCAGCGGCGCGGCATCGGTCAAACGATCCCGAAGTAGACGGCGGCCGCTACGACCGGGACCAACACCACACAGCTCAGCGTCACCCATGCCGACCACGGGTCGGCCCGGAGCGGTGGCCGCCACGGCTCGGGCCCCGGGGGTGTCGGCAGACGGCCGCCCCGACCGGTAGCAGCGCCAGCGGTCGAAGCGCCAGCGGTCGTGGCGCCTTCAGTCGAAGCACCAGCGGCGGCAGCGCCTTCAATCGAAGCACCAGCGTCCTTCGGCGAACCGTCAACGGTCATCGTCGGCGGCCCGTTGGCCGAAGCGACGGCAGGGTCGGCCGACGCCGGGAGGGCTTCGACCAGCTCGTCGACGGTGACAGCGAGCTGGCCGTGGTCGACGATGACGGTGCGGTCGACCCGGGGCATCACCGACGCCCTCGCCACCTCGATGGCAGGGGCGCCGTCGACATCGCCGGCGATCGAGCGTTGAAGTGCGGTGCGAAGCTCGGCCATCGTGGCAAAGCGTTTCGCCGGGCGCTTGTCGAGGCAGCGGTCGACGACCGCGGCGAGCGGGGTCGGGATGTCGGGTCGTCGCTCGGCCACAGGGGTGGGCGCTTTCCCCACGTGGGCGAGCATGACCTGCATGGCATCCACCGCCGGGAACGGGACGTCGCCGCAGAGCAACTCGTACAGAATCACGCCCAGACTGTAGATGTCGGTCCGACGGTCGACGGGTCGCCCGGGGACGGCCTGCTCAGGCGACATGTACCGTGGCGTCCCGAACACGCTCCCCGGCACCGTGAGAACCTCGCCCATCGGTACCTTGGCGAGCCCGAAGTCGAGCACCTTCACGCAACAGGGGTCCGCGAGATAGGCCCCGCCCGCGACGAAAACATTCTCGGGCTTGAGGTCGCGGTGAATGACCCCTCGCGCATGGGCCGTCTCGAGCCCCGCGCAGATCTGGGTGCCAATCTCGACCACGCGCGCCGCCGCGAAGCGAGCGCCGGTGGCAAACGCCTCCAACGACTGTCCCTCCAACCGCTCCATGACGTAAAAAGGGGTGCCGTCATCGTGAACCCCCATGTCGATGACCTCGACCACGTGCGGGTCGACGATGGTCATCATCACGTAGGCTTCGTTCTGGAAGCGTCGGCGCAGCGTCGACCGCTCGGCCATCTCGCGCCGCATGAGCTTGAGCGCTACGGCGCGCCCGTCCTGGGCGAGGTCCCGGGCGGCGTAGACCGTCGCCATCCCTCCGCGCCCCAGCACGGCGGAGAGCGCGTACCGACTCGCGATGCACCCGCCCACGAGATCTGCGGGCTCGGCCGAGGGGCCTTCCGCATCGTCACCGACGGCGACTTGCGTCTCCATGGTTACAACGTACGGGGCGCGACCGGGAGAGTGACCCGTCGCGCCAATTTTTGGAACGAAGTGCTCCGAAAAACAGCGCATTTCGAATGATTTTTCCGACCCGCCGGCACGCGCGAGGTCGGTGGCACCGACTTGGCGACGGTCCCGACGCCGTGAGACGATGCGCTGTGCTTTCGCAGGGAAAACTTCGCTACGTCGTCGGCGTGTTGGTCGCGGGATGGGGGGGGCCGACGGCGTGTTCGGACGCCTGCGAAGACCTCGCGGAGACCTGCCCGCAGTGTGCCGACGAGGACTTCCGCGAAAGCTGCGAGGGGACGGTGGCTGATGCGGTGCAAGCGGTGTGCAGCGAGCGAGACGACTTCTTCACCCGCGCGTGCCCCGTGACCGTCGACGGGGCCGGCGGCGGGGGTTGAGCCCACGGAGGGATGCGCCGCGGCATGGGCGTCAGCCGCCGCGGGGAGGCACCGAGCGCGACGCCGGCGACGCCCTCGGTATCTTTCGCCGCCCCGGACGCGGCGCGACCTCGACGTTCGCGAGCGATCTACGCATGATCAGCTCGGCGAGGGCGCGGCGCAGAATTTCCCGCGCGCGCGGCGAAGGGTCGACGAACTGTCCGCCGAAAGCGCACTGACCTCCCACCCGGGCGACCCGTCTCACGACCACGGGCACATGGACCGGGCCCGGGGCGAGATGCATCCGCAGCCGATAGCGGGCGCCGACGGCCACCGGCGTCGGACATTGAATGAGGACGCCGCCTTCGCTGAGGTCGAGCGACATTCCGTTTCGCTCCGTGCCGTCGGCGTCAACCAGGACCACGGGGCAGCGATGATTCACGCGCTCATGGGCGCGACGGTCCTTCAACATGTCAACATGCCGAAGAACGGCGCCCGCGTCTGCAACTTGAGCGCGGTCACGGCCGGGCCGGCGTCGCCGTCTTCTCCGCCGTCGCTCGGCGCTCTACGGGAGGCGCATGGGTACGGGCGCGAATCGCCGCGATACGACGCTTCGCCTCGGCCACGGGGTCGGGGTCGCGCGACTGCTTTTCCGTGAGCGCGAGAGGGACCGCCGCGGAGTACTTGCGTGCATCGAGGACCACCTGCACGCCTCGGCGCGCTTCGACGTCGACGAGGATGGGCGCGAGCAGGTTCGCCTCGAGATTTTTCGTCTCGGGGTTGACGGCGAGAACGACGATGAGGGCGATGTCATCGCCGGTGAACGAATGCTGCGCCGCCAGGGTCGACACCCCGGGCTGGGGATATTCGGCCCCGAACATGACGCCGTCGGCGACCGGAAACGCGAGTTCGGGCGTGCCCACCGACTGCAAATAGGCGATGAGCCGCCCCTCTTCCCGCTCCAGCAACACGAACGACGTTTGCTCCGGAAATCCGACGAGCCCGACCGGGAAGTGAATGATCGCCCCTGGGTCGACCTCGATCCGACCAAAGCGGGTGTTTTCGATGACCAACATGTCTTCGTCTCCAAACGGTGTCTGCGGTGGGCGAGTCGCGGGTCAGCGGCTTCCTGCCCCCGAAGCGCCGACGCTCGCCTCGGCGTCGTCGTCCGGTGGCTCGTCTTCTTCGATGAGCCCGGTGGCCGCGGCGACGTTGGCTGCGACCACGGAGTCGTGTACCTCGCCGCGAAGCACGGGGACCCCTTTCGGCGCCGAGATCGCCAGCCGCACCGCTTTCTTGGTCGCCGAGGCGACGCTGATCTCGATGTTGGAGCCGATGACGATACGCTCGCCCACGCGACGGCGAATGATGAGCATGGGGGTCCCCGATGACGATTAGAAGGGCTCCAGAGAACCCGTGAGTTGCAAGAGCTGTTGGGTGACCGTAAGGGCCCGTTGATACGCACCTTGAGCGAGGGAGAGTTCGGTGGCCACCGCGGCGAAGTCGGTGTCCTGTTCCCGTCCTCGCTGGGTCAATTGCAACGCCACGGCCGCGTCGGTCACGCCTTCCGCGCTCTCCAATCGGCCGAGCCGGACCCCCGCTCCTCCCCGCGCCGCCACCAGTTGCTCACGCCCCGCATCGAGCGTGTCGAGCGAGGCCCGCACGCCGGCCTGGTCGTCGGCCTGCAGCGCGGCGACGAGGGCGTCGAGGTCGGCGAAAACATCACGGCCACCCGGGGCGGCGAACGCGTCGACGCCCGTGACAGATGAGGCCATGTATTGGCCCTCGGCGTACTCGACCCGGGCCGTCGCCCCGTTGCCGAGATACCCGCCGCCGGGGTCGAATGGTTCGGTGTCGGTGAGGGTGCCGGCGAATAGGTATCCACCATCGGCGCCCCGTGCATTCGCCTGCGCGCGGATCTCTTCCCGGAGGAGCTCGACCTCGATCGCCGCCGCGGCGCGATCGCTGGCCCCGAACGTACCGTCGGCCATTTGTGTCGCGATCTCCCGGGCCCGAAGCATCACGTCGGCCGATGCAGCGAGGGCGCCTTCGCTCAGCTCTAGTCTCGCGCGCGCCATCTCCATGGCCGTCTGACGAGATTCGAGTCGTGCGATCTGTTCGCCGCGGCGCACGATGCTCGCGTAAGCGGCCGGTCCGTCGGAGGGCCGCTCGACCGCGCGCCCCGTAGCCGCTTGCGCCGAGAGGCGATCGAGCTGCGTTTGCGTCTGTGTGATCCAACGGGCCGCGTCGGCGAGACGTATGCTCTCGGTCACCCTCATCCAATACTCCGAATCACTTCATCCATGAGTTCGTCGATCGTCTGGAGAACCCGGGTGGACGCCTCGAAGGCCCGTTGAAAACGACTCAGTTCGACCAGCTCTTCCTCCAGCGACACCCCGCTCGACTTCTGCTGCTCGGCGAGGGCGAAGGCGACCGTTCCCTCGCGTAGGCGGAGGTCAGCGTCCGCTTCGACGCGTCTCCGTCCGATGTCACCCGCCAGGTCGCCAAAGGCCTCACCGGGGGTTCGTCCCGACGCGAGCCCTTGGGTCGCGAGGGCCGAGATGGCGAGCGCCGTGTCGTTTCCCCCCGGCGGAGGGGCGGTGGCGGTCGCCGCCGCGATCGCATCGGGGTCGGCCCGAAGTCCGGGCCGAACGGTGAACGCAGCCGCGGCGCCATCGGCTCCGAGAAACGGAAGCCCCGTCGGATCCGTGAAGAAGTCATCCCCCGCGACACCATTGAGGTCGACCCCGCCCTGGTGGGCGGTATTGACCGCATCCGCGAAGTCGAACGCGAGTTGGTCGAGCTGGGTTTGCAGCGACGCCACGTCGAGGTCGCGGGCCTCCTGCAGCCCGGCCAGCCGTCCTCCGGACAATCGGCCCGTAATGTCGACGGTCGTCGCCCCGCGCACGACCGCCACGGTCATGGCCTGCGCCGGGTCGAGCGAGACGGTCAACCGCGCCGCGCGCCCCCCCTCGAGCAGCGCTGTGCCCCCGGAGAGAAGCGTGACCTGGCCGTCGTCGTCGGAGAGGACCGAGACGTCGATGCGGTCGGCGACTTCTCGCACGAGCGCGTCCCGCTGATCCATCAACTCCGCGCGACCGCTGGTGGCGTCGGGCCGAGCCGCGATGCGGCTGTTCAGGCGAGCGATCTGGGCCAGTCGGTCGTCCACCTCGCGGGCTACCGCCTGCGCCTCGACGAACAACGTCCCCCGCTGCGAGTTCAACCCATTGGCCGCTTCAACGAACCGGGCGGCGACTTGGTCGGCCGACGACAGCACGGTGGCCCGGGCGGTCGGGTCGTCGGGCGTCTGTCCCAAACGGTCGAAGGCCGCGAAGAAGTCATCGAAGGCCACGGCGAGCGTCGCGTCGGACACCGGCGCGAGCGCTCCCTCGGCCTCCACCAGCGCTCCCGCCCGCGCCTCGGCCGCGGCGCGCGACGCCGTCTCGCCCACGAGGGTGGCAAAGGCGAAGACGTCGAACGCGCGCGCCGTCCCCGTCCAGCGCACCCCGCCCGCCTGCGCGCCCCCCAGGGGATTGGTCTCGAGTCGTACGGAACGTCGAACGTAGCGAGCATCATTGGCCCCGGTGATGTTTTCCCCCACCACGGCGGTACCACCAGAGGCGGCCTGCAGGCTGTTGGCCGCGACGTTGAGGGCAGAGTTCAGGGAAGAGCGGAACATCGGCGGTGCTCGCTCAAACGGTGATCGACATCCCCGCGCGGCCGCGTAGGGTTTGCCCGCGCGGACCGTACGTCCCCGAGGAGACGACCGCTCCCGGAGCCCGCAGCGTTTGCACCACGTCGAGAAGGCAGTGGCGGGCGTGGGCCAGCCGCACCGCGTTCTCGCAGAGGCGACGACGCAGCCATGCCAACTCCGATGGCGCCGGTCTCGGCCGAACCTCGCCGAGAGACGTGACCGCGGCCAGTTTTCGATGCGCGATCGTCTCGACCGCCGTACCGTCCGCGCGGGCGATCGCCGCCGCCTCCTCGTCGAGGAGCGCGTCGAGCTCGAGAAGAATCGACTCGGCGCCCATGATTCAGCCTCCCGTTTCGACGAGCGACTCCGCCACGCGCGTCACGTCGACGGTAAACGTTCCCGCCTCGATTGCCGCCCGAAGGCGGGCGACCTTGTCGGCATCCATGCCGGAAGCGACCGCGAGCTTTCTCGCCTCGCCGGACACGGCCACGCGGACGTCTTCTTCGCCGCGAATGCTTTGCGCCTCCGCCGGCTCTTCCGGGGCCGTCACCCGGTCGGGCCGCCCCGCGATTTGACCGGCTGCATCAGTGTACACTCGACTAGGAATTCGCATCGTTTTTCTCTCTCCTTTCAGGCGTCGTCGCCCACACCCTCGACCACAACCGTTGATGGTATCGCGATGCTCGCCGACAACGTCAACGATCGCCCAAGAGCGCCGACGACAAGCCGGCGAGGCCGCGCATCGCTTATCAGACCCGTTCTATTGTCTTGGGGGTGCTCCATTATTTGGGTCGGTCAAATCTACCGACTTGACCGACACGATATCGCGTCACCGCAAGGTGTTCGTTGCAATACGGATGCCGGGGTCAACCCGTCCCTGGGGTCGGCCGGAGTGGCCTCGATGCGGCCAGTTCCGGAAGCTCCGCGGCCACCATGGTGTCGCGAATGAGCGACGCCAAACCCAACCCCCCGGCGGCGGTGACACCTTGCGCCAAAGCGTCGACGCCCATCGCCGACTGAGCCCCCGGGGGACCAAATCGAGCGCTCTCGAGAAGTTGGCGCACAAACACGGCTTCGAACGCTCGTGCTGCTTCGTCCAAGCGACGCAACGTCGCCCGCGCCTCGGACGTCAATCGTTTGGCGCCCGCCGTCAGATTGACGGCGCGGTCGACGACGGGCGTCACCCGCGGTGCCGGCCCTGCATCGTGCGACGACATCGCGACGGCGCCGTTCATTGGACCACCAGCTCCGCCTCGAGGGCGCCGGCACTGCGAAGCGCCTGGAGTACGCTTATCAGCTCCCGGGCCGACAGCCCGAGCGTGCCCAGCACGTTCGAGAGATCAGACAGCGTGGCCGCCCCGTCGAGGAACTGCATGCTGGAAACCTTCTCCTCGACGCTGACGTCGCTTTCGTCGACGGTCGTCGTCTCCCCCGCCGCGAGGGCTTCCGGTTGCACTACCCGCGGTGTCTCGCGGACGACGATCGTCAAGTTGCCGTGCACCACCGCCACGGGAGACAGGGTCACACCGCCGCCGGCGACGATCGTCTGCGTACGCTCGCTGATGACGACTCGGGCCCGTCGCTCGGGCGTGACATCGATGCCCTGGATGCGGGCGATGAAGCCCACTGCCGCCTTCCGCTTTGCCTTGGGTACCCTCACGACCACCGTGCCCCCGTCGACGGCCGTCGCCACCCCCTTCCCGATTGCCCCCTCGATCGCTGAGGCCATTCTCGAGGCGGTGACGAAACTCGGCCGCTTCAGCGCGAGCTTGATGGTCCCTCGATGGAGAAACTTGGTTGGGATCGCACGCTCGACCAGCGCGCCCTGCGGGATCCGCCCCGACGTCACCGTCCCGCTGCGTACCTTACTGCCCGTATTGCCCCGTGCCGAGAAGCCGCCGATGACCAGACTTCCCTGGGCCGCGGCGTAGGTCTTTCGGTCTGCCCCCTTGAGCAGGGTCTGCACGAGCACCCCGCCCTCGAGTGACCGCGCGTTGCCGATCGACGAGACGGTGACGTCGATCTTCGTCCCTGGCTTCGCGAACGGCGGAATGTTGGCCGTCACCACCACCGCGGCGATGTTGCGGAGCAGCAACTGCCGGGCATCCACCTGGATGCCCAACCGCCGCAGCAGCGCGAGTGTCGATTGGGTGGCCAATGGGGCCGTGGGGTCGTCTCCGGTGCCGTTGAGGCCCACGACGATACCGTAGCCGAGGAGCTGGTTCTCACGGGCCCCCTCCACCTCGGCGAGCTGCCGAATCTCCTCCGCGCGCAGCGTACCGACGCCGCTCCCCCCGCTGACCGCGCCAAACACCAGGAGGGCGAGCCCCCACGTTCGTAACTTTCTTCGCCTCATGGCTTCTCCATTCAGAAGGGATTGACGGCATCGATGCCGCGGCCCAGCCATCCCTTACGTTGCTGATCCGCGATGTCGCCCCGACCGGTGAACTCAATTTGAGCGTCGGCCACCCGATCCGAACGCACACTGTTGTCCTGGGCGATGTCGGCCGGCCGGACCAGGCCGGACAGATACAGGTGGTACTCCTCGTTGTTGATCAAGAGCACCTTGGTCCCCTCGACGTACAGGTCGCCGTTGGGCATTTCTTCCGTGACCCGAACCGCGATGCTCCCTCGGAGCCGCCCCCGCCGGGCGGTGTCTCCCTCGCCCGAAAAGTCGGACTCACTCATGAACGAGAAGAGCTTCTCCGGATCCAGGCCCGGATGCGAACGCACCAGGGCGGGAATGGCCGCGAGGAACGCCTCGACCCCGAGACTCATACGACTGTCGCGGGTGAGGCTCGTACTGCTGTTGCCGGAGGCATCCGCGTCTTCCTCGAGGCGAATCACCACGACGTCCCCCACGCGGATCGCACGGGTATCCTCCAAGAATCCCCCTCGTCCGTCGTTGAAGAGCGAGCCGACGGACGGCTGGTTCTTGGGATCGACCTGGGCGTACTTTCCCTTTTCGTAGATGCGCTCTCGCGGGGTAAACGGGCCGATGTGGTTGGGCCCACAACCCGCGAGAAAGAGGCCGCCGGCCAACGCCCACGACCCGTAGCGCGTCGCTGACCGTCGACGTCGTTCGGCGGGAAAATCGACCATCACGCGCGACATCCTCAGAGGGCGACCGCCTGGTCTTTTCGCGTGAGGCGGGCCGGCACGATTCGTCCCGAGGGCCGTAGGCTCACCGGCAGCCGCTCCCCGATGTCGGCCGCCGCCCCCGCGGTGGCGCGAACCCGAACCTCGATCTGACCCCGCCGTACGACGAGCACCAACGGATGACCCTTTTCGACGTCGGGGACGGCCGCCGCCGGCGTCACCTCGAGCGTCGCGGGAATGCTCAAGCGCGCGATGCGCTCCGCGTGACGGTGGAAGTGGAGCGTCACGGCCGTCCGCCACGTACCCGCCCGTCGCGGGACACGGGGCACCGTGGCCCGCACGACATCATACCCCGCCGGAACCCGCCGCCGCGCCGGCGCGCGGACCGCGGTCATGGTCACTCCGTTTTTGACCACGAGGTGGTCGGCGACGAGCGACGCGATGGCTTTCGATGAAAGAGACACCATCTTCCGGCGGATGCGCACGGCGACGGGAATACGTTGGATGCCGACATAGTCGGCGGCCGCGAGCGCCGCCTCGACCTCGCCCCGACGCAGCAGCCGACTGCGACCCGGAGCGGGCACGGGCCCGAGGTCGAGGGAAGCCACCTCGCCCGAGAGGTGCGCCATGACCTCGCCCAGGGTGAGGCGAGGTCCGACGACGTCCACCGTTCGAAGCCCCCGGGCGGGGGCGGCAGGAGCCCTGCCGACGACGAGGCCCGCGATGAAGCCGACGACGACCGCGCGACGTGGAAGGGACGCGCGGGTCATTGCATCGACGTCGCTTTGCGGAGCATCTCGTCCGCCGCCTGAATGACCCGAGAATTGATCTCGTAGGAACGTTGTGTCCGGATCATGCCGATCATCTCCTCGACCACCTCTACGTTCGACGCCTCGACGGCGCCCTGAAGGATGGATCCCCGGCCCTGCTCTCCCGGCGCCCCCAGAATGGGCTCCCCCGACGCCGCGCTCGGCTGGTAGAGGTTGTGTCCGAGGGCCTGCAGGCCACTCGGATTGGGGAAGGTTGCGAGCTGGAGCTGCCCGAGCTGGGTTGGCACCTCCTGGCCCGGAAGGTCGGCGGTGATCGTGCCGTCGGGACCAATGGTCACGGCGGTAGCATCCGGAGGGACATTGATCGGAGGCTCCGTGGGCAGCCCCCGAGCGGTGACGAGCTGGCCCTGAGCATCGAGCCGGAGGTTGCCGGCCCGGGTGAAGACCACCTCGCCGTCGGGCCGGAGGACCGGCATGAAGCCGCGTCCTTCGATGGCGACATCGAGTTGATTGTCGGTCTGTTGAATGGCCCCCTGTGAGAATTGCCGGTTGGTCGCGACCACGCGACTGCCGAGCCCGACCTGAACGCCCGCGGGCCCGGTGGTCCCATTGGCCACCCGTCCGGGCGTACGCACGTTCTGATAAACCAAGTCTTCGAACTCCGCCTCCTGCCGTTTGAAGCCGGCGGTGTTGGCGTTGGCGAGGTTGTTCGAAATGGTGTCGAGCTTGGTCTCTTGGGCCACCATGCCGGTGGCTGCGACGTACAGGGAGCGAAACATGTCGCCGCTTGCTTAATCAAGTGCCGTGCCGAGCGAACCGCCGCGTATTCAGGTGTCCACGCCGCCCGCGCCGACGCTGCGGTGACGGCGCGGCGCCATCTCCCCGACGGTTCAAAAGACGACGCGCGCGCCGACCTGCAGATTCGTTTGCCACAGGACGAGGCCATCGGGGAGATCGTTGCCGATGAAGTAGGTGGTCACCGCCGGACCGACGGTGATGCCGAGGTCTTCGGTGAAGAGAGGCCGCCACCCCACGCCGGCAGTGACCCCGATCAGCTGATCGGGGGCCAAGATTCCGGTCGCACCCGCGAACGCGGCGAAGTCGTCCCAGAAGACGCGCGTGTACCGCAGCTCCAGTCCGACCCCGGTCTTGGGCTCCAGTTCCGCCAGCAGGGCGGCCGACCACCGGTGATGCGGCTGCTCGTCCACCCATCCTTCGAGCCCGAAGCGAAGGGTGGTGCGGCTGCGGCGGACTCCCGAGGCGTCGCCCTCCCCGCCGCCCTCGAGACCCGCCTGGACTTCGACGGTGCCCGCGAAGCGGGGCCGCTGCGCCGACGACGGGCCGACGACGAACGTCAAACCGGTGGCGGTGGCCAGGGCGACGAAGCGACGACGCCGAGGCACCGGCGACGGAAAGAAGGAACACGGTGACTCCATGCTGAGGGCGGCTGCGAACCGCGTGCCGTCGCTCGGGGCGGCGGCAACCCGGAGCATCGGTCGGGCCCCCGAGGCCGCGCGCACGCTTGGCATGCCGCGTGTACTGCCGTCACCACGGAGGACACCCCACCCGTGGACATCATCGGCTCGCTCATGCCCCTCACCCAGGCGCTCGACTACCATCTCGCGCGCCAGAACCTGCTCACGGCCAACCTCGCGCACGTCGATACGCCTGGGTATCGAGCGCGTGAACTCTACCGCGTCGATGGCTTCGACGGCGCGCTTCGCGTCGCGCTCGACGCCACCGACCCGCGGCACCTCGCCGGCGCCGACGGAGGCGTGGCGTGGCACGTCGAGGTCGACCGCAAAGCGCCGGTGGGCTTCGACGGCAACAGCGTCGACCTCGACCGCGAGGCGGTCAAGGTGGCGTCGAACAACCTCCGTTACGACGCCCTCTCGACCATGGTGAAGGGCTCTCTCGACAGCCTCCGGTGGGCGGCTCAGGACGCGCGGTGACCTCATGAGTACCCCCGGTATTTTTTCGGCCCTCGAAGTCGCCGGCTCGGGCCTCACCGCCGAGCGTGGCCGCATGAACATCATCGCCTCCAACCTGGCGAACGCGCGGACCACGCGTACCGCCGATGGTGGTCCTTACCGACGGCTCGACCCCGTCTTCGAAGCGAGAAGTCTCGCGCCGACCGCCTTCGACCCCGTCATGCGAAGCGTCCAACGGGTCACCCTCCAACGGGTCGATCGCGACGAAGAGCCCGGCGCCCTCGTCTACGACCCAGAGCACCCCGATGCCGATGAGACCGGGTACGTCGAGATGCCGAACGTCAACGTCGTCACCGAAATGGTCAACTTGATGACGGCATCCCGCGCCTACGAGGCCGGAGTCACCTCGATCGAATCAATCAAGAGCATGGCCAGCGCAGCCCTGAGGATCGGCAAATGAGCGATTACGGGATCGAAGCCACCACCGGCCAGCTCCAAATGTTTGCCCCCGAACGTCCCACGGAGACGCGAGCGCTCGAGGACGGCTTCGGGTCGATCCCCGGACTCGAGGAACGTCCGATCGACGGCGGAGGTGCCATCGGCTTCGGCGATGCCCTCGCGGCGGCCGTCGACGATGCCGCCACCCGGGGCCACGACGCGTACGAAATGAAGCGCGACTTTGCCGCCGGCCGACTCGACGACCTCCACGGCACGATGATCGCAGCCGAACAGGCGGGTATCTCGGTCAAGCTGGTCGGTTCGATCCGAAACAAGCTGCTCGACGCCTTCCAGGAGTTGTGGCGCATCAATGTCTGAACCGGAGTCCGCCCCCCCCGCGACGCGTTGGCCCGAGCCCGTCCAGCGCTACGTCGACCGCGCCCGCGACGTGTGGCGACAGCTGCCACCGGCGGCCAAGGTCGTGGGCGGCGCCATGCTCGCGACGGCGATTGCGGTGGCGGGCTGGACCGTCGTCGGCCCCGTCGTCGCGGACCAAGCGGTGTTGTTCTCGCAGCTCGAGCGGAGCGACGCCGCCACGATCGTGGAAAAGCTCAAGGCCCAGGGCGTGCGGTACCGACTCACCGGAGACGGCGAAACCACCATCATGGTGCCCGCCGACCAGGTCCACGAGCTTCGCCTTCAGATGGCGAGCGAAGGCCTGCCGCAGGGCGGGACCGGTGGCTTCGACGACTTCCAGAACATGCGGCTCGGGGCCACCGAGTTCGAACAGCACGTCACGTACCGTCGGGCCATGGAGGGAGAGCTGGCGCGCACCATCAGCGACATCCGCGCGGTGAAGAATGCTCGGGTGCATCTCGTCATGCCCCGCAAGAGCGTCTTCGCCCAGAAGCGAGAACCCGCGAGTGCTTCCGTAGTCGTGTCGCTCACCGGGGTCCTCGATCGAGAAGAGGTCGCGTCGATCATCCATCTCGTCGCCACCGCTGTCCCGGACCTCAACCCCGACCGCATCGCCCTCGTATCGACACGGGGGGAAGTTCTCCACCGACCTCGTGGTCTCGATGGCGCCGATGGGGACGCGACCCTCGGGCCCGAGGGAGGCACGGGCGGCGCATCGGCGCCCCTGGAGACGCTGCTGGCGGACAAGGCGCGCGCGATCCTCGAGCGAACCCTCGGTCCCGGTCACGTAGACGTTCAAGTGAGCGCCGAAGTGGAAAACGTCCGCGTCGAATCCAAGAGCGACATCTACGACGAAGCGAGCAGCGCCATCATCAGCGAGCAGCGCGAAATAGAAAAGGAAGCGGGAGGAGCCGAGCCCGACCTGGAGACCGCTGGCGTTCCCGGCGCCGAGTCCAACCTGCCCACGGGAGCCGACGACGTAGGGGCCGCCGCGGAGGTCGGTCCAAACGACGAGGCCGGCGTGACGCGTAAGCGCGAGACCATCAACCACCAGCCCGACCGTACTACCACGGTCGAGAAGAAGTCGGTCCAGGTGGTGAAGCGCCTCAGTGTTGCGGTCCTCGTGGACGGGGTGCCGGGCGACCCCGAGGCCGAGAATGGTAACGCCGCCGTCATTCCTCGCTCCGCGGAAGAACTCGACAAGCTCCAGGCCCTCGTCGCCCATGCCGTCGGGTTCGACGCCAAGCGAGGTGACACGATCACGATCCACTCGGCCGCATTCGTCGAAGAAGCACTCCCCGAACCGACCCCCGAGCCGAAACTGCTCCCTCTTCCCGAGCCCTACGCATCGCAGGTGGAGAAATTCACGCCCCTCGCCAAGCTCGTGGCGGGCCTGGTTGCGGGTTTGGTCGGCGCCCTCTGGTTTCGCGGGTGGAACCGGCGGCGAAAGAAGGCCGCCGCCAAGCGCGCCAAGCAACTCGCCGCGGCCGCGACGAACCGTGCCGCGCTGACGGCGGCGACCACGAGCTCCGCGAATGAACCCGAAAGAATCGATTACAAGGTCGAAGCCCTCGAACGAGCGACCACCGACCCTGCAACCGCCGCTCTGGTGGTGCGACACTGGCTCGGTACCGCCGTCGACGCCACGGATGAAAGTAAAGCGGCCTGAACCCCAAACCATCGAATGATATTACTGAACATGGCTGATATCGCTGCGAATCTCACCGGGCCCGAAAAGGCCGTACTGTTCCTCCTGTCTCTCGAAGAGTCGGTGGCCGCCCCCATCGTCGGCGAACTCGAAGTCGCTGACCTCAAGAAGTTGAGGGCGGTGGCCGCCACGATGCGCGAAGTCAGCGCCGACGCCCTCGACCATACCTACGCCGAGTTCCTCGAACGGAGTGGGCAGGCGGTGGCTGTCCCCCGGGGAGGCCTCCCGTACTTGCGTCGACTCGCCGCGGGCGCGCACGGGGAACCCATCGCCCACGAAGTCTTCGAGTCCGTCGGCGACAAGAGCCCCCTCGCTAGGCTCGAAGCCGCGCCCCCGGAGGCCATTGCGGCCCTCCTCGAATCAGAGACCCCCCAATTGATCGGGGCGGTGTTGGCTCGGCTCGATGCCGCGACCGCAGCCGCGGTGCTCACCGCGCTTCCCCCCGAGCGGGAGATCGACGTTCTGAGCCGGCTGGGACGGCTGCAGGAACTCCCCGCGGCGGTGCTCCAGGACGTGGCGCGCGCGGTGGCCGACGAGCTGCCGGCCGGGGACGCCGAGACGCTCATCAGCATCGATGGCGTGACCAAGGCGGCCGACATTCTCAAGGAGGTCGGTAGGGACCCCGCCGGGGAGTTGTTGCAGCAGCTCGAAGAAGCGGACCCCGACCTCGCCCGCGACATGCGTATGGCGATGTTCCAGTTCGAGGAGCTCGAGCGGCTCGACCCCCGGTCGATGCGCACCCTCCTCCGCGAGATGCCCACGGATCGACTGACCCTCGCGCTGAAGGGGGCGGAAGACCCGGTGATGAACGCCGTGTTCGCCGGATTGAGCGAGCGGGCCGCCAACTTGATTCGCGACGACCTCGAGGTGCTGGGGAAGGTGCGCAAGGCCGATGTCGAAGCGGCTCAGCAAGAAGTGGTTCAGGTCGCGCTGCGTCTCGAAGCAGACGGCGCCATCGATCTCGGACGCGGCGACGACTGAAAGCGGCGGCCAAGATGGTGTTTCCGGCCCAACGCTCCTCGAGCCGTCCTCCGGCGGTGCCGCCCTGGTCCCACGACGACGAGGGGGACGGTCCCGAGGGCGGGCTTCCGTCCTGGATGGCGCCGCGCAGCGAGGAGGACGAGGAGGAGGACCCCCCTCCCCCGCCGGCGGCCGAACCGGGCGCCATCGACGACCGGGAAGCGGCCGCCGAGGAGGCGGCGCTCTACGACCAGGCCACGACGCGCTTGTCGCTTCCGCCCATGACGCCTCCGCCCGCCGCTCCGGAGCCCGAGCGAGCGGCCCGCTTGGAGGTGGAGCTGGAAACGGCGCGGTCCCAGCTGGCCGCGGCGCTCGAAGAGGCGCACCACTATCGACGCCGGGTGCTCGAGGCGAGCGAAACCCAATTGGTCGACCTCGCCCTCGCGGTGGCCGAGCGGGTCGTGGGTCGCGAACTCGCGACCGACCGCGACCTCGTCGCCGCGTGGGCCCGCGAGGGTTTGGAGACCCTGGCCGACCGGGGTCCGGTGTCGGTTCGTGTATCTCCCGACGTCGAGGCAGCGTTGCGTCGGGACGGGACGGTTCCTGCGATGACGGTGGAAGTGGACGCGTCGCTTCCCCCCGCGAGCTGCCGTCTTCAAGGAGCGGAAGCCTCGCTCGATGCGGGATTCGACGGTCGGCTCGCCGCGGTGGTCGACGCGGTGGGCGCGCGCGGCTCGGGGGGAGGGATGCCGTGACCGACACGGTCGATTTGTCGTCCTATCTGACGCGTACCCGCCGCGCCGAAGTCCTGGTCACGCAGGGTCAGGTGCACGAAGTGGTGGGCCTCCTCGTCGAGGTGGTGGGCCTCGAGGCGGCCACGGGGGACCGTCTCGAAGCGCAACTCTCCGACCGGCGCCTCATCCTGGAGGTCCTCGGATTCCGCGACGGGCGCCTTCTCGCCGCCCCCCTCGGACCGACCGCCGGCGTGCAACGAGGGACCCCGGTCGCCCGCCGCGGTCGGGGCTCGTTCATCGAGGCGGACCCCACGCTTCTCGGTCGGGTCATGGACGCCTTCGGCCATCCTCTCGACGGGCGACCACCGCCGCGATGTCGCCAGTCTGTCGCCCTCTACCGCGAGCCGCCTCCCGCCTTTGCCCGTCGGCCCATCGAGGAGCAGATCTCGACCGGCGTGCGGGTCCTCGATGCCTTGCTGCCCGTCGGCCGTGGTCAACGACTCGGCCTCTTCGCGGGGACCGGAGTGGGCAAGAGCACGCTGCTGGGCATGCTCTGCCGGCAGGCGAAGGCCGACGTCGTCGTGGTGGGGCTCATCGGCGAACGCGGGCGGGAGGTGGGAGACTTCGTACGCCACGCTCTGGGTCCCGAGGGGCTCGCCAAGGCGGTCGTCATCGCGGCCACCAGCGACGCACCCCCGCTCGTTCGCGTTCAGGGCGCCCTGCGGGCGACGGCGGTCGCGGAGTACTTCCGGGACCAGGGAAAGGACGTCCTCCTCTTGATGGACTCGGTCACCCGGTACGCCATGGCGCTCCGCGAAGCCACCCTGGCCGCCGGCGAGCCCCCGGTGACCAAGGGCTACACCCCGAGCGTCTTCGCATCGCTGCCGGCACTCTTCGAACGCGCGGGTAACGCCTCGGGCCCCGGGGGCATCACCGCGATCTATACGGTGCTCGTCGAGGGCGACGACCTTCAAGACCCGATCGCCGACGCCGTTCGAGGCACCCTCGATGGTCACATCGTGTTGTCACGGTCGCTCGCCGAGCGCGGCGTCTTTCCCGCCGTAGACGTCCTCGCAAGCGTCTCTCGCGTCTTCGGAGACATCACGCCCCCCGTGCACCAGCGTGCGGCGCGCCGGGTCCGCGACCTCATGGCCGCCGCCCGCGACGCCGACGACTTGGTGAAGATCGGCGCCTACGTGCGCGGAAGTGATCCGCGTACGGACGCCGCGCTCGCTCAGGGTCCCGCGATCGCCGAACTGGTCCGCCAAGACGTCCACGAAGCGAGCGACCTCGACGACGCACGGCGGCGGCTCGCGCAGGCGGCGGGAGAGGAGCCCGCATCATCATGAGCGACGAGGGAAAGCGAGGACGCATCGCCCGACTGGTTTGGCTCAAGGAGCGGCGTCGGGACGCGGCGCAGGCCTACCTCGCGAAGGCCGAGGCAGAGGCGAGGGCGGCCGCCGAAGCGGCAGAGCAAGCCGAGCAACGTTTCGAAGACGCGGCGGAAGATCCCTCCGCCGGGCCGCTGTCGGCCTGGATCGTCGCCCGTCAACACGTCACCTCCTTGGGCGTGCAAGCGGCAGGGGCTCAGACCGCGCGACGCTCCGCCGAGGAAGAGGCCGGCGCGCGACGCAGTCAGGCCCACCACGCGGAGCGCGAGCTCCGAAAAATGGAGCGTTGGTCCGAGGCCGAACGCGCCCGCGCCCGGGTTGCGGGTCAGCGCAAAGAACAGGGCGCCACCGATGAGCTGGCGGCCCAACTCACGGAACGGAAACGATGATGGACAAGCTCCGCGCCACCCTCCCTGGTCCGGGAACGCCCGCCCGCCCTTCCCCACGGACACCATCTTCGGCCGCCGCCAATGCGCCCTCGGTCCCCTTTGCGGAAACGCTCCGCGAGGCGGTCATGGCCGACCCAGCGCGAGGCGAGGAGGCCCCGCCCGCCGCGCCATCTCCAACCAAGCCCGAAGCGGCGGAAGAGACCCGGGACCCACGAGACCCCATTCTCCTCGAAGGGGGGACCGCCCCCTTTTCGCACGACGAGACGCCGCCGGCGTCGCCTGGGGTCGAATTCGACGTGGACCTGAGCGCCTTGGCCATGAGTTCATCCCCCCCGGCAAGCTCTGCCCCCGCCAGCTCTGCCCCAGACCGCTCTGAACCCTCGATTTCCGCCCCGCCGGTCCCTCGCCTCGACGACCTCGCGGCCGCGGATCTCGCCACCGGCTTCGAGCTCACCTGGCCCCCCCCACCCAGGGCGAGCGCAGAGCCAGCGGCGACGGTACCCGACCCGCCCCCGGCGGGGGAGCGGGCCCGCGGCGCCACCAACGCGACGACCGCGGGAGGTGCCGCCATGAGCGAGGTCGTGGCTGGATCCACCCCCACGGAAACACCCGACCCCGCGGCGACCGAGACCGAGACGGCGGGCGCCGGTTACGGCCGACCCCTCCTCGACCCGAGCGATGCCGGGCTTCCGGCAGAGGCCCCGACCGACCCGGGACGCGTGGCGACGAGCGACACGCCTTCGCTGGCCGTTCATCCGCCCGCGGCCGGCACCATGAGTACGCCGGATGACGACGGCGCCTCGGAACGAAAAAACGATCGCCCCGGCCGCCCCCCAGGCATCGCCCTCTCCGTGGCCTCCGAGGAGGCGGTGACATCGAGGCCCTCCCCTTCCTCCGCGGACGCTTCGGAGGGCTCTGGCGACGAAGCGGCGACCGAACCCGGGCGCCTCGTCGCGCCATCTCCGTCCGACGTTGGTCTCGAGTCGAGCCCCCCGGCCACCGACCGAGGTTTCGCCCCGAACCCAGGCGCGGTCCGTCGCGACGTCCCCCGCGCTACGCCCTCCGCTTCCACGACCGAAGCCGACGGTGATACGACACAGGCAAACCTCGACCGGGTCCGGCGCCAACACGCCGCCGCGACCGCGGTCAATCGAATGACACTGCGGCACGTCGCCCAGGGTCACGTCGAACATCCCGACCTCGGGCGCGTCCACGTCGCCGCCCGCCGGCAGGGCGACGACGTGGATGTCGCATTGAGCGCGCGGGAATCGAATGCGGTCGCCGTCCTTCAGAGCACGACCGCCGCCCTGAGCAGCACCCTGCGGCAGGCCGCCGTCGACCTGCGCGACATTCACGTGCGGCAGGACCACGACGGTATGGCGTCCCCCCCTGAGGACCGCGGGGGGCAACCCTCCTCCGACCGTCGCCGGGATGCCCGCTCGGCCCCGACCCATTCCCATGAGGAAGACCCTTCTGCCGATGCAGAGACGAGACCGATTCGGGACGCCCGCCGCTCGGTACGGATCGTGCTGTGAACGCATCACTGCCATGACCACCATCGATCCCACCCGCAACGTCCCGGGCGCCCCGACCGCCCCCACCCAGCGCACCGCCAATCCGAGCGCAACCGACCGGGTCGGTACCGAGGCCTTTCTTCAGCTCCTGGTCACGCAACTTCAAAATCAGGACCCCCTCCAGCCTCAGGACGGAGCCCAATTCGTCGAGCAATTGGCGCAGTTCACGCACGTCGAACAGTCGGTACGGCAAAGCGAGGCGCTGGATGTGATCTCGCTGCAGCTTACCGGTCTGAGCGCGAACGAAGCCGTGGGCCTCATCGGCAAAGACGTCGTCGTCAGAGGAAATGCCATCTCATTCGATGGCCTCAATGCAACCGGCTTCGCAGCAACGCTCGAGGGCCCCGCGACCGAGACCCGGGTCACCATCCGCGACCCTTCGGGCCGGGCCGTCCGCACCATGGAACTAGGTCCCCAATCCGCCGGCAACTTGGAGATCCCGTGGGATGGTCGCGACGACGCCGGCCGCTCTGTTCCCGCGGGAAGCTATGCCGTCGAGATCTCTGCCGTTGACGACACCGGCACCCCCGTACCCGTGTCTCAAGATGTTCGCGGCCGCGTCGTCGGCGTCGACTACGACAAGGGGTTTCCCGAGATCATCCTCGATTCGGGGGCTCGCGCCCCCATCTCAGATCTGATCAGCGTGGCCGAAGGCACGACGGCGGCGCCTCCGGCTCCCTTCGCCGACGAACGCCTTGCCATCGAATCAGCTTCGGCACGACCGCGCGTTTTCGACGACTCCGCCGAAGACGATGATGACCCGTCTCTCGGCCCGTCCTCTCCCTGAATCAAACCCACGACCACGACCCCCAACAAACGAATGAGCGAGCGACCATCATGAGTGTCAACAAGTCGATGAACACCGGAATTTCGGGCCTCAAGGCGCAGGAGCAAGCGCTCGGCGTGGTGAGCGACAACATCGCCAACGTCAACACGGTGGGGTTCAAAGCCTCCCGGGCGTTGTTCGAAGACGTGCTCGGCTCGACCTCGAATACCGAAGCGGGTTCTGGCGCCCGACTGACCCGGATCCAACAGATTTTCACCCAGGGTTCACTGCAGAACACGGGCGTCACGACGGACCTCGCCCTCTCCGGCGACGGATTCTTCGTCGTGCGCGGCACCGTCGATGGCCAGGAGGGGCAATTCTACTCGCGGGCCGGGCAATTCAACTTCCGCGAGGGCAACCTCGTCAACGCGGACGGACTCCGCGTTCAGGGGTACGCGGCCGCGCCCGACGGCGGTTTCGTGACCACGTTGAGTGACATCGAGGTCACGGCGAGCGCGCTTTCGCCCAACCCGACCGCGGGGATCGAACTGACGGCGAATCTCGACGCCAACGCCACCGCGCCCGCGGCGCCGTTCGACATCGCGGACCCGGGCGGCACGTCGAATTTCTCGACGTCGATCACCGTTTTCGACGCCCAGGGCAATGCGCAGACCCTCGACGTCTACTTCGTCAAGACGGCCAACCCCAACGAGTGGGACGTTCGTATCGTCGGAGAGAGCGACGCGGTTTCCGCCCCCGCTCCGGCGACGCCCGGCGACCCCCTCGTCGAGCTCGCGAGTGGCACCGTCACGTTCGACGGCGAGGGCCGACTTCAGACCGCGACCCCCCTCACGGCGAATGTGACCTTCGGGAACGCCACCCCCCAGTCCATCGAGCTCGACCTCGGCGACCCCACCGCCACCGGAGGGACCGGACAGCTTGGCGTGACCCAATACGGCGCCCCGAGCAGCGTGGCCTCTCAATCGCAAGACGGCTTTGCGTCGGGCGACTTGGTCGGCGTCGACATCGCGGCCGATGGAACGGTGAGCGGGCTCTACTCGAATGGTGAGTCGTTGGCGCTCGCGCAACTCGCCGTCGCCAAGTTTCAATCGAACGACGGCCTCGCACGGCGAGGGTCGAACGTATGGGCGGAGAGCCGTGATTCCGGCGCGCCCGCCATCGGGCCCGCGGGGGCGGGGGGGAGAGCGGCGGTGGTGTCTGGGGCCGTCGAGCAGAGCACGGTCGATCTGACGAGCCAATTCGTGGACATGATCACGTATCAGCGCGCCTTCTCGGCGAACGCGCGCACGATCACCACCGCGGACGAGATGCTCACCGAGGTCGTGAACCTCAAGCGGTGATGAGCGTGGTTGACCGGGAGAAACGGCATGGCTGACGACGACGATGACGACCTCGACGAGAACGACGAGGGAAAGAAGGCGAAAGGAGGCCCGGGGATCGTGGGCATCCTTTTGCCGGGGGTCCTCGCGGCGGGCGGCGCCTTTGGGGGCGCCTTCTTCGCGGGCGGCACGGCTCCGGCCGCTGACGAACCGACGGAAGAGCAGAGCGACATGCCCGGACCGACGGTCCCGCTGCTGCCGTTCGTGATCAACATTCAAGACACCGAAGGCCAAGTCCACCCCATGAAACTCACGCTCGCGATCGAGCTGGCGGCGGGAACCGACCCCAGTACCTTCGAGCTCTTCGTGCCTCGGATTCGTGACACCTGCATCACCTACCTCCGCAGTCTGGACTACACGGATGCCGCGGACAGCAAGTCCAAGGAACGGATGGTCGGCGACCTCCTCGCCCAGATTCACAAGCTCGGGGCGGAGATGGCCGTGGGCGTGTTGGTGCAGGACTACGTCATCCAGTAGGGGAGGCCGCCTCGCGGAGGCGTCACGATACGATGAAAAATCTGGTCGCCGTTTCGTCCGAAGGGGGCTCTGGCGTGGCCACGGAGGCGATGGTCCGCGCGACCGCGCCCATCGTGCGCGGGATTCGTCGGGGCATCCCCTTCATGGGCCGACGTCACGTGGACATCGTCCCTGGTGCACCCCGGTTGTGCGACGCGGCGGGGGTGACGACGACGCTGGTGCCGCCCGTCCACTCCGTTCCCCTCGCGGTCGAACCGGGCGGTGGTCGCGGATGTCTCGCCGTCGACGGCCGCGCGATCTCCTTCCTTCTCGACGGAACCCTCGGCGGCGATGGACGGGAGCTGCCGCAACTCGACGGAGAAGGCCTCACGGCGGCGCAACGCGCCTTCATCACCCGAATGATGGGCACCCTCGCGACCACCATCTCGGGCGCGATGCGCCACGCGATCGGAATCTCACTGGCCACCCTTCCTGACGACGATGGCCAACGGTCGGTCACCGGACCGATGGTGGCGCTCACCCTGCGCTTCGAGGGGCGCATCGAAGACGCCGAAGAAGACGATCCGGAGGAGTTTCTGTTCGCCGACATGGATGAAGACGAGGACGACCCGTCACCGTCCATCGACACGTTCGGCACCATGGTCCTCTCGGTGGCGAAGTCGGCCCTCGTCACGGCGCGACGACGGGAAGTCCGGCCGCTCGCGGTCGCCAACCCCCGCGTCATGGGCTCGCTGGAGCTCACGCAGGTCGAGTTGGCGGCGGAGCTCGGGCGGATGACGCTCCCCCTCGGCGACCTGCTCCGCATGCGACCCGGCGACACCTTGCGGCTCCCCGTGGCCGTCGGCAGCGCCGTCGACCTTCGGGTCGGTACGCAGCGCCTGTTGAAGGCCCATCCGACGACGAGCGGGTCCCAGCTGGCCGTACGCATCGCAGGGGCGGAGTCCCCGCCGTCGACGGTCGAACCCTGAGCCAACGGGTTTCACGCGCCCTCCCGTGTCGTATGGTGACGACGTGACGTCGACGCTGACCGTGGCGCGGGTGATGACGCCCTTTCCCTACGCCGTAAACGCCACCACCTCCCTCGCGGAGGCGCGTCGCATGTTGGCCGAGCACCGGTTTCATCACCTTCCCGTGATGGCGGGCGGAAAACTGACGGGCGTGCTGCGCGAGCGCGACGTCGCCCTCGTAGAATTGCTCGGCGACACCGACCGAAACGTGGCCACGGTCCAGGTGCCCGCCCCGTACGTGGTCGACATGCAAACCCCGTTGGTCGAGGTGCTCGACTGCATGGCGACGGAAGGCCTCGACGTCACCCTGGTGACCCGGCAGGGCAAGCTCGTGGGCATCATCACCGCCACCGATCTCGCTCGAGTCCTCGCGGCGGTCCTCGCCGCACCAGATCCGCCGGAGAACGAGACCGCCTGAGCCACCAGCATCTCACCTACAGTGTGGTATGTAGGGTTCGAGAGATGGGTGCGGGACACGGTCAGTCACTCGGGGAATACGTCATCGACGACGTCCTCGGCGAGGGCGGCGGCGGCGTCGTGTACGCGGCCGTGGGCCCCGATGGCCCCGTAGCGCTCAAGGTGACGCACGAGAACCGTGAACTCCTCCCCCGCGATCGCGACCGCTACCTCGCCGAAGCTGAGATGATGCGTCGGGTTCGGCACCCGGCTCTGGTCCCCGTCCTCGACGCGGGGGTGCTTCCCGACGGTCGGCCCTTCGTGGCGATGCCGAGGCTGAAGGGCCGCACTTTAGCCGAGCGGGTCGCCGGGGGGGGAAGACTCGCCCTCTCCCAGGCCCTTCCCCACTTCGAAACGTTGGCCGAGGCGACGGGCGCGTTGCACGCGGAAGGGCTAGTGCATCGGGACTTGAAGGCGGAGAACGTGTTCCTGGAAGACGACGGCGGCATTCGCCTCCTCGACCTCGGCATCGCCAAAGACCAACACGCCCCGCACCACCACACGACCACGGGCCTCGTCCGCGGCACCCCCGCCACCATGGCTCCAGAGCGTTTCTTTGGGGCCCCCGCCTCGGAACAGAGCGACGTCTACGAATTGGCGGTCGTCTTCTTCGTGATGGTGGCGGGCGAGCTTCCGTGGGCGGGGGACGAAACCGACGTGCGAGCTCGGGCGCATCCGACGGCGCTTCACGATGCGGTGGCGGGCGTTCCCCCTGCGGTCGGCCACGCCTTGATGGCGGCCCTGGCCACCCGACCCGAGCTGCGACCCCGAACCCCCGCTGCGTTGGCCGACGCGCTCCGTGCCGCCGCCGAGGGGGCGGGTTCGAAGTGGGCACCGACGTGGACGAGTCAACCCACGGTCACGGCCGAACAGCTCGTGGTGCTCGAGCCGCACGACACGCCGTTCGACGCCGCGGTGGCGTCCCATCCCGAGCCTTCGACCGCGACCGCGTGGCGTGAGCGGGCGACGCGGCGCCGGCGCTTGGTCCTCGCCTCCGTCGCCGCGGTTGCCCTGACCGCGGCGGCCATGTTCGGTGCCCGCGGTGTCGCCACCCCGTCGGAGGCACAGGCGCCGGCGGAGGCCGACCTCGTCCCCGCCGCGGCCGTGGGCGAGCACGCGGCGTCCGTTCGCTCTCCGTCGGGTCCACCATCACCGTCCGCGTCGACGGCCGCAATGGCGGGTGGCGACGAGCCGGACGGGACGGGGGTGATGGCGGCGCCCGACGCCAAGGCCGACCCGCCCTCCGCGGCGGGGCCGGTCAACCGCTTGGGGTCTACTCGACCGCCCCGAGGAAGCGGACCACCGACCCCCGCCCGCCCCGGTCGGGCGACCGCGAGGCCGGGGGAGAACCCCAAGAAGGTGCCGTCGCTCCGGCCCGCGGCGACGGCGCCGCGCCGCCCGCTCGACGCCACCCCGGCGTCGCAGGAGGAACGTGGCGCGGCCGAGGCCTCGCCATCGGCGGTCCCCACTTCACTCCCCGGCGGCGTTCATGGCACGCCCCCCTACTGAGGGTCCCGTGGCCGGGGATGCCGTGGCCGGTGATTTGGCGGCGTGGGGCCCAAACCGGTACGTGGGCGCCCACCGCGCCTTCGCGGCCCTCCTCGTCGGCGGACTCAGCGCCCTGACGACGCCGGGCGGTGCGCGCGCTCAAACCGCTTCGCCACCGACGACGGCGTCCCCGTCGGCCCCCGCCGCCGCGTCGGAAACGACGAGGTCGGCGACCGAGGCGTCGACGACGACCTTCGCCGACTCCGACCGCGCCCGAGCCCGGCGCGCGTTCGTCCGCGGGACCGAGCTGGCGGCCGGGGCGCGCTGGGGTCAGGCGCTGGCCGCCTTCGAGACCGCGGCGCGGATCAAACCTCACCCCGTCACGACCTACAACATCGGAACGTGTCTGCGCGCCATCGGCGCCTACACGCGCGCCCGGTCCGCGTTCCTTCGCGCGCTCGCCCAGAACGGGACGGCGACATCTGCCCCGCCGACGTCCTCGCCCTCTCCGAGCGCGCCGACGGAGGACCGCCTCCCCCCGGAGCTGAAACAGCAAGCAGAGACGTTCATCGGGGAAATCGAAGCGCTTCTCGTACGCGTCGTTCTCACGGTCACCCCGGCCTCTGCCCGTCTCACCGTCGACGGGCGGCCGCTGCTCCGCGAAGGGGCCAACCACTACGCCGGCGTGCGCCCCGCTGGCGAAGGAGAGGCGATCCCACCGTCACCGGCTGTCGTCTGGCTCGACCCCGGAGCCCACGTGTTCACCTTCACGCGGCCGGGCTTCGCCGCCGCCGTGCGCAACGAAACGTTTGCGGCGGCAGCGAGACGCGACCTGCGCGTCGCGCTCGATCGGCTCCCCGCCCGACTGTTCGTCAGCGCCACCGTACCCGACGCGCTCGTCACGCTCGGCGGTCGCGACCTCGGGCCCGCGCCCTTGTCGGTGGCGCGTCCGGCGGGGCGCTACCCCCTCCTCGTCGAACACGATGGCTACGAACCCTTCCGGTCTACCTTGACCCTCGGCCCCGGCGAGCAGGCCCGGGTCGAGGCGCGCCTCGAGCCGGCAGATACCTCGGTCTTCGAGACCTGGTGGTTCTGGACGGCCGCCGCCGCCACGGTCGCCGGCGCCGCGACGGCGACGTACTTCATCGTGCGCCCCGACCCGGAGCCACCTCCTTTCGACGGGGGAAGCACGGGCTGGGTCGTTCAAGGCGGCTTCCCGTTCTAGCGACGTCGACACCGGTGGCGGGGCCGGTGTGAACGATGGTGCTCGGTCCCGCCCGCGGGGCGAGGTCCGGGCGGCTCGCGCGCCAACCTCGATGCGGCCATCCATTCGGAATCACGCTCACTGGAGCGAAAAGCGCCCGCGCGCGACGTCTGCGCTGCAGTTCGGCACGTGCCATGCGAGGGCGCCGCTCATGATGGCTTTACTTTTGGCTGGTGGGCGCCGGGCGCGGTGGCCCCTGGCGCCGCTCCTGTTCTGCTTGGCCCTGCTCACCGGCTGTGACCAGGTCACCTTCTCCGACAGCATCGACCTCGACTTCGACTTTTCCCTCACCCGAAGCGACACCCTGAATCTGCCGTACGTGACCGGCTCGGAGATGTCGCTGTTCGTCGTCGGCGCCGACGGCGCAGAAGCGGCGGGGTGGACCTTCGAGTCCTCCGACCCCACGGTCTTCCGCATCGAAGACGACCGCGGGGGAAGCGCGGACTGCGTCGCCGTGCGCGCAGGCACGGTCGAAGTGAGCGTCCGCGATGAAGACGGGGACGTCGTTCACGAGGCGACCATCGAAGTCGCCGACCCGACGCGGGTGACGCTGCTGCCTCACGGGCCGCTGCTCGTCGACTGGGAAGCCCCCGTCGAGAGGTCGGGCGTCGATGTCCTCACCGACGGAACCGCAACCCTGCTCGTGCGCTTCTTCCGCGGCGACCAGCGCCTCTACGGAAACGGCACCCTGAGCGTCGGCAGTGGCCCCGACCTCATCGCGACCCCCGAGACGACCTTTCTCTTCGAGGACCGGGAGTGGCTCCAGCTGACCCCCCTGACCGAGGGTCGGCATGAGGTCGACCTCTTCTTCGATGGGCGTCGCCTCGGCGCGCTCGAGGTACGCGCCCGAACCGCCGACGAGGTCGCGAGCATCGAGCTGCGCGACGAACCCACGCGTGATCCCGAGGAGGACGACTTGCGGGTCGCGCTCGGCCTCGCCCGCCTCGAGGACGGCACCCCTGTCTACGGGGTCGACTTCACGTGGGACCTCGACGGGATCGACCAAGAGGGGACCGGTGACCTCTTTCGCTACACCTACGATAGCAACGCCACCTCGAGGCTCGGGGTAGCCTTCGATGGGCTCGGCGCCCAGGCTGACATCGCTGCCACCGAGGGCTTCGTCGACAGCAGCAACGACCTGGGGTGTCACGTGGCGGCGCGCGTCGGTGGCCTCTCCTCACGGCCGTCCTCCACCGCATGGAGCCTGGGGCTCGGCATCATGGGCTGCGCCCTTCGGGCCCGTCGTCGTAGGCGCAGCGAAAACCCGCGTCGTCGGCGGGAATGAGACGTTTGCGGTGGGTCACGCGACCGACGGCGAGGCCGGTGCGCCACGAGCCGCCCCGGGCCACCTGGTCTTGCCGCCCCCCGACGCATTGCGGGTCGGTGGGCACCCCGAGAGCGGGCCAACAGGGCGCATCGTAGGGATCGGAGGGGCCCGCCGTGATCTCCAGCACGTTCCCTCCGAGATCGCGAACGCCATCGCGCGACACGTCCGCGAACGGACACCCCTCGGGCCGAGGGCGCGGTCCCCCCGGCTCGGGGCCGAGGCGGGCGCCACAGAACCCATCGCTGCGCTCGAAGACCGCCCCGCAGCAGTCCTCGGCGTCGCCCCACGGGTAGATGAGGCCCGCCCCTCGTCCTCGCGCCGCGTGTTCCCAGGCGACCTCGGTCGGGAGATGCCCTCCGCGCGCGGCACACACCGCGGCCGCGGTATCGTTGCCGACGCAATTCACCGGCCTCGCGTCGTTCTTGGCATCGTCTCGGCCCCGCCACGTGCACCCCTCCAAACCCGGCTCCGTGACGTCGGGCAGGCCGGGCTCCACCACGAAGAGCACCCCCGCGGCATAAAGGGCCCGGACCTCACCCACCGTGACCTCGTCCCGATCGAGCCAGAACGGAGAGACCCGGGCCGGAAACGAAGGGACCGGCGAGACCACGAACAGGTCGTCGATGCCGGCGAGCCGCTCGTCGCCGATGACGGTGAAGCCGCCGGGGATGCAAACGGCATCGATGCCAGCCGGCGGGGCCCCGGTGCAGGGCCGGGAAGCGAGCAGTTCCGACCCGCCTGCGGATCCCGACGTGGGGCTTGGGACCCTCCCCTCGGAAGGCGCGACCCGAAGCTGATTGGCGTCGGCGCACGTCGTCGCCGGTGCCGCGAAGGACGGGGGGCGGTTCAAACACGCGAGCGCCAGCCGAATCCCAACTTCCTCGCGTCCGTCGGGCGTCCCTTCGAAGCGCACCAACCGATCGATGGTCCGGCGGGGCGGGGGCGCGACCAGCCCGTCGGCATCCACCGCCGCTTCACGTCCGCGAAAGGCGCGAATCCGGACCTGAAGACCCGGGTCCTCGTCGGTCACGACGCCAAAACTGACGGGCCAGTCTCGCGGATCGGGCGCCACGATCTCCCGGGTCTCGATCCGGGATCCCGTCGCCCTGAGGACGTCGATCCGAAGCGTGTCGATCGCAGCGTCGGCGACGTCCGCTTGGCCGCCGGCCAGTTGCCCGGTCAGCGGTGCGTCCGTGTCGAGCACCACCACCCACTGCGGTCGCGGCTCCGGGTCGCCGCAGGCGAGGCCGGAGATGGCGACAGAGAGCGCGAACCCGCGCTCCAGCGGAAGGCGACCGAGACGCATCGTCACCATTCTACCCGGACGAAACCGGGTCGGCGCCTCTCCGGAGCCCGACCCGCGATGGTATGGTCGCCACGTGCCTCGTTTTGTTGTCGTACTGCTCGTGGTCGTCGCGTCGGGGGCGGGCCTCGCCTGCCCGTCCGTGTCGTCATCCGAGGACGATGATGACGATGGCGGCGAAGGTGGTCGCGGCGGCAGCGTCGCCGTCGCGACCTTCGGAGAAAGCGCCTGTGGGGAATGCGTCGACGACGCCTGCGCCGACGCCGTACGGCGCTGCGAGAGCGAACCCGAATGCGTGACCCACCTCGGCTGCGTGCGCGCTTGCCCCGTCGCGCCCTCGGGCGACGTCGACCCCGCCTGTGAAGCCGCCTGCCCCTCGCCGGCGGAAGCGGCGGCCATCGCCGCGCGGGACGCCCTCTCGAATTGCCGGACGATTGGCGCCGGCGCGTCGTGCGCGTCCTGCGGTCGAACCCCCGCGGTGCACCCCCTGATCGGCCAGACCTGCGACCCGCCCACGGCCGTAGACGCCTGTGCCCGGTGCGAGGAGGAATTCTGTTGCGGGACCCGCTGCGACGCCGCGTGCGACACCTACGTGAACTGCATCCGCGGGTGCGGCGAGCAGCCGGCCTGCGAAGACGCGTGTGCGAGCGACAACCCGGCCGGGGTCACGTCGGCCGGGCGGTGGCTGGGGTGCCAGACGATCCACTGTCAGGTCTGCGGGGGGATCGTGGCGGTCGAGCCCTTGGCGGAGTGCGCCTTCTCCGAGTGCGCCAACGAGTTCGCCGCCTGCTTCGACAACCCGTCGTGTTTCTTGCGGTGGGTGTGCGGTCGCACCTGCGATGAGGACGACGCCTGCCGGTTGGCGTGCGATGCGCGGTTCCCGGACGGCCTCCCGCTCCACGAGAGTTTTCTCCTCTGCTCCGCAGACAAGTGCCTCGGTCGGGCCGCTGACGGAAGCCCGTCGGCGCCGTAAAGCGAACGCCATGAAGGAAAACGCGGACAAAAGACTCCCCGTCGACGACAAGGCGCGCCGCCGCGCCGGCAACCTGCTTCGGTGCGCGCGTCACGGGGCCCTCGCGACCAACGCCGACGGCGCCGTTGGCGGCCCCGCCGAGGGGTATCCCGCGGTCAGCCGCGTAAGCGTGGCGACCACGATGGAGGGTCATCCCGTGTTCCTCATCTCCGAGCTGTCGGCCCACTTCGGTGCCCTCGAGCGCGACCCTCGCGCATCGCTGTTGCTCGGCTCGCCGGGACGAGGCGACCCCCTCGCCCACGGGCGGATCACCGTGTACGGCCGCGCCGTTCGACTCGCCGACGACGACCGTACGACGGCGCGCCGCCGGTTCCTCGCGCGGCACCCAAAAGCGGCGCTCTACGCCGACTTTGCCGACTTCGCCTTCTGGCGCCTCGACGTCGAAGGTGCGTCGTTCAACGGCGGCTTCGGCCAGGCCTACGAGATGACCCCCGAGGATCTCCTCGTCGCCCCTCTGCCCGAACTCGCCGACATGGAAGAGGGTGCCGTCGAGCACATGAACGACGACCATCTCGACTCCATCGCCGACTACGCCCATCGACTGCTGGAGAAGAAGGGAGACGGCTGGCGCCTGGCGACCCTCGATCCCGCGGGCATGGATCTCGTCCGCGCCGACGAGGTGGCCCGACTTTGGTTCGAGCCCCCGCTGAAGCGGGCCGCCGAGCTGCGCGCGCGGCTCGTCAAGTTGGCGCGGCAAGCGCGACCATCCGCGTCATGACGTCCCCTGGGGGTCTCGGACGCCGACCCCGTCGGCCGGGCGGGGAACGAATCATCACGTTCGCCGCCGTCTCCGCCGCCGCGACGGCTGCCGCACCCGTTCTGGTTGGCTGCGCCCCCGAGGCGGCCCCGCGGGACCAGTGGCGCATCACGGTGGCGACCGACGCGACCCTGCCCCAATTCGGCAATCGCTTGCTGGTCGAGTTGCTCGACGACGAGGGACGCATCGCTTGCGACGGGTGCCGTCGGACGTTCGGCCTGACCGGCGATGACGATCTCCCCCTGTCGTTCGGCGTGGCGGCAAACCTCGATGACGTCGGCCCGACGACGGTGAGGGCACGGCTCTTTCGCGCCGCCCAAACCGGCCCGGATGGGTTTCCCCAGGGTGCCGCCGTCATCGATGGCGGGGGGCGCCTCCCCCCCCCTTCCGGGGTGACCCCGGTCACGGTCAACCTCGCCCTCGACTGCTTCGGAGCTCGCTTTGGTTCCTGCGCCGGTACGGGCGAGCTCGATGATGCGGCTCCGTTGACGAGCGGGACCTGGCCGGAGCTAGGGCCCGTTGGGTGCGGCGACGACGACGCGCCCGACGACATGGTGTGTGTCGCCGGCGGCGCGTTTCTTCGCGGCGAGGCGGGCGCCCTCTTCGACAGCGCCGCGCTCCGCGTCGACGACGAGCGGCTGGTGGTCCTGAGCCCGTTCCTTCTCGATCGGGACGAAGTCACCGTGGGTGAGGTTCGCCAGTTGATTCGAGAAGGTCGACTCGAGCAGCGCCCGTTGCTCCCCGACCCCGATCCGAGATCGCCCGGCGGTACGTGTACGTATCTCGGCCCCGACGACCCGTCCGCCGACGCGATGCCGGTCAATTGCATCGACCACACGACCGCCACCGCCGTATGCGCCGCGTGGGGCCGTCGCCTCCCCACCGAAGCCGAGTGGGAATATGCCGCCGGGCAACGCCATCGTGAAACCCCGTACCCGTGGGGGGAAAGTCCCGACATCTGCACTCGAGCCATCGTGGGTCGCGGGCGCGTCGCCGAAGCCTACATCCCAGAGTCGAGCCCGTGCCGCACCCTCGAAGACGGCACCGAGCAGACCTGGGGCATGGTGGCGGGAGGCTCGGAGGGCGACGTCACCTCCGACGGGGTACGCAACCTCGCGGGCAACGTCGCCGAATGGACCGCCGATGCCTTCGCACCGTACGACGACCTCTGCCACGATCCCGATGCCATTGTAGCGCGCGACCCCATCTGCCTCTCGCCCAGCAACCGCTACGTCGTGCGCGGTGGCGACTGGAAGGCGCTGGAGCTCGAAGTGCGGGTGACCCGCCGGGGTTGGTCCCTGGGAGCCGACACCAGCGTCGGGCTCCGATGCGCTCGGGACCGGTAGGGCCACCTACATTCGCCTACTGTCTCGTTGCGGCGGGGCCGAACACCTTCAGCGTCGTCGAGACGGGTGGAGCCCGCGGTGCGGGCTCGCTAACGTCGGGGCATGCGAACGTCGTGGTGGCGCCAGTGCCTTGGCGCAGGGTTGTGGTTGGGGGCGATGACCTTGGGCTGCGGAGGCGACACGAGCGCGGATCCGAGCGGCGGCGGCGCAGGCGACGCCGGGTCGGGCGCGGGCCTCGGCGCCGGCGCGGGGATGGCTTCGGGCGGGAATGGCAGCGGCGGGGGCGCCGGGGGCGAAGACGCGGGCCCGTCGGCTTGTGCGGACGGCATCGACAACGACGGCGACGGTTACACCGACTGGCAGGGTGATTTGGGCTGCTGGGGCGCGAGCGACGACACGGAAGAGGCACGCCCGCGCGCCGAAGAAGCGGGGTACACCACCTTCGACATCGCCGCCGACAGCGTGGTGGTCTACGTCGCCGCCGACGGCGACGACACGCACGACGGCAGCACCCCAGATCTCGCCGTGGCGACCCTGGGCCGCGCCGTCGAGCTGGTGCGCGACGGTGAGAACGACTTCATTCTCATGCGTCGAGGCGACACCTGGCGCGACCCGGTGATTCCCCGCCGCTTCCTCTCGGGTCGCGATGCCGACCACCCTATGGTGATCGCTTCCTATGGCGACGAGACCGACCGGCCGCGTCTCGAACTCGACCGCCCCTTGATCAATCACGACGGTCAGACGCGTAGCTTCACCGCCATCATGGGTCTCCACTTGGTGCAGTACCCCCTCGATCCCGAAGACCCCGACTTCACGGGCACGGGGGGGGCGGCGTTTCGTTACGTCGGGGGCGGCCGCAACCTCCTAATCGAAGACTGCCATCTCGAGTACGGCGAGATCGTGGTCCAATCGTTCCAAGACCTGAAGTACGACGACGTGCAAATACGTCGCAACGTCATCGAGAGGGCGTATCACCGGGAGACCTGCATCGACGGGAACCCCAACGGCAACAGCGCGCACCGTCCGAGTGGAACCTTCACCTCGAAGGTCGATGGTCTGCTGATCGAGGGCAACCTCTACGATCACAACGGGTGGAACAAGGAAAACGTCGACTCAGCCTGCGCCACGATCTTCAACCACAACATGTATCTGAGCGGGGGTGAGGACATCGTCGTCCGTGACAACGTGCTCACCCGAGCATCGAGCATTCACATCAAGCTGCGCGCCGACGTGAGCGGAGCGATGAAGGGGTTGGTCATCGACAACAACGTCTTCGTCGAGGGAGAAATTGGGGTCTCCCTCGGCGGCAACACCGACGCGCCGTACCGATTCGTGAACAGCACCATCGAAAACAACGTCCTGTCTGAGATCGGGCGCAGCCGACCCACCACGCGGACCCTCGCCTGGGGCATGGACCTCAGCGACAACGACGGGGTCGTCATTCGCCAGAACCTCCTGCTCAATCAGCACGAAGCCGGCGTCGGCAACAGCTACGCCCTGCGCATCGGCGGCGGCACCAACCGCAACGTGACCGTCGAGGACAACCTGTTCTATCGCATTCAGAACCGAGCCCTGATGGTGCGCTCCGAGGCGAACCACGACAGCATCACCATCGCCGACAACCATTTCGTCGACCCCGACCAGGACTCGTGTCTCGTCGACCACGACGGGAGCTTTGGGGCCTACACCTACCAGAACAATCGCTACCATTCCTCGGCGGCCTCCGACCGCTGGTTCTGCGTCGGGGGGGCACGCGAAAGCCTGACCGACTGGGACGAAGGCGGAGCGACCGCCGACGCGGGCAACTTCCCCGACCCGAGCCGTACGCTCGAGACCTACGCGGCATCGCTCGGGCTTGGCTCCACCCTGGTGGATTACTTGAGCGTCGCTCGCACGCAGTCGCGCCTGAACCATCGACCCGAGCTGGGTGCTCCCGCCATCAACGACTACATTCGCGCCGGTTTCGGTCGCTGAGCCGACGTCATACCCTCTTCCTACGATGGCTGAATTCACACCCGGCAGCGCCACGATGGGGGGGATCCTCATCGGTGCCGGCGCCGCCCTGTTGTGGCTGTTCAACGGACGGGTCGCTGGCATCAGCGGGATCACCGGCGGCCTCCTGCCCTCCGTAGAGAGGTCCGGCAACGATGGGCGCGCCTGGCGCGTCGCGTTCGTCGCTGGCCTCGTCGGCGTCGGGGCCGTGGCGGCCGCGTGGGTCCCCTCCGCCTTCGCCTCGTCACTCGAGCTGTCTCCCTCAGTGTTGGCCGTGGCGGGGCTCGCGGTGGGGGTAGGAACCCAGCTCGGAGGGGGCTGCACGAGCGGCCACGGGGTGTGTGGGCTCGGCCGCTTTTCCTTTCGCTCGCTCGTCGCGGTGCTCACGTTCATGACCACCGGGGCCATGACAGTATGGCTTGTACGCGTGACCGCCGGAGCCGGGGTCGGACCATGAACCACCCCCGTCGGCGCACGGCCATCGCGGCCCTCAGCGGTGGCCTGTTTGGCGTGGGCTTGGTCGTCTCGGGTATGACCCGGCCCGACAAGGTCGTCGGCTTTCTCGACGTCGGAGGCGACTGGGACCCGAGTCTCGCCTTCGTCATGGGAGGCGCCGCGGCGGTGTACGTCGCCGTGCACTGGGGGCTCGCCCGGGTACGCTCGCGGCCCGTGTTCGCCTCCGCCTTTCGTCTCCCGGCGCGCACGTCGATCGACGCCCAACTGGGGTTGGGCGCCAGCCTCTTCGGCATCGGCTGGGGACTCTCCGGCTACTGCCCCGGACCGGCGCTGGCCTCGATCGGCACCGGCTCCACCGACGTCCTCGTGTTCGTCGCGACCATGCTCGTCGGCATGGTCCTCGGTGCGCGGCTGCGGCCCGGGCGCACGGGGGGCTCGAAGCAGCGTGGCATCACCGCCTCGTCGGCGGGCCCGTGACCCAGGCTTCCAGGGCTTCGGCGACCTCGGCCTCCTCCTCCGCCATGGCGCGTGACCATACCTCGGCCACCCGGCTCGACCCGTCGGTATCCCGGTATCGTACGCTCAGCGGGCCCGGTCGCTGCGATCGCGACGCGACGAAGACCTATTCGATCCGCTGCCGGGGCAGGTAGTCGGTACGGCCCGGTTGACGCACCACCACCGCTTCATCCAGGAGGTACACGCCGTAGGCGGTGGTCGTCTCGCGATCGTTGCGGTGGGCGTTGCGCCGCGCGGCCTGAAACACGGGGCGCAGGACGTAGCCGGCCGCGACCAGCGTCATGACAAGCCACGCGCCAATGAAAGCCCCGATCCCGGGGACCACCGCCCACAACAAGAGGCTCACCACGAGAACCGGCACCTGCGCGGTCAGCCAGGGCAAAAGTTCGCGCAACAACATCGGGAGCAGCGGCTCTGGCTGGCGGGCCCGATGGTCGGGGTAGTACCGGTCTTTTTCTCCGGGACGCACCAGCACCCGCGGCGGCGCCGGGAGGCTCGGAAGCGCATCGAGCTGCCGCTCGAGCTGAACCATGGCCTCCTCGACGTCCTCGGGCCACGCCGACTCGTCGTGCGCGGGCTCGTCGGACCGACCCCGGCGTCTTTGGCGGTACGCCATCTCGGGCATGGCAGCATCACCCGCGCGCTCGCGCAACGAGGAAGCGCGGCCCGTACCCCCGCGAGGTGGCTTCGCGTCAGGTCGTGTAGTCGGCGTTGATCTCGACGTAACGCCGCGTGAGGTCGCTGGTGAGCATCCGGGCCGTTCCACCGCCCTCGCCGCCGAAGTCGAGCACCACCAGGAATGAAGCGGTGTGGACCGCGGCCCGGAGCGCCGCGACGTCGAACGGGAGCGGGCCGCCCGCGCGAAACACGTCGATGCCCGCAATGGTGAGGGAGACGTCTTCCAGCCCAAACGCGACGCCGGCGCGCCCCGCGGCGGCGAGGATTCGGCCCCAATTCGGATCCCCCCCCGCGAGCGCGGTCTTGACGAGCGACGAGGTCGCAATCGTCCGGGCCACGCGCCGTGCGTCCTCAGCCCGAGGGAGGCCGCGCACCCGAACTTCCATGACTCGGGTCGCCCCTTCCCCGTCCTCGACGATCTGCCGCGCGAGGTCTTGGGCCACCCGCGTAAATGCCTCTTGGAGCCCCGCGGGGGACGGTCCCGAGGCCGCAGGCGGGGCCAGGACCAGAACGGCATCGTTGGTGCTCGTATCACCGTCGACGCTGATCTCGTGAAATGAGCGGTCGACCACATCGGGGGTCAGCGCGCGCAACGCGGCGGGGGTCACCGGCGCGTCGGTCGCCATCACCGCCAACATCGTCGCCATGTGCGGATGAATCATCCCGCTCCCCTTGGCCACGCCGCCCACCCGATGGTCGCGGCCGTCGAAGACAAATGTCGTCGACGCGGTTTTGGGGCGGGTGTCGGTGGTCAAGATCGCGTGCGCGACCGCGTCCTCCGCCCCCGGTCGCAGGGCACCCGCCGCCCGCTCGATGCCGACGAGGACCGCCTCGAGCGGCAGCGGTACGCCGATGACGCCCGTCGAGAGCACCAGTGCCGGAGCGCCTACCCAACGCTCGACCGCGTCCTTCATCGCACGGGCGTCGGCGCGGCCGCGGGGACCGGTGAGTGCATTGGCGTTGCCGCTGTTGATGACGACCGCCCGGATGAGCTCGTGCTGCGCCAAAGTCTCTCGGGCCAACGCCACCGGTGCCGCAGCGGCCGCGTTGGTGGTGAAGACGCCCGCACAAGCCAGGGGCCGGTCCGCCACGATGAGCGCAAGGTCGGGTCGTCCCGACGCCTTGATCCCCGCGGACACCGCCGCGCCCCGAAAACCGGGCACCGAGAACAAGCCGGGCGCCACCGACGACGAGGCGGTAGGGCCAGACTCGGATGGCGGCGGCGAGGCACGAGGGGACATCACGCCATTCTGGGACAGCCCCCTTCCCCTTGTCACCACCCCTCGGTCGTGGTCCGCCATGGCCATGGGACCCCAGGGGAGCCGGTCGCCACTGACCCCGGAACAAATCACCACGCTGATGGAGGCGGAGTTCCCGGAGGCAGCCGCCCTCGGGCTCCGCATCGATGCGCTCGACGAGACGTCGATCGCCGTCGGATGGCCGGGGGCAGCCTCGCGAACCCGTCCCGGGGGCACGATCTCGGGGCCCGCCATGATGACGCTGGTCGATACCGTCGCCTACTTTCTCGTCCTCTCGCGCGTCGGGCCCGAGACCCTGGCCGTCACCACCAACCTCGACATTCACTTTCTCCGCCGTCCTGCGCCGGGCGAGCTCTTCGGCCGGGGCGAGCTCCTCAAGCTGGGCAAGCGTCTCGTCGTCATCGCGGTCCGTCTGCACGTCGGCGATGATCCCGCTCCCGTCGCGCACGCCACGGTGACCTACAGCGTCCCCACGCCGGGCCGCCCCAAGAAGTGATTCGGGGGGCAGACCATCTCAGCGTGTCCCGGCGCCGGAATTCAGGTTGTCGTCTTCCGAAGCTCTGCCGTTGGGCGCGAAGAACATGAGGTGTTGCCAGGGCAATGCGTCGAAGGCGCGGGTGAGACGATAATCGTTGGCTTCGTACTCCCGGAGGATCTGCGCCTTGCTCATCTTGTGCAGCGGCTTGATCGGCACGGCTGGGTCTTCGGCGCGGAACTCGACGAGCGCGATGTGCCCCCGCGGGGAAAGCGATGGCCGGATGCGCGCGAGCACCGCCGCCGGGTCAGACAGCTCATGGTAGACGTCCACCATCAACACCACATCGCACGCACCGGCCGGCAGCTTGGGGTTCCGTTCGGTGGCGAGCACGGTGTCGACGACCAGCACGCCCGCCGCCGTCGCGCGGGCCCGCAGGGCCTCGAGCATTTCGGGCTGGAGGTCGGACGCGATGACGCGTCCCGTCGCCCCCACCGCGGCCGCCATGCGCAGGGCGTGGTAGCCGTTGCCCGCCCCGAGGTCGCACGCGGTGTCGCCGGGCTGGAGCCGCAACGCACGGATGAGGGCGCGGGTGTTCTCTTCCCGTTCGCGCTCCGGGCGGACGAGCCACGGCGCGCCCAAGTGCGACATCGTCGCCGCGATCGTTCGGCCCATGTACGTCCCGGGGGGGTCGGGCGTGGGCGGCGCTGCATCCGGGCCGGGCGCGGCCACGACCTTCGGAGGAGCACGCCCGTCCGAAACAGGCGGTGGCTCCGCGTGACATCCGGCAAGCATCGCCAACGCAACGGCGACGCCGCGCGCCGCTCCAGAAGCCGAGACGCAGACCGAGCCGTCCCGCTGGAGTGCGGCGGATGCCGTCGACGGCCCCGTCACGGCCGCTCCGGGGTCGTCGTCTCGGGACGTTCGGTCATCTCGATCGCCCTCCGCCCGAGGTGCGTGGTGGCCGCGATGCCGACGAGGATGGCGACGACCACGAGCACGCCCTGGGAGAGTTGACGGGTGAGCTCCTCACGCACGGTGCGCGCGGCCGCGACGGTCAATCCCAAAGGGACGAACACGGCCGCGACGGCCCCCACCGCGTCGAGGGGTACCTCGTCGAGCGCCGCGACCATCGTCGAGGTGGCGCGACCGGCGGTCGTGAGGGCCACGACCAACATCGCCACGGCCGCCCCGCGGGCCGGACCGCCGTCGGAGGCGAAACGCCACACCAAGCCGGCCACCAGCAGCGTCGACACGGCGAGCGCGGCCGCGACCGCCCCTCCCGGGCCTGGTCCCACGGCGGCGACGACGAGCGCCACCGCGCACCCCGCCCCGAGGAGCAGGCGGATGCGGCGCGGATCGATGCCGCCCGCCGCGTTCTCCCGGGCCGCCCGCGCCCGGCCCGCCGTCACCGCCGGCGCGAGCGGACGGGCGACGGGCATCGACATGAGCGGGGACCGGAGGCCCGGAGACCCGGCAGGCCGTACCCGCGAAGCCGCCGCGCCCGTCGACGGTACGGTCATCGTTTCGGGGGACGCGGGCATCGCGGAGGCGGGTCGAAGCATCGGCGCGGCCGACCGGGGAGGGGCGCGAGGCAGGTCGAGGTCGGGTATCGCCGCCGCGGCTTCCGCCGATGAGGGTGGCGGCGCGGGGGAAACCACACGCGTCGCGGCCCGCGCCCCGTCGTCGGCTTCGACGCCGGCGGACACGAGGGTCGCGTTCTCCGGTTCCAACCCTGTCCGGACCGTCGTCGGGGTCGTATCGTCCGGTTCGGACGCGGCCCCCGGGGCCGCGTAGGCCATCGTCGCGCGCGCGGGCGCCCGTGCCGCCGACGGCGGCGGCGCAACGTACCCGAGGGTCGCCCGGCGCGCGTCGGCCGGTACGCGCGGATGATGGGGTCCCGAACTCGAGGGCGGCTGGCCCGACCACGTACCCGTGACCCCACAGGCCGCCGCGAGGGCCTCGGCCAGACCCACCGCGGTGGAAAAGCGCGCATCACGATCCCGAGCGAGGGCCCGCACGAAAAAAGCATCGAGGGCCGCGGGCAACTCCGGACGGGTTGCCGATGGGGGTGCAGCGTCCGCGGTGCAAATGCTCACCGCCACCTCGCCCATGCCCTTTCCCCGAAAGGGTAACCGGCCCGTGAGTGCGCGGTAGGCGATCACCCCGAGCGACCACGTGTCGGCGCGGGCGTCGATGCCGCGGTGGCTCCGGATCTGTTCGGGGCTCATGTACGACACCGAGCCCACCATCTCCCCCGTGGCGGTCAACCGCCGGGCGTGGGCCGCCTCGACGTGGGCGACCCCGAAGTCCAAGAGCTTGACCGTCTCATCGTCACCGCTGCGCGCGAGGAACACGTTCTCCGGCTTCAGGTCTCGGTGCACGATGCCGGCGGCGTGGGCGAGACGGAGCGCCTGCGCCACCGGGGAAACCACCGCGCACACCTCCGGCGGCGTGAGGCGTCGTCGCCGCTTCAGCCGGGCGCGCAGGTCTTCGCCTTCGAGCAGCTCCATCGCGATGAAGGGGGTGTCGTCGACCACCCCGTGCTCGTAGATGGCCACGACGTGGGGACTCTGCAGTCGCGCGGCCGTCTTCGCCTCCGCCGCAAACCGCGCGCGGGCGGTCGCGCCCTCGGCCACCTCCGCCCCGATGAACTTCAGCGCCACGGTGCGCTCGAGCGAGCGATCGAAGGCCCGCCAGACCTCGCCCATGCCCCCCCGACCGATGACATCTTCGAGCCGGTATTTGTCGGCGACGATGACCCCCGGCACCCGCTGCATGCTGCCGTCAGGCTACCATCGCGCCCCGCTCCTCACGAGTCGAAGTCGTAGTAGACGGAGCCGGTGAGTCCGATCCGAAAGGTGTCGCCGACGACCTCCTCGGGCGTGAAGAGAATCGGAAACCCGAGGTCGCCGCGCACGTCGATGAGAAATCCGTCCTCGACGGGAATGCTCCCCCCGGCCCCGAAGCCGAGGGGGAAGAAGACACTGTCGCTCTCCTCGACCGTGATCACGCCGAACCCGGTGTAACCGCGCACGAAAAAGCTCTCGACGATGCTCACCGTCACGTCGACGGGGATCGACGGCTCAGCCATGACACGGACCGAGTGGAACGGGAGCGTGCGGCTCTGCAGCAGGCCAAAGTTGGCGTCGCCGCCGGACGAGCTGCCCCACACCGACATGCTGAAGCCGGTGTCGAGGCGCACGACGTCGTCGGCGAGGTGAAAGCGCACCGGCACGCCGAGGTTGATCGAATAGAACTCCGTGGTGCCGGGGATTTGAAAGCCGATGCGGCCCCCGACTTCGATGTCGGCGTCGTTGCCGAGAAACGCGAACGTCGCCGCGAACTCGGGGCCGGAGAACTCGGCGTCGGGCGAGATGATGATGGGGAGCACCGCCGCGTCGATCTGAACCCAATTGGTCGGGCTGAAGCCCGCGCCGAGAAACGGGAAGCCCACCACCGTCCTCCCCCCGCCGATGCCGAAGTCGACCCGTTGGATCGGGATGTGGAGGTCGCCCCGAAAGGTCATGGCGGGGGCCACGAGGGGCCGCGCCGCCTCCGCCTCGGGCAGCGTGTCGTACTCCGCGGCGTCGACGAGGTCAGGGCAAGCAGCTCCGACGACGAGGACGGTCGCGGCGAAGGCAACGGCGTTTCGGTTCATCGCCCCACCCTGGTGTGGGCGCGCCCCCGTGTCGAGGGGCCGCTGGATCCGGGACGTCGGCCAGCGAGGGGCCGGCAGCGACGGCGGGCGACGGTGACGACTTCCTCGCGACCAAACCATGCTTTCGGGGGGCGATTCGGAGGGGCGATGGCGTGGCGCACGTACGCGTACGCCACCCGGTCGAAAGTCCCACGCTGACACGACCACCGGAGAAAAGCCTGGAGAAACCGTGCGCCCCGCTTCTTGCGCATCGTCACGAGAAGCTTTCGCCACCGCTGATTGGGGTAGCGCGCGAGCGGAGCCTCCGGGCGCGCCCACGACAGGGGCGTGCCTTCGCCGCGCAACAGGTCGACCTCGGTTCCGTCGCGCCGGCGAGCCGGCGCCGCCAACCATCCGCTGTGCTTACGAGGACCCGAAAACAACGACCAACGATCCTGAAGCCGCAGCGTCCGCGCGGGCGTCATCAGGTAGGCGCGGACGGACGGCGGGCCGACCCATTCGCGCGCCGCGAGCGAAACGACGAGCAGCACCAACGTTGCCATCGCCAGCGCCCCCGTCACTGGGCCCGAGCCGGCCGCTATCGCGACCGGACCGACGCGGTCGCGCGCGGCGCGACCGGGAATGCGCGCTTCGAGCCAGCGCATCCAAGCCGTGGGCCACACGAAGCACCACAGCGCGAGGCACACGGGCGTGAAGAGCCCGATCCGAAGCGTGGCGCCAATCCCCAGGTGAAGCGCCGCGAAAGCGATGATGAGAACGCCGCGGACCCGCGCGGTGGCGGGTCCCAGGACCAACACCAGGGGCCCGAGCAGCTCGAGCAACAACGTGGCCACCCCGACCGCCCGGAGCGGCGTCACGTAGGGATGGAGGGCGCGTCCGAGCGGGAGGACGAAGTGGTCCGCCGCGAGCGCGTAGTGGATCCCCTCCCCCCGCCACCAATGGACATGGTGTGCCTTGAGGACACCCGCGACGACGTAGATGAGGGTCAGCTGTCCGTAGAGCGCGATCGCAGCCGGACCTCGGATGCAGGTCGGGAGGGGGACGGCGCCGTGACCGGGTCGGGGTCGGTGTCGCCACCAGGCATCGACGGACCACCGTGCCCCCACGGGAAGAAACATCGAAAGAAACAGCGCGTTCCGCAGTACGTCGTCTCCTCCTTGGAGCACGCCCCCGTGGCGCGCATGGAGCGACGTGAGCGCCATCCACAGCAGCACGGTCACCGCGCGTGTCCCGACGCCCGCCCCCCACAAGAGGGCGAGGACCCCGAGCCCGACGAGCGCACCGCGGATCGCGGTCGGGTCGCCGGACCAGAAGAAGAGACGAAAAGGGGCGATGGGCATCCCGGCATCGGCGCGGGTCCAAAACCCGGCATCGCTGTAGAGCGTCGCCGCGTCGGCGTAGCGGGCGCCCGCATCGTGCGCGACGAGCAAACCGAGCCCGATCCGCATGAGCGCGAGGGCCCGGAGGTCGATCACCCACGCGCTCCGCACCTGACCATGCAGCCAGCGGCGCGCCCCGGCGCCGAGTCGCTCCCACCAGCCGAGGCATCGCACCGGACGGCCAGCCTGCGACATGGTGGGAGGTTACCCCAGAGCGTGACGGCGGGGACTGGCCCGACGCTTGCGAAACGCTGGAGCCAGGAGCGGGACGCCCCTCGAGGCGTGGCGCCCGACGGAGAAATTCATGGCGGACGAAAATGGCGCGATCACACCGGCGAGCCCGATCACCACGAGCCTCGCGGGAGGCTTAGGAGCCTTCGACATGCTCCGTGACGTCGAGGTGGAAGTCACGCTCGAGATCGGGCGCAAAACCATGAAGATCGCCGATGTGTTGCGACTTCACCCCGGCGATACGGTGGAGTTGACCAAGGCCGCAGGAGACCCGATCGACATTTTCGTCAACGGTCAGCTCCTCGGTCGCGGCGAGGCGGTCGTGGTGGGTGACCGCTACGGGGTGCGCATCACGGAGCTCGTCGCCGCCGCGCCGGAGACGCCCGCATGACGCGGCTCGGCGTCATCGCGGTGGCGGTCTTCGCCATGACCTTGACCGGCGCCACGGCGGCCGCGACCGAGGCCGTCGGCCCCCCCCTGCCCCCCGCCACGGCCTCGGCCGAGGCGGTCGCCGACGCGCGCGACCTTCCCCCGGACGAGGCGTTGCTCACCGCTCCGCTGGCCACCTCCGCGCGAGCGCTCAACCTTCGCGAGGCGACGCCGCCCACGGCTTCCCCGTTGGCCCTGGCTCCGGCGACCACCCCGGCGTCGGACGCCGGTTGGAAGCTGCTCGGGGTCGCGTTGCTCCTGGGGGCACTCGCCATCGGTCTGCGGATATGGCGTCGCCGTCGGGGCGGGCTCCCCCTCGGTCGAGCCTCCGCCCCGCCTGCCCTCGACGTCCTCGCCCGGGCCCCGCTCGCCCAGCGGGGCGAGCTGCTGGTCGTTCGCGTCGATGAACAGCGACTTCTCCTCGGGGTCACCGCCCAACGGATCGTTCGTCTCGCCCAGCTCGAGCCCGAGGGGGGGCGTAGCCAGGAAGGCTTGGTCCCCACCGATGCCCCCCCCGCGGTGGATCCTCTGGCCGACCCCGCGGTGGACTTCGAGCGTCTGCTCGAAGCCGTCGCTGCCGCCGAACCCATGGCGAAGGGCGACGGGGCCCCTTCCAACGCCCGCGCCCGCACGGGCTCCGAACCCAGCGGCAAACCCAGCGGCAAACCCAGTGGCGAATCCAGCGGCCCGGGACCGTCATCGCCTCCGCCCCCTCGACTCGTTTCCGTCGGCGGCGGGGCGCAAGCGCGCTCGCTGGCCACGCTACGGAGGACACGATGAACCGTGCGCACGGACGGCGGGCCGCGGTGCTCCTCGCGAGCTTCGCGCTGACCGCGACGTGGTCTTCGTCCGGACACGCAGCCGACCTCGCCGGCCTCGCCGGCGGACGGGGCCTCACCGGCTCGCTCGAGATCCTGGCACTCCTCACCGGTCTCTCCCTGCTGCCCGCGATGGTGATGACCATGACGTCGTTCACCCGCATCGTGATCGTGTTGTCCTTCGTACGCACGGGCGTGGGCTCGATGCAGACGCCTCCGAGCCAGGTGGTCATCGGCATCTCGCTCTTCCTCACCATGTTCACCATGGGACCGGTCACCGACCGCGTTTACGAGGATGCCTACGTTCCGTACGTGGCCGAGCAAATCGGGCTCGACGAAGCCTACGAGCGCGCCGTCACCCCGCTGAGGGGATTCATGCTCCGCCAGACGCGAGAAGCCGACCTCGCGTTGTTTTATCGCGCCGCCGACGAACCCTTTCCCGAGACCGAAGCCGAAGTCCCGATGCGCATCGCCATCCCGGCCTTCGTCGTGAGCGAGATGACGACCGCATTTCAAATGGGGGTGCTGGTGCTGCTGCCGTTCTTGGTGATCGATATTGCCACTGCTTCCACCCTCATGAGCATGGGCATGATGATGGTCCCCCCCACGTCGATAAGTCTCCCCCTCAAGCTTCTCCTCTTCGTCGTGGTCGACGGGTGGCATCTCCTCACCGAAAGCCTTCTTCGGAGCTTTGCATGAGCCTCGACGCCGCGATCGCCTTGATGACCGCGATGATCGAGGTCGCGGTTTGGGTCGCGGGCCCGATCCTGCTGGCCGCGCTGGTCGGGGGCGTGGTGATGGGGGTCCTGCAGACGGCGACCCAGATCAACGAGGCCAGCGTCGCCTTCGTGGTCAAGGCGACCTGCGTCCTATTGGTGATGCTCGGCCTCGGGACCACGCTCACGAGCAAGGCGGTCAGCTATACCAAAACGAGCTTTTCGCAGATCGCCGACGTCACGCGGTAATGCTCGAATCATTCGGTACCGTAGTGTTCCTCGAACGCGCGACGGCCATGGCCCTCGTCGTGGCCCGGCTCGGGGGCTTCATCGTGATCTCGCCGTTCCCCGGTTCGTGGATGCCCCAGCGGGTGAAGGTGGCCACCGTGGTGACCCTCGCCTTCGTGCTCGGGACGGCGCTGCCCGGACCGTCGACCTCGGTGGTGGGCGCCGGCGGGGGGATCGACGTCCTCCGCCTCGCGGGCCTCGCCGCGAGCGACTTTGCGCTCGGCGCGCTCGTCGGTGCCTCGTTTCGCTTCTTCGTCGACGCCGCCGAGCTCATGGCGGGCCTCGTCTCGCAAGCCGCCTACCTCGCCCAACCGATCGCCTTCAACCCCGAGATGGGCGGCCAAAGCCAAATTCTCGCCCAGCTAGCTTCGCTGCTCGCGCTTCTGCTCATTCTCGGAACGGGCACGCATCGCATCGTCCTGGGCTATCTCCTCGCTTCGTTCACCCTGCTTCCGTCCGGCGTCGCCCTCGACCTCCGGATGGGGGCGCTGTCGCTGGTATCGCTCGTCGGGCGATCGCTGGTGGTGGGCATGCAGCTCGCCTTCCCGGTCGTCGCCGTCTCCCTCACCGTTCAGGCGGCGTTGGCGTTGATATCTCGCGTGGCCCCGAGTCTTCAGATTTTCAGCATTGGTTTCGCCGTCATCGTCGCCACCGGGCTCCTCACCTTCATGGCCTCTCTTCCCGGCATCGCCGTCGGCATGCTCGATTACTTCAACGGCATCGCCCCCTTCATCGATGAACTCATGAGAACGCTCGGCGGCCTCCCCTGATGTCCGACGACCCCACCAACAAGCCGCATCCGGCCACCCCGAAGCGGAGGGAGGAGTTTCGCAAGGAGGGCAAATTCGCGAAGGCGCGTGACACGACCCTCATCGCCGTCTTTGCGGGCGTGCTGGGGGTGGTCGTCTTCGGCCACGCCGAGATGGGCGATACGCTCTTCGTCCTCTTCAAACGGTGCCACGGAGACCTGTCTGCCGTCGTGCGGGGAGACGGACGCTCGATCACGACCTGGCTCGGCCCCGCGGTACTTCGACTCGCGGCGCCCCCCGCCCTCGCCGCGTGCGTGTTCGGCATTGCGGCGGGGGCCAAAGAGGCCGGCTTTCGTCTTTATCCGGAGCTGCTCCAGCCGAAGCTTTCGAAGCTCAATCCGCTACCGAAGCTCAAGGACATGCTCAACCCGAAGAATGCGTCCTTCGAGCTCGCCCTCGCCACCTTTCGGGTAGGGGTCGTGGGGGCGGTTTGCTATCGGCGCCTCCGGAGTGATATCCCCACCCTGCTCGCTCTCGCCGGAGCCCCCATCGGCGCTTCGCTCTCTCTCGTCGGCGGCCTGATCGTACGGATGATCCTGGAGTCCCTCCTCGTCCTCACGATCCTCGCGATCGTCGATTACCAATACAACAAATACAAGCTCGAGCGACAAATGCGCATGAGCGACCAGGAGCTGAAGGAGGAGATGAAGCAGGCCGACCAGGATCCGAAGCTCAAAGGGAAGCTGCGCGCGAAAGCCCGCGAAATCAGTCGTCAACGCATCATTGCGGCGGTCGGCGACGCCGACGTCGTCATCACCAATCCCACCCACTTCGCGGTGGCGCTGCGCTACGGGGAGAGCGACCCGGCGCCCGTGGTAATCGCCAAAGGCATCGACAGCCTCGCGCTTCGGATGAGGGCAGAGGCCCGAACCCAACGCATCCCCATCGTCGAGAATCGCGCCCTCGCACGAGCGCTCTACGACGAGGTCACCATGGGGCAACCGATCCCGGGGGCCCATTTCGTCGCGGTGGCCAAGGTGCTCGCGTTCGTCTTTTCGCTGCGAGGGCGGACCCCGCGGCGCCGCACGGGCACCGGCTCGCCCGTGCCAACGGCTTGACGGGGGTCGCCAAATCCCCGGTACCGGGGGCTCGGCGCCCGTAAGGCCGACCGGGCTCACGCCTCTCGGTCACCGCATTCGGAGGGGTAAATAAATGGCACGGACCATGAAAGACGGACGGTGTGCCTCGCGTGGAAACCGCCACCCCGATGAGCTTGAGCGAGCTCACCGTCCCGTTGGGGATCATCGGGATCGTGCTGATGATGGTGCTGCCGCTGCCGGCGCCTCTCCTCGACGTACTCCTCACGTTCAGCATCGCGCTCGCGATCGGTATCTTTCTCACCGCGCTCTTCATCGAAGATGCGCTCGAGTTTTCGGCCTTCCCCTCGATGGTGCTCGTGGCGACGCTGCTTCGCCTCAGCCTCAACGTCGCCAGTACCCGTCTCATTCTCCTCGACGGGCCGAGCGGAGGCGCGGCGGCCGGACAAATGATCGCCGCCTTCGGCGAGTTCGTCGTGGGCGGACAGATCGTGGTCGGGCTCGTCGTGTTTCTGATCTTGGTGGTCATCAACTTCGTGGTCATCACGAAGGGGGCGGGGCGCATTGCCGAAGTCGCGGCCCGATTCACCCTCGACGCCATGCCGGGGAAGCAGATGGCCATCGATGCCGACCTCTCCGCGGGCGTGCTCGACAACGCCGAGGCGACGCGCAAGCGTGAATCCCTGCAGCGGGAGGCTGACTTCTACGGGGCGATGGACGGCGCCAGCAAGTTCGTCCAGGGCGATGCGGTGGCGGGGCTCCTCATCACCGCCATCAACCTCGTCGGCGGCCTCGTCCTCGGAATCGCCGGGGGCATGGACGTAGCGCTGGCGGCGGAGACGTTTTCCGTGCTCAGCGTAGGAGACGCCCTCGTCTCGCAGATCCCGGCCCTCCTCATCTCTTCCGCCTCGGGCGTGGTGGTCACCCGGAGTGCGAGCGGTGAACAGATCGGCGCCACCCTCGTGTCCCAATTGTTGGCGCGACGGCGGGCCGTCCAACTCACGGCGGGGGTGGTGGGGTTCATGGGCCTCATGCCGGGGATGCCGGCGCTGCCCATGCTCGGTCTCGCGGTCGCGCTCGTCGTGTTCGAGCGCCGTCGCCGGCAGAACGCTTCGGTATCCGCCAACGACGCGACGTCTTCGTCGGCGCCCGAAGAGACGCCCAAGGGTCCGGCTGACGTTGACGAAGCCTTGCACCTCGAGGTCCTGACCCTCGAGCTCGGCTACGAACTCGTGACCCTCGTCGACGGGGGGGGGAGTCTTTTGGAACGGGTCGCCGCGCTTCGCCGTGAGATCGCGAGTGAACTGGGGATCGTCGTGCCCCCCGTGCACGTATGCGACAACCTCGAGTTGGCGCCGGGGGCCTACCGAATTCTCCTCAATGGGACCCCGATCGGCCAAGCCCATTGCGCCGCGGGGCGGCGCCTCGCCATCGACCCCGGGGGAGGCGCGCCCCCGCTCGAAGGAGACGCGACGACCGAACCTACCTTCGGCATGCCGGCGCGATGGATCTTGCCGCGCGACCGCGAAATGGCCGAAGCGCTCGGGTACACCGTCGTCGACCACGCGACGCTCATCGCGACCCACCTCGGGGAATTGGTCCGGGTGCAAGCCCACCGGCTCCTGGGGCGACAGGAGGTGCAGCACCTGCTCGACGTGCTGGCGCAGCGTTCCCCCAAGCTCGTCGACGACGTGGTCCCGTCTTTGCTGTCTCTGGGGGACGTGCTCCGGGTCATGCGAAATCTCCTGCGGGAACGCGTCAGCGTCCGCGACATGCGCACGCTCATGGAATCCCTGGCCGATCTGTCCGAGCAGACCAAGGACAGCGAGCAGCTGACCGAGCTCGTCCGCGAACGACTCGCCCCGCAGATCACCGCCACCGTCAAGGCGGAGGACCAAACCGTCGCCGCATTGGCGCTCTCGCCGCGCCTCGAGCGCCTTCTCCGCCAGTCTCTGAAGGAGATCGCGACGGGAACCGGGGGGGCCCTCGAGCCACAAATGCTCCAGCGGCTCAGCCACCAAGCCGAAGAGGCGTTGGGGAAGTTCAGCGCCCTCGGCGCCGCACCCCTCGTGATCGCGCCGCCCGACTTGCGCCGCTACGTGCGCGCGATCTTCGAACACAAGGTCGCGCAGTACGCCGTCGTTTCGTTTCGCGAAATCGAACCCAACGTCGGCCTCAAGGTCGTCGATACGCTGGGCAAAGAAGGGATCGGCCCGGCCCTCGCCCCCCAAGGAGCCTGATTCGCCATGCCGCATACATTTACCGGTCGCACCCTCGTCGAAGCCCACCGCGCAGCCGAGGCGTCCCTCGGCGACGACTTCGTCGTGCTCGATACCCGAAGGGTCAAAAAGAAGGGCGTCGCGGGGTGGCTCGGCGCCGCTCAGTTCGAAGTCGAAGCGGGGGTCCAGGTCGAAGACGCGCGCCCGACCCGCGCGGCGGCCCGGCCGGCCGGCGCTACGGCGTCTGCTGCGCCGACCCTCGCGGCGCCCCGAGCCTTTTCGCCGTCAGCCTACGCCGAGGGCCATGCGGCCGCGGCCGAGATCACCCGGTTGCACCGAGAGGTCCGGGCGATGCGCGCCCTCCTCTACCGCATGCAAAAGCAGCCGAGTCGGGTCGAGGGCGAGCTCAAACAGCTTCGGCGGGCCATGGGCACGTTGCATCCACGAGGAGGGGGAAAACACCAGGTTGCCCGCTGGCTCGAGGAAAGCGGCATCGACGGGGCCGTCGCGGACCAAATCGCCGACGCGCTACGGGGGACGCGAGGAAACCTCGACCGGCTTCGCGAAGTCTATCGCGATGCCCTGAGCGAGCACATCCACGTGGGACGTTGGCCCCAGACGCGTGGTGACCGACCTCAGCTGGTCGCGGTCGTGGGGCCTCCGGGGGTCGGAAAAACGACGACCCTGGCCAAACTGGCCGGCCGCGCGCTTGCGGACGGCGAGGCCAACATCGCCTTCATCACCTGCGACACATTTCGGGTCGGCGCGATCGAGCACCTGGCGCGCTTTGCCGAAATGATGGGGGCGCCGATCGCCGTGGCCCGCGACATCGAGGCGCTCCACCGCGCCGCGGCGTCCTCCGACGCCGACATCGTGTTCGTCGACACCGCGGGCCGCGGACCGGAGGGCGATGACGCATGCGAGGCAGGCCTCGCCGACCCCCAGGGCTGGGGGTGTCGTGAGCGTCACGTGCTGCTTTGCCTCGACGCCTCGACGCGCGCCGCCGACACCGAAGCATTGAGCGGGCGTTATCGGCCCTGCGCGCCCACTGCGCTGGCCATCACCAAGCTCGACCTCACGGCGACGCCGGGCGCGCTGCTCCACGGACCGGCCTCGACGTCGCTGCCGGTGTCGACGCTCGCCGACGGGCCGCGTGTTCCGGAGGACGTCGCGCCGGCCACGGCCGGACGGGTACTGGAGCACCTCGCCCCCCGCGCCCGCGCCGAAGACGACCCCTCCTGAGGGCCCGCCCCGAAACCGCCGCCGCCACCCTCCGCCCCCCTACCGCTGACCCGAGAACGCCATGACCGCAGCCAAAAAGATCAAGAGAACCCTCTCCCGAGACGACTACGAACGTTATCTCCCTCTCGTGCGGCGGATCGCCATGCGGCTCGCGCGTCGGGTCCCGAGCCACATCAGCGTCGGAGACCTCATTTCCAGCGGCTGGCTCGGACTGGTTGAAGCGTTTAGCCGTACCGATCCCGACATGCCGGAGAACGAGTTCGAAGCCTATGCGTCGCATCGCGTACGAGGCGCGATGCTCGACTACCTCCGCGGCCTCGACCCCGCCACCCGCCAGGCGCGTAATGCCTCGCGACGCCTGTCACGGGTGATCAACGACCTCACCAACAAGCTCGGACGGCCGCCGGAAGAAGAGGAGATCGCCAACGAGCTCGGGGTGGATCTCGAGGAGTACCGAAAGCTGCTCAACAACATCTCGAGCGCCGGGATGAGCCGGCTCGAGCTCGTGGATCTCGACAAGGTCGACACCCAGCCCGACCGGCGTGATGCCCCCGACGAGGTGGCTGAGACCCGGCTGCTGGCCGAACACGTCGCGAAGGCGATCGGCCGGCTCCCGGTGCGCCTGCAGCACGTGCTCGCCCTCTATTACCAAGAGGACTGCACGCTGAGAGAGATCGGCGCCGTACTTCAGGTCAGCGAATCGCGGGTCTGCCAACTCCACGCCGAGGCGATGCATCGCCTTCGGGCCGACATCGGAAAGGAGTGACGACGGTGAGCACGGGAATCTACGCCGCCCTCAGCGGGGCCATCGGACAACAGGTCGCCCTCGAACACACCGCGACCAACCTGGCGAATCTAGAAACCAGCGGCTACCGCGCCGTGCGCCCAGTGTTCCAGGAAACGCTCCAGACCCAGGCCACGCCCGGGGAACCGGCCCGCTATGCCGCCGTCACCCAGACCGCGGTCGACACCCGCCCGGGGGTGGTCGAGGTGACCGAGCGGCCCCTCGACATCGCGCTCCCCGCCGACGCATTTCTCGGCGTGGAGACGCCCGCCGGGGAACGCTTCACCCGCGCCGGGTCGCTCGTCGTGTCTCCGGACGGTCAGCTCACGACCCGGGCGGGGCTTCCGGTCCTGAGCGAGACCCAGGAGCCCATCACCGTCGACCCGCAAACCCGGGTCACCATCACCCCCGAGGGGGAAGTGCAGAGCGACGGGCAAGCCCAGGGCTTCTTACGCGTCGTTCGGTTCGCCGACCCGAGCGCGATGGCGCGCGAGGGCGGGAATCTGTACCGGCCCGAAGCGGCCGCAGGGGCCCCGGAGCCGGGACCCGCGAACCTGCAAGTCGGGGTGCTCGAACGCAGCAACGCTTCGCCGATTCAGGCGGTGAGCGACATGATGATGGCCCAACGCACCTACGACGCGATGCAGAAGGCCATCCGCACCTTCAAAGACATCGACAAACGCCTCGTCACCACCGTCCCCAAGGCCTGACGGAACAACTCGCCTGTGAAGAATTCGTGTTCCAACGGGAAAGGGTTGGCGTTGGCCCCAGATGCTAACTAGCGTGGCACACCGGAGACGGGGTCGATGGCGACCCGCGGAAACCCTTCGACCAGGAATGACTGATGAAGACTGCTTTTTCTACGATTCTGGCCATCGGCTTGGCCATGGGTGCTTTTGGCTGCTCCAGCAACCCTTGTGACGACCTACGGGACGAGTGCAGCGAGTGCGGCGACGCCCAATCGCTCTGCGAGACCGGGGTCACGCTCCTCGAAGAGGTGGGCGGCGACGACGCGTGCCAGGACGCTCTCGACTCGGGCGCAGATGGCTGTGGGAGTTCCGGCAGTGGCTCCGGCTCGGGCAGCGGCTCCGGCTCGGGCAGCGGCTCCGGCTCGGGCAGCGGCTCCGGATCGTGAGCCTTGGGTTCCGTCCCGCGCCGCGGGGCGGAACGCCACACGACAGCCCTAGGGCGTGAACCGTCGTCGGACCGCACGCCGGACGTTGGTTGGCGCTTGGGCGCCCGGGGGCTACGCTCCGCCGGTGAACGCACTGACGCGTATGTATCGCGCGCCGCGGCCGTGTCGACACGGATGTTTCGAACATCTGTCGGCACGAGAACGCGAGCAAGCGGTCGCCGCGATGATGACCTTCGACGACGCGGTGCGGGCGTGGGGCTACGAGCCCCAGTACGCCCCCAAGGCCCATGGGTTGTTCCACGCGGCGAGGATGCGCAACGACGCGACGTACAAGGCGATCCCCGTCCGCGACGACGCGTGCATCTACCGCCGCCTCGTGGGTTTCGCCGTACACGAGCTGATCCACGGCGTTCTCGGCGAACCTGGTGAAGCGAACTGGGGTGTCCCCTGGGGGCTGCCCTACGGCGTGCCCGACGACACGCCGGCGGGTACCGAGGAAGAATACCTCTTTCCCTACAACCTCGCGGAGGCCTGTGCCTGGGCCGGGGTTCAACGGCTCGCGGCCGCACTGTTCGGCATCGAGTGGCCGCTGCTGACCGCGCGCGACGTCGGCACCTACGGCTTCGTCGGGGGCAACGCGATCGTCGACGTCCCCCCCGGCTTTCGCGCGGTCCCTCACTGGGACCGCCAGCACCACCCTCGAGCGTACTACGCCCGCGCGCGGGCCCTCGAGGCACAGGCCGACGCGTACATGACCGACGAGGTGGTGTCGGAGTGGTGCGACGAAATCCGTGCCGCCGCCGCTCGCGGCGCCGCCGCCCGCGCCGAACCCTTTCCCGATCCCGCCGAACTCGCTCGGATTCCGCCGTCGGCCCCCGGTCGCGACGAACCGTGCTTGTGTGGTTCGGGTGAGACGTACCAGCGCTGCTGCGGCGCCTGAGCACTTCTCTTACCTGGGTACGACCTCCCGCGGCGGCTCCTTCCGCCACAAATCCGATCCCATCGGACGACCCGCGAGCGCCGGGCTGTTTTTTGAGCTTTCCGCCCGCCGACGAAGGCTCCGTCCGGGGAGATGATGGGCAGGTGGTGGCGCGTGCGGGGTTCGGTCGCGGCCGGTGGCCTCGGACTGGTCGCCCTCATGGTCGGGTGCGTTGGTTCGATCGGAGGCGACGGGGACAGCTCCACCTTTCCCCCCCCCGACGAGCCCGACGCGACCGGCTTCAGCTGCGACGAGGCGGCGGGACCCACGCCGACGCCAATGCGGCGTTTGTCCCGGGATCAGTACATCGAGACGATACGGCACCTCGTCGGAGGCGACGCCATCGCCGAAGAGATCGCCGACGTGCTCGCCCGGGTGCCCCCCGACGCCCTCGATGCAGCGCAGGGCCGCGACTACGCGACCCAGGATCAAATGGTGACGCAGACGCACGCCGACGTGCACTGGGACGTCGCATCGGCGGCGGCGCTGGCCATGACCGCGACCGGCCCACGGCTGGAGGCGCTCGTCGGCCCGTGTGCCACCGACGGCGACGACGCGAACGACGCGAGCTGCGTTCGCGACTTCGTGGCCCACTTCGGTCGGCGTGCCCTTCGTCGTCCGTTGAGCGAAGACGAAGTGACCTTCTACGCTGAGGATGCGTACGGGGACGCCACCGACGTCGCGGCCGCCTCCTTCGCCGACCGTTTGGTCGTCCTCCTCCAGGCCCCCCAGATGACCTTTCGCATGGAAGACGGGGCGCCCGCGAAAGACGACGATGACCCGGACCTCTTCCCCCTCACCGCATTCGAAGTCGCGGAGCGGCTGGCGTATCACTTCTGGCAAGGGCCCCCCGATGAGCGTCTGCTCGCCGCGGCCGCCGACGGAACCCTCGACCGCGAGGATGGCTTTCGCGCCGAGCTGGATCGCCTGGTCGAGGACACGCGCTTCGATGCCGCGCTTTACCGTCTCGTGGACGGGTGGCTGCAGCTCCACGATACCCCCGAGTTCGAAGGCCTCGAGGACAACCCTCAATTCATGGCCTTCGCCGACCCGATCACGCCGACGGAGGACCTCGGGGATGCGATGCGCGAAGAACTCGAGCGTTATTTCGCCCACTACGCGCGCGACGGCTCGTTCGCGGACTTCATGACCTCGCGGCGGTCGTTCGCCACCCATGAAACCCTCGCGGCCATCTACGACGTTCCCCCTTGGGACGGCACCGGTGAACCCCCGACCTTCGCGGATCCGCGGCGGGTAGGTCCCTTGAGCCGTGCCGCCTTTCTCGCTTCGGCCTCGGCCCGCAGCCACCCGATCCTCAGGGGCGTGGGCGTCCTCCAGCGCGTCATGTGCGCCGAACTCCCCCCGCCCCCCGAGAACGCAGGCATGGATGCGCCAACGGACGACGACCTCGTATCGACCCGTACGTTCACCGAGAACCTCACGCAACAACCCGGGGCGTGCCGCGGTTGCCACGAGCTCATCAACCCCCCGGGCTTCATCCTCGATCATTTCGACGCGCTGGGACGATTGCGCGACGAAGAAAAGATCTACGCCGCCGACGGCACGCTGCTCGCGACCTTCCCGCTCGACACCGAAGCGTCTCCCCGCCTCCACGGCCGCCCCCAAACGATGAGCGACCCGAGCGAGCTCAGCGAGGCCATCGTCGATGCCGGCGACCGGGCCCAGGCGTGTCTCGCACGCCACTACTTCCGGTTCGCCTACGGGCGCGCCGAGGACGTCGACGCCGACGGCTGTCAACTCCGCGATCTCCGCGACCACCTCCTCGAAGGGTCAATCGACGACATGATGAAAGCCATCGCCCTCCGACCCGAGTTTCGGCTCCGCCGGAGACCATCCCCATGATCCGCACCGTGGGTCGCCGACAGATGCTGCTCGGCAGTGGTTGTGGTCTCGCCATCCCTTTTCTCGCTTCGCTGTCGCCACGCCGGGCGTACGCGGGAGGAGGACCGACCGCGCCCCGACGGTTCGTCTGCATGTGGACGGGACACGGCGGGGTGTGGCGGCAGAACATGCACCCCACCGACGACGCCTACGATAAGTCGCTCACCATCTATCCGGGGCACGACATTCGCTACGGGGAACTCCAGCGGGAGGTCGCGGACGGGAAAGCCCGGATCAGCCCCCTTCTCACGGCGAGCGACGGCACCCTGACGCAAACCATCGTCGACAAAATGATGGTGCTGAACGGGTTGGACATCAGCCAGTACATGGGTCACCACACGGGAGGCACCCTGGGGAACTTTCATCAGGGCAACCAGGGACCCAACGTCGCCCGCCCCACCATCGACCAGGTGATGGCCTATTCGCCGAGCTTTTACCCCGACCTATCGACCGTCAAGAAACGCTCGATGCACATCGGGACCAACAAGCACGGGGCCCTCTCGTTCGCCCGTTCCTCGCCGAACGACCCCCAGAGCGACGTGGTCGAGGTTCCCGTCGCCAACAAGTCGCTCGACCTTTTCAACGAGATCTTCGTCCCCCCCGACGAGGACGACACGCCGGCCCGGCCGCTCATGGTCGACCGCGTCATCGAGAGTTATCGACGCCTCACGAAGGGGACCTTCGGTCACGCGAGCCGGCTTTCGGCTGCGGATCGCTAACGGCTCGAAGACCACATCGAGCGACTCTACGAGGTCCAACGACGGCTCAACGTGCAAGCCAGCTGTGATGACGTTACGGCCCCGGCCGAAGAAGCGGACAGTTACCCCCACGGGGGATACGCCACCGACCTTTCCGGCATGGGTCACCATTATAGCCTCTACAACGACGTCGTCATCGCAGCTTTTGCCTGCGGCACGTCGCGCATCGCCGTCTACAAGGCCACCGAGAAGTTCTCGACCGACGTGGCCCCCGGCGACTGGCACGACCTCGTCGCCCACCAAGCAAAGGACAATCAGGTCGCCCAGGATACCCTCATCGAATCAAAGCAGTACTTCTTCGAGCATGCCTGGCTGGACTTGGTGGCAAAGATGGATGCGGTGCTCGACGCCGACGGGACAACCATGCTGGACAACTCCTTGGCGATGTGGACCCAAGAGTCGGGCAACCTCACCCACCACAGCATTTGCATTCCGGTCGTGACCGCCGGGAGCGCCGGCGGGTTCTTCAAAACGGGCCACGCCGTCGACTTCCGTAATCGCGACAGCGAGGCCTTGATCCGCAGCAACACGACCGGCGAGTCGCTCGAGCGCAGGCCTGGCGTGCTTTACAACCGGTGGCTCGCCAACCTTTTGCAGGCCATGTGCATCGCCCCGAGCGAGTACGAAGATGCGGGTACGCCGGGCTACGGCGACGTTCACCGGCAGGTCAACGGCGGCTTCGATGCCGAAGCATGCTGGCCCGACCACCACTACGCGGACGCCAGCGCACCGCTTCCCATCATCACCTAAACGGTCGCAACCGCGATGGGTTGCGCCCGCACCGCAACGTCGCCAGTCGGCCTCGCGGGAGCGGAACGCGACACGGGTCACGGCGCTTCGCGGGTAATTTGCGCGTCGAGGGTAACTCAAGGTGGTCGCGAAACCTCCCCCGCGACACCTCTTCGTCGCGTCTACGCGATGCCGCGACGGCCTCCGCCCTCTTCCGGAAAACCACCTCAGAGGCGCAGCCGACGGCGAGAGGCCCGGTGCTCGATGGGGTCGCTGAACGTTTGACGGGGCACGGCCGACCGCCCTCATCCTTATGGGGTGAAAGAGCCACCCATTACGGCCAACGACGTAGCACCTCGTCCCACAATTCGAGGCTGGGCTAAAGAAATTCCCTTGCCCGACCGCTCACATCATCCAAGGGACTACTGGTGGTGGCGGGGCCAATTCGCAGGATTCTCGACGGGATCGCCGAGACCGATGGGGTGAACTCGGTCTTCATTCTCGACGGCAACGGCGGCATGATCGCGGGAACGGGGCCCCGAGGAAAAGACGGGGTCATCGACCATGCGATCGGGGACCTCTCGTTCCTCATGGACGGCGCCGCCGAAACCCTCGGTGACGAGGAGGGGCAATTGGTGCTCCGATTCGGGGAAGACTTCATCGTCCTCACGCAAGCCCAGTACTTCGGCCTCGCGATTGCAGGCGGGGGGCAGGAGAATACTTCTGCGGCCGCGCTCGCGGCGCGTCTGGCGCGCCGCCAGCTCGACCGAATCGACCCGGCGACCATTGCCGACGCCGGCGCCCCCTCTGCGACAGCCGTCGACCGACCTCGAACCCGTACGGACCGACGCCCGCCGCCGCCCCGACGCGAATCGCGCCACAAGACCTGGGACTACCTGGAGCCCGCGTCCAGCGACGCGCTGTACGCGGCCGGGGAAACCCCGCGCGGCGCGGCCTCCCCGGGCCCGTCGAGCGCGGCCGCAGGGACTGCCGCTTTCGACCTGGGGGAAGTGCAGCGGCTTTCGCCTCGCGACATCGACGGCCTCGCCTACGGCGTCATCGTCCTCGACAGCAGCGGACGCGTGGTCGAGTACTCCGACACCGAGGCGCGCCTGGCGCAGCTCCCGCGGGAACGCGTCATCGGCAAGGACTTCTTCCGCGAAGTCGCGCCCTGCACCCGGGTGCAGCAATTCGAGGGTCGCTTTCGACAACTCGCGCAAGACCCGAATGGCGTGCGGACGCAGACCTTCGATTTCGTCTTCGAGTTCAGCCACAGCGTGCAGCACGTGACCATCATCATCGTTCCCGCCCGCCGCCGCGGCCACTTCAACGTCGCGCTACTGCGCCGGAGCGTCACCCCCAACGGACCCATGATGTCGTGAGAGAGGCCCATGTACCCCGATCGTAGCGAACGACGCGTTTCCGGCTCGCGGCCGAAAAAGCCCCGTAGCGGGCCCCACCGAGCCATGAGCGACGAAGTTGACATCGAGCCCGCACAGGACTCGAGCGACTACTTTCGCTACGACTGGATCCGACGACACGAGGGGGTGAATGGGTTCGCGCTCCGCGCCCGCGGCGAAGCGTGGCGCGTCTCGGGGGAGGTGACGGAGTCGTGGGCCGAGGAGTGTGCCTTTCTGGCGTCGCGCGCGAAACGGCTCGGCCGCGACCTCGAGTTCGATCCCTTCTCGAGCATGGAGCTCGTGAGCCCGAGTCGGACGGCGCTGGTCATCGCAGGCCGGGGCGACGCGCTGGTCGTCGTATCGCTGACCAACAGCGGACAGGCCCGCGCGCTGCTCAAGCTTCTCGAGGAACGTCAACGCCCGGGCCGACAACCACGCAACGAACGGACGCTGCCATGAAGCGCGACGCGATACAGCGAGTGAGACTCCACAACCCCCACGTCCAGATGGTGGCCGTCATGGACGCCACCGGAGCGGTCGACGGTTCCGACACCTTGGACAAGTGGGTCGAAGCGGCCACCGCCTTGGTGCGGCCCTTTCGCGAATTGGCCGAGCGAACCTCGGTCGAGCTCGGTTGCGGAGGGTTGAAAACGACCCTGATCGAAGGACAGGATGCGACGTTGGCGCTGGCGGATGTCGACGGCGACCGAACCGTAGTCGTGGTCGGCACCCTCGACGCCCCGGGCGGAGCCCTCTTGGAGGATGCGCGGCTCATCGCGCGGGAACTCAGCACGGCGGGAGGGTAGCGATGCTCGAGATCATTCTCGCGGCGGGCGGGAGCGCAGCCGTGTCTGCGTTCGTGGCGACGCTGGTGCATCGGCGCTCGAGCCAAGAGGCGCGCGCGCGCCACGCCGAAGAGCTGAGAATCGCCCGCGACGACCTGCGCTACTGGCAACGTAGGGCCGAGTCGCTCCGCGCGGACCCGGCGGCGGCATCGATGTCCGCCGCGTCGACGGCGGCAGGGTTGCCCGCCGACCGTACCCCGCTCACGGCCGCCGACGGTGGTCGCGTCGTCTCGGAGTTGATGGGATTCGCGCCGCTCGACGGCGCGACCGTCGTCGACACCTCCGGACTCCAGTGGGCCTCTTCGGGTGAATCGAGCGCCCGTCGTCTGTCGGCCTTCGTGGCGGCCGCGGCCTCCGAGCTCGAGACCGTGGGGGCTCGCGAAGTCGGACTCGACCTCGGCGCGACCGGCCAAGCGCGCTTTCGTCGTCTCGCCGGGGGCCAATGGCTCCTCGCGTACGCATACTATCGGCCGGTGTCCGGCCTGGTATTCGATACCGTCCTGTCGCGCTTCGGGCGGACGCCGATGGCTCCCCCTGCCGGTGCGCCCAACCAGAGTGCGTGGGAGGCTACCTCCGGGTTTGGCCGGGCGGGGGCGTTGATGCGTGAGAACTTCGCTCAGTCGCGTCTTTACGCGCTCGCCGCCCGGGGGTCCGAAGGTGACGTCTCGGGGGTGGTGACCTCGGCGAGCCCCCTGGCCGCGGATGACCTCGACGCGCGGATGGCCCTTTACGAGCGCTTGGTGATGCTAGCGCACCACTTCGCCGAGACCACCGTGGCTCGCGTCGAAGTCGTCGCTTCAGACCACGTCGTCTCGTACGTGCCGGGAACGCCCGCGGTATTGTCGGTAGGCCTCGAGAGCCTCGACGAGCTCTCGGTCCGTCGGGTTCAGGGATGGATGCGGCGGCGTGATCTGGCCGCCGCGCCTACGTCAGGCGAATCTGCGATGAACGCCCCCGCCTGACGTACGAATCCGGAGCGGTCGGGCAGCGTGTCTGCACCGGGGTAGCGCAGACGGCGCCGGTGTCGTCCGCGCCGGTGTAGTATCCGCCACGATGAAACCCCACCCCGAGGCCGGTGTCCCGCTCCCCCCGGAGGAGCGCCTCGACGTGCCCCGTTTGGTCGCCGCGTACTACGACGAAAACCCGGACCCGAGCACGCCGGGTCACCGCGTCGCGTTCGGGACGTCGGGCCACCGAGGTAGCCCCTTTCGTCGGACCTTCAACGAAGCGCACATCGCCGCGATCACGCAGGCGGTGTGCGACCATCGACGCGCCGCCGGCATCGCCGGCCCCCTGTTCCTCGGTCGAGACACCCACGCCGCCAGCGAGCCGGCCTGGCGGACCGCGATCGAGGTGCTTGCCGGCAACGACGTGACGGTCTGTATCGACGATCGCGACGGCTACACCCCAACCCCCGTCGTCTCCCACGCGATCCTCCGCCACCGCCAGGACCACGCATCGCTCGCCGATGGGGTGGTCGTCACGCCCTCGCACAATCCCCCGGAAGACGGCGGCTTCAAGTACAACCCGCCCCACGGGGGACCGGCCGGATCCGACGTCACGCGCGCCATCGAGGCCCAGGCCAACCGTTATCTCGCCGCCTCTCTCGAGGGGGTCGCCCGGACCTCCTTCGAGGCGGCTCGCGCGCGGGACAACATCCGACGACACGATTACGTCGGCCCTTACGTTGAGGACTTGGGCAACGTCATCGACATGGATGCCATACGGGGCGCCGGTCTTCGGCTCGGCGCCGATCCGATGGGAGGGTCGGGCCTCGCGTTCTGGGAGCCCATCGCCACCCGCTACGGGCTCGATATCGTCGTGGTGAACGACGCCATCGATCCCTCATTTTCGTTCATGCCCCGCGATCGAGACGGCGTGGTGCGGATGGATTGCTCCTCGCCCTTCGCGATGAACCATCTCATCACCCTGAAGGATCGCTTCGACATCGCGTTTGGCAACGACCCCGACTTCGACCGTCATGGCATCGTGACGCGGGGCCGGGGTCTTCTTTCGCCCAATCATTACCTCGCCGTCGCCATCGATTACCTGTTGACCCATCGACCCTCGTGGTCTCGTGACATCGGCGTCGGCAAAACTCTGGTCTCGAGTGCGATCATCGACCGTATCGCAGCCGCGCACGGACGACCCCTCATCGAAGTTCCGGTCGGTTTCAAGTGGTTCGTCGAAGGCCTCGGTGGCGGACGTCTCGGCTTCGGGGGGGAAGAGAGCGCCGGCGCCTCCTTTCTCCGTCGTGACGGTACCGCATGGACGACCGACAAAGACGGGATCATCCTCGACCTTCTCGCCGCCGAGATCGCGGCCGTCACCGGCGAAGACCCGGGGGCCCGTTATGACGAACTCACCCGGCACCACGGGGCGCCCGTGTACGCCCGCATCGACGCCCCCGCCTCCGAGGATCAGAAGCAGGCGCTGCGCGCGTTGACGCCCGAACGCATCACGACCGGCCGCCTGGCGGGGGATCCGATCGTCTCGGTGATTCACCGCGCCCCGGGCAACGGCGCCCCCATCGGAGGCGTCAAAGTCACGACGGCCCACGGCTGGTTCGCGGCGCGCCCGTCCGGCACCGAGGCGGTGTACAAAATCTACGCCGAGAGCTTTCGCGACGAGGCGCACCTCGCGCGCATTCAGTCCGAAGCCCACGCCATCGTGAACGCCGCGTGGTCCCGGTGATGCGGCGTAGGTGACAGGGCGTCAGTCGTCGTCGAGCGCCCGAAGCAGCGGCATCGACTTCGTCGCTTCCTCGTTGCGTCCCCGCAGCCAACGAAAGGCGTCGCGGCGGGGCGACCATAGGCGCGCCACCAGCGCCCGATCCGCATCGACCAGCCTTGCGACCAGTTCCGACTCGCCCGCCGTCCACCCGTGGGGCCGCAGCGCCCGTGCCCGCGCGACGAGCTCGGCCCGCGTCGCCAGGAGGGCCTGCGTGGCCTCCGGCGTCACCTCATCGCGCCCGAGCAGGGCGCGCGTCATCGCGATCGCGTGGGCGAGATGAGCCTCAGCCGTCTCGTTGACGCCGGCGCCTTCGACCGAGACCGGGGTCATCGAGGCGTGCTCCCGCCCGATCCCCCCCGCGCCTTGACCTCGGCCACCGCCTCACGAAAACCCTCGCGCACCGGCTCTAGGATCGACATCACCTCACGCACGAGCGCCGGGTCCTGCTCTAAGTTGGCCTTCACCAAATGGCCCATCGAAAAAAGATAGACCCCCTCGAGATTCTCGCAGAGTTCAGGCCACACTTCGTGACGCAGGGTCGATGTCAATTCACCGACAATGGCGTGCGCGCGGTCGAGGCGCTCGCCCGCCTTGGCGCGGTCGCCACGCTCCATCGCCACCACCGACTCGCCGAGAAACCGGAAGCAGCCGTCGAAGAGCAACATGAGGAGGTCGCCGGGCGAAGACGTCTTCACCTGCACGGTCTTGTAGCGATTGATGGCGGGATTCAGCATGAGCCGTTCATTTCGTGAGCTTTTGCGGTCGGGGTGACGTCGACGCGACCGACCTTCAGGTCGCGTTGCTCGTGGGCAAAGAGGTCAAGCCGGAAAGCGCGCTCCCCTGCTCTTGGATCTGACTGATGAGGATTTCGAGGTCCGTGAATTGTCGGCGGAGGCGGCTCTCGTACGCGTCGAGTCTCCGCTCCAACTGGAGCTCATCCTCCTCCAGAGACGTGATTCGAGAGGAAAACGCATTTTGCCGGACCCGGATGACGGCATCGTTACCCTCCGCGAGCCCCTCCACCGTACCGATGAGCTGACTCATGACGCCGGACACCCCGTTGTCGGGGTCGCCGGCGAACACGCGGGCGACGGCCTCGGGGTCATCGGCGAGCGCGCGGTCGAGGGCACTGCGGTTGAGGCTGAGCGTCCCCGAGCGCGTGAGTTCGACGCCGACCGATGCGAGTAGGTTGTACCGACCGGTGAGGCCGGCCACCGGGGCCGACACCGTCCGCGTGAGGCGATCGAGTGACGTGCGCACCGCCGAGTCGCCGGCGAGGTTATCGTTGGAAGCGGGGGTGCCGCCAAACCCCGCGGCGAGCTGCCCGGCCGAGATCGCGGTGTTGAAGGCGTCGATGAATGATTGGAGCTTCTCCGCTTGGCCCTCGGCGTCGGGGGCGACGCGCAGCTCGAGCGGGCTGTCCGTCGTTTCCGTCACCGTCAACGTCAGCCCCGGCAAAACGTCGGCAAAGCTGTTGTTCTGCCGCTCGACGTTGAACTGACCATCGATGGTGATGCGGGCATTGGCTGCATTTTGATAGGTGTTGGCCGAATTCGACAACCCAAGCGCCACCGAACCGGTCTCGACGAAGGTCACCTGGTTGGCGGCCCCCGTGTCGCGTCCCTGGACGAGGAGGCGGCTCTCGGTGCCGTCGAAGATCACCGACGCGTTTACGCGCGCGTCGCTCGTATTGATCTGAGCGGCGATGTCGACCAGCGTATCCCCGCTACCCACCGAGACGGACACGGGGGAAGAGCCCCCCACCGTGATCTCCAGGGTGCCGGACTGGGCTAGAGGGTCCGTCCCGCTGGAAAATCCGTCGGAGCGCGTACGCGTCGCCCGCGCCACCGCGTCGACGTTGACCTCGTAGCTTGATTCGAACGCCGCCCCGGTCACGGTCGCGACGAGACCCGGTCCCGAGGTCGTGGTCGAGAAGGTCGCGAACTCCTCCTCGGAATCGAGGCGCTCCGCCGCGGTCTTTACCGCGGCGACCCGAGTCGCGAACGAGCCGAGCGTGTCCCGGGCGCTGCCCAGGCTCGCCTGCTCCTGCTGGTTGCGCTGCAGAGGCAGCGCCTCCACCCGGAGGAGACCGTCGATCAACGCGTTGGTATCGAGCCCAGAGGCCAATCCGCCGAACGTAAAGGTCATCGTTTGCCCTCCTCCGACGGCGTCCGCCGCGCGGGGTCATGCGGATCAACGGACCAAACCGACGCAACCTTGAGGTCGAGGGGGATCATGACGCCGTGCCTTCTTCGTGGTCCTCTTCCCCGGCAGGCACACCGATCCGCGCCGCGAGAGAGGACGCCGCCGACAGCACGCGCGCCACGTCGACGTCCACATCGGGCGGCAACGCGTCGGCATCGGCATCGAGGCGTCTCGCTTCCGCCGCCAGTTCCTCTCCGTAGAGGTAAGGCCGCGTCTCCGCCCGGACGGCCTCGGCGAGCCGACCATCGTCGACCCAGGGGGGGGCCTCCGTGGCATCCGACGCGGTCGGGGTCGCCGCCCGATACCGCCGGGCCATCGACGCCGCGTACGTCGCAACCGGAGCGGTGTAGTAGCCGCCTCGCTTGAGGTGGCGCGCGAAGCCCGAAATGTCGCCCCGTCTCGCGTCGGCCATCGCCGCCGGGTGATTTCGCTCGAGAAAGCCGAGGTAGTCCTCGGCCCCGCGCTCGGGGGTCGCGTACGCCCGAAACCCATCGCGGACCCGACGCCGACGGCCCTGAAGGACTTCGGTCGTCTTCAGTCGCGCCGTCTGCCCCTCCGGGCTCGCACCCTTGATGCCCCCGAAGTTGTGGTTGTAGACCTGTCGACCGTCCGCCGTTTCGTGACGTACGTGCGCGGTCAGCACATCGATGAGGGCGGCGGGCGCCCTTTCGCCGTGACGGGTCTGGTAGGCCCGCTCCAGGGCGAGGCGCAGGCGACCGGGACGAAGGGGCGTGCGCTGAGGCGTAACGAGGTCGCGGGTGGGCCTCCCAGAGGGGGGGGGCCGTGTCGGCGACAGGCGGCGGGGCGGGGGGGACGCGACGGGGGAAAGTACGGCTCCGGACATGGCTCTTCTCTCGGCGGCGGGGGCCGCGGCCTCCTGCCAAGCTCGTCGCAAGTCGCGTGCCGTCGACCACGCCGTCGTTTGTGTTCACCCCCGCCGTTCCCGCCGGCACTTTGTTGACCATCGGCGCGACAAAAATTCGTCATTGTCCGGCTCGGCGTCGGTTCTCATCGCACGGGGGTGAACGACACCTCCGAGCTGCCACGAGCTTGACGGATCCCACGAACGAGCGCCGAGGCGTTGACGAACCCATGTCGAGCGCGCCGCTCGCTTCATCGGCCACCGCCGCCGACGGTCGGCGCGTCGGGGTGTGGTGAGCGCCGGCCCCGAAAGGGCGAAGCATCACCCCTGGGCGATGATTGACCGTGATTTTAAAGTCGCCAAAGTGGTGGGCGTGGATGAGGTTCCGAGGACGCGAAACAGGAGCCGATAATGAATGTCGTGACCAGTGACTGGGCCGCCGAAGAGGCCGGCCCTGCAGATTCGATGACGAGGATGACGCTTCGCCCCACCTCACGGGGCAAGATCATCGGGAACTGCCTCAAGATGCGGCAGCTCATGGGTACGGTCGATCGCATTGCGCGGTCTCGCTGCACCGTGCTCATCACCGGGGAAAGCGGCACGGGCAAAGAATCGCTCGTGGGCGCGCTCCACGATGCGAGCCGCCGCGCGGAGAAACCGCTGGTGACCGTCAACTGCGGGGCGCTCCCCGAGAGTCTCATGGAGAGCGAACTCTTCGGTCACGCGCGGGGCGCCTTCACCGGCGCCCACACGACGCGGACGGGGCGGGTCGCGGAAGCCGACGGAGGTACCCTGTTTCTCGACGAGATCGGAGAGCTCCCGCTCAACCTTCAGGCGAAGCTTCTCCGATTGCTCCAGCAACGGGAGTACACGCCCGTCGGCGACAATCGAACCCAAACCGCCGACGTTCGTATCGTGGCCGCGACCAATCGAAACCTCACCGAGGAGGTCGAAGATGGTAATTTTCGAGAAGACCTTTACTATCGCTTGAATGTCATCGAGCTCCAGCTCCCGCCGTTGAGGGAGCGCATGGACGACATCGATGCGCTGGTGCACCACTTCTACGACCAGGCCATGGACATGGCGGGACGAGAAGACCTGGAGGGCCTCGACGAAGACGCCCTCGGGGCACTGCGGGCCCACGACTGGCCGGGAAACATTCGTGAGCTCGAGAACGTGGTGCAGCGGGCCGTGCTGCTCTCGCCCGGGCCGACGATCACCCCGCGCGACATTCCCGCTCCGCTCCGGCGCGCGTCACGCTCCGGTCGGCGCGGAGGCCCCGTGGCGGTGCTGCCCGATGGCGGGGTCAACCTGCGCCAGATCATCGACGACTACGAGAGCCAGCTGGTCCGGCAGGCGCTCGAGCGCACGAAGTGGAACAAGAACCAAGCGGCCAAGCTCCTCGGCATGAACCGAACCACCCTCGTGGAGATGGTCAAGCGCAAGCAACTTCAGCAGAGCGCGTGAGGCCGAATCAGGTCGCGCGGGTGGATGCATGTATCTAATTGAGACTTATGATACAAATAGGGCAGTTCTCGGGCTCGGAGGAAACGAGAAGTTGCTCCAAGTGTTTGAAATAACTAAGTCTCGACGCCGGCATGACTCTTGTCTGGTGGTAGGTCATGGCGATTCGTCCTTCACACATGGCTTTGGCCTGGTTGCTGAGCGTGCTCGGGCCTCTGGGGTGTGCCCTCGAGCAGGACTCCGACGACGGCGTCATCGAGCTTGCTGCGCCAGCGGACGCCTCTCTCCCCCCCGTCGATGGCTCGGCGCCCACATCGCGGCCCCCACCGTCGGATGGATGCGACGATGGCGAGGTGCGTCTGTGTGAGGTCTACATCGACGAGCGAAACTGTTTCGAAGGCGCTCAATCATGCCGGTCTGGGGTCTGGGGCCCGTGCCTCGAGCCCGACGACATCACCGAACCCGAGGGCGAAGACGACGATGGCGATACCGACCACGACGCGTCTCCGCCGGGGGACGACGAGGACGCTCAGTAGGTCAGCAGGGTGACGAGCTCAGTAGCTGAGCGCCGAGGTCCGCACGCCCGCGGACGAGGCGAACAGTTCGAAGACCACGTCGCCGACGCCCGACAGCACGGAGGGTCGTTCTTCGGCGTGCACGGCGCCCAGGCGCAACACGGACCGAAGGTCCGCATCGCTGCCACCGAAAACCACCACCGGCAACGCGGTGGTGAGGGGATGCTCACGAAGCGCCCCAACGGTCACGACCGCCTCGTCGGCGCCATCGAGATCGACGACCACCACGTCGGGATGCAGCGCCGCCACCAGCGACACCCACGTGGCGGGACCGGTGAGGTTGGCGGCGAACAATCCGAACATCGCCTCGTGGCCCGCGTCGCTCGCGACGACGATCCCCTGGGCGCGGAGGGTCTCCGCCAGCACGTAGCGGCGACGTACGTCGCTGGTCACGATGAACGCCAGGGGCGCGAGGACTTCGCGCAAGAGGTGGGATGTGAGCATCGAACGAGCGCTTCCTTTCGTCAGCCGGGGAGAACGGCCAACGCACGACGTGCTTGAACCGGGGCCGGCACGTGACCTCGCCATGAACGCCGCACACCTACGTTGACCCACGTACGCACCCGCGCGACGGTGCCGATCCGCATGGAGAGCGACGAAGAGCTGATGCGCGCGTACGTCGCGGGTGACGACGCTGCGTTCTCGGAGCTTTTCGAGCGCTACGCACCCATGCTCCTCCGCATCATGCGGCGTCAGCTACGCGACGAGGACGCCCAGGAAATCGTTCAGCAAACGTTTCTCCAGATGCATCGCGCGCGGAACGATTTCGACACGACCCGAAAGCTCAGACCGTGGTTGATGACCATCGCCTACAACCTCCGACGCGAACTGTACCGGCGCCGGGGCCGTAAACCGGAAGCGGCGCTGGAGGTGGAGCCGGTCGCCGACGACCATGGGGACCTCGTCGAGCGGGCCAGCGAGGCCGCGCGGCTGCGACGTGCCCTTCTCGAGCTCCCCGCGGGACAGCGCGAGGTCATCGAAATGCACTGGTTCGAAGAGCTGAGTTTTCCCGAGGTGGCCGAGATCCTCGGGTTGACCGTGAGCGCCGTGAAGGTAAGGGCCCACCGAGGATACAAGGCCCTGAGGGTCGTCCTGGAGAAGCTGTAAACTCGGAAGGGCTTCGACCGACGAGCCATGTAACCACCGACCGAGCCCGCTCGTAGAACTGGACACCGAAGCCACCACGCCCATCGGCCGCACCCGAGGCCAGACACCATGGCTACCTCATCCGACATTGACGCCATCGCCACCGAGCTCGCCGACGACATGCGCGTCGCCCGCGACTTGATCGGGGTTGGCGGCTCCGCCCGGGATGCGCTGTCGCTCGACGAACTCCGGGCGCGGGTCGAGAAAGACCAGGCCGCAGAAACGGGACTCCTCGCCCAGCTCCGCGCACGCCCGACGGGCCAGCGCATCGGGATGGTGATGGCGACCACGCTGGGCCTCGTGGGGCTCACGGCGGTGGCGACGCCACGGCCGGACCTCGCGCTCTACCCTGCGCTCCGCATGGGCGTCGTGGTGGTGGCGCTGAGCGCGCTGACGGCGGTCGCCCTGTGGCGTCTGCTAAGGCCGCTTCATCTGCCCCGGCCCTCCCTCGCGGCGACCCGGGCTTTGCTCGTGGCCGGCGTCCTCGCGCCGACCTTGGCCGCTCTCTGGCCGCTGCACGACCATGTCGGACACGCGCCCGGCGAGGGCGTCGCGTTCCTGGTCGGCTGCGGCAAGTGCATGGCCTTCGGGGTGCTGATGGGCGCCCCGGTGCTCGGACTCGCCGCCCTCCTTCGACGCGCCCGCGTCGACGGCGCCGCCGTGGTGGCCCTCGCCGGCGTGGCCGCCGGGCTCACCGGCAACCTCACGCTCCAGTTTCATTGTCCCATCACGAGCCCGCTCCACATGGTCGTGGCCCACGCGAGCCTGGCCGCGCTTCTCGGGCTCGTCGCGCTCCGGTGGCGGTGAGGCGGGCGCGGCGGGATCGCGGTCGGGGCGAGAAAGCTTCGGCCGCGACGGGGCTGCGCGCGCTCCGATGAGAAGCGTAGCCGCGCGGCTCTCGAGAGCGATTCGATGGGATGTACGGCCGATGCGCCGGCCCCCGTCGTCCGTCGACTGGAGCCCGAGAATGACGAGGTCGGCGGCGTGGCTTCGCTCGATGAGCGCGCCGATGACGTCGTCTCGGTAGATGACTTCGGTCTCGATGCGCGTCGACGACAGTTGCGTGCCGAGCGACTTCGCCCACGACGGGAGGGACGTGTTCGCGGCCGCAGACCTATCGTCCCCCGATCCCTCGTGGGGCGGCGCGACGACGACGAAGTGAAGGGTCAACTCGGGGGCAGCCCGCGTCAGGGCGCCGATGATGCGAGCGCGCACCCGGTCTTGGTCTCCCCGCCCCGCGACCGGAATCAGCACGTGGCGAATCCGTTCCAGCCGAAACGTCTCCGGCGCCCGTACCACGAGCACTTCGCTCGCGAGCCGAGAGAGCATGCCCGTGAGGCGCGCCCCTCCGGTGGCATCGAGGGAATCGAGTCCGAGCACCACCTGATCGCATCTCTGATGGGCCGCGACCTCGGGAATGACCGACCAGGGGTCATGGGATGACTTGAGCAGCACATCCGGACGATGTCCGCTCCGCCACGCGGTTCGAAGCGCCTCGTCGAGCACCGAATGAGCCGCGTCTAGGGCGCCTCTCGCCGCGTCTTCGTCGTCTGAGGGCGTGACGACCCGAAGCACGAGCACCCGACCTGCCTCCCCGGGCGCGAGGGCGTGCCCCATGGCGACCAGCCCCGCCGCGCTGCGGGGATTGGCCACCGGCACGAGGACGCGCGCGACCTGCCCCCGCTGTTGGGTCAAGCTCGGGTCGAGGGCCTGCGCAAACGCGTCGAGGGCCTCGGCGTTGCTCGAAAAGACCGATGCGTAGAGCAGGCCTCCCAGCGCAAGCCATAGCGCGAGGATCTCGGCCGCGGCGGGGACGGTGAGCACCTGGAGCGCCGCCATGGCGAGGCACGCACCCCCGCCGACGAGGGGCACGAGCGGAAACGCCGGGCTTCGGAACGCATGGGGATCCGAACCGCGGCGGCGGGCGAGGAAACTCGTACCGTGCACGACCGCAAAGGTGAGGAGAAAGATCAGGCTCGCCGCCGCCCCCACCTGGGCGAGGTTGGGGAGCGCCACCAAGACCACACCGACCGCCACGAAGGTCGCGTACACGGCGACGACCGGGGTCCCCCGGCGGGGATGGCGACGCGCAAGCGCCGAGGGAAGGGTCCGGTCCTGGGCCATCGTCACCGCCACCCGGGAGGCGGCGAGGAGGTTGGCCAGCAACGCCGAGAGCGTGGACAGGATCGCGGCGAGCATCACCAGCCAAAATCCCACCCGACCGAGATAGCGCTCGACCGCCGTCGCCATCACCGTCGCCGGCTCCGCCACCGCCATCGCCTGAATCGATACGCCGGGCGGCGTCCCCACGGTCGCCACGACGAGCAGGAGGGGGAGATACACCGCCAGAGCAATCGAAAGTGAAAAGAAAATCGCCCGAGGAATGTTCCTTCGCGGCTGCTTCACCTCGCCCGCCACGGCGGCCACGAGGTCGAATCCCTGCAGGGCCACGAAGGTGACCCCCATCGCCTGCAAGAGTCCGAGGGCGCCGCCGGAGAGAAACGGGGACAGGTCGTCCGCCACCACCGCCACCGGACGGCGCAGCAACTGCGCCAAACCCGTCACCACGATGACCACGAAGACGACGACCTTGCCCACCGTCGCCGCCTGCCCTCCCCCGCCGGACGTACGTGCGAGGGAAAGCGTGTAGGCCCCGGTCGCCGCCATCGCGATCGCGACCACGATCCCCCGCCGGGACAACCAACCCGTCCCCGTGGGGGCCGCCAGGGGCGCGAGGGACGCAGGAAGATGGTCGGCCACCGCCGCCACCGTAGCCACGGCAAACTCCGCAAAACCGATCGCGTAGAGGGCGGCGGCAACGATGTACGCAAACCAGAGGACCCATCCCGCGGCGAACGCCGCTCGTACGCCGAGGACGCGCTGGGCAAAGACGTACGGTCCGCCGGACGAGGGAAATGCCGTCGACATTTCGGCGAAACTCATCGCGGCCATGAAGGCGAGGGTGCCATTCAGGGCGAAGGCGGCGATCGCACCGGGCCCCGAAGCCTGGAGCGCCAGACCCACGAGAACGAAAATGCCGCCGCCGAGAATCGCCCCCACCCCCACCGCGGTGGTGTCGAACAGACCCCGCTGACGCCCCGAGGACGGAGGTGCATCCTCTTCGTCACCCACCGTCGAACCCCCGCTCGCCCTCGGCGCCATGCCGAAGCCGTACTCCGAACCGGCGCGTTGGTACAGCTCGCCTAACGCGACTAGGCTCCGGACCGCATGGGACAAACGAAGGCCTCCGAGGCGACCACCGAAGGCATCCGCATCACGGTCACGCCGCGTTACGTTCCCGAGCGCTCCCAACCGGGAACGGGTCCCTACGTCTTCGCCTACGAAGTCACGATCGCCAACGTGGGCGTGGCGGCGGCCAAGCTTCTGACGCGGCATTGGATCATCACCGACGGCGAGGGGCGCGAAGAGCACGTGCGCGGTCCCGGCGTCGTCGGCGAGCAGCCCGACCTCGCGCCGGGCGAGGCGTTTCGCTACCAGAGCTTTTGTCCGCTTCCGACCCCGGAGGGCGGCATGCACGGGACCTATCGCATGGTGCGACCCGACGGCTCAGCGTTCGACGCGGTGGTGGCGCCCTTCGCCCTGTCCGTTCCCCGTCTGCTCAACTGAGTCTGCTCAACCCCGCCTGCTCAATTGGGTCAACCCTCGAGCGGGCTCTGGGGGTGGTGCGGGTTTCCCCCGCTCGCGTCCCGCCTTACGTTCCGCAGAACGTCTGGTGAACGATTTCGTCAGGCCGAGGGGAGCGCTCGAGCTCCGCGTGCTCTGGCTGCTCATCGAACGGTCGCGTCAGCACCTTCAGCAGCCGCTCGAAGGGCGCGAGATTCCCTCCCGTGGCCGCACCGAGGGCCTCCTCGACGCGATGATTGCGCGGAATGAAGATCGGATTGACCCCTCGCATGGTGGCCGCCGCCGTCGGCAGCGCGATCCCTTCCGTGTCGAGGGTCGCCCGCCACTGCTCCCACCACGACGCGCCCCGGGCCGGATCGGAGAACAGCGCGGTCACCTCCTCGACGGGCACCGCGCCCGCGGCCGCCCGCGTCAACCGACGGAAGAAGAGGGTGAAGTCGACCTGCCCCTCCGTCATGGCCGACAACGTCGCCGAGACGAGGGCATCGATCCGGGAAGAAGGGCGGGCCGTTCCGAGGCCCAGCTTGTCACGCATCCGGCGCCCAAATGCGAGATCGAAGTGACGCTCGAACGTCTCGACCTGCGCTTCGACCCACGCGATTGCACGCGCCTCGTCCTCGCCTAGCCCGGGGAGCAGTGTCTCGGCCAAGCGCAACAGGTTCCACAGGGCGATCGACGGTTGTCGCGACCACGCGTAGCGGCCCCCGTGGTCGATCGAGCTGAAGACCTTCTCGGGATGAAAATCATCCATGAAGGCGCACGGTCCGTAATCGATCGTTTCACCGACCACCTGCGTGTTGTCGGTATTCATGACGCCGTGGATGAAGCCGAGGGACATCCAATGCGCCACGAGCTCCGCTTGCCGCTCCATGACCCGTGTCCAAAGCCCGCGATGGGGCATCGGCGCATCGGCCTCGTCGGGGTAGTGGCGCGCGATGACGTAGTCGGCGAGCCGCTCGACCCCATCGCGGTCGTCCTGGCCGTAGAAATACTGAAACGTCCCCACGCGCACGTGGCTTCGGGCCACCCGCGCGAGCACCGCCCCCGGTTCCACCCGCTGTCGCACGACCGGCTCGCCGGTGGTCACCGCCGCCAGGGTGCGCGTGGTGGGGACCCCGAGCGCGTGCATCGCCTCGCTGACGATGTACTCCCGGAGCACGGGCCCCAGGCCCGCCTTGCCGTCCCCCCGTCGCGAGAAGGGCGTGGGGCCGGATCCCTTGAGGTGGAGGTCGAAGCGGATGCCGTTTGCGGCGACGAGCTCGCCGACGAGCATGGCGCGGCCGTCGCCCAACCGGGGGGCCCAGCCCCCGAACTGGTGGCCGGCATAAACCATCGCCAACGGCGCCACGTTTTCGGGCATCCGCATCCCCGCGAGCATCTCGACGCCGGCGGGGGACGTCAGCCAATCGACATCGAGGCCCAGGTCCGCCGCCAGCGGCTCATTCAGCCGAACCAGCTTCGGCGCCGGCACCGCCACGAGGTCCACCGGCGCGTAGAACCGGGGCGGGAGCGCGCGGTAGGTCGTGTCGAATCGAGGGGCAGGCACGTCATCGCCAACGGGAGGGCTTCGACCCCCTCCGTTCGGTCAGTGTTTGTCATTGTTGCGGGTAATGCCGGGGTGGTCCGGGTCGCCGGGCTCCGCCCGGTCGTTGCTCGTTTGGCGTTGCCCCGTGCGGTCCGTGAACTGCATCATGAGGTCGCGCCGGTAGATGAATTGCTCCCGTGAATCATAGGGCACCGGATGCATGCCCGTGTCCATGCGGATCGCGTCACAAGGGCATGCCTCCACACAGAAACCGCAGAAGATGCAGCGCAGCTCGTCGATCACGAATTCAGTCGGGTAGCGCTCGTAGCCGCGCCGAGGATCCCCTTCCGGGTATTCCGCCGGCACGATGTGGATGCACTGCGCCGGGCACGCCGTCGAGCAGCACAGGCACGCGACGCAACGAGGTGACTCATCCTCGCGCACCGTCAGACGGTGCAGCCCCCGGTATCGCTCGGGGTACGGGCGCTTCTCTTCCGGATACTCGATGGTGGTCACGCCTCCGTCGAAGTTTTCGAGGACCGGGTCACGCTTCTGGCCGAGCATGCGCTCTTTGAAGTTCGTGAAGAAGTTCTTCATCGTGATGCCGGTCCCCTTCGCCCACGCGGGAACGTACGTCTGCACCCCAATTGTGCGTTTGGGCCGCGGCACGACGGTCGGCGCGTCGTAGCGGACGGCACGCTTGGTCCAGGGCTGGTTTTGCTCGAGGGCGGCGGAAGGGGTCGTCGTGCTCATCGGTGTTCCCTGGGTTCAGGCTTGCATGCGGCTCGGCTTCACGCCCCCGGCGGCGTCGACGAGTTTCGCCGTCGTGGAAACGACCACCCGTTGGCGGCGGGGCGGCGCGAGCAGCCACCGGATGGTCAGACCGCCGAGCACCATACCTCCTGCGGCGATGACCCCCTGCGAGAGGTCGGCGATGAGGTCGACCACCGCCGCCACGCGTGGCGACGCCGCGTCGATGGCGAGCAAAACGGCCCCGGTGCCGAGAATGTTGACGAGGGTCAGCGGCAACAATCGCGTCCAACCGAGCTTCATCAATTGGTCGTAGCGGAAACGAGGGAGCGTCCACCGAATGAACAGGTGGAAGAAGACGAACCCCACCGTCTTTCCGCAAAACGCGAAGAAGTGGAGGACCGTCACCGTCAGGTGGCTGAGCGACGCTTGGTAGAGGACCGTGTCCCCAAAGGCTACATGGATCCCGTCGCCCCGGAGAAACGGCAGATGGTAGCCGCCGAAGAACAACGTGACGATGAGGGCGCTCGAGAAGACGAACTCGGCGTACTCGCCGACCATGAACAAGAGCCACTTTCCTCCCGAGTACTCGATGAAGTAGCCGGCTCCGAGTTCGCTTTCTCCTTCGGGCAGGTCGAAGGGTATTCGTTTCGTTTCCGCGACGGCCGAGGCAAAAAAGAGGATGAACGCCAGAGGCTGCGCGAAGATGCCCCAAGTGTTCTGACCTTGCCAATCCACGATCTCGCGCAGGTTCACCGTGCCGCAAACCATGAGCATGCCCACGATCGCCAACCCCAGCGCCACCTCGTAGCTCACCATTTGGCTCGTGGCGCGAAGTCCCCCCAAGAGCGCGGGCTTGCTGTCGCTCGCCCACCCCGCGAGCGCCGCACCGATGATGCCCGTCCCCGCCACGGCGAAGATGAAGAGCAGACCGATGTCGAGGTCGGCGATCTGAAACGGAACCGTCGTGTACCCGGCGGGGCACGCGCCGGTGGGGCCAGTGACGTCGGCGAGCGCGCCCAGCTCGGCGAAGTTCACATGCCCATCGCCATTCTGGTCCTCAAAGCAAAAGCTGCTTCCGAAGGGAACCACGGCGACCGTCACGAGAGCGGTCGTCATGCTGATGAGCGGCGCCATCCCGTACAAGAGCCGGTCGGCGCGCTTGGGGGTGAGGTCCTCCTTGAGGAACGCCTTCACGGTGTCCGCCACCGCGTGCAACGTCCCCGCCAGACGAAGTTCGGTGCGGCCGTCGGGAAGACGCCACGCCGCGGAGACCGCCGCCACGAGGATCGCCGCCGCGGCGAGCGTCCCCGCGAGGCCCGGGCCCCAGACGATCGCCGGCGAAGAGGCCGCCGCCGCCGTGCCGGGCGCCGGCAGCAGTACGTTGACCACCACGAAGACCGCGACGTGGGCCACCACCCCCGCGTAGAAGTAGACCCGGGGGTCGCGCGCCCCCACGAGCGACTCGAACCCGTTGTTGGCCCCGTGGTCGCGCACGTGGCTGCTCAAGCCGAGCAGCCACGACCAGGTGACCCCCACCGCCACCGTCGACGCGAGGGCCACTCGAGACTGTTCGTGTCCTGGCGCGTCCCACCAGAAGAACGCGGCGAGTGCGCCTCCCACCGCAACCGCGCCGCCGACGAAGGCGAGCCGCAACGCGAGGGTCGGCACCGTGACCACGGCGCGGTTGGGGCCGACCCGGTGCTGCACCATGGCGCTTTGGCGCCGGTCCGCCCAGACGCTCAGGCCGGCGAAGTTGAGAATGAACCCCAGGATGATGGCGATCTTGACGATCGAGAGGAGGAGTTCCGCGAGGGTCATCATGTTATTCCCCTGGCGCGTCGGCGGTGACCACGGCCGCCGCGTCCCGCGTCACCGGCGCCCGGGCCGAGCCGGCCGCCGCCGGCGCCTTCGCCTCGAGCATCGCGTCCTCGAGGTCGGACCGGTTGCGCCAGGGAATGGCAAAACCGAGCGCGCGGCCCAACGCGACCGCGAGCTGCCAGCCGGGATAGCTGTCGCCGTACTTTTCCAACACCGCGTCCGTCCGCTGCGACATGCCTTTCGCGTTGATGTACGTCCCCCGCACCTCCGCCCAGCTCGACGCGGGCAACGCGACGTCCGCCGCGTCGCTCAGCACGCTGCGATGGGTGCAGATGGCGACGAAACCCTCGAGGGTGTCGAGCGCCGCAGCTACGGCGGTTTCGTCATCGACGTCGATGTCGGAGCCGAGGCTCAGGACGTGGGTCACCCGGCCCGCGGTCACCTCCGTGAGGAGTTCCGAAAACGCACGGGGAGGCCCCAAATCGAGGGTGTTGCACACCTTCCTCACGCCGGCCGAGTTCGAGTTCTTGTCGCGGTGACGCAGGATGTCGTCTTCCTCACCATGGGGGCGACGCGCCTCGTAGACGTGGTCGACCCCGAGGTGACGCTTCGCGACGAAACCCAGCGCAAAGTTGTCTTCCAAGCAGTGGCGCGCACTCAAAACGACCGCGAGCCGCGGGGCGGTGGTCTCGGCAGAGCGCGTCTCGGCAGAGCGCGTCTCGGCAGAGCGCGTCAACACCACCGGCGCCAATGCGGCGCGTGCCGCGTCGATCGCCTCGGGGATGGGCGCGTCGCTGCCCGCGATGTGCGCATGAAGCAAACGGTTTTCGTAGGCCTCTGGATACCCGAGCATGCCGGTATCGCACATCCAGTACTTATTGACTTTTTCGTTGTCTCGCGGGCGGTAACGATAAGGCTTGTTGTCGCGCGGGTCGTAATCGAGATAGGCGTTACACCCGGTCGCGCACCCCTGGCAAATCGTCCGGCCCGCCCGCAAAAACCACACCCGAGCCTTGAACCGGAAGTGGCTGCTGGTGAGCGCACCGACGGGGCAAACGTGCTCGGTCATCAGCGAGTAGTCGTGGTCGAGCTCGCGCCCCGGGGCGACGAAGATCTCGTTGCGATTGCCCCGCTGCCTCATGTCCAAAACGGGGTCCTTGGCGACCTCGGCCGAGACTCGTACGCACCTCGTGCACATGATGCACCGTTCTCCGTCGTAAACGATGGTCTCGCCGAACACGACCCCCTTGGGCTTGTGGACCGGCTCCTGCTTCATTCGTTTCCCGGTCCGTTGGTGTTCGAGCCAGTAGTCTTGGAGATTGCACTCCCCCGCCTGGTCGCAGATGGGGCAATCGACGGGGTGATTGAGGAGCAACAGCTCCTGGACCGACGCCCGCGCGCGCTTGACCGCGTCGCTTTCGTCGCTGTGCACGACCATGCCGTCCGCGCACTGCATTTGACACGCGGGCTGAAGCTTCGGCTTCTTGGCCGGAACGTAGTCGCCCACCTTCGGGTCGTATTCGAGCACGTTGAGCATCATCCGGTTCCGGCCCGGAGGCGGCTCCACGTCGACGAGACACATCCGACAGTTCGCGGGCGCACTCAACCCGGGGTGCCAGCAGTAATGGGGGATGTCGATCCCGACCTTATACGCGGCCTTGATGATCGTCTCGCCCTTCTCGAAGGGAACTTTGCGACCATCGATCGTGATTGTTCCGTCAGCCATGGCTCAGCAGCGTTTTCGTTTCGTCCCCGCGGTCACGCTCCATTCGTGCCGCCTTCGTCCGTTTCCCCGGTCCCTCGTGCGTTGCTCCCGTCGTCGGTACCTTTCTTCGTCCGCTCAGTGGTCACACTCCCCGCCGATCATGTTGAGCGAACCGAACGTCGGTACGACGTCCGGGATCATAGCGCCGGTGATGAGCTGTCCGAGTCCTGCCGTCGAGGCGAAGCTTGGCGCCCGAATGCGTATGCGCCAGGGCGTACCACTTCCGTCCGACACCATGTAAAATCCGAGCTCCCCATTGCCCGCTTCGGTGTAGGAGTAGCATTCCCCTGCGGGCACTTTGATGCCCTCCATCACGATCTTGAAGTGTTGGATCGTCCCCTCGATGGTGTTGTAGACCTCGTCCTTGGGAGGCAACACGATCCGGGGGTCATCGACGTTGACCGGGCCGTCGTCGGCCATCATCTCGAGCGCCTGGTCGATGATGCGAGCGCTTTGTTTCATCTCGTGCTGACGACAACTGAAACGGTCGTAATTGTCACCTCGTTGCCCGATGGGAACGTCGAAGTCGTACTGGTCGTAGGTCAGGTACGGATGGTGTTTGCGGACATCGTAGTTGCAGCCGGTACTGCGGAGCACCACGCCCGTCCAGCCGAGCGCCAAGGCGTCGGCCCGCGACATGACCGAAACGTCCTCGAGTCGGTCGAGAAAGATGCGATTCTCGAGGACCAGGTTTTCTCCGTCCCGCACCAGATCCAGCACCGCGGGAAGGGTCGTGCGCACCATCTCCTTGAAATTGGCGGTGGGCGGATGCGCCATCCCCCCCACCCGACCGAAGCTGTTGGTGAGGCGGGCGCCGGTCTCCTCTTCGAAGATGTCCCAGATGAGGTCCCGTGCTTTGACGAAATAGAGAAAGGGCGTGAAGGCCCCGAGCTCCATCGCCATCGCTCCCGAGCAGACCAAATGGTCACAGATGCGGGCCAGTTCGCCGAGGATGACCCGGTAGTGTTGGCAACGTTCCGGGACCGTGACGCCGAGCATCTTCTCGACCGCGAGCGCAAACGCGACGTTGTTCAGCAGAGGCGAGGCGTAATTCAGCCGGTCGACGTAGGGGAAGACCTGGCTCCACGTTCCCCGCTCACACATCTTCTCGAAGCCGCGGTGGAGGTAGCCGATCTGAACATCGGCCTTGTTGATGGTCTCGCCGCTCAGCTCGACGACGATCCGCACCGTACCGTGCATGGCGGGGTGGCTCGGACCCATGTTGAGCAGCATCGGGTCCGTCGGAAGCTCCAGCTCCCCATCTTCCAGCTCGACGTCCAGCGGCTCCACGTCAGTCCTCCTCGAAGCCCAACAGGTTGGTGGCGCCCGCATCTTCGGGCCGCCCCGCCACCGCGGTTTTCCACCGGTCGTGGGTCTGTCGGCCAAAGGGCATCCCCTGAGGCAGGCCAAAGGGCTGCAGCTTCTCGTACCCTTCGCGGTAGGGCACGAGGGGCTGGGTCCGGTGCGCATCGTAGTCCTTGCGCAACGGGTGCCCTTCGAACTGCTCGTACATCAAAATGCGACGTAGGTCGGGGTGGCCGACGAACTCGACCCCGAACATGTCGTAGCACTCGCGCTCGAACCAGTTCGCGCCCTTCCACACGTCGACGAGCGAGTCGACCTGCGGGTTTTCCCCGCCGGGGCCGAGGCCGACCGGCGCCTTGAGCCGAATGCGGTGGAGCCGCTCCGAGCTTCGGAGGTGGAGGACGACCTCGAAGCGCGGCGTCCGCCGATCGGCAAAGTCGACGGCGGTGAGGTCGATGAAGTGGTCCATCGAGCAGACCAAGTCATCGCGTAGAAACACCGCCGCCTCGTGCCACACGTCCGCCGTGATCAGCGCCGTCTCGTCCCCAAACTGGTCGTGGGTAGCGAGCACCGCGTCGTCGAAGCGTTGCACGAGCTGGTCGAGAACGTCGCGGCTCATGCTTGTTTTCGCAGCGGGACCAGCCCCTCGGAAGCGGGAACTGGATCGGTCCGTGGCTTCACGATCGCGGGGGTGCGGTCGCCGGTTTGAATCTTGTCCTGCAACAGCAGCAGGCCGTCGATGACCCCCTCCGGACGGGGCGGGCATCCGGGGACGTAGACATCGACCGGGATGACTTTGTCGATACCCGGCACCGTGGCGTAGTTGTCGTAGAAGCCGCCACAGGACGCGCAGGTGCCGAAGGCGAGGACGTACTTCGGCTCTGCCATCTGGTCGTACACCATCTTGAGGATGGGGGCCTGACGTTGGCTGACCGTGCCGACCACCCAGAGGAGGTCCGCCTGCCGGGGCGTGAAGCGAGGCGCTTCGGCGCCGAACCGCGCCATGTCGAACCGCCCGCTGGCGAGGGACATGAACTCCATGCCGCAACACGCGGTGACGAACGGATACTGGAACAGAGAATACTTGCGGGCCCAACCCAACAGCGCATCGACCCGGGTCGTCGCAAACCCCGTCTCGCTGCCCTCGATGACACGGATGTTGTCGTTCACTTCTCCCACTCCAAAGCGCCCTTACGCCACACGTAGACGAGGGTGATGGCCAGCAGACCGATGAACGACGCCATCGTCGCGAACCCCGTCACCCCCAGCGAGCGGAACTCCACCGCCCACGGGTAAATCATGACCGCCTCGATATCGAAGACGACGAAGAGCAAGGCCGTGAGGTAGAATTTCACGCTCGGCCGAAGGTTGCGCGCGCCCTCCGACGGGTTCCCGAACTCAAACGGCATCTCCTTGACCGCCGAGGGGTTCTTCGGCCCCAGGAACGTCGCCGCCGCAAACATGCCCGTCGCGATGGCGAATCCAAGAAAAGCCAGAATGATGACGGGAACATAGACAGCCATGAAATCGTCCGCTTCGACCACGGGAACAGGCGCCTGTCAACGACGGTTACGCCCACTCCCGGTCCCTACCCTTTCTAGAACAAGACCCCCGTCTGACGTCGACTCCCAGCACCAAGTCGGGCGCGAAATATCGGCCCTGAAAGATCGGCCCTGAAGGATCGACCCAAAAGGGTTGACTCGGTGAGCCGGACGCAAACGGTGCCCCATCGGCTCGCGGCGGGCTGCAGGCGTAGCACGCCGAGCCCTGGTCGCACGCAGACGCGCCCAGCTTTCAGTCGGAGAGAAACGACTCGTATCGCTCGAGTGCGTCGCCGAGCGCCTCTCGCGCCTGGTCTCGAGTCGCCGCCAGGTCCGCGGCCGGTACGCCTTGCTGCTCGGCCTCGAGGGCGAATGCGAGCGCCGCCAAGGCACGCTTCCGATGGAGACAGGCGGCGGCGATCGAAGGCAACACATCGGACGGGGCGGCACCGAGGGCACGGGCCCGGCGCAGAGGGCCGATGGCTTCCCCCCATCGCTCGTCGTCGACGAACATCTGCCCGAGCCGGAGAAACACACTGGCCGCGGCCGCCCCGTCTTGGGCGTACTGGACCGCGAGGCGCAGCACTTCCTCGCCTTGCTCCTCGTTGCCGAGCTTGGCGCACGCGGTACCGAGAAGACCCAACCCCTCGGCGATGCGTTGGCGCGCCTGCTCGGGCAGGTTTTGCCCCTCCGGAGTGCGCCAGTAGATCGCCAATGGCATCGGCCAACCCTCGAGAAGCGTCACCACCTGGTCCCAGTCGTCCTTGGCCGCCGCCTCCTCCGCCTCGTCGACGTTCTTCAGGTCGATGGCGGTCCCCCCCTGTCGCTCGCCCACGTTGTCGAGCTCCTCACGCACGTGGTCGAGAAGCCGTTCGCGGAATTGCCCGACGTCGATGTCTTCGTCGCCCGATGGCTTTTCGATCCGAAGCTGGGACGCATCGCCGTCGACGGAGAGGTCTTTCAGCCCGTAGCCGTAGAGCGGCGCCAACAGCAAAGTCCGCATCCCGATGTGCTTTTGCAGCGCTTCGAGATCGTCGCCGATGTCGGAAGCCTCGGGGCCTTCGGGCTCTGGAGCCAAAAGCGTCGAGACCAACCGTTGGCGGAACTCCTGCACGGTCAGCCGCTCCATCTCGGCGTCGGCATCGTCGGCCGCCGCGAACGTAAACTCGACGAGGGAGTTGTCCGGGTTGAAGCGGTCGATCATCAGCGAGCTGACGCGCGCACCCGCGATCAACGCGAAGGCGAAGAAGTTCTCTCCGAGAACCTCGCACAAGGTATGGAAGCTGCGTATGTTTTCGCCGAAGCGCTCGAACCACCCATCGGTGCGGACGCGCTCCAGAGATATCGACCGGGCCATGATGTATGCGATGAGAGGCTGGACCATACTCCACGCCCACGACAAATGGCACCTCTCGAGACGCTTTCGCGGATAATACCCCATGGCCCGCGAACGCCGCCCTCGCCCGCCTTCCGACCCTCCAGAGCCAGGGTTGCACTCCGCGGGGACGGACCACGCCAAACCTCCCCGCGCGGCGCCGAGCGGGGCGCGCACGCCCCCGCACCAAGGCAGCCCCCACTGCGCTTTTCGCGTGGCGCACCTCGCGCTCTCCATCCGCGGCCAGGACCGGTCGACCAACCAGGACTTTTGCCACTGCGTCCCCGAGCTGGGCCTGTTCATCGTGGCCGATGGCATGGGAGGGCACGCCGCCGGCGACATCGCTTCGCGTACGGCGACCGAGGCGGTCGAGGCCGCCCTTCAGGAGCCAGAGCGTCGCGCTCGTCGGCAGGCGTTCATCCGGCACCCCGGTCCCGACCAGCGTCGGTCGGTGCTCGACGATCTCGCGGAGGCGACCCGCATCGCGAACGAGGCCGTCATCGCGGCGGCAGGGGACGACCCCGAACGCAAGGGGATGGGAACCACGCTCGACGTCCTTCTGTTGTTGGGAGAGCGCGCGTTCATCGCCCACGTCGGCGACGCCCGGGTTTACCTCGTCCGGCCGCGAACCACGGTGCAGTTGACGGACGACCACACGTCATCGGCGCGATTTCAAACGTCGGGAAAGCGGACCCCAACCCCCCTGGCGCGCGCCCCCCTCAACAATGCGGTGGGGCATCACCGACGAAGACGGCTGCGCGTCGACACGCTGGCGCCAAAGGTCGCCCCCGGGGAGCGCATCGCGCTGTGCACCGACGGCTTCGCGGCGAGCTACGACGACGACGGCGAACTCGGTCAGGCCCTTCGCTCCGGGGCGTCGCGAGACGCATTGGCCGCGAGGGTCCGCCGAGACGGCCCCCGAGATGACGCCACCGCGGTCGTGGTCACCATCGGCGCGCTGGCGTCGCCACGCGGGCTGGGCGATGAGGAGACGGCGAGGCGCGACGTTGAGGCTCTGGCGCAAAATCCGCTTTTCGGGGCGCTGTCGCCGGCCCGTCGGCGTGCCGCCCTGGCCGCCGCGGTCGAAGTAGAGATCCCCGCGGATGCCTCGGTCCCCCCCATCGCCGGACACGACCGTGTGGCCTACGCGATCCTAGAGGGCGTCGCCGAGCTGCCCGACGGCCGGCGCCTCGGCCCTTCGGCGCTGCTCCTGGCCGAATCGCTCGTCGATGTCGACCGCCGCCGTCCACCAGCGCGCGCCGCGGAACGCTTGCGCCTCCTTCGCGTCCGCCGCGTCGACTTCGAAGCGGTCTGCGATGCGGACGCGGAGCTGGCGGCCGAACTCTACCGTCGGCTCGCCTACCATCTCGCCGCCGTTCACGCCTGAGCCCCACGGTGCATCCGGACCACGCGCTACCGCAGGGAATCGATGTCGGCCACGATCTTCGCTTCGTCGCCGGTCTCGAACCCGGCGTGGACGAACCGGATGATGCCCTCCTGGTCGATGACGTAGCTCGTGGGCATCTTCGGCGGGTCGTAGGGCTGGACCGTCTTTTTTTCCTTGTCCCAGACCACGCCGAACGAGACCCCGAGATCCGTGACGAATGCCTTGACCTCGTCGGCGCTGACATCGTCGGCTTCGTCGACGCTGACCCCGATGACGGCGACATCGCCTTCGTACTTGTCGACGATCTCCTGGTACTTGGGCAGCGAGTCGCGGCAGGGATCGCACCACGTCGCCCAAAAATCCACGATGAGGATCTTGCCCGCGGCGTCAGCCACCGTGGTGGGTCCCTCGCCCATCAGTGCCTCCCCGAGCACCTCCGGCGCTTTCGACCCGACCTCGTTTCCGGTTCCAGCGGCGGCGGCGGCGTCCGTCGCCGCTCCGCCGTCGGCGTCCGCCGCTTCGTCACCGCCGTTCGCGGCGCTGGGTCCGCCGGCCTTTGCGCCGCCACACGCCATCAACGCCGTGGCCCCGAGCGCGACGACGGCGCCGCGGAGGAGATGGAGGTGGGGCGACCCCGCACTCGATTCGATGTCGTAAACCATGATGACGTCTCTCGCCTTCTACGTCGGGCCCGCGCCGCCGCGCTGGCGGCGTCGCGGCCGATGACGCGCTGAAGTTACCGATGGTTGCGCACAACTTTTGCAAGAAGTGTTGAAGATGTGCGCGCGCATGTTGGATGCTTGGACTCGCGACTCGGCCCTAGCGGCTCATGACATCGGCCCGCCGCTGTCCGCCGTCAACCCACCCACTTTCGCGAGGGCGCGCGGACGGTTCAGGGGGCGTCGGGCCGACACCTACATCGACGGTCTGGTCTCGGTCGGATAACGCTCGAGGTGAGCTGGATGCGGCACATCCTTCCCCTCAGTCTGCTCCTCGGCGGCACCATCGGTGTGGCCGCGTGTCTCGAAGGCGGCGTCGACTTCGGACCTCCGAACAACTTGCGTCTCCGGGGAGAGGTTCAGATCGAGCAATGCACCATCCCGGAGATGGCGGGCACGCGATGCCCCGACTGGACGACCGAAGTCTTTCCTCTGTTCGATGAAAAGTACAATTGCGCGCTGAGCGGGTGCCATCTCGCCCCGAACGACCCGACGGGGGTCAACATGGTCAAGGGCGATGCGATCGCGACCCACGCGGCGCTCTCGGCGTTCGACCGAGACGGGAGGGCGTACATCTCCGACGTCGACCCGACCAACGCCTACTTGATGTGCAACATCGATCCCACCCAGCCGGTGCTCATCGGCTCTTTCATGCCCCGCGGGCAAGTCATCGACGATGACGACCTGACCACCATTTACGACTGGGTCGCCTGCGGGATGAAGGTCACTGGGGGCGACCCCGTCGCGACGGGCGGCGGGGGAGGAACCGGAGGAACCGGCGGAGCCGGTGGCGGCGGCGGCGCTGGCGGCGAAGGTGGCGGCAGCGGCGGCAATGGCGGCGCCTGACCGGTGTCGCACAATGTACCAAATGCTCGTACTCAATCGGTTTTTAGGGCGAATGGATCCCGATCCAGGTGATGCGCGGAGGATCCACCGTGACGAGACGTTTCTCCCTGGATTTACGGTGAACCGGGGCGAGATCAGGACGCTCGTCGCGACCACGGTGGCTTGATGCGTTGGCCCGAACCCTGCACACTCATGGAACGAGGGACGAGAGGCTCCGAGATGAACACCAAGGCACAAGCTACTTCTTCGCTGGCCACTTCTTCGCTGGCCACTTCTTCGCTGGCCCCTTCTTCGCTCGCCACGTTCTCGGCGGGAACCATCCGCGGCCTGGTCGGCCTCGCGGTGGTTGGGTGGGGACTCACATTGGCGACGGGGTGCACCCGGGTCGCTCCCTACGAGCGCGCCAAACTTGCCCATCCGACCATGGCCGCGAACGAGATGGCGGGTCCCGGGGAAGAACACCTGCGCGCGGTGACCGAGGGCGCCATCGGAGGCAGCGCTGGCGCGGGCAGCGGTTGCGGCTGCAACTGACCACTCGTCGTTTCTTCGACGTTGCTTGAACGCGGGAGGGGCGTGACCGAGAGGTCACCGCCCCTTCTTTCATTTAGGCCTATCATCCTCAAATCGTGGCGTTTTTTTCGGGGTCGCAGCCCCGATCACGAGAAGCTCAGCTATAAAATCTTGGACGTGGTGGGGACACCGACACAGCGGGGGAGACGGCTCTGGGCAGCCGCCGCGGTGGGAGGGGCGATGCTGTTCCTACCGCCGTTGATCTTCTCTCCCCTGGCGCGGGCTGAAGCGGGGGCGAACGACGAAGTTCTCGACTCGATCATCGTCGGCATCGTCGATGCCGAGGTGAAGGTGGGCCAGTACGAGAAGGCACTCCAGAACCTGGAGGCCGCGCGTGGCATCTGCGAGGGCGGCGCGTGTAGCGCCGAGGCGGAAGCGCGGCTGCTCGCCGTCGTCGGGACCGTCCAAGCGCTCGATGACCAACAAGGCGCGGCGAGAAAGTCGTTCGAGGCCGCTTTGAAAAAAGACGCCGACGTGGCCCTCCCGGAGGACATCGCCGACCAAGACACGAGTGCCCTGTTCGACGAGGTCAAAGGCATCAAGACGACCGAGCGCGCAGCGGGGTGTCGGGGTCGCTTTTCGGGCAAGGGGCGAAAGCCGGTCGGGTGGAAAAAGGCCGAGGCGTACTTTTGCTACCGAGAAGCCAAGCAGGCGGAGACGGAAGAGGCGTTCGAGCGGTGCGCCGAAGAAGCTCGCGCTTCGCTGGAGGTTGAAAACCGGACGGGCACACGGCTGGTCCTGGCGCGTTGCCTCGAGCGAAGCAACCGATGGAACGAGGCCATCGGCGAGTACCAGGAAGTCGGCCGAAGCGCGCCGAAGAAGTCCCAGTTCGACGCGGGAAGACGGGCGCGGACGCGAGCCGCCGACCTGCAACGACGAATGCCGGCCCTAGAGCTGAAAGCGCCCAAGGACGTCGAGGACCTCGCGGTGAAGCTCGACGGGACGGAGTTGCCCCTCGAAATTCTCGAGGCCGACATTCCTCTCGACCCCGGCGTTCACGAAGTCGTCGCCACGGGTACGCAGGACGGCACGCCGGTCCGCTTTTCGCAGCGGCTCGAGATCGAGCCGGACGAGACCCTCACCCTGCTCATCACGCTGACCCCCGGGACCGCCAATCCGCAGGCGCAGCAGCTGCTCAAGTGCTTGGCCGGGGGAAAGACCCCTCGGGAATGTCTCCGCCTCCCCGCCTCGAACGACACGGTGAGCGGCGACCTGACCTATCGCGTCGGCGTCGAAGCCTCGGGCTACACCGACGACATGGACGTGGACGTGGCGACCCCATCGATGAGCTTCAGCATCGAAAACCCCACCGACGGATGGGGCATCGGGGCTGCCTTTCTCCTCGACGTCGTCACGGCGGCATCCATCGACATTCTCGCCACCGCATCACCACGCTGGCGCGAAGTTCGCTACGTGCCGTCGATCAACGGCCACAAGAAGTTGGGCGATTACGACGTTTCGGCGCGCGCCTCCATGAGCCGCGAGCCGGACTATCTCTCGGTGTCGGGGGGAGCGACCGTGACGGCTGAATACGCGCAAAAGACGATAACACCGAGCATCGGCGTCGAATACTCCCACGACATCAATGGTCGCACGCAGACGAGTTTCGACGTTTTCGGTCATCGCATCAATCGCTTCGCGGTGAACCTGGGCCTAGGTCTGGTGCTCGACAAGGCCACCTTTGCCTCTATCTCGGGTGTCGCCGTCATCGAAGACGGCGACATGTCGAAACCCTACCGGCACATCCCCGTTTTTTCGCCCGAAGTGGCGGCGGCGGTGACGCCAGGCTTGGTCATCGACGCGGTCAATTTTTTTCGCGAGCCGGAGCGCCCGCTCGAGCAGCTCCCCACGTCACGAAAACGCTTCGCGCTCGCCTTTGCGATCGCGCATCGTTTCACCGACGCGACCCTTCGCGCGAGTGAGCGGCTCTACATCGACACGTGGGGGACCAAAGCATCGACCACCGATGCGCGGCTCATGTACGACGTGCTCAAAGAGCTGCGGGTATGGCCCCATCTGCGGTTCCACGCTCAGACCGGGGCCGACTTTTACGAGCTGGCCTACGTGGTGGCGCGAGGTCCCGACGGGAACGCACAAGTGCCGTCCTTGCGCACCGGCGACCGTGAGCTCGGCCCTCTCGTCGCCGTCACCGCGGGCGGGGGCGTTCGCTATGAATTCGGCGAACGAAACGCCCTCGGGGTGAGCCTCGCCGGCGACTTCATCTACTCTCGGTTCCTGAACCACCTCTATCTCAAGGAACGCCTGGGCGGCTTCGGTGCCCTTGGCTTCGATGCGGAGTTCGAATGAGGCTTCTCCCCCGCCCCCATGCGCTCGCGCGCTCCTGGCGAAGGGCCGGCGTCGTCTCCCTCGGGCTCATCGCCGCCGCCGCGACGACGTCCTGCGAGGACCCTCTCCGAGAGCGACAGATTGCCGAGCTCGGCCCCGAGGAAGCGAACTTTCCTCCGAGCGCGATCCACCGCGTGGGCCAGCCCTGCGTCCTTTGCCACAGCGACTATCTCGGCGCCGAGCCCCAAATGGTCTTCGGCGGGACCGTGTTTTTGGAGCCCGACCCCGAGGACCCCGAGGCCCCGTTGGTGGGGGTCCCCGGCTACGAGATTCGCCTCCTCGACTCGAGAGGGCAGATCACGCCCGAGGGACTGATCACCACCAACGAATGTGGCAATTTCTGGGTCACGGAAGAGCAGTTCAAACCGGCCTACCCGGTACGAACCGAGATCCACGGGCCGAGTCTGAACGACGCCGAGCGACGGGTGCAGATCAGTTCGATGTCGACCCGCATCGGGCGGGACGGGTCGTGCGGCGGGTGTCACGCCGAGCCCCGCTCGCCCCTGTCACCGGGGGCGATCTTCATCCCCCGAGAACTGTTCAACGCCGACGCGATCACCATACCCGACCCGGGTGCGTGTCCTCCGCCGCGCTTTCGCCCGACGGTTCCGGAGACCTTGGACCAATGACGAAGCGACGACGACGGCCTCGGTCCCCGTCCCGCCTCGGCCTGGCGGCGCTGCTCGCGCTCCTCGCCGCAGTGTCGCTCGGCTGTGAGTCCGGGAGCGAGCCCGTCCCCACCCTATGCGGTCCGTTCGACTACGACCCCGAAACACAAACCGCCGAGGAGACCGACGATTTCCCCAAGGTCTCCTCCGTGTTGGAACGCCGCTGCGGCACCCTCGACTGCCACGGGACCCTGGCCCGCCCGATGCGAATCTACGGCGCGGGCGGTCTTCGCCTCTTTACCCTCGAAGAGTTCAACGATTCGGAGGAGGCTCAGGACAATGGGACCATCTCCGGCGGGGTCGGTACCACCGCCGCCGAACACGACGCCAACCGGAGAAGTCTATGTGGCCTCGAACCCGAACTCACGAGCGCCGTGGTGCGGGGCGAAGCCGTGCCCGATGACTTGATGGCACTGAGGAAGCCCCTCCTCATCGAGCGTCACAAGGGGGGCGCTGTGCTCCAGGTCGGAGGCCAGGGCGCCGTTTGCATTAGCTGCTGGCTGCGGGGGTGGCCCGACGACATCGATTGCCAGGACGCCGTGACGCAGTGCGAGGAAGCCGTCCAAGACTTCCTGTGAGAGGACATCCAAACGCCGGGTGCGAAAAGGTGCGCCTCAGGGAGTCGGCGCGTCGCCCGCTGCTTTCGCGTCGCCGTCGGAGGCCCCGCCCCCACCGCTGTTGTACATCTGGACCACGAGGTCGGTGAGGTCCAAGTCGGCACGCACATAGGGCGCCGCCTGCCGGTCGATGACGATGTCGAAGCCCCGGCGGCTGGCCGCGCGTCGTACGACGCCGAGGAGCTTTTGCATCATGGGTTGCATGAACTCGGCCTGCTTCTTCTGCAGCTGCTTGTTGTACTCGATGTACTTGGTCTGGGCTTTCACCATGCGCTGCTGATAGTGCTCGTAGCGCTTCTGAAACGCTTGCCGGGACAAGAATCGCATCTGCCGCCGGAGGTCGATTTCCTCGGACTTGAGGCGCTTTTGCCGTCGGTCGAGATCGCCCTGCCGGCGGTCCATGTAGCGCTTCATCGACGCCTGGGCGCTCATACCGTCCGAGGTCTGGAGCATCGCGCCCTGAAGGTCGACGACCCCGACCTTGGTGCCATCGGCGGCCGCCGCGGTGACGGCAAAGAAGACGGCCGCGCCGACCAGCCAAGACGACCGCGGCCGGCTCAAGAGAGCACTCCGAACTTCTTTCCGACCTTCTCGAAGGCCTCGAGCGCCTGGTCGAGGTGCGCACGCTCATGGGTCGCCATGTAGCTCGTACGCAGCACCTGCTGCTTGGGCGGTACCCCCGGGGTGATGAACGGATTCACGTAGATGCCGTAGTCTTCGAGCAACGACTTCCACATCATGACCGTCTTGAGGTCATCTCGAATGTAGATGGGGATCACCGCCGTCTCGGTCTTGCCGAGTTCGAATCCGAGGCGACGGAGCTCCTCCCTCATGTAGGTAAAGTTGTCGCGCAGCTTCTCTTGGCGCCACGGCTCTGCCTGCATGATCTCGAGCGAGGCCATGGCGGCGGCCACGCACGGGGGCGCGGCGCTGGCGGCGAAGAGAAAGCTAAACGCAAAGTGCTGGATGTAGTCGAGCACCTTGCGGTCCCCCACCATCCAGCCGCCGATGCTGGCCATCGATTTCGAAAAGGTGCCACCGATGAGGTCGACGTCCGCTTCGACCCCGAAGTGGGCGGCGGTACCGCGCCCGCCGGGCCCGATGACCCCGAGCGCGTGCGCATCGTCGACGAGGATGCGGGCCTTGTGCTTCTTGGTGACGCGGACCAACTCATCGAGCCGCGCGATCTCCCCCTGTGCGCTGAAGACACCGTCGGTAATCACCAGTGGCCCCTCGGTGTCTCCGAGCTCCGAAAGCGCCTTGTCGAGCGAGGCGGGGTCGTTGTGCTTGTACCGCAACATGCGCGCTCCCGCGGCCTGTGCGAGGCGCACGCCGTCGTAGATCGAGGCGTGGTCCTCCTTGTCGATGACGGCGACGCTGCGCTTGTTGGCGAGCAAGGCAGAGATGGCGGCGATGTTGACTTGATAACCGGTCGTGAAGACCAAACCCGCCTCCTTGCCGTGATAGGCGGCGAGCTTTTCCTCGAGCTCGTTGTGGAGGCGCATCGAGCCGTTGACCAGTCGCGATCCGGTCATGCTCGTGCCGTACTTTTCGATGGCGTCGGCGGCGGCTTGGCGAACCCGGGGGTCGGTGGTCAGACCGAGGTAGTTGTTCGACCCCAACATGACGACCTCTTTGCCTTCGAGTTGGGCGAGGGGACCGTTGTTGAAGTCGAGGGGCCGAAAGAACGGGTACACCCCCATCTTCCGGGCGTTGTCGGCCGCCATGAACTTGAAGCACTTGTCGAAGACGTCTTTGCCGCCCGTCTTGCTGATCGCGACCCGCTGCGACATCTGCTTGGCCAGGCGGGCCTCGGCGGCCTTACGTCGCTCCTCCGGGGTCCGCTTCTTTCGCGGCGCGGGCTTGGGCTCGGCGGTCGTGGCGTCGGTCGAAGAGGCCGCCCCGCTCGACGTCGCGGCGTGGCCGTTACGCGAGGCATGGCCGTCACGCGGAGCGTGACCGTTGACGGGGGCGTGTCCGACGCCGGAGGAGGCGTGGCCGTTGGTCGCGTGGCCGTTGGTCGCGTGGGCGTTGGTCGAGGCGTGGCCATGGCCGTTTTGCGACGGCGGAGGGTTCGACCCGGCGGAAGCTGCCGCATCCACCGTGCTGACGCCGAGGTCTTCGTCGGTGTCCATCGCGGGGTCGATGTTGGGGAGCGCTTCGCCCTCCACCAGGACCCTCCATCCCTCGCGCCACAGGCCCGACGCTTCGTCGAGGCGCTGCCGCGCTTCCATGACACCGGACGCGGCCCGCATGACGCGGTCGTTGGAAATTAGACGGATCACCGCGGGTGAGGCCGCGAGCTTTTTCCCCCGGTCGAGGAGATTCTTCACCGTTCCCATGTCGTCGCGTCCTGTCCCGGCCAGCGGCGGGGCGCTTCGAGCCTCGCGGGGACGTCCGCTAGAGGCAGCCCTCGGGCTATTGCCTCGCATGCGACCGATGTCAAACTCATCGCACACCCGCGCACCTGGAAGAGCACCGAAACGAAGTCAGCCTTGACACCGGTCGCCTTGAAATAAGTTCATAGGGCATGCGCCGCGTACTGGTCGTCGACGACGAAGAGAACATCCGCTTGGTGCTCCGGACTTTTCTCCGGCGCCAAGGCTACGAGGTGGAGGTCGCGAGCAACGGGGAGGAAGCCCTAGACCGGGTCGACCGGTTTGGGCCCGATTTCATCCTCACCGACGTGCGCATGCCGAAGTTGGGGGGACTCGATCTTCTCGGCACCCTCAAGGCCAAAGGCGATGCCGCCACGGTGATCGTCATGAGCGCCTACGGCAACGTCGACCTGGCGCTGGAGGCCATGCGGGCGGGGGCCTACGACTACGTGCACAAGCCGTTCAAGAACGACGAGGTGCTGTTGACGCTGCGCAAGGCGGAAGAGCGCGAACGGCTCAAGCGAGAAAACCGGGCCCTGCGGCAGGAGGTGCTGAAGGAGAGCGTTTACGAGAACATGCTCGCCAAGAGCAGCGGGATGGCCAAGGTGTTCCGTACCATCGACAAGGTCGCCGACTTCAAGACGACGGCCCTCGTCACGGGCGAGAGTGGCGTGGGCAAGGAGCTCGTCGCCCGGGCGCTCCACCATCGCTCGTCGCGCCGGGACCAGCCGTTCGTGGCCGTCAACTGCGGCGCGATCCCGGAGAACCTGCTGGAAAGCGAACTCTTCGGGCACAAACGGGGAGCCTTTACCGACGCCAATGCCGACCGGGACGGCCTCTTCGTGCAGGCCGACGGCGGAACGCTGTTTCTCGACGAAATCGCCGAACTCCCGCTTCCCCTTCAGGTGAAATTGCTACGGGTCCTCCAGGAAGAGACGGTGCGACCCATCGGGGATGTGAAAGACACGCAGGTCGACGTCCGCATCACCGCCGCCACCCATCGCGATCTGAGCGCGGAAGTCGAGGCGGGCCGGTTCCGGGAGGACCTCTTCTACCGCATCAACGTCATGCACATCCCGGTGCCCCCGCTGCGAGAACGACGCGAAGACATCAGCCTGCTCATCGATCACTTCGTCACGCGCAACAACGACCGCCTCGGGACCGACATTCAGGGCGTGGCCCCCGATGCGCGACGGGTGTTGATGAGCTACAGCTGGCCGGGCAACGTGCGCGAGCTGGAGAACACGATCGAGCGCGCGATGGTATTGGCCGACGGCGCGACGGTGACAGAAACCGACCTGCCCGACCGCATCCGAGAGGCGCGCGACCCCATCCGGCTGCATCTCGAAAGCGGAGAGCTGTCCATCAAGAAGACGGCCCGCGTAATCGAGGAGGTGTTGATCCGACGCGCCCTCACCCAAACAAAAGGCAATCGCACGCGCGCCTCCCACCTGCTCGAGATCAGCCACCGGGCACTCCTCTACAAGATCAAGGATTACGAGATCGAGCTGTGATTCACACCCGCGACGCCCGCGACGAGGACGGGCCCGGTCTCCGCGCCCTCATCGAGCCCATTTTCGGGGAATACGAAGGTGTCTTGTTTCTCGAGGACGAGATGCCTGAGCTTGCATGTATTGCGACGACCTTCGCTTCGGCCGGCGGCGCGTTCTACGTCGGTACCCTGGGGCCGACGATCGTCGCCAGCGCCGGCTTCGTTCCCCACGATGGCGACCGCGTGGAGTTGAAGAAGCTCTACGTCGCGCGCGCGCATCGCGAATGTGGCCTCGGCGGGCGCATGCTCGCGCGGGTCGAGTCCGAAGCGCGACGCCGGGGCGCAGGATCGGTGTTCCTGTGGAGTGACGCCAAGTTTCTTCCGGCCCACCGCTTCTACCGGCGCCGCGGGTACGTGTCGGACGGCCGCACCCGCGTCCTCGCCGACGCGAGCGCCACGGTCGAACGCTTCTTCTTCAAGACCCTCGATTGAGGTCGCCCGCGATGGACAAAGCAGACAAGATTTACGTGGCCGGGCACCGCGGCATGGTGGGTTCCGCCATCGTGCGCGCCCTCACCGCCCAAGGCTTCGGCCATGTCGTCACCCGCAGCCATCAAGACTTGCCGCTCGACGATGCTGAGGCGGTGGAGGCCTTCTTCGCAGCCGAGAAGCCGAGATATGTATTCCTGGCCGCGGCCCGGGTGGGCGGTATCGTGGCCAATCAGACCTATGGTGGCGACTTCATCCGCGACAATCTCAAGATCCAGGTGAACACCATCGACGCGGCCCACCGTCATGGGGCGGCAAGGCTCTTGTTTCTGGGATCGAGCTGCATCTATCCGAAGTTTGCTGCGCAGCCCATCCGCGAAGACGCCCTGCTCACCGGAGCGTTGGAGCCGACGAATCTTCCCTATGCCGTGGCAAAAATCGCCGGCAAGGTCATGTGCGACGCCTACCGCGCGCAGTTCGATTTCGATGCCTTCACGGTCATGCCTTCCAATGTGTACGGGGTGGGCGACAATTTCCATCCCGAGAACAGCCACGTGGTGGCGGGCTTGATGCGCCGATTTCAGGAAGCCGTCGAAACGGGGGCTTCTGAAGTGGTGGTCTGGGGCACCGGCACGCCCTTGCGCGAGCTCATCGACGCCGATGACTTGGCGGACGCTTGCGTCTTCTTGATGGGCGCCTACGACGGCGGCGGCATGATCAACGTGGGCTCTTCCGAGGAGATCTCGATCAAGGATCTGGCGCTGGAGATGAAGGCGATCACCGGCTTCGAGGGCGAGGTGGTCTTCGACCCGAAACGTCCGGACGGCACACCACGCAAGATCATGGACAACACGCGGCTTCACGCCCTGGGCTGGCGGTCGAAGACCTCCATCCGCGCGGGCCTCCGCAAGATGCACGCGTGGTACCTGGCCCATCGCGCCACGGCCGAATCCCGCCGGTAACCGAAGTTCGTTCAGGTGGAGTTCATCGCAGCCGAGCTCGCCGTCAAGGGGTAGCGCGCCGCATTCGCTTCGATGCGCGAAGCGACGACGACCAATTCCCCGACGGCGCCGAGCACGGTGTCGGTTTGCTCCCGGTGAAACCCGACCCACGCCCAGACGCCGTGGTCACGCACCCGCACCTGAACGCCGCGCTCGCGAAGGGCGAGGAGGATCTTTCGCGTCTCCCTGCCGATGAGGCGAGGTGCGTCCTCGGGGGGATCGGCCTTCAACACATAGTGCTTGTCGAATTTGGGATGTCCGACCGGCTCGACGCCCCGGTCGTGCTGCATCGAGGAGCTGGCCGGACCCATGAACAGCCCCCGGCCCAATGCCTTCGCAAAGGTGACGTCGATTTCGTAATGGTACTGCTGAAATGCGTCGCGCACCGCGCGCGCCGTCACCGCGACCCCGTCCATGGTCCCCCACATGGCGAGCGGGGTCTCGGCGATGGCGAGTCTCCGCTCGATGGCGTAGCGGGCGAAGGCGTCGCGCGCGGACCGGAGCAGTTGGGCGCACGGCACGGGGCCCGCGACGCGCTCCACCTCGGCCGCCACCTTGAGCGTACGCACGGCGGCCGCTTCGATCGTTGCCGCGTCGTCCCGCGGCACCCGGCGCCATACCGCTTGGTCGTCGACGCGGTAGTCCCCCTCGAGCAGGAGCCGACGCAGCCGTTCGCTCAGCAGCGCCGTCGCCCGCTCGGGCTCGTCGACCCGCACCGCGTAGACGGCGTCGAACGAGGCATCGCCGGTTTTGCTTTCACGACGAGCGTCTCCCGGGGGTTTCCCCCGCGTCACGGTCAGACCCGCATCGAGAGGACGCACCAGCGGGCCCCCGATGAGAAAGGTCGGCGAGGGCGAGTCCTCCTCGAAAAGCTCCGTCGTGCGTTCGCGAAACGTCCCGCGAAACCCCGCGCCATCCTCCGTTGGACGCAGCCCCAAGTGCGCCGCGATCTGGGCCACCGCAGTGGCGCCCGCATCGCCGCTCGGTTGGGGGGCGCGCGAGGAGGAACGCGACCCTCCGACCCGCCAGGCCAGGAAGAGGCCCACGAACGCGATAGGAAATCCGGCCACCAGCACGATGCGTCCCGCATCGAACCCGGTTTCGTTGAGCGCCACCCCGCCGCCAACCAGCGCCACGCCCACCATGATGACCAC
>JBCCLB010000002.1:0-282785 GCA_039027095.1 Myxococcota bacterium
AAGCTCCGCCCGCTCCTGGGCGATGAGCTGCATGATCCCTTTCTCGATCCCCATATTGTCGAGGAAGCTGTCATCGCCGTGAGAAATCGCCGCGAACCCGTCGCTGCGCGACGACGGGATCTAAGCTCGATTCATGGCCTCCGGGGGCCTGGCGTCCGCGAAAGACGCCTTCCCGGCTCCGGAGGACCGCGCGCGCCACCACCCCGAGGCGCGACGCGCGCGGTCCTCGAACGATACGGAGTGGTGGTGTGGGTCAGCCGATCAGACTGAGCGCCGTCTGCGGCGACTGGTTGGCCTGCGCGAGTATCGACGTACCCGCCTGCAAAAGGACCTGGCTCCGGGCCAACGCCGCTGTTTCCTCAGCCACGTCGACGTCCCGGATGGCGCTGTTCGCGGCCTGGAGATTCGTCCGAATCGTCTGGGCGTTCGCCACGGCGACGGTGAGGCGGTTGGTTGCGGCCCCGAATTGGGCGCGGTTCGTCGACACTGTCTGAAGGGCGGTGTCGAGCGCATCGATGGCGGTGGTGGCCGCCGTCGCGGTCGCTCCGCTGACGCCGACGACATCGAGCCCCAGAGAGCTCAAGCTCACGCCCCCGAAGCCAATGCTGATGGTGTCGAAGGTCGAGGTGTTGATCCCGACCTGAAAGGAGATGCTGGTGGCGGTGCCGGCGAGGAGCTCTTTCCCGTTGAACTCGGTGACCTCGGCGAGGCGGGTGATCTCGTCCTTCAGGAGCTGAAACTCCGTGTCGAGGTAGCCGCGGTCGGTCGAGGTGAGGTCGCCATTGGCCGACTGCACCGCGAGCTCACGCATGCGGATGATGATCCCGCTGATCTGACCGAGGCCGCTCTCCGCGGTGTTGGCCATGCTGATGGCGTTGTTGGTGTTTCGTTCGGCGACGGTATAGCTGCGGATCCGGCTCTTCAGATTTTCGCTGATGCCGAGGCCGGCGGCATCGTCGGCCGCGCTGTTGATGCGAAATCCGCTGGACAGCCGCTCGAACGACTTCTGCAGGGACATCTGGGTGTCGCGCAGCTCATTCTGCGCGCGCAGCGACGCGACGTTCGTGTTGATCACGAGTGACATGTTCGAACTCCTTCGTAGAGTTGAAACGAGCCCTCCGTCGTCATGACGGTAGTGGCGGTTGCGAGCTCGTTCCCCCCTCCTCACGGCCCATTTCGAATTCCCTTGAGCCCGTTCTGGACACGTGGCCGCGCGGATCTACACGCTCGCACCACGACTGGGTGTATGGTTCCCGCATGTCCGGTTTGGTGGCAGGCGAGGACAACACGCGCGGATTCCGGCGGATCATTCTCCTGTTGATCTGGCTGGTCATCGTTCCCACCGTCCTTCTCCTGACGATGGGGATCCTGATGCTGGTCTTCTACGAGCGCATCGTAGACGTCCTCTACGGTCTCCTCGCCATCGGACTCGTGGGGATGTTCGTCACCGGCGGCGTGCTCTCGCTCGTTTTTCTCCGTCGCGAGGCCAAGCTCAGCCAGCTTCAGCTCGACTTCGTGTCGAAGGTCAGCCACGAGCTGCGAACTCCGCTCACCAGCATTCGCATGTTCGTCGAAATGCTGCAGCAGGACGGCCATGACCCCGACGAGACGAAAATCTGCCTCGACGTCCTCCACAAGGAGACGCTCCGTCTGAGCGAACGGATCGAACGACTCCTGGACTGGGGACGGATGGAGGCCGGCCGCAAGGTGTACGAGCTCCAGCCGTTGTCGCCGCGCGCGCTCGTCGACGACGCCGTTCGCCAATTCGAGGCCAGCCACTTGGGCCTCCGCCCGCGCGTCGAGGTGGAGGTGGCCCCAGACCTTCCCGATGTCGCCGCCGACCCGCACGCGATGACGGACGCGCTGGTGAATCTGCTCAGCAACGCGCTGAAGTACGCCGGCGCCGAGGCGCACATCGCGCTTCGCGTGACCCCGACCGCCCGCGGCGTGCGGTTCTCGGTAATCGACGATGGCCCCGGAATCCCGACCGGTGAGCACAAGCGCGTGTTTCAGAAGTTTTACCGGGCCAACGACCTCCTCTCGCGCGAGGTCGAGGGCTCGGGGCTGGGGCTCGCGATCGTTCGGCACGTGGCCACCGGTCACGGAGGGCGCGTCGAGTTGATCAGCGAGGTCGGTCAAGGCGCGACCTTCTCCGTGTTGCTTCCCTTTCCGCAGCTCCCGAACTCCATCCGTGGCGGTGAGGACGTCGTCACGCGCTCTCCCGTCGACGGCGAGGAATTGACGGCGGTTCCATGAGCGAAGAGCCCGTGCGGATCCTCGTCGTCGAGGACGACCCCTCCATTCAGCTCGGTCTCCGGATGAACCTTCAGCGAGCGGGTTACGAAGTGACCCTCGCCGACGATGGCTTCGAGGCGCTCGAGCTCTTGCGGCGGGAGGCGTGGTCTCTGTGCATCCTCGACATCATGCTCCCGCGCCTCAACGGGCTCGAAGTGCTGGAGCAGGTCCGGCGCGAGAACCTCCCCGCCCCCGTGCTCGTCCTCAGTGCGCGGGGCGAAGAGCACGACAAGGTCGTGGGCCTCGACCTCGGGGCGGAGGACTACGTGACGAAGCCGTTCAGCGTTCCCGAGCTGATGGCGCGTGTCCGCGCGACCCTCCGGCGACGCTCCCTGGAGGGCGGGAGCCGGCCGTCGTCCCGCGTCTCCTTTCGCTTTGGCGATGTCGAGATCGATACCTCCAAGCGCGAAGTGATCCGCGCCGGGACCGCGGTCGAGCTGACGGCTACGGAGTTCAACATCCTCCACGTACTCGCCCGAGCCCAGGGCACGGCGCTCTCACGCGATGCCATCTTCGTCGAGGTGTGGGGGCGCGATCACCACGGCACGCGCCGCACCATCGACAACTTCATCGCCCAGCTGCGAAATAAGCTGGAGGCCGACCCTGCGCATCCGACCCTGCTCAAGACGGTCCGCGGTGTCGGCTACCGCCTCGACCCCGAGGGCGCGCCCTCTTCGCACCGCTAAACCCCCGCCCTTCAGCCGGCGGGAGGCTCGAAGCTGCGCACGACGTCGAGCAAGAGCTTCTTGGGGGCGCCCGGCGCTTCCTCCGTGCGGGCCATGAACATCACGAGAAGGTAGTGGTCGTCGCGGCACATGATGGCGCTCGCACTACCGACGAAGGGCTCGTCGTCGGTGGCGCTGACCCCCTTGTGCATGGCCATCCCCAGCAGGACGTCGTGGCCATCGACGGACACCACCTCGGCACTCTGCTGCCGCCGCAGCGCCAGCCGCTCTGGATTTTGGTCGACCCGGGCCGACTCCATCTTCGCGCGCTGCTCGTCGATGAGGGTGCCGCACGGCTTTCCCTCCCGATCGAGCTCGTTGACCATCAGCAAGCGCTTGTCGTTCCCCATCTCGAACACCTTGGCCTGCTTGACGAGACCGGGGAGTTGCTTCGTGGCGCTACTTCCGGTGCGCACCCGCGCGGGAGGGGGAATCGTGACGGTCGCCCCGGTGCTGAGCGACAGCTTCGTCGGGACGTCGCTGAAGTTCGCCGCGGCCGACCGCGCCGCGCGCGGAGATGGCGACCGCCCCGAACGCGCCCCCCGGTTGGGGGCCGCGACCGCCGAGACCGAGGCAGAAGGGGCCATCGTCGTCGTCGTCGCGGGCGCCGTCCCCGGTCCGCCGCGCGGGGGCGGGTCGAGATCGCATCCCGCGAGGGTGAGCACCACCAGCACGAAAAACCGCATCGGTTGCAGGCGACCCCCGCGGCGTTGCCGCGTCAACGCTCATGTCGTACGTGCGTCCTGTGCGCGGGGCGGTGTGGCGAACGGTGGTGGCGACGGCGGCGGCGGCGACCGTCGTAGCGACCATCTCCTGCGGCGGAACGGGTACTGAGGGCCCCGGTTTCGACGCTCCTCCGTCGAGCGGGGCGGGGGGCAGCTCGAGTGGCGCCAGCCCATCGGTGACCTCGGCGACGTCCGTGGCAGCCGCCTCGGGCGCCGGGGGCAGCAGCGGCGGCGGCGGCGGGGCGGCCGCACTCGGGCCGCCCTACCCCATCGTGCTCGCGCACGGATTCTTCGGCTTCGAGGCGTTCGCTGGGCTCGACTTCGCCACCTACTTCTATGGCGTTCGCGAGCACCTCGCCGACCACGGGGAGGTGCAGGTGTACACCCCCGCCGTCGACCCGTTCAACGACTCCACCCACCGGGGGGCCCAACTGCGCGCCGCCATCGAACACGTCGTCGCCACGACGGGCCACGCCAAGGTCAACATCATCGGCCACTCGCAGGGAGGACTCGACGCGCGCGTCGTCGCCCACGACCGCCCCGACCTCGTCGCGTCGGTGATCTCGCTGCAGACGCCTCACGGAGGCGCACCGCTGGCCGACGTCGCCCTGGGCCTGACCCAGAATCCCGCCCTCGGCGATGCGCTCGATTGGATCGCGCAAACTTTCGGCGCGGGGCTTTACGACGCGATCGACGGGGACACGAGCATCAGCGCCGCCCTCGGTCAGTTTTCCACGCCCGCCATCGCCGACTTCGACGCGCGTTACCCGGATGACCCGAGCGTCTTCTATGCGTCGATCGCCGGGCGCAGCGACTGGAGTCTCGGCGGACCCGCTTGCAACGTCTCGGGCGCCCCACCGTTCATTTCGGCGTGGATCGGCGAGCGGGACCCCATCGACCCGCTGTTCTCGTTCACCGAAGCGCTGACCGACGGAGGGTTCGGGGACCCCTACCCCAACGACGGTCTCGTCCGTGTCGTCGACGCCCGTCACGGCCTCTTTCTCGGCTGCCTGCCGGCCGACCACACCGACATGATCGGACACCTGTTCGGCGACGGTCCCGGAGGCGGCAACGACTGGGACTACGCCCAGTTCTACCTCGACCTGGTCGCTTGGCTTCGCGCCGCGGGGTACTGATCGGTCTCTTCGACGGCGCGCGCTTCGATCTCGGCCTCGAGTTCTCGGCGTGCCTCGTCATCGAGGCTCTGCTCGGCCGCGATCCGCCACCGGATGGCGTCCGCCGACCCGAAGAGAAAAAGGATCTGTCCGTCGTCGTCGATCTCGACCCCGACGTTCTCGTCGGGCTGTCGGGCGAGTTCGGTGAGCAAGGCGTCGGCCTCGGCCTCCGAGACCCCAAGCGCGGCCGCCGCCTCCCGCGCTCGCACCACGCCGCGGTGGTGACGGCCGAGCCCTCGAATGGTCTCGCGTTGCGCCGTCGCGACTTGCCGCCGTCCGCGCCGGCGAAGCCGCCATCCGCCGAAGAGCGCCCCCCCGCCGACGAACAGCGTGACGAGCGCGATCGGTATGCCGACGGCGAAGCCGAGGTACAGCGCCGGAAACAACGCCTGCAGGACGAGCGTGAGCAACAGCGCGACAAACAGACCGCTGACGAGGGTGGCGATGCCGAAGACTTTGGCCGCGATGCCGCCCACCTTGGCCGGGGTCCCGGCAAAGTTGAGCGGCGTGGACGAAAGGGCGTCGAGCGTCGGACGCGCCCGCCCGCAGACGGTGCAATAGGCCTGAAGGCCGCGCAGCACCAAGGGCGCCCGCTGCCCGCAATGGGGACATCCTCCCCGGCTTCGGTGAGCCGACGACACGGTCGGTGGAGCTTGGTCCAGAATCCGCGGAACCCCAACCGGATCCCTCGGGGATGGCCACGGGCAGGTCCGGCGGGCAAGATGCGGCTCGCATGCCCGACGCCAGCAACCCCCACGATCCCGTCATCGAGCGACTCGAGACCGCCGCCGGTGGCCGCACCCCTGACGCCTACGTCGATGCCGAGGAACTCGGCCTGACGCCAACCCGCCCGCTCGACCTCGCCCGGTGCCGGGACGTCTCCGATTTGCTGGAAGCGATGCGGGATACCTCGTTCGGGGGGCGTCAGCTCGGCGAGGCGGCCGACGTATTCGAAGCGATGGTCCGCGACCCGGAATGCCTGGTGGTAGGGACTTTTTCCGGGGCGATGACCGTGGCGAAGCAGGGCCTCGTGCTCTGCGACATGATCGACCACGGCATGGTCGACGTGATCGTGTCGACCGGCGCGCTGATGACCCACGGCCTCATCGAAGCGGCAGGCATGCGCCACTTCAAGGTCCGACCCGACCTCGACGACCGGCAGATGTACTACGCCGGGCTCGACCGCGTGTACGACACCCTCGAACTCGAGGCGAACCTCGACGACCTCGAGATGGTCCTCGACGAGGTGCTGTGGAAGTGGCCAGAAGGGCAGACGGCAAGCTCGGCGGCGATCTGCCGCGCGCTCGGCGCCCACCTCGAAGCCAACGTACCGGGGCGGGGTATCGTCAAAAGCGCGCTCGCGCGAGACGTACCGATTTTCATCCCCGCGTTCACCGACTCCGAACTCGGTCTCGACTTCGCCATTCACAACCGGCGGCGCCGCAACCGAGGCGCCGCCCCGTTGGCGTTCGACCCCTTCCTCGACCTGGAGGCCTATACCGAGCGGGTCGCGGCGGCGTCTCGGATCGGCATTTTCACCATTGGCGGCGGGGTTCCGCGCAACTGGGCCCAGCAGGTCAGCCCGTACCTCGACCTGCTGCATACGCGAGCCGGCGCCCCCGACGAGCTGCGCCGCTTTCGCTACGGGGTCCGCATCTGCCCCGAGCCGGTTCACTGGGGCGGCCTGTCCGGCTGCACCTACGCCGAGGGCGTATCGTGGGGGAAGTTCATTCCTGCCGCCGACGGGGGCCGGTTCGCCGAGGTTCCCGCCGACGCCACCATCGCGTGGCCCCTGCTGGTCAAAGGCGTGCTGCAACGACTCGACCGACCGCCGGTCGCCTCTTCCGCACCGTAGGAGTTTGGCCCGGAAGGGACCCCATGTCGCACAATGTCGTACATGTTCACCCAACGCTCGTTTTCTCCCCCCCGGCGTGCGCTTCGGCGTGCCGTCGAGCTGCCCTGCGAGGTCGTGAGTCGTTTCATCGACCGGCCCCTCCTCTACTGGGCGTCCGACCTGACGGGGTACGGGGTCTGGCTCGAGACCCCCGCGCCGATGGAGGTCGGCGAGCAGGTGGTGGTCTGTTTCCGACCCGCGGTCTGGTGGGGACAGCGCGAACTCATGGTGTTTTCCGAGGTGACCCGGGTGATGTGGGCGCGCCGGGCCGAAGAGCGAGGCATGGGGCTCGAATTTCTCGATCTCACCGTTCACGAGCGGCGCGCGCTGGACGGATGGCTTCACGGTCGACCTCCACCTCTGCCCCGACGCCGCCGCGTGTCCGGCACGGCCGATGGCTCCCGGGCCCTGCCTCCGCCGCGGATGCACGCCGCCCTCGCCAACTGACGTCGGCGACCATCACGGAGTCGGGCGGGTGACCAGCCCCGCGCGCGAGGAGGCGGGGGAGCCGTGGGAACCCTACCGCCCGACCCTTGCGCGCGCCCGGGCCGAGGGGGTCATCGCACCGCAACGCCAGTGGTGGCGGCCTTGGGCGTGGACGGACCTGTTGGCCCACGCTCCCGACGAGATCACCGCGCTCGCAGTGGTCATCATCGACGCGAGGGTACAGCGACGGGCCGTGCGGCTGGAAGAGGTGCGACTCCCCATGCCCATGCTCGATCGGCTCGAGACGACGGCGCCTGAGGAGCCGACGCCCTTCGAAGACCGACGCACGACCTACCTTCTCGATCGCGCGGCGCCGGAAGCGTGCGACCGATGTGTGACCGACCGTCCCGGCCAGATGGTGTGCCCGGGGTGCGGCATGTATGCACGCACGCGCTTTCTCGACGACGATCCCACGGCTCCCGCCCGCTGCCCCACCTGCGACGGTCAGGGCTACATTCGTTGCCGCCGTTGCGACGGCGAACGCACGGTGCAGTGGGCCCGTGTGGCCCACGTCGAAGATCGGGCGCCCACGCTTCGCTACGCCTATGTCCCCTCGATGGTGGACGACCTCGACCTCGCCGTGAGTGCGTGGTTCGACGTGCTCCCGGCGACGCTGCCGCCGTGCCTTCAGTTCGATCTCGCCCCACGCATGCAGCGCTCGGCGTACCGCGGCGACGTTCGCCAGGGTGAGGCGGGCTTTCACGGGTTCCGGTTTGGCGACGCCCTCCCTCGGGCGCTCCGCGCGGTCGACGCCCTCGGCGGCCTCGGTGAGGTCACCCACCGGGAGGTGACGGCTTACGCGTGGCCGCTGCTCTGGCTTCGCTACGCGAGAACGATGCGCCGTGCCGACGTGGGCCTCCTCGCGTTTCCCCGACCCGAGCCCGTGCTCGGCGCGATCGTCGCCCGGCCGCATCCCTGAAGCGTTGAGAAGGGCGGCCGGTAACGGATGCTCGCCCGGCGCCGGTGCCCTCGGCAGAGCAAACCCTGCTTCGAGGTGAGACCGCCGGCGCCGGGCGAGCCCGCAGGTTCTATTCCACGCCCGAGGAGGCGAAGTGGCACAGGGAGGGCGTCTGGCCCTTACCTACACACTCCACCCCCGCCGTCAGCGACGCGGCCGCCGTGCCCGGGAGCACCGTGGCGTGCTCGGCCGAGGTGACGAGCTTGGTCGCGAAGGGGAGCGCGACGACGAGCACCCCCACGAACCAGACCGCCACGGCGGACATCAGAACCTTGTTGTCGGATTTACCTTGCATTTCAAAAGCCCCTCCAGCCGTGAGGATTGCGGATGGGGCCGCGCCCGTGCAAGGTAAAACTTCGACAAAAATTATACGCGACGCGTCAAAACTTGGACAAAACCGATGACGCCTCGTGTCGTCAGCCGCGGATCAACGTCGCCGTTTCGAGCGCGATCTCCCGCTGCTCATCCGTCGCGACGACCAACACCTGGACGGCGCTGTCGGGCGCGGCGACCGAGGCGACCGGCGTATCTCGACCCACCGCGGCCGCGGCATTGCGCGCCTGGTCGAACGTCACCCCCAACCCTTGGAGTTCGCCTGCGATCCGGGCGCGCATGGACGCGCTATTTTCGCCGATGCCCGCCGTAAACACGAGCGCATCGCAGGACCCGAGCACGGCGACGTAGGCGCCGATGTACTTTCGCACGCGGTGCGCGAACACCTCCAGCGCAAGGCGGCATCGCGCGTCACCACCGTCGGCCCGGGCTTCGATGTCCCGCACGTCTTTGCTCACCCCCGACAATCCGAGGAGGCCGCTCCGTTGATTGATCAACCCATCGAGACCCACCGCGTCAAAACCCTCGACGCGGGCGAGGTAGAGCAGCGCGCCCGCGTCGATGTCCCCGGTTCGCGTACCCATGACCAACCCCTCGACGGGCGTCATCCCCATGCTCGTTTCGACACTTCGGCCCCGGTCGATGGCCGTCACACTCGCCCCATTGCCGAGGTGGCAGGTGATGAGCCGTAGGCTCGAGAGCGGCGTCTCGAGGTGCTCGGCGGCTCGGTCGGCCACGTACCGATGCGACGTCCCGTGGAACCCGTAGCGGCGAATGCCGTGCGTCTGCGCGAGTTCGTGGTCGATCGCGTAGTGACGGGCAGCGGGCGGGATCGTGGCATGAAATGCGGTGTCGAACACCGCGACGTGCGGCAGTTGCGGAAGCACGCGGCGGGCAGCTCGGATCCCGGCCACGTTGGCGGGGTTGTGTAGCGGCGCCAGCGGCGTCAACGCCTCGATCGCCGCCACGACCTCATCGTCGATGAGCGTTGGCTCCGTGAATCGTTCCCCTCCGTGGACGACCCGATGCCCGACGCCCATCGGCGATGCCTCGGCGCCCAGCTCGTGCAGCAGGCGGGGGAGCGCCACGCGCAGCGCCTCCGCGTGATCTGAGGCCGTCGGCAGGGGCGTCGGGGCCTCGGCGCCGAAGCGAAGGGTCGGCGCGTCCCCCCCGATGCGCTCCACCACGGCGGCGGCCACCACGTCGCCCGTTTCGGGCACGACGGCGGCCGCCTTGATCGATGAACTCCCCCCGTTGACCACCACGATCGTGCCCGACATCGCGCGAGTCTGGCGGCGGGCCCGCTCGGGGGTCAACGCGTCGGGCTCACCCCGGAGGCTCTTCGTCCGGTTGGTCGTCCTCTTCCCACCGCACGAGGGGCGGCGCGTCGCGCCGGCGCAACAACGCGAGCGGCTCCGACACGCGTTCGCTCGCCGCTTCGAGCGGCATCCGAATCGTCGGACGGTCGGGAGGGAGCGGCGGCCGGGGCGGGGGGGCTGGAGGGTCAGAGCCATCGTCGTCGGTCAGCTCCAACCCCGAGAGGTCGACCTCGATGCTCGGCTCGGGCGCACTCGGGACCGCTGGTGTTCGCGGCTCCGCCCGGGGCAGCGGAGGAGGCTTTTCCCCCTTGTGGGCCAACGAGTTGAACACCTCGCGGAGACGCTCACTCATCTCGTTGGGGACACTGAGCATGCGAGGTCGCACCTTCGGGAGTTGGCTCGTCACGTCGAGATCGGGCCCCGGCGGGACCGGTTGGGTGGCCTGGGGACCGACCGCATGGCGTTCGAGGGCCGCCCGAACGTCGGCGAGCATCTGGGTCGCGACACGGTACCGAAGCTCGGGCTTTTTTGCGGTGGCCCGGGCCACGATCGGACCGAACGGCGAAGCGACCAGACGCTCCGGAAGGGGAAGGGGACGGTCGGAACCGTGTGCGACGAAGATGTCGAGTTCACCCTTCGCGCCGACGAGGGGGTTGCCCGTCACCAGCTCGCCCAAGACCAAGCCCATGGAGTAGATGTCCGCGGCGGGCCCGACGCGTTCTCCTCGCGCCTGCTCTGGCGCCATGTAGCGGGGGGTGCCGAGAACCGCGCCCATCTGGGTGACGTCCATGCGGCTCTGGCGGTGCGGGTCCGTCAACTTGGCGAGGCCGAAGTCGAGCAGTTTGACGACTTCCGTCGTGCCCTCCGACGGGGGTTGGGGGCAGAGAAAGATGTTGGCCGGCTTGATGTCGCGGTGGGTGATTTGGCGCTGGTGGGCCGCCTCCAACGCCACCAAGACCTGGGTGGCGATGGAGCCCGCCTCGGCCCACGACAAAGGCGCTTCGGCGTCGAGCTTTTGGTTGAGGGTACGCCCCGCGAGGAGGGGAAACACCAGGTACGGAGAGCGCGTGGGGTCGGCCGCAAAGCCAAAGTCCACGAGCGCGACGATGTGTCGGTGCCGCAGGGCCTGCAGCACCTCGGCCTCTCGCCGAAATCGAACCCGCTCGGCATCGCTTTCGGGGTGTCCGGCATGCATCAACTTGATGGCGACGGAACCGCCGTGCCGCATCACGGTGGCGCGGAACACCGTCCCACTGCCCCCGCTCCCGATCACCTCCTCGATGCGGTACTGCCCCCCGAGAACGGTACCGCTGGTGATGATGACGTCGTCCGGCACCGCCCCCCAATCATCGCATACCCCACCTCCACGACCGAGACCGACGTGTACCCTGGTCTGAGAAGAAGGGGCGGGCCTCAGAAGAAGTAGCGCAACTCGAAGTGGCCGGAATAGAGCACGCCGTCGGGCCGCGGCGCCAGCACCGACGCGCGCGGGCGACCGGCGCGCGGATTGGCGACCGCGCGCTCGTTGTCCTGGAGCACCGCGACCCCGCCCGTCCAGCCGAGCATGAGGTCGCGTCGGCCCGTGTAGTAAAGGCCGGCCGTCGTGCGGTGGTAGAGGCCGAGGGTCGAACTGCCGTCGGGGATGCCGAGGCGGGGGCTCTCGTCGTAACGCAAGCGGCGGTACTCGAATCGGTAGGCCAGCGCGGCGCCGACCGGAAAGTGGGGCCCGAGGTCTAGGGTCGGAGCCAAGCCGGCGAGGAACCGCGTGTCCGTCGCCGTCACCTCGCCGATGGCCTGGCTCTCCAGCCCCAGGCGGGAGTGTTCGAAGGCGGCCCCGAGTTGAACGCCGAGCATCGAGCCGAGGGCCTGGGCAAACGTCACGGCGCCCCCGCCGCCGCGTCGGGCCCGGGTGGTGGCGAGGGCGGACAACGCGGACGCCTCGTCGACGAGCCCCGAGCATGCCGCGTCGAGTGCCCCCGCGTTGAGGCACGCCTCGGCCTCGCGCTCGTCGAGCCCCGCGACCCGTTCCTCGAAGCGATCGATCGTGTTCTGAGGGGTGGCGCGAATCCCCTGCTCGATGACCGCGGAGGCAGTGACGGCGAGCTGAGTACCCGCGTCGAGGTCGCGGACGACGACGCCGCGGAGAAACGGTCGCGCGTCGAGACCGGTCTCGCCGCCATGGAGGAGGATCGAGCGTTGGTTGGCGCCAACCGCCGCGAGGAAATCGGCGTCGAGGCCGAGGGCGAGCCGCTCGTGCACCGCGTAGTCGAACCCGTAGCGGAGCCGCAAGAGGGCGAGGTTTCGGTCGTAGCGAACGCCCTCACCGCCGCGACCCCGTGCTTCGACGCCCGTTTGGCGGAACCACTCGGCGCTCGTCGCGACGTAGAGGCTCGAGGCGGCAAACGCTCCCCCCGGGACCAATCGCGGCGCCACGAAGGTGTGCCCGCGGAGAGTGCGAGCGCCCGCCTCGTCGGTTTCCCCGCCCACCATACCGCCCCGCGACACGTGGCGTGACGTCCTCGGGGCGGGGGCGACGGGCGCGGGGAGGGACGCGCCATCGCCGAGCAGCGGCGCGAAATGCCGCTCGTAGTAGGCGGGGTGGTGCTGGCGGTAATACTCGAGTCGGCGGCGAAGACGCCTCCATGCCGCGTCGGAAGGGGCAGCCGGCGCCACGGCCGGCGTGGTCTCGCGCGGCACCTCGGGCGCTTGCGCCGAAGCGCGACCCACCCCGAGGCTCGTCACGAGCGCGGCCCCGAGCCAAAAACCGAATCGAGCGCTCATCGGAGGCGGTGGAGCACGGCGGCGGCGGTGCTCGTCGCCTGCCCGGACACGGCACGGGCTGGCTCGCGGCGGACCTCATCGGCCATGGCGAATGTCTCGGGGGTGGGGGCAGGCGTGGGCGGGCGCGGCGAAACCCGGCGTCGCAGCGCTTCCTCCGCGCCTCGCCGACCTCGGAGCGCGCGCTGCGCGTGCCGGTAGCCATCGACGATCCGATGGAGGTCGACCCGCCACTGCGCGACCTTCGCCCGACCCTGCGCGACGCGGCGCGAGGCATGAGCACACGCCGCGGCGGCCGCCTCGACGGAGGCGACATCGAGTGCCGGCAAGCCACGGGTCACGGCACGGAGGTCGACGAGGTCCAGCGACAGGGTCACGCGACCGAGGGGTAAGGTCACCGCCGGCTGCTCGGCTCCGAACAACGACCGCCCTTCGAAGCTCGCTGCCTCGACCTGCGCGTGCGCGTGCGCGCCAAGCGCCTTTACCGTGGGCGCCGTCGAAGGCCGCGGCGCGACGCCGGAAAGCGGACCTCGCGCCTCGGGGGCGATCGCGGCGCGAAGCTCGGTGAGGGCGGCTCCGACCTGGCTGAGCGCCTCGTCGGCGACGTGGAGGACGCGAGCTCCTCGCGCGAGCTGCCGGAGCGCCGCGACGAGAGGTGCCGCATCGTTGGCCATTCGCCCCCGACGACGGCGACGATCACGCTCGGAGTTCCGACGGGCGCCCCCCGAGCGATCCGGCGGGGGAGGGGTCGGCGGGCACCCCGAAGGACGGCGGCGTTTGCCGTGGGCTTCGAGAGCGTAGATCGCGCTGATGCGTCGGCGAGGGGGACGCAGTTCCGAGTCGATGAACATGAGGACTCCTGCGCTAGGTCCGGGTCTCGGGCCGTCCGGCGGCGACGACCGAGGAGAGGCGTCGCTGCGGGGCCGGGGGGAATCCTCCGCGCATCATGGACAACGTCCCCCGACGTGAGGACTTGAGTCCCCCGGGCGTGGTTTACGCCGAAGCGCGCGAGCCGAGGCCGTCGTTGGCGCGGTGGAGTCCCGGATTGGGGGGCAACTCGGGCGGACGCAGATCCTCGGAGCGGTCGTGCGGCACGCCGAATTTGTCGAGGATGGCTCGGTGCCTCGTCCTCACCTCGAGCCGGTCGAGCACGATCTCCGCCCCGTCGCTCATGCGAAATCGAGTGAACGTCGCCGCCGGTCTCGCTTCCACCCGCTCGACCAGGTGGCGCAGCGAACGCACCGGCTGCCCGTCGACCGCCACCACCACTTGGTTGTCGACGTCGTGGTACCCCTGGTTGACCCGATCGGCGAGCACCTTCTGCAGCACGACCACCTCACGTCGGTCCTCGGTCACGATGCCCGATTCGTAGAGCGCCACCAGCTCACGCGGCGCGGCTTGCCACCAGCCATCGCCCCACGTCTTGAGAAAGTCGCGCGTGAGGGGCACGAAGAGCAGCCCCCCGTAGACGAAGAACGACGGCCTCACATCGTAGCGGTCCTCCGCCACGAGGGATCGCGGCGCGGTCAGCGAAAGCTCGAGCGTCGTGGCCCGGCCGTCGCGCCACACGACCACGGGCATGAGGTCGCCGACGTGGCGGCGCGATACGACGTACTGAAAATGGATGAGCTCTCCTTCGCGCAGCACCACCGCGCCGTCGGGGGCCACCCCCACCCCATCGACCGACAACAGCACGTCACCCGGAAGCAAGGCGCCCCAGGCCGAACTCCCGAAGGCAACCCGTTTGACGAGCACGCCCTCCTGACACGTGGCCGGCAGGCCGAGCGCCCGCCGGTGCGCCCGACTCTCGAGCGGCTGGACCGTCACCCCTACGTCGGGGAAACCGTCGTACCGTCCGTTGTCGATGTCCTCGAGAAAATGCCGCACGACGTCGGATGCGATCATGTACCCGACCGACTCCGCGTCCTCGAGCGCCTGGAACGCCACGCCGACGAGCTTGCCATCCTCGAACACGGGCCCCCCCGAATTGCCCTCGTTGATCGCGGCGTCGATTTGGACCGCCAGCAACTCGCGGCTGCTCTGCGCGTAGGCGACGAGCTCGATCCGCGACACGATCCCTTCCGTGAGAGAGAGTCGCTCGCCTCCGATCGGATAGCCGCAGACGCTGACGCGGGCGCTCAGCGCCGGGAGGTCCCCGATGGGGATCGGCGTGACCCCGTGAAAAAAGCGGTCGTCTTCGACCCGCAACAACGCGAGGTCGCACTCGTGCCCCAGCGCCTCGACCTCGGCCTCGAACTTCTGGGACAAGCCGTACCTTCGCACCTCGACGAAGACGTGGTTGGCGACACAGTGCGCGTTGGTGAGGATCCGCAGACCACGCTCGGTCTCGATCACCGCCCCGGACCCCGTGCATGAGCTCGCGCCATGCGACTGCCAGGGTTGGTCGTAGTCGGGCGCGTCGGCGACACACATCACCTTCACCACCGCGCGGAGGAGGCTGCCGAGTTCGCGACGCGGCGGCGATGGCGGTGGAGGCGACATGGCCAGAGCATAGCGTTCCGCGTCCGGGCACCCCATCGAGTTTTCATGCGCAAACATTGCGCATGAGGTGTCCCAGCGGCCCGAGGGCCGGGACGAGACGCTCATGGACCGACCGGCCAGCCGGCCTAATTCGCTTCCCCATGACCCCAGCTCCATCTCCTTTATCAGAGCAAAAAGCTCCATAATTTCAATCTCAACATGTCGCTACGGAGCCAACTCGAGAAAGTCGACGCGACGGATTTTTCGGTTCTCCATGTCGACGAGAAGCACCCCGTCGACACCGTAGGCGATGCGATACTCCAGCAACTGTCGGCGCGTCGGCGCGTGCGTGAGACGGGGAGCGACAATTCCCGTCTTGACGTCGGCGACGAGACGTTCGTCGCCCCTCCGAACGAGGAGGTCGGCGCGGAGTTCGACGTGCGTGGCGATCCCATCGACCAAAAACTGAAAGGTGCGTCGCGGCTGCACGCGCTCTACTTCGTACCCGTAGGCTCGGAGCAACCGAGACGCCGCGCGCTCGGCGGCGGTCGCGACCCGGATGCGCCTCCTCGCGCGTCGCCGTCGACGCCAACGCGACCCCCACCGGACCAACAGCAGCACGGCCAATCCGCCGCACCAAAACCCCAGGGCGACGGCCCCAAGGCCGGAGGACCGCCACGCATGAAGCCAACCATCAAGCCACACGGCGGGCGCGTCGGTCATGTATTCAAAGGTAAGACAACGGCAGCCAAAACCGAAGCGCAGAATCACTCGGGTGGCGATGCGCCGATGGGAACGGTAGACCCGGGTTCGATGGGAGCCTCGAGTCGCGCGGCGTGGTGGGTGGGGCTGGCCATGGCGCTGGGATGTGGTCGCGATGGCGCTCCCCCCGCTCCCGGCTCGGGCGCCACGGTCCCGCGCGAAGCCGCCCCTCTGCCCTCGTCCTCGACGGTGGTGTCCACGGCACCCGAGCTCGTGCCGCTCGACGTGCGTCTCGGCGGTCGCCGCATCCCTTTTTCATCGCTGCTCGCCTATTCTCGAGGTGGGCGCGCGATCCAGTTGATGGCTTCGACGCACGCGCTCGCCTGTGGCGACCTCGAAAAGAGCGCAGGAATTCGCGCTGAAGCCGGAGAAGTCACCCTCGCTTTGACCGTCGCTCCGCGCCTCGACCCGGGCGGGGGCGAAACCTGGTCGGTCGGACGGGTTCGCTACAACCAAATCACACGCCAAGGTACCTACGGAAAGGCCGAAGCGCGCGGTGTCGACCCGAAGGGCGACATCGATCTCACGCTCGACGCGCGCTTGAGCGTCCCCGGGGCGCGGGGCGACTTGGTCATCCGAGGCGACGTGTCGGTCGCCGGTTGTGGCGTGGTCCCCCTCCGTCGCGATGCGCTCGAACGAGCCCAGACGGACCTCGCGGTGTCGGTCGCCGGGCGCACGTACCCCATGCGAGGCGCGACGTTCGAACCCTCGTCCCCCCCCAAACTCAGGCTTTCGACCGAGCCCCACGGCTGCGGTTCGGTTGCGGGCTCCGACCTCGGCCTCACGATCACGCTCGCCGAAAAGGACAACGTCGCGACGCGCATTCGCCTCGACGGCTTCGTCCTGCCGCTCACGCTCGCCGGGAAGTTGGACCGGGTCGCGGCGATCCCGCGACAACCCCTCGATGGGAAAGACACACTGGCCATCGAGCTTCAGGGCGACACCAAACTCGGCGCGTACACCCTGGCGCTCCGCGGCATCGTCAACGCCGACATTTGCGCCGAAACACCATGAAACCCACGCGTTGACCGACCTCGAGCCGAGCGTTAATTCTCTGGGGCATGAGTGTGATCCACCTTAAGCGGGAGCTCGTGCGCGCTCTCGAGCGCACTGCCGCTCGGCTTCGACTCGGGGCCAACTACCAGTGGGGTCACTTCGGGGCATGCAATTGCGGTCACCTGGCTCAGACGCTCACGTCGCGCTCTACCGCCGAAATTCATCGAGCCGCGATGGATCGGAGGAGCACGTGGGAGATGTCCCCCGTCGACGACTGGGCCGACGCCGCCATCGAGTACTGCCCGCTGAGCGGACTACCCATCGACGACATCATCACGCAGATGCTCGATGCGGGCCTCAGCCTCGCCGAGATCGGACACCTGGAGCGGTTGAGCGACCGCCGGGTGCTGAAGCGCATTCCCAAAGACCGATTGCCAGAGGGGCGACCCCATCTCCGGCGCAACTCGAGGGCAGACTTGGTGCTCTACCTCGATGCGTGGGCCGAACTCTTGACCGAAGAGGCAGACGCGCTCGCGGCCGACGAAGTGGCGGCAAGTGAGACGCAGACGGTGGTCGCCTTTCCCCTCCATGCGTCCTCGGGTGTCGAGACGCGCCCCGATGTCGCGGCCGCCGGCGAGGTGGTGGTACCAGCGCTCGCGGCAGAATAAGTTGTCCCCCACGAGACTCGGCCGTCACTCCAGGCTGAACGTCAGGGGGTAGACGGTCGTCACCATGCCTCGCCCCGTCTCGGGGAACCGAAACGTCGAGAACTCTTCTTCGACGCACCCCACGACCTCTGGGTCTACGAGCGCATCGCCCCGAACCCCCGGCTCCCCCGGACGGGCTCGATCCGCGGTCGCCCCGATGACGCGCCCGTCCGCTCCGATGGCGAGCCTTACGCGAATCGTGCCCCGCAGAGAGGGATCTCGCGTAACGGCGCGGGCGTAGCACGGGGACAGTCGATCGAAGTTCGACCGTACGATTTCTTGCACCCGCGCGGAGCTGAAGGGCCCCGGGGGCGGCGGCCCGACGGGGGGCGAGGACGGTCGCCGCGGCCGTGGCGCTCCGGCGGGAGGCGTCGTCGGCGCGGAGGCGCCGCCGGTCATGTGTGGCGGCAAGACCCCCGGAGGACGCGCGGATGAGGCGGACCGGCGCGTCGATGGCCCGCAGGCCACCAGAGCGAAGGCGATCCCGCCCGCGATCCATCGGCTCGGCCCCCCACGCCAGAACTGTCGCAACCACATCAGCACGCCTCGTGAGACCGACGACGGAGCCCCGCGAGGGCCAGCATGACGAACACCACGCCGGGCCACCGCGACCCGAAACGCCCCGACGAAGACGCTTCGATGCCCGATTTCGAAACGCGACACCCGCCGTCGTCGTCGGGTCGAAGCGGCGCCGCCGGGGTGAACGTTCCGTTCGACACCGCGGGGATGAGGCGGCAAGCCGCTCCGAGGTCGCCGCCCGCGTCCTCGTCACACCGATATTCGTCGGGGCAGGGCGCCGCCGGCTCGCAAGGGCGGGAGCAGTACCCCGGCCCGTCGTCCGACCCCGGGATGCAGAGCCCCGACGGGCAGTCGGTTCCCGTCGTACAGTCGGCTCCGACCTCGAATCCCCATGCGCGATCGATCGTCGCCCCCTCCGCCCAGCCGGGCGCCGGATAGTCACCTCTCCCTGATGCGAGGGTGGCCACGTTTTTGAGCCAGAGCGCATAGTCGGGGATTCCTGCGTACAGGGACACGTCGCACGCCAGGTCACCGCGCGAGGTCACCCCGACGATGCGCCCGTCCGCGTCGAGGGCAGGCCCCCCTGAATCGCCCCGACACACGCCGCCACCGCCGACCCATTCCGACGGGGTGACCTCCCCCTCGGAGAACCCCGCCCCGACACAGGCCTCGCCGAGGCAGACGACGGGAATGTCGTCCCTTCGCCGGCGCTGTCCGGCGTCATTCCCCGCGCCATCAACGGCTCCGTAGCCCACCGCGCTGATCATCTCCCCCGGAGCGACGGGCGTGAGTCGGGGCTCGACCGGCGCCACCTCTTCCGCAGGGATGTTCTCGCGAAGAATCAGGGCGGAGAGGTCGTTGCCGCAGAAAAAGTCGTCTTCATCGTCGTGGGGAGGCACCGCGAGGGCACCCCCGAGGGGGATGACCGCCTCGACGCGGATGTCGCCGAAGTTCGCGGCGTTGGGCGTGGCGTCGGTGGTGAGGAAAAAACCGGCGGGCGACCACGGCGCACCGAGCGTCGTGACCCCACAGGTGACCGTCCCTTCGCCGTCCGATGAGCTGGAAACGCAATGGCGTGCCGTCAAGACGAGGTTGGGGCCGATGAGCGTCCCGGTGCAGAGGGCCCCGGTGGCCACGTTGACCATGCCCAAGACGGCCGTGGTGTCAGCGTCGGCGAAGCCGTCCTTGATGGCGGCGTCGGCACGGCCCACCGCACCATCCCCCCGTCCATCTTGAACCCATTCGCCCGGCCCGCAGGCCGCCCCCGAGGCGACCAAACCAAACGCAACGACGAGGCTTCGCACATTCCAAGGATAACGCCGTCTGCCACCTCGGGGCCACCGCGCATGCGCGTCGTCGGTCACCGGGTGCGAAAGGTGGTCACCATCTGCTCGACCTCGGTGTCGTGTTGGGTCATCAGCGCCTTGGTGCCTCCTGCCTCGACGAGAAAGATCGCGTCCTCGGTCACGAAGACCGACAGGTAGTACAGGTGGGGTCGACCCGACGCTTCATCGTGGCCAAAACGAAGCTGGGTACCGGCGACCCCATCGGCGGTGCGCACCGCACGCTCCTCGAGGAGCGCGTAACCGACCCGCTGCTGCATGCGCTTCTTGATGGCCGCGAGCCAAAACGAAGCCTCGCCCGACGGCTCGTGCGGCAACTCGCGCACCGCCAGCACGAGGCCATCGGCGTTCGTCGCGCGCCAGTCGTACCGTTCGTCGTCGACGTCGGTGCCCCCAAGGTCGACGAATCCGGCCGGCGCCTGGGCTTCGAACCCCGGACCACACCCCACCGGCGCCGTGGCCAGAAAAGCGGCGGCGACGGCCACCAGTGGCGAGCACCGACGCCTCGTCGGTCGGGATGGAATGAACGTCATCGTCATCGGTTCCCTCACAAGTCGAGGAGGCGGGAGAGTCCCAATTGGTCGAGCCAGGGGAAGGGAAGCTTCACCTGCGACTCGATGCTCTCGGGCGGCTGCGCGCGAAACATGACCGTGATCGTGGAAAACGCGACCAACTCGCGGAGCAACTTGAGGCGGCCTTCGATGCGCTCGATGGCCGTCGTGATGCGGCCGAGCTCCCTCTCGACCGCCAGGGCCTCCTTCACCGTTTTCGCCTGCGCGAGCAATTCCTGCACGCGTGCCCGCACCGCACGATAGTTCCGGAGCCGCGTCGACAGGTCCATGAATTGGTCCGTGACGTCCTCCACCGTCTCGTCGCGGGATAGAACGTCCCCCAACGGCCCGAGGCGCGCCAAAGCGTCGCGGTACTTCTCCGAGGGGACCCGCACCGTGATTTGGTCGTCGGCCCGCCGCACGAGGTAGCCGTCGAGTTCCAACGCCATACGCTGCACCGCGTCGATGGCCTTCACCGCTTCGAACACCGCCATGCGATAGGTCGCGCGGTAGATCAGCAGCGGTTTGACCTGGTCGGAAGCGGGCTTGCTCGATGGGCCCGAGGCAGGTTTCGAAGGCGTTGGGGTCGGGTTGGACGGTGAGGTCGACGTCGGCGTCGCGGGAGGCGCGGACTCATCGCCACCGGTCGCCACGGGTCGGTTGGAGGCGACCTTTTTGGCGGCAGCCGTCGCCTCGTCCGACGCCATCGCCTCGAAACCCTCGCTCAACGAGGCGCCGTCCGGGCGAAGGTCTGCCCCGTAAAGACCATCGTCGAAGGACTCGGCCCCGCGCGGCGCCTTGTCGAAGCGAACGGACCTGCCCCCCATGGCAGGCGACGCCCCTGCCGCTGTCTTGAAGCTTCCCGAACCCGCACACGCCGTGGTCACGAGCGTCAGAAACAACACCGCAGTCGTGCGCAAAACTGAGTAAAATCCAAGATCCATGAGACTAGACCGTCGGTCGGTATGTGTTCTGACCCTCACGCGACAATGTAGCATACGTCCGGGCACGCCTGAAGTTCCGCCTTGCGGCGTCGCGGTCTCCATCGAACGATTTCATCTATCAACATTGATTATGGTTGATCGATATTGATACATTGTTGATCCATGAGCGGCGACGACGACGACGACGACGACCCCGCGTGGGTCGATGCCGAGGAAGCGTGCCGCCTCGCTGGCATCAAACGCGCCACGCTGTACGCGTACGTCAGTCGAGGACAGGTGAGGCGACGCCGCCCCCCTCGGGGGCGACGTCATCGCTACGCCCGCGCCGACCTGGTGACCTCGCCGCCGTCCGGGACCGCGGCCAGCCCATCGCGCGCTCCGACGTCGCCAGCATGGCCCGCGCCCTCGGGCCGCATCATCCCGCGCCCGTCGCTGATCGCCCTGGCCGACGAGGGAACCTTCGAGGCCACGTGCCTCGAGCTGTGGGACGCAGATGTCTCCTGGCCACTACCAACCGACGGTACGTCGGTCGATATTTCTCATTCATTACCGTCGATCGATAGCATCTGCGCCGCGCTGCTCGCCCATGCGGCAGACCCCGCACGCCACCGTCCGAGCCGGGCCGCGCGTTCTGAGGTGGCCGCGACGTTGATGACCTCGGCGGTGGTGGGCGAGCATCTCGGGACCGATCCCGAGGCGGCGCGCTGGGCCGGTGCCCAACCGACGCTGGCCGCCGCCTTTCTCGCGGGTCGTGGCGTTCGTCCGCGGGCGCGCGCCACGTCTCTCGTCGATGCCGCGCTGTCCCTCAGCGTCGGCGCCGATGGCGCGGACCGTGCCGGGCCGAACGCAGCTCGAGAAGCGATGGCGCGGGGTGTGGACCCCCATCGGGCGGCGGTGATCGGGCTGGCTGCGAGCACCCTCCGAGGCTTTGCTCCCGAGCCTCGATTTGCGGCCACGGCGCGATGGTTCGCCAAGGTGCGCACGTCGGCGGACGCCGAGGCCGAAGTGGCCCATCACCGCGCACTGCGGCTGGCCTTACCGGGCTTCGATGCAGCAAGAGGAGGACTACCGGAGGCGCTCATCGAACGCGCGTCATCCCTACTCGACCGACGGTCGGTTTTTATGATGCAACGACTTTTGGCGCTGGCCGGCGAGGGGGGCCAGGGTCCGGATGTCACGGTGGGGCTGCTCGTGATCTGTCGTGCGCTCGGCCTCGAGCCGTCGGCAGCGGTGAGCCTCTTCGCACTCGCCCGACTCGCGACCATTCTCGCCGAGGTGGTCGATACCGCCGCGCCCGCGGCCGCACCGTGAGCTGTGCTACGCGATGGGGATGCGGGCCGAGGATCGCGACGAGGGCCTTTCCCTCAGCCGGGTCAGTTTTCGGCGCGGCGCGGTCGATGTGGTCCGCAACCAGACGCGAACCTTCGCGCGCGGCGAAACCGCGGTCGTGACCGGGAGCAACGGCGTCGGCAAAAGCACCCTCCTCCAACTCTGTGCCGGTTTGCTCCCGCCTCGCCAGGGCGAGGTCCGCCTCGGCGGGCACAGGCTCGCCGGGATGCGACCCTCGAGTCTCGTCGCGCAAGGCATCCGTCGTGGGTGTGTGTTTCAGCAGGGCGGCCTCGTGGCGAACCTGAGCGCGCTCGCCAACGTCGGGCTCCCGCTGCGCTACCACGCCGATGTGCTCGACCTCAGCAGCCGGGTCATCGACGCGCGGGCGCGCTTCTGTCTCGGCGCCCTCGGCATCGCCGCCACCGATCTCCACGCCCTTCCCGGTCGGCTGTCCTTCGGGATTCGAAAGCGCGTGGCCTTCGCCCGCGCGATGGCCCTCGAGCCGAACTTTGTGTTCTTCGACGACCCCGATGCGGGCCTCGATGAAGAGAACGCCGAGGTAATCCGCCAGGTTCTGGTGAGTTACCGCGACGATCCCGCCGTCACCATGGTGGTGGCGGCCCACCAACCCGATCTCATCGCGCTCCTGGACCGGCCCGTGTACGAGCTGGTGGGAGGAGCCTTGGTGCGCCAACAACAATGATCATCAAACCGACGGTTGGTCGGTTACAGTGATGCTCGGATGGTAGAAGACGGGGAAGTTCATCGAGCGCGCAATGAAGCATCCGGCGTGGGCCTCGTCGTGAAAACGTTCGGCGCGAACGGCATCCCCGTCGCCTCTCAAGGACACGCGCGGTCTGAGGACGACCCGCTCGAAGCGCAACACACCCTCGTGCAGGGCCAACGTCCCCGACGCCTCGTCGTCGTAGGCCGCCACGTCGATGCCCGCCCGAGCGCATACGGCGAGATAACTGAGGCAATGACAGGAGCTGAGCGCCGCGACGAGGAGGTCTTCCGGGTTGTGGCGGGCCCCATCCCCACGGAATGCAGGGGCGGCAGAGCCAGCGAGGGACGGCTTTCCGTCGAAGTCGATCCGCACCTCGCGGGAGTAGCTCCGGTAGTTCGTCGTCGGTCCGTGTCCGGTCCACACCAGGCGACAGGCGAAATGGTGGCGCGGTCCCCGGGGTGTCACGAGGGCGTTCTCCACACCAAGAGATGGTTGTTCGCCGGCATCTCCAGCACCCGCTCCAGGGTCAGCCGGTCCCCGGCCAGGTCCTTCAATGCTTCGACGTCGCGAACGCCCCAGGTCGCGTTCCGCGCCCGTAGCGACGCATCGAAGGCGGCGTTGCTCTCTGCCGTGAAGCGACCTTCGAAGCGAAAGGGGCCGTACAGCAGAAGCAGGGCTCCAGGACGCAGACGCGACGGTGCGTGCGCAAACAGGCCAACGGCGGCCGACCACGGTGCGATGTGCACCATGTTGGCGCAAAAAATGGCGTCGTAGGGGCCGACGTAGGCGCGCCACGAGGATGCCTCCGCGGCGTCGAGACGTGCGGCCGGGAGCAGGCGCTCGTCTGCGAGCTCACGGCGATGGGCTTCGACGCTTTCGAGCGCTTCCGACGACGGGTCGGTCGGTTGCCAAACGACACCGGGCATCACCGCGACGAAATGAACCGCGTGAATTCCCGTTCCGCTCGCGACCTCGAGAACGCGCTGGGGCTCGCCGGAAGGTTCGTCGAGCAGGCCCTGGAGCCTAGCCGCGAGGGGGACGCGGTTGCGCAAAGCCGCGGGGGACGTTCGCTTCATCGCGCCAGGGTACATCGGGCGGGGGTGTTCCCCGCGCGCGCGAACTCGGAGTACGCTGTCTACGTGCCCTCGTCGTCGTCGTCCCGTGACCCGCGCGTGACGGTGCGGCCTCGGCCCGCGGGATGGGTGGCCCGCCTCGGGCGTGTCGCCATCGAGCGCTATCGTGCCGTGCTCCGGGCGTGGCGGACCCTCCGGTCGGCGCTTCAAGCCGCGCCCGGGGCCGCCGCCGCGCGCGTCGTTCACTACGTGAGTCTTCGTCAGATGTTCTTCACCGGGGTTCAAGGCCTCCCGGCGGTGACCACGACCGCCCTCGTGCTCGGCGCGACCATCATCCTGCAGACGCGCGTGGTGGCCCCAGGGATCACGGGTGAGCTCCTCGGGGGGGTCTTGACCGCCGTCGTGCTCCGCGAGCTCGCACCGCTCGTGACCGCCATCATCGTCGCGAGCCGTTCGGGGACGGCGATGGCGACCGAGCTCGGGAACATGCGCGCCGGTCTCGAGATGAAGGGACTGGCGTCGTTGGGCATCGACCCGGGGCACTACGTGGTTCGCCCCCGGCTGGTCGCGTCGGTGGTCAGTATCCTCGTCCTGATCGTCTACTTCGACGTCATGGCCATCGCGGGCTCGACCCTCACCGCGGCGGCCCTCGGCGGCCCGGATCCCGCCGCGATTCGCTCCGGGGTCACCGCGACCCTCGATGGCGGTGACCTCCTCCTCTACTTCGTCAAGGGGGGTGGCAACGGACTGCTGGTCGGCTGGCTGTGTTGCCACTTTGGGATGCAGGTCCGAAGCTCGACCACTGAGGTGCCGATGATGAGCGGCCGCGCGGTCATCTGGAGCATCGTCGGCTGCGTCCTCTACAGCTTTGCCGTGACCATCGTCTATTACGCGGCGGTCACCGAAGCGTTCTGACGGCGCCTGGCGAGCCGACGACGGGACGGTCCGTCGCCCCGTGCTACACCTCACTCCGTGAGGATCAGTGCGCCCCCGCCCCGCCCCCCGACGCCGTCGTTGCGTCGTGCGTTCCGCGGCCTCACGGGCGGCAGTTTGGTCACGCTGCTCTCCAACTACGCATGCAGCGTGGCTCAGCGGGGTCATGGGCTCTACTTCCGGTGCAACGGTCTCGGCGGCCTGATTCTGCACGGGGTCTGGGCGCTTCTCGGCGGGGTGAGCATGGTGGCGATGTTCCTCCTCGTTCGTGCCGGGGGTGATGGCACCGTGGGCATGGTCGGAGGCGCCATGGCGCTTTCGCTCGCCTTTTGGTCCGTCCACCTCGGGCGCCAGCGATGGCGCCGCCACGGACAATTCGAGCTGGATGGCGACCGCGGCTTCATTCGCCGCTACCGCGCGGGGCGACTCGTCGAGGAGGTCCCGCTCGCCGAAGTGACCGACGTCGGCCTCGTGCCCGACACGACGTTCGGGGTGCCGTTTGGCCGCCTCCCGTCGTGGATTCAGATCCGGTTGCGCAGCGGCGCCGTGTTCCGCGTGGCCAAGGGAACGCGCCTCGAACTTCTCCCCGTGTGCGACGCGCTCGGGGCGTTCGGGCTCGGCCTCGCCCTCTGACGGAAAGCGCCGACCCGGCAACGCCAACGCGCGGGCGCCGCGTCAGGAGGTCCGCTCGTCGAGTTCTTGCCAGCGGCCGTAAGCCGCCTCGAGTTCACCCTCGAGGACGGCGAGCCGCGCCGTGGCGGCGGCGACGTCCTCACCGGCGGTGTTGCGATAAAACGCGGGATCGCCCATCCGCCCCTGCAGCGCCGTCTGTTCCGCCTCGAGGGCTTCGATGACCGCGGGCAGTTGCTCGAGCTCTCTGGTTTCCTTGTTGTTCAAGCGTCGCGGGCCCGACGACTTCGGCTTCGCGCGCCGACCGCGAGGGGTCGCGGTCTCGGGCGTCGGAGGCGCGTCGCCCGACGGCGCGTCGGTCGTCGGCCCGCCGGGCGGCGGTGCGAGATCCCCTGCGCGCTCCGACGCCACCCAGTCCGTGTATCCCCCGGCGTGCTCGACGAAGCGCCCTGCCCGCACGTAGGCAATGGTGCTGGTCGCGACGTTGTCGACGAATGCTCGGTCGTGGCTCACCACGATCACCGTGCCGGGGTAGTCGATGAGCTGGGTCTCGAGCAGCTCGAGGGTATCGGTATCGAGGTCGTTGGTCGGTTCGTCGAGGACGAGCAAGTTCGACGGCTTCAAGAACAACTTGGCGAGCAACAGTCGATTCCGCTCGCCGCCGCTGAGCGCATCGATCGGGCAACCGGCCCGAGCGGGCGGGAACAAGAAGTCCTCAAGATAGCCGATCACGTGGCGGCGCCGGCCCGATTGGGTGACGTATTCGCCCCCGTCGGCGACGTTGTCCGCGACGGTTTGGGTGGGGTCGAGCTGCTCCCGAAGCTGGTCGAAATAAGCGACCTCGACGCGAGCCCCTACCCTGACCCGGCCGGCCTGGGGAGGGAGGGCGCCGAGAAGGGTTTTCAACAGGGTGGTCTTCCCGCACCCATTGGGCCCGACGATCGCGACCCGATCCCCGCGCAGCACGAACGTCGAAAAGTCTTCGACGATCCGTCGGTCTCCGTAGCCGGCGACCACGCCCTCCGCCTCGAGCACCAGCTTGCCCGACGTCGCCGCCTGCTGGATGCTCATCTGCGCGCGGCCGACGCGATCGCGGCGCGCCTTTCGCTCTCTGCGCAAGCGCTCCAGCGCGCGCACCCGGCCCATGTTGCGGACGCCCCGGGCCTTGATCCCCCGGCGAATCCACGCCTCTTCCTCGGCCAACTTCTTGTCGCGCCGCCCATCCGCGGCCTCCTCCGCGGCCAGGGCCTCTTCTCGGCGCCGTACGAACGACGGGTAGCTTCCCGGGAAACCGAACAACTGGCCGCGGTCGAGCTCCACCACCCGCGTCGCCACCCGGGAGAGAAAGCGGCGGTCGTGCGAGACGAAAACCGTGGTTCCGCCCCAGCGCAGGAGGAAGTCCTCGAGCCACATGATGGCGGGGATGTCCAAGTGGTTGGTCGGCTCGTCGAGCAAGAGGACATCGGGCTCCTGAACCAAAGCCCGTGCCAAGAGCACGCGCCGCTTGTTGCCGGCGGAAAGTGGCCCCACCGGTACGTCGGGACTCAGGTCGACCCGGGAGACGATTTTTTCGACGCGGCGCGGCACGTCGTCTGGGCGCACGGTGGGATCGCCGGCCAGCCCCGCGGCCACGACGTCGCGGACCGTCCCTGACGCGTCGCGAGGAACCTCCTGGGCCAGACGCGCGACCCGCACCCCGTTTCGCCGTTCGACCACGCCTTCGTCGGGTTCGAGGCGCCCCGACAGCAGCGAGAGAAGGGTTGATTTTCCGGCCCCGTTGCGACCGAGGAGACACACGCGTTCGTGCTCCTCGACGTGCCAGGTGACCCCGTCCAGAAGGGGGGCGGCGCCGAAGGCGAGCGCGACGTCACGGAGGCTGATGATCGCCACGTCGGGGGAATACGCGCGCCCGGCGGTCGACGCCAGCCCTGACGCATCGTCACATTGATGCGACGCGTCGTATTCCCGGGCGGGAACGAATCGCGACGAAATGTGGACACGGCGAGGTCGAATCGCACATGTCATGGCCAACCCATTGGAGGACGTCGTGGCCCAGAGCATCATTTCCCCCGCTTTTCCCATCACCCCGGACGCACTCGCGCGGGAAGTTGGACGAATGACCGACCGTCCGCAGGACGCCGACCTCGACCGACAGCTCGCGGTGGTCGTGTCGCTCCTCGGGTCCCGACTCTCGGCGTCCGACGCCGACGCCGCCGGCGCCCGTCTCGCCCCTGGGCTCCGGGCGTCGCTTCGCCCCACCGCACCCGCCCTCGACCCGAGCGCGGCGTCGTTCGCGAGCGCCCTGGTCGACCGGGTCGAACCGGCGGTGGCGCGGGCCACGTGCACCGCCCTCGCGGAAGCGATGGACGAGCAGGGACGCTGCCATCTGCGACTCGCGCCACTTCGCTCCTGGCTTCTCGTCTCCTGAGCCGTCGGGTCGCGGGCGCGGCATCGCGGGGCAAGCCGGGTCGCGGGCGCGGGAGGCGACCGACGCGGGGTCGCCGGCCCAGCGTCACGCCGCCGCCATACGGCCGTGGTACCCCGCGCTCATGCCGCACCTCATCCTCATCGTCGAGGACGAACGCGACCTTCTCGACACGCTCGACTACAACCTCCAGCGCGAAGGGTACCGCACGCGTTGCGCCGCCACCGGAACGGAAGCGATGGCGATGGCCCATGAGCGGCCCCTGCCGGATTTGGTGGTGCTCGACCTGATGTTGCCCGACATGTCGGGCACCGAAATCTGCCGCAGCCTCCGGGCGAACGACCTCACCCGGCACATCCCGGTGCTCATGCTGACGGCCAAGGGCGAGGAGATCGACCGCGTGGTGGGTTTCGAGGTCGGCGCCGACGACTACGTATGCAAACCGTTCTCCGTCCGCGAGCTGACCCTGCGCATCCGCGCCATTTTGCGACGTAGCGAGGCGAGCGACGAAGAGTCGGAACAGCTGGAGCTCGGGCGCCTGCGGGTCGACGCGTCGGCGCACCGGTGTTGGGTCGACGGCGACGAAGTCCAGCTCACCGCCCTCGAATTTAAGCTCCTCACCACGCTGATGCGCCGCCGGGGCCGGGTGCAAACCCGAGAGGTTCTCCTGACCGACGTGTGGGGTTTCTCCGCCGAGGTTACCACCCGCACCGTCGACACCCACGTGAAGCGGCTCCGCCAGAAAATCGGGGACGCGGGGCGCTACATCGAAACCCTCCGCGGGGTCGGATACCGATTCCGGAGCGAGGCGTCGGAGACGGATTGATCCGCGCCCGCGCCCAACCGCCGCCGGGGAGGCTCCGATGAGGGTCGGAATCCGCGGCAAACTGGTGGCGGTATCGCTCTTGGTGATCGCCGTGATCGGGTTGACGAGCGGGGCGGTCTTGGAGTCCCGTCTCCGGGACGAGCTCACCTCGCGCCTGGAGGACACGACCCGGCGTGAAGTCGAAACCGCCCGGGCCGCGGTCTCGCGTCTCGATCCCGCCGACGTCGCGGCCTTCACCCGCCTCGCCGACACGCTGGGGCAAGCGCATCGCGACGCCGACATCGCCATCATCGCCCGCGACGGACGGCTGCTCGGGCATTCGGCGGGCGCCAAAGGGCCCGACGGCCGCTTCGACCTCTCGGCCCCCGACATGGCCGATGCCCTTCGCCAGGGCGTTGGCGTCACCCGCCGTCGCGATGGTGACGAGCGGGTGGACACCCTTTTCGTCAGCGCGGCGTATCCGAACGCGACGACGCCTCGAGGTGTCGTTCGCTACGCGCTCCGCCTCTCCGAAGTCGCCAGCGCGGTGGACGTGTTTCGCACCCTCATGGCCTTCGCCGTACTCATCGGGCTCGTCACCGCGACCTTCATGAGCGGGGTTGCCGGCGCCCTCGTGACGCGAACCCTTCGTACCTTCGCCGGAAACGCCGTGTCCCTCGTCCGCGGGGAGCGCAGCGAAGAGGCCCCTCTGATCTCCACCCAGGACATGGGCCAGCTCGCGGGCTCATTGAGCCTCGTCTCGAAGGAACTTCAGGCCGCCGTGGGCGAGCTCGCGGGGGAACGCGACCGTCTGCAGACGATCCTCGAATGCATGGGCGAGGCGGTGGTCACCTTCGACGACGACGATCGCATCACCCTCGCCAATTCGGCGGCCGAGCACCTGTTGGGTCTTCAGGCCGACCATCGCGGTCAGCCTCTGCTTGACGTCGTCCCCCTCCCCGCTCTTGGAGAGGCCGCCGTCCGCACGAGGGCGGGGGAAAGCGCCACCATCGAATTCGAGGTCCCCCATCCGCCCCACCGGCGGGTCGTGGCCCACGCCGCGCCGCTGAAAACGGTGGGCGGCGCGGTCGTGGTGATGCACGACATCACGGAAGTACGAAAGCTGGAACGAATGCGGCGCGATTTCGTCGCCAACGTGTCGCACGAGCTCCGAACCCCCATCGCCGTCATTCGCGCCAACACCGAGACCCTGTTGCGTGGCGCGCTCGAAGAGGATGGCCCCCACCGGCACCGATTCGTCGACGGCATTCATCGCAACGCGGATCGGCTCAATCAACTGATCGCCGACCTTCTCGATCTTTCGAAAATTGAAGCGGGCCAGTACAAGCTCTCCGAGGAGAGCCTCGACCTCGATGAATCGGCCGAGACCGTCCTCGACAGTCTCGAGGCCAAAGCGCAGAACCGGGGGGTTCGGCTCGCGAGCGAAATCGGCGACGACATCTTCGTCCGCGCCGACCCCACCGCCCTGGAACAGATCCTGACGAATTACGTCGACAACGCCATCAAGTACGCGCCCCGCGACGGCAATGTCGTGATTCGCGCTGCGACCATCGACGATAAGGTCCGAATCGAAGTTCAAGACGATGGTCCCGGCCTCTTGCTGAAACACCGTAAGCGGGTCTTCGAACGCTTCTACCGCGTCGACAAGGGGCGAGCCCGAGACGTTGGCGGCACCGGGCTGGGGCTTTCCATCTGCAAGCACCTCGCCGAGTCGATGGGCGGCCGCGTCGGTTGCGACGCAGCGCCGGAACGGGGGTCGGTCTTTTGGGTGGAACTACCGTTGGGCTCCGCCCTCGAGGACGAAGCCAGCGTCACCCCGGGAGACTCAATCCCAGTCGACGAGGCGATACCCGATGCCGCGCACGGTTTGGATCGAACCGCCCGCCCGACCGAGCTTTTGGCGTAGACGCTTGATGCACGCATCGACGGTGCGGGCGTTGACCCCATCGGCATCGCGCCACACCGACGAGAGCAGCGACGCACGGCTGTGTACGCATTGGCATCGATCCGACAGCGTACGCAAAAGTTCGAATTCGAGCGCCGACAACACGACCTCGGCCCCGTCGACCCGCACCCGGCGGCCTTCGACATCGATCGTGAGCGTTCGTCCCCGAGGCGACGGCACCCGCCGCGGCGGGAGTCGTCGCCGCCGCAGGATGGCGCGTACGCGTAACCCCAACTCACGAAGGCTCCACGGCTTGCCGACGAAGTCGTCGGCGCCCACCTCGAAGCCGACCACGCGGTCGATCTCGTCGGCCCGTTCACTCGTCAGCAACAGGGACACGTCGCGGAGCGACGCATCGGCCCGCACCGTCCGACACACCTCCGTCCCTGCGATGTCGCGCACCCCGAGGTCGAGGATCAACATGTCCGGCTTGCGCTCGCGAACGAGACGCAAGCCCGTGCTCCCAGACGTCGAAGCCTCAACCTCATAGCCCTCGGCTTGGAGGTGGGACGCCAGGCGGACGGCATCGTGGGCGTCGGCATCGACCACCACTACGGTACTCACCACCAAGAGCTAAATCGGCGGCCGTGACCCGACCGTGACGCGAGCGTATCGATCTTCGAAATGATTGAAGTTCGCGCACCATGGGGCCCGCTGTCACCGCCCCGACGCACGACGGTCATCATTGCTGTCACAGTGCGACGATATCGACGCAAAACGCTCAATTCCAAGTTGCCCCCGTGTCATCCGGCTGTCGCAATTGGTCTTTAGGTTCTCGTCGCCATGGACGTCGAGCGGTTTGCCGAAGGAGGTCCCATCGACCGCGCCCGCCGTACCCGGCTCGCGGTGGCATCGGTCGCCGCCGCGGCGTTCATCGGCCTTCTCCTCTATGCGGCGGTAGTCTCCGCCCGCGCGCAGCGCCCCGAAGAAGAGTCGACGGCTCCGGTCCCGGTGACCTTCGCCGACCTCGAAGAACTCGAAGCGCCCGAACCCGAACCCCCCGCCCCGGAGCCCGAAGACCTCCCCCCGGAACCTCCACCCGAGCCGCCCCCACCGACGGCGGCGCCCACGCTGCCTCCTCCCACCCCCGACCCCGGAGCGCAGATGGACGCCAATACCGACGAGATGCCGGACGGGCCGCCAGATGAAGCCGACCCGAGCGACGCCCCCGCGCCAGAAGTAGGGGCCCTCGGCGACGGCAGCAGCGGCCCCCCTCGGGTCGGTCCCCGCGGGCCACGCACGAGCCGCCCGGGACCATCCGCGACCCCCTCGGCCCCGCCCCCGCCTCCCCCGTCCAAACCCGGTCTGACGCGCATCACGGAGGACGTGGTGCCGCCCAAAATGCTGTCCTGTCCCTCCCCCTCGCCCCCGCCCGACCTCGTCGGCGAAGGCGGTGTCGTCATCGTCAAATACATCGTGGAAGCCAATGGCGCGGTGGGACGCGTCAAGGCGGTGCGAGGACCCGCGGCGCTGCGGCCCTACGCAGAAGCGGCGGTGAAAGGGTGTCGGTTCTCGCCCGCCCGCGACAAGGCGAGCGGCACCGCGCTGCGCGTTCCCCGCGTCGCCCGCATTCCCTTCCGCGCGAAGACCCAGCTCTGACCCCAATTCGTCATCGTCATCGACATTCGAGGAGATACCAACATGCAATTCGATCCCGCCCACGTATGGGCCGAGATGAGTGGCCTCGCCCGCATCATCGCCGCCAGCCTCATGCTCATGGGGATCGCGAGTCTCGGCGTCGCCGTCGAGCGCGTTTGGGCGTTCTCACGGTCGGCCCGCGCCTCTCGCAGCTTCGTGGCCGAGATTGGCCCTCGGCTGAAGGCCTGGGACCTGGAGGGGGTTCGCGACGCAGCCGAGGCGCACCAGACCTCAGCCCTTGCCCGGATGTTCGGCGCGATCTGTCGGCGCTATCTCACCGCGAAGGACGACGCCGAGGGGAAGCTTACCCCGGTGACCTTGGCGAGAAACGAATCGGAGCGGATTCAAGAGGTCATCGGAGCCGACCTCCGCCGGGGACTGAGCGTGCTCGCCTCGGTGGGGTCAACCGCTCCCTTCGTCGGTCTCTTGGGAACGGTCGTCGGCATCATCGGGGCATTTCAAGGGATCGCGGACAAGGGCTCGGGCGGGCTCGGTGCCGTCTCGGCCGGCATCGCCGAAGCGCTTTACGAAACGGCCTTCGGGCTCATGGTCGCCATCCCCGCCGTTCTGCTGTTCAACTACCTGACGGGCCGCATCAACCGCATCGAGCTCACCCTCGCCAAGAGCGCCGGCGAATTGCTCGACGACATGGAGAACCACGACGATGTCCACGAAGCGCCAGCGACGAGCGGCCGACGGGCAGCCTAGCCCGCAGATGAACATCACGCCGCTCGTCGACGTGGTGCTCGTCTTGCTCATCATCTTCATGGTCGTCACCCCCGCCATCGCCGAGGGCGAAGCGGTGCAACTGCCCGAAGTCATCCACGCCAAGAAAGCGTCCGGGACGTCGCTCGAGGTCACCCTTGCCGCCAATGGCACGGTACTCGTGGCGCAAAAGCCCGTCGCCATCGACGCGCTCTCCCCCACCCTCGCCGCCTGGCAGCGACAGAACCCCGAGGGGTTCGTCCTCCTCAATGCCGACGAAAAGCTCCCTTACGGCGACGTCCGGCGCACCTTTCGATCCATGCAAGCGCTCGGCCTCAAGGGCTTGTCCCTCAAAGTACTCCAGAAGTCCGGTCCAACCGAAGGGAGCCCTTGAACCATGGGCATGGCAATCGGTGGCGGTGGCTCGAAGGGCCGCGGAGGAGGGGTCACGCCCGACGTCAACGTGACCCCCCTCGTCGACGTGTGCTTGGTCGTGCTGATCATCTTCATGGTCGTCACCCCCCTGATGATGAAGGCGTTTCGTTTGACCGTCCCTCCCCCTCCCGACGAGGCGGCCAAACAACAAGACCAAAAGAGCCCCCCCGTCTTCATGATGGTGGAGCCCGACGGCACGATTCTCATCAATCGTGAGCGAATCGGCCGCGAGGCGCTTGCCGCGCGGCTGCCCCGGATGCTCGCGGCCCAGAACGTTCCCGTGCTGCTCTTCAATGCCAAGGACGGCACCCCCTACGGCGTCGCGGTCGAGGTGATGGACCTCGCCCGGGCCTCGGGTGCGACCAACATCGCCATCGTGACGCGAGACGCTCCCTAGAGCCGTTCTCCTGCCCCGCCTCCTCCCGACAGTTCTCCCGAGGCGCAAACCCTAGCCCTCCTCCCCTTTTCTCGGAGTCCGCTCAATGCATTGCTTCCCCGGCCATCGGTCGTCTGGGGTCTGCCCCTCCCTCGCTCGCCTTCGGCCGGCGGTCTTGGCGGCGATGGTCGCCGTCGGCGCCGTGCCATCTCGGGCCTACGCGCAAGACCAAATCAGCGAGGAGGACTTCTTCGGGGACGACGAGGAAGACGCGGGTGATGAAAGCCCCTCCCTCGGAGACGGGAGCGGCGAAGACGACGGCGCCACGCCCCCTCCCGTGCCCGCCGACCAGGGGGTCCTCTTCGGCACCATCCGCGACGGCACGGGGCAGCCGGCGCTGGAAGCGCTGATCCGCATCGTTGGCACCAACCGGACCGTGCGCACCGACTACGACGGGCGCTATCGGATCGAGCTCCCTCCGGGGACCTACAATCTGTCGATCTTTCTTCCTACCCACGACACGCTCGTCCTCGAGGGCGTGGAGGTGGTCGCGGGAGAGCAGATCCGCATCGACGATTCGTTGGACCTGGAGCGTGGCGCCGACGAGGCCATCGAAACCCTCTTCGAGGTCGAAGTCGAAGCGGATGAGAGTTCGCTCGAGGGTCAAATCCTCACCCGGAAGCGAGCGGCCGTGGTGGGCGACTCGCTGGGCCGGCAGGAGATCCGACGGACCCCCGACCGCAACGCGGCGGCGGCGGTACGGCGGGTCCCGGGCGTCCTCATCGTCAACGGCAAATTCGTGTACGTGCGCGGCATCGGGGAGCGCTACACGAATGCGCTCCTCGACGGGTCTCCGCTCCCGAGCCCCGAGCCCGAACAACAAACGGTCCCCCTCGACCTCTTTCCCACCACGGTTCTCGACTCGCTCACCGTGGTGAAAACCTTTACCCCCGACCAGATCGGCAGCTTTGCCGGGGGGTCGATTCGGATCGGCACGAGGCGTCTCCCGCGCGACTTCACCTTCTCGTTGTCGGCGTCGCTCGGCTTCAACTCCCAGGCGACCTTTCAAGACACCCTCTCCTACGAAGGCGGCGACCTCGACTGGCTGGGCATCGACGACGGCTCGCGGCGTCTCCCTCGTGGTTTTACCAACCAGAGGATCGCGGCCCGCATTCGCCGCCCCGACGGCTCGTTCTTCACCAACGAGGAGCTCGCCGACCTGGGGCGTCAGATCGACCGCCCCATGTCGACCCGCACGCGGCTCGGTGCCCCCAACCACCGCTTTTCGGCCACCGTGGGCGACACCATCGAACTCGGGGGCGAGCAAAAGCTCGGGTACTCGCTCACGGCCAGTTACAACCGGAGCCTGCGCCATCGCAACAACCTTCGTTTCGTGACCGCTGACCCCGTGGCCGGGGGCGGTCTGCTGCTGCGAAACGACTTTCGGGTCACCGAGACGCGCGACGCGGTCCGGTGGGCCACCCTCGGGGGGCTCACCTATCAGATCGACCCCCGCCACCGGATTCACCTCACCGGGCTCTTCGCCGTGTCTGCCGACGACACCGCCTTCGAACTCGAAGGCTCCGACCGCGAACTCGGAGACGACATTCACGAGACGCGGCTCACCTTCGAGAGTCGCCGTCTCGCCTACGGACAGTTGCGCGGCGACCACGAGTTTCCCGCCCTCGCGGATGCCCGCCTCGACTGGAACCTTTCGCTCGCGCACGCGCTCCGCGACCAACCCGACACACGCGCGACCGTATTCCAGTCCGTCGATGCGGGCGGGATCGCGGGCTGGCAGTTCGCCGACGACGCCCAAAGCGGGCTGCACTTCTTCAGCACCCTCGACGAAGTTACCATCGGCGCGGGCGCCGACTGGCTCCAGCCGCTGACGCGCGACGATGACGGGCCGAAGATCAAGCTCGGAGGCCGGGCCGACCTCCGGCGGCGTGAGTTCGACGCGCGGCGCTACCGGTATGCGGTGCCCCCGCCCCCCTTCACCCCGGAGACCGATACCAATTCACCGACCTTCTGCCGGGGTGCGACCTTCCGCCAGTCGTGCCCCGACCGCGCCATCTCCGACGCTGCGCTCGATGTTCCCGTCGACGAGACGGGGACGCCCGGCAGCCCCTTCCTGCGGATCGACGAAGGCACGCTGCCCACCGACGCCTACACCGCCGACGTCGACATCTATGCCGTTTATGCGATGGCCGACTTCACGCCGATGGAACGCCTGCGCGTGATCGCAGGCCCGCGGATCGAGCTCGCCCGGCAAGACATCAGAACGTTTGCCCCCTTCGCCCCCGACGACCCCGAGAACCAACTCACGACGGAAGTGACCGGCGACGACATCTTGCCCGGCATCTCGATCGTCTACGAGGTGATCGACGACATGAACGTTCGCGTCGCCGGGTCGCGGACCGTCGCCCGCCCTCAGCTCCGCGAGATCGCACCGTTTCAATTCATCAACTACTTCAACGACTTTCCCGAGGAGGGAAACCCCAACCTTCGGTTCACGCGCATTTGGAACGGCGACCTCCGGTGGGAATGGTTTCCCACGTTGCGCGAGGTGATCGCCGCCAGTTTCTTTGCGAAGCGCTTCGAAGACCCGATCGAGCCCGTCATCCTGCCCGCCGGCGCCCAGGGGGTCATCACCTACCAAAACTCACCCTCGGCCAACCTCATCGGAGGCGAGCTCGAAGCACGCAAAAACTTCGGTTTCGTCGCCCCGGCCCTCGACGACCTCTCCCTCATCGCCAACTTCACGCTCGCCCTCTCCGAAGTCACCTTCGACGAACGAGGCAACAATACCAATGCGGAGCGCCCCCTCGCCAACCAGGCGCCTTGGATCATCAACGTCTCGCTCGACTACGCCAACCTCGATCCCGACTTGGGACTGCGCGCCCGTATTCTCTACAACATCGTCGGCCCTCGCATCGTGCAGGTGGGGGCCGGGGGGCTCCCCGACATCTACGAGCAGCCGCGCCACCAACTCGACATCACCGCGGCAAAAATGATCACCGAAAACTTCGAGGTCACCGCATCGGGACGCAACTTGATCAACCACCGACTCTTGCAAACTTTTGGCCCCCGCGTGAGCAGCCAGGTGCGTTACCGGGCGACTGATGGCATCACGGTCAGCACCGGGCTGCGATTGTCATATTGAAGGGCTGTCATATTGAGTCGCTCGACTGTCGACAAATCGTAACCGAACGCCCACCCGCGAGTCATCCAGAGACATCATGGTCCCCCCGATTCCAATTGGGAGCATCATCATCATGAAGACTTTTTCGGCAGTGGGTATTTCTTTGGTCGCCGCGTTGGCGCTCGTTTCGGTCGGGTGCGGCGACGACGACGCGGACGACACCAGCGGCGCGGGCGCGAACGGCAGCGGCGCCGGCGGCCCTGGCTCGGGGCCAGGCGCGGGGCCGGGGGGCGGAGGCACCGGGGGCTCGGAGCTGTCGGGTGACATCACCACCGACACCACGCTCACCGCGGCCAACGGTCCGTATCTGTTGCAGGGCAAGGTCGCGGTACAGGATGGGGCCGTTCTCACCATCGAGCCGGGCACGGTGATCCAAGGAGAGGCGGCCACCCAAGGCACCCTCGTCATCAAGCGTGGGGCCCGCATCGAGGCGGCCGGTACCGCCGACGCGCCCATCGTGTTCACGAGCGAGCTGCCTCCCGGCCAGCAAGCGGCCGGCGACTGGGGCGGACTCATCATCTTGGGCCGCGCCCCCATCACCGACGCCCCCGGGATCACCGAGAAGCTCATCGAAGGCCTCTCGGCGGCCGATGGCGAGCTCTACGGGGGCAGCGACCCCGCCGACAATTCGGGCACGCTGCAGTACGTCCGGATCGAATTCTCCGGGGTGGATCTCGGCAACGGCAACGAGATCAACGGCCTGACGCTCGGCGCGGTCGGCAACGGCACCACCATCGACCACGTCATGGTGCGCAACACGCTCGACGACGGGTTCGAGTGGTTCGGCGGTACCGTCAACGCGACCCACCTCATCGCCTTCAACGCGGGCGACGACTACTTCGATGCCGACGAAGGATATGTCGGCAACCTCCAGTTTCTCTTCGGGATCAGCAACACTCCGCTGAGCGAAGACCCGAACGGGTTCGAGATGGACTCGAAGACCGACAACACCGACGTGGCGCGCGATACGGCGCCCACGATTTGGAACGTCACCCTCTGTGGTCCGTCCGGCGGCACCGACACCGGCTTCGGCATGGTGCTCCGCGAGGGATTCAAGGGCGCGATCAACAACGCCATCGTCGACGGCTTCGACGCCGGCTTGAGCATTCGCGTCGAGGCGGGAGAGACGAATGCGACCGACCCGAGCCTCGACTTCAGCAGCATCAACAGCGGCACCCTCGTCGACTCGGGGTTCGCCGTCCCGTCGCAAGACGTGTTCGACACGGGCACGATGAACGACGAAACGGACGCCATGCTCTCGTCGTGCCTCGGCGCGGCCCCCGATGGCGTGCCCCCCGCTGACCTCGCCGGAGGCACGCCTCCTTCGGGCTTCGACGCCTCGGCCACCTACCGGGGCGCCTTCTCGGCGAGCAACGACTGGGCGACCGGCGCCTGGGTCGTTTACTGAGCGCCTCGGCTGACGAATTGACGGACCGACCCGCCCGCCGGTGCTTCGGGCGGGCGGGTCTCACTTTCCCTTGGCGCGACCGCGTTTCGTCCAGAAGCCCCCGTAGCGCGGTCGCTGCCCCGGCTTGGAGTAGTCGATCCAGTAGGTCCACTGGTCGCGCGCATCGAGGTGAATGAACCCGGCGTTGGGGTAATAGCCGACGCCGACGCGATCGAGCGTCTTGCAGAAATCGCGGAGCGCCGTGTTCGGCACCCCGTCGATCGTGAAGTCCATGGCCCGCCCGTGGCGGTGGCGCGACCGGGGGCTCGTCTTGCGGACGCGATAGCCGCTGACGATGCGAATGCGGCGCCCTCCGAACGTGTCGCTGACCCGGGTGAGGAGTTGGATGAGACGAGGGTCGATGTCGATGCGCTTTTCGTCGCGCGTCTGCAGCATCTCCCGGAACGCTTTCTTCGCCGCGGCCCGGACGTTGCCGCGCTTGGTGAGGGTGGTGACCTTCATCACCTTGCCGTCGCGCCGCGCCAGCGTAAGCTGACCGCGACGGGGCGGTTTGCGAGCGTACTTCTTCCAGCTGCTCGCTGACGTTTTCGTCCCGCCGGCGGAGCGCTTTTCCGCCTTCGCCGGTGCCGCCTTGGGGTTGTCCTTGATGTAGCGCGCCTTGGCCCCGGTCTTGTCGCCCTTGGCCGGCACGATCAGCCGCTGGCCGGGCTTGATCGTCGACCGCGAGGTCAGCCGATTGGCGTGGGTGAGCGCGGACGTGCTGACGCCGTAGCGCTTGGCGATGCTGCCGAGGATCTGACCCTTCGCCACCGTGTGCCACCGGACGGCCCGGCGGTCGGCCGCGCTGACGCTCGCGCCGCCGGAGGATCCCCGCCCTTTCTTCGCCGCACCGCGCCGCGGTGGCGGCGGCGGTCGTTTCTTGCCGTTGACGCGGTCTCGCGTCTTTTCGCCGGTCTTGTCGCTGCGGGGCGGAATCCACAGCTTCATCCCGGGCTTCAACATCTTGTCGCGAGAGATGGAGTTGGCGGTGCAGAGCGCGTGAATGCTGATGGCGTAGCGTCCCGCGATCGCGCCCAGCGTGTGGCCCTTGGCCACCACGTGCTGCCGGGGCGCGTCGGACGGTGAGGCCGCGCGCGCGACCGAGACGCCCAGACTCGGCCCAAAGATAGGCCCCGCGATCCACCCTGCGAGGCTCGGCTCGGAGAGAACCTGCCCGCCGCCGCCGAGGAGCAGCGACCCGCTCCAAGCCAGCGCGAGCACGCGTGCTCGTCGTCGGCGACCGTTCATGCGCATCGTCGCCCGTGCCTAGCACAACGCCCCCACCCGACGCACCCGGCGGCGCCCTTCAGCACATCTGAGGCGACGGCTCGGGATGGTCGCCAGGGGCGTACCGCCGCCGGTACGACGCCCCTGAAACTCCGTAGGCGCAGCGCACGGAGCGGCGGCGCGCGCGTCCCGTCGCGAGCCGCGCCGCGTTATCGAGACCCAACCATCCCACGCTAGGCCCGGCGACGACGACACCGAGGACGGGGTCAAAGGCAAGAACGTTGCGGGCGAAGTCGAGGGGGCAATGCCCCCGGACCGCCGCGGCGGTGAGGGTATCGAGTCGGGGCGCGCCGAGCGCGGCGCCTTCGAGCACGAGGCGGAGCAGACGCGGTGCCGCCGCTTCGAATTCTGCCAACAGCGCGCGACCCGAGCCCACGACGACGCCGGTGAACGCGTACGCGGCGGCCGCCGCCGCGGTCCAACGCGTCCGGACGGCCCGGGACGGGTCCCGAACCAACCGCCAGCGGGGCTGGTCGCTCCGCGCCGAGGAAAACGACACCAAGTAGTCGTCGCGGCCGGTCACCTCGGGCGGCGGCGCGCCGAGCGCCACCACCTCGCCCCCGAGCGTCGCCCGCCGGAACCCTTCTTCGATCGCCGCCCCGAAACCGGCCTCGTTCGCCACCATCTGCAGCGCGGGGTGCACCATGATGATGCTGTCGGGCGCCTGCGCCATGATCTCGACCAGGGCCGCCATGACGGCGGAGCCATCTCCGGTTTCCTCCGGCATCCAACGAAGGTGGCCAAGACGACGTCGCGCGATCGGTGCGGCCCACCGCCGCTGCCGGGACTCGAGCACGACCACGGGGGTGGCGCCCACGACATGGCGACGGCTCCGCGACAGGGTTTCCTCGACCAGCGTCATCCCCTCCCCTTCCGAGATCCGGCAGAAGGCCGGTGGCACCGCCTTCCCCGTGAGGCGCAGGGCGGCGCGGACGAGGTCAGGTCGCGCGGCGCCCCCTACGACGATCGCGCCGCGACGGGGCGGGGGTGGGCCCAGGGGCGCGAGCGCCGCGCGCCCGCGTGCGATGGCGGTGACCATCCGCCACGACCATCCGGGGGATTCGGCCCGCCCATCGCCGGAGCCGGGCACGTTTTCTGGCCTCACGTCCATGCCCGCGAGACTGCCTCACGACGATGGCAGTAGTTCGGCCGGTGGGTGTCGTGTTTGTGTGCGCCTCGTCCTCGCCGGGTCCCTTCCGCGGAGGTTGGAAGGGCCGCGCAGGATGTCCCTGCAAAGAGACTCAGCGACGAGGGTTCAGCGGGTTGGGCTCAGCGGGTTGGGCTCAGCGGCGGCGCCAGCGGCCGAGCCATTCTTTGCCGGCGCGCGCGGGATGCGACGTCGTCACGGGCTCGAGATGCGTCGCTTCCCACCGCGGCTCGAGCAGCCCTCGTACGAGATCGGGCGACATGGGATGGGGGGGGCCGCCGGGGTTCATCGGCGTATCGACGACCGGAAAAATCAGCGTGATCAGCTCGCCGTCGGGCGCGAGCAGCGCGTCGACCCGCTCGGCCCAGCGGCCCCGCCACTCCGGCTCGATCGCGCAGAGGAACGTGTAGTCCCACATCACGTCGAAGGGCGACCCGGGGGAGAACGCGAAGAAGTCTTCGACGAGGTACTGCACCCGGTCTCGGTCGAGCTTGCGGTCGACCAGGAAGTCGTCGAACGCTCGTTTCGCCGTGGGTGCGAGATCGACGCCCACCACTTCATCCATCACCGGCGCGAGCGTCAGCAGGTCGTAGCCGGTGCCGCAACCGGGCACGAGCGCCCGACCCCGGGGCAAGGCCCCCTCGTCCACCAAACGCTTCAGCACGGGCGGCGAGTCGCCCGCGTCCCACCGGGTCCGGCCCTCCCGCCACGCGTCTTCCCACGACATGATATCAGCCTTGGGGTGTCGCGCGGCGCGCGGCAAGTCCACATCCACCACCAAACCGTCGATGGTTTCGCGATCCGCCGCCAGGGTCCAAGAGAGCTGGCGAGGGCGAGCGAACCTCCAACTTCGCCCCGACGGCTCTGTGTACAGCGGCCGACCCCTTGGTGTCGTGTTGGGGTCCGCGCCCGGACGGCGCCCCCGCCGAGGGTGGGGCAGCGCTCGGCGCGCGCACAAAGGTGACCTGCCGGGGCGGGCGGCAACGGTAGGTGTGGCGCTACCCAACGGGACGCAAAGGGCCGACGAAGCGGTGACGCGGTGGGTGGCGTGGACGTAGGAAGACGCTTCGGGGGTAGCGGCAACGCGGGCGGAGGCAACGATGCGGGCGAAGGAGGCCCGGTCGCCGCGGCGGGAGCCACGGGGGCGGCCGTCGCCGCCGGAGGTACCGTTGACGGACGGTGCCCGGGCCGAAGCGCTCGCGACAGAAAAAAGTAACCACCCCGACTCCGACCCGCACTGTATCGCCATCGGCGCCCACCCGGGATGACAGCGGGAACAAGGCCCGGCCCCGATGAAGAGCCTTCATGTCCGTAGGATGTAGCGCGATGAGTTCAGTCCCAAGCCGATCCTCCCCAGCGCAAGAGCGCGCCGTTTCAGGGTTCAACGACAGACCGCACCACATCTCACCCGGCCGACGACATCATCCTTGGTCGCGTGCCTTGTGGCACCTCGCGCAACCCTGTGACCGCCGCTCCCACGTGGCCGTCGACGGCGTGCTTTGCCCACAACGTGCCCGACGGTGAGCCCTTCGCCATGGCGCTTGGCGGTACGTCGCTTCAAGGCAGAACGGTAGGGAGCGGCGCCGTCGCGCGATGGAGTGCCCCTCGTCTCCTACCGATGAACATCCACCATCACCCAGGTGACCCGGGGCCCGTCTAAACATAGATTTTACAAAGTGAATTTTTGGGGGCACCATTGCGCGCAATTTTGGCACTTGTAAAAATGGCGAACCTGGATAGCCTCGGAGACATGGGATGTGAAGGACGAGAGAGTTACTCTGGGAGGGAGTCGCGCGCTCCCACCACGTGCCTCGGCGTGACGATATTAGCAACGCTAAGTCTAGGGGGAGGGAACGCCCAGGCGATGACGGGAGGCGGCTCGGGCCTCGACCACTCCCTCCGTATCGGCACCATTAACATGGCCATGAAGGCACCGAGAAAACTCTCTGGGTGCCCCGAACAGTTTGCCATACCATGGCCGTTTCCCATTGGATGGCGCCCCTTCGACTGGGAATACGGGACCGCAGGCATACCTTGCCCGGGCCTGACATGGCCTTCTGGCATCTCGATCCCCTTACCTGCCGGATATACGCTTCCGCTACCGCCCAACCCCTTCGGCATCAACTGCCAGCCCGGCACCCATCCTCAATCCAGCGCACTCGAGATTCGCTGGGGCGCGGAGGACTTCGCCGAGCGCATCATCAAGAGCGGATACGACATCATCGTCATCAACGAGGTTTGGTGGTCTGACGCCGAGGACATTCTTCGTGACGAATTGCGAAGCGTCTATCCATATTATATCCAGCGACTTAATGAGCAATGGCCGATCGAAGGCTCGGGCCTGAACATCTTCAGCAAACTTCCCTTCGTACCGGTACCCGACAGCCTGGCAACGGTTTCGAACGGCATTCCGTACTACTTCGGCACGGCACGCCTCGGCTTTGATGGCACTGAACTCGACTGTGACTCGGCCTATTATCCCGGTTCTAAGTGCGTGACGCACTTTTCGTTCTGGCAATACACCGAGAGTGATTCGGGTGACAGTTGGGCACAGAAGGGCGTTGGCTACGTTCGCGTCCAGAATGTGGACACCGGCCGTCTTCACAACGTATTTTTTACCCACATGCAGGCATCGTACAGCGACCAACACGACCCAGCGAACAACTTCTGGAGCGGCCTGTCGGAGCGTGAATCACAATTTGATGAAATCAAAGACATGATCAACGACGGCTACCATGGGAATGGTGCCATCATACCCGGTGAGGACATCTTTATTCTCGGAGATTTTAACGTCGATGGTGACATATCCAATCCCGACTACGGATTCGGAGCGCCGACCACGCCCTACGAAAACAATAGATATGAGTGGCGCACCATCTTCAAAAAAGGTGGCGCAACGGCGGGCCAAGCCCATGGAAAGTTCTTCAATACCGTGGTTCACGACACGTGGGCATACGAACACCCCAGCTTCGATACGGATAAAGACCCCAATGCTGAGACGGAATTCGGCTACACGGGTGGATTTAATAAACTACCGGTTCGATTAGACTACATTCTGAGCAATGTCGCATTTGCCAGCGATGATGCGCTGTGCAACCAGCACCCTCACTTGGCGTATAACCTGCTCTCTGGAGAGCCGTTGTTTCCCGGGCACGGAGCCACCCCGCCTGGAGGACGGGACGATCGGGCAGACGGAAAACAGGGCGCCCAACCGCATCTGTTCCAAAGCGACCACATAGGTGTCAATGCAAATTACAATGCGTTGGCCCCGCACTGTTCGCCACTTTTGGCCGACAGCGCCGAGGATCTTTATGGCCACAAGGACTACGGAGCGTACGAACTGTCTGAGGACGACGTGGGGGTGAAGACGGACGGAACCAACAATCCAGACGACACTGGCAACATGCAGAACGGCGTCCTCGAGCACCCCGGGTCGGTTCAGTGGTATTACCTCAAGTGGGACGGCGCGTACCTCATCGGCCTCGACCAGGCGTCACGTGACCTTGGCTACCAAGTTCAGGTGTACCGGTCTCGAAACCTCTCTCGCCCCGTCAAGCCGTACGGCGACACCCCCTACGAGCAGGAGGTTCAGGACGGGTGGGACCCCAACGGCGTCGTTCCCGTACCGCTCTACGAGACGATCTACGGACCGAAGTATCGCTTGGAAGACGGTCCGTTCTACATCAAGGTCTTTCATCCCCTGCACCATCATCGAGATGTCGCCGGAAATACCGATGGCACCTACAAGCTCGGGGTCGATGCGTTGGGTTGTACAGACAAAACCAACGACTCCTGCCCTATCTACCCTAACGTCGTGTACGACGAATACAAAATGCCGGCTGGCGACTTTACCTCGTCGCCGACGATGAACGCCATGTACTTCGACCTCGCGGTGGAACGGCCGACGAAACCGCAAGACCAGCGGGTCTTGTTCGACGTGATGGGCTACCCCACCAACGTACTCGCATCAGCGATCGTCGAGAACGCACCGGCGTCCGACGCGGTGCGGGTGATCGACGGGAGCCCCCTCGAGCAAGACGGGGTCCTCGGTGCGGGTACGAACGCGAGTACGTGCCCGGGGTCGAACTGTGAACTTCGCATCGACACAAACGTCAACAGTCCGACGGGCGAGAGCGACCGGTACTTGTTGCGGGTGGCCCGCGGCCACGGGGTCGGCGCGGTAGACTTCGACGTGGTCTGGTATACAGAGCTGACCGTGGCTTTTGGCGGGGGCTACTGGGATGGCTTGGATGACATGCGTCTGATATGTGTCGACACCACTTCCGATGCGGGCAAGCACGACGAAATTGAGATCGAGGTGAGGGTCGACGGCGAACTCATCGGATGGCCCACCCAGTCACGCTACGACGTGGGCCGCTTTGGTGAAACCGATTATCGGTCGCTGGATCAAGTCAACAGCTGGCTCGGCGCGCCATGGCGTTACACGGAGGAAATACGATGGACGATGTACGAGACCGACTTACACAACACGGCCAATCAGGTTGACTTTTCGCTGGGGCCGGTGCCTCTTTTCGACGTTGGCGAGTTCTCCGCGGTGAGGCGCAATGACTTTGACATCTATTTTGACAGTGGGCACTACACAACGAAAGTCGCGGGAAATCATGGACTCCAGAGCCATTCTGCTGACTAGCGTCTTGTTGGTCGGTTTCGGTTGTGGCGACGATGAAGCGGACGTTGAACCGGCCCCCATCCAAGTGGAAGTGTCTCCGGACTTGATCGTGAGCTGGGACAATGGGGGCGTCGGGGAAATCAATGTGGTCGAGTGTCCGGAAGCGTTTGATACTTGTCCGGGAAGGGGCTGCTCCGGTATAGGCAAGTGGCTCGCGTTTCTGCCAAACCCCTTGAGTAACTCCATCGAGTCCCCTCAGCCTTACGGAGCTCCCGTGGCGATGTCGCCGGGTGCATCGGTGGACGACCTCGAGGCCGGACGTACCTACAGCCTTTCCGTCTCGCGGTTTGGGGAGTGCGACCCGCCTCGGGACGACTGTGACGGTAGAATCACTGCTTTTGGATGCACGGTGTTCGTGCCTTAGGTCATGAAGAAGCGTTATCGGATCTTGGTGCTGGTCGCGGGCTTGGGCGTGATGTTCGCGATCGTCGACGGCGGGGAGGGGCCGAAGACGAAGGCTTCATCGCCAGTCGAGGAGGCAACCTCAGTCGAGGCGGGAGCACCGCGCGCGACCAATCGCGGCCCCCGCGACGCCGCTGCGATGCCGCCCCGAGGCCCCGACGAGCTGGTGTCGCGCCACCGGTTGTGGGCCGAGGTCGTCGACGGGGCGCCCTGTCCGCACGGACAAGTGCTCGTGCGGGCGACGCTCGAGCCAGAGGAGCCTAAAGCCCGCATCGACATCTTGGGATCGCGCGGCGACCTGGTGGCGCTGGAGGTACCGGGGGTGCGTGGGGGCATGAGCGCCGTCACCAACACGCTGGTGCCCGTCACGGCCAAGCTCGGGGGAAAGGTGATCGCCACCACGACCCTGCCGCTCGAGCTCGAGCCGTGTCCGGCACGCCTCGCGGTCGGCGCGCGACGCGTGGGACCGACCTCCGTCCGGGTCAAAGTTTGGATGTTCGGGGAGATCCCGCGCGACACGATGTTACGCTACGACTTTGGCCAGGGCGATACCGAGGTCACCGCGGGACGCGACCTGACTTTCGACTACGGTCGCTCGGCGGAAGGCGAGCGCTACGTGGTCTCGGTGCGGACGGTACGGCCCGGCACGAAAGATGCGGGTATGGACACAAAGGAGAAGACCAGAACAGGCGCTGCTCAGCCCGGTCTCGCGGGGTTTGCCGTTGTGACCTTTCCCGACTTCGAGAGGGCCCGGCTCACCCAGGCCCGATTTGATGCGCTCCAAGAGGAACAAAACGAGATTGCCCGCCGCCGCGGATGGCGCGCTCCTTAAGAGCGTCCCCGGCTGGAAGCCGCCTCCCCGCGTGCCGGCGCCGTGTGAGCCGAGAACGGTTCCGCGGTGGTCGCGGCTCCCGATGCTAGGCGTCGTGAGGGAAAGGATGTCGAAGGGGGTCTTGTCCAGAGGAGGGGCGTTTCCGAACGCGGTTGCGGCGTCTCTGGTGGTGGGTTCGCTCGGGGTGGGTGAGGTCACGCGAGCGCAGACGCCGGGGCCTTCTTCTTCGGCGTCCGCGCACGAGCCGGCCCCGGCTTTTGGCCCCACGCCAAATGTGCCGGAGCTGTCGGTCAATGCGTTGTCGTCATCCGGCGCCGACACGCCGCCCGACGACGAACCCTCGAGCTTCTTCGAGGACCTCGGTGTCGTTCCCCCGGCCGGGACGCCGCCCGCCTGGCCTCCGGCGTGTCGACCGAGGGTGATCCGTGACGGGTCGTCGGCTCAGGACGTTCCCGCCGGCTACCGGCCCGAAACGTCGATCGACCGCCGAGTGTTGTGGGGCGGCATGGCCGCCCTTGGCGCACAGTACTTGGTCAGCCCGCTGATGTTGCACCTCAGCGATGCCATTCTGCCCATCGACATCGATAATAGCGAATTACTATGGATACCCTTTGTGGGACCCTTCCTCTACGCGGAAAACCGCCGCGACGATACAGAGCGGTGGTTCGCCTTCACCAACGGCATCATTCAGGCGAGCGGCGCCCTCGTCGCCGTGGGAGCCCTCTTGTTCCCGCGGACGGAGCTTGTTCGGATCGAAAGTGGTGGTCCTCGCGTGGCCCCACGTATGTGGTTTTCGCCCGGCGGGGGGGGCGTCGGAGCTCGGGCTTCGTTTTAGGATGTGACGCCATGCCGACGACCGTCACCGCAGGTCAGCATGTCGTGCCCTCGCGCGCCCTCGCGCGGTGCCGCGCCACGGCGAACCGCGCGCGATTCAGCTTCGCGACCCTGTGGGTTTCGATGACGTTGAGCCTCGTCGGGAAGGCAGAGACCCCGCCCCCCGGCGCGCGGCCGGCACCGAGCGCTTCGGCGGCGCCCCCGCCCGCTGCGTCCGCTTGGCGGCGCGGCCCCGAGGCGCCGCGACCTTCAGCTTCCTTATTTGCCGGCAAACGCGAACGCTTGGGGATCTCGAGTCGAGGGGGTCGACGCTGTCTCAACGACGACGCCATCCTCAACGCGAACGGGTGCGCTCTCCCGGCCTACGCCAACGACGCGTGCCTCGCGCGGGTCATCCCGGACTGGAAACCCTGGGAGGTCATCCCCCCCGGCTATGAGCCGCGCGTACAATATCGAACGGGGATCTTAGGAGGGAGCGCAGCCTTGCTCGGCGCGAGTTGGGCTCTCACCACGTTGGGGGCGGCGCTCAGCTACGCTTCCGACCCCGGGTCGGACCGAATACCGCTGTTCATTCCCGTGGCGGGACCGTACGTAGAGATGGTCCACTACCAGCGCGGCAACCCGCTGGCGCTGTTCGGCTCGGCCCTGTTTCAATCCGGCGCCGTCGTGGGGCTCGTATGGGGACTCGTCGACCGGCGCACCGAGTTGGTGCGGAGCTCAGCGGGTCGGTCGCACGGGTGGTCGTCGTGGCGCCTGTTGCCTTTCGCTGCGGGCACCGCGTCGAGCCTGGGCGTGGAGGGGGCGTTCTGATGAAACTCGCCACCGACGGCCACAACGCAAACGCGGGGGCGAAGACGCGCCCCAAAACACAGGTGGGGGCTCCTCCGATGCGCCGCGGCCGGAACCCGGTCGGGCGCCGTGACGTGTGCACGGTCGACCTTGGTCGCGTGAACAAGACGTCACACGTGCCGTCGCTCGGCGAAGCTTCTTCCCCGAGGAGGCTCCCCGCACGTTGGGGGCGGACCGCCGTCGGGGCCGCAGTGCTCCTCGCCGCCTCGACGGTCGGCGCGGATGCCAACGCCGACCCTCCCGCCGGGACGTCCGAAGCCGCCCCCCCCACACCGACCCCCGCGGCGGCCTCCTCGACCGACGTTTCAGGGACGTTTCCCGTGCCTACGAAGCGGGTTTGGACCCCGTCCCCCGTCGCGGCCGGGGCGAACTTCCGCAGTTCGGCGATGCCCCACGCCTCGGTCGCGTCCCGTCGCATTTGGTCGACGGGGTACCGCCCCGAGGTGATCCACGATTGGCGACCCGAAGGCGGGATTCGCCCGGACGGGTACACGGAGGTTGAGCGACCCAATAAGACATGGTTTTGGACGGGGGCCCTGGGCCTCGGGGTGGGGTACCTGGCGAGTCCGATCGTGGGAAAAGCCTTCGAGGGATCGCAGCCTCGGCTCCAAGGCCTCATTTGGATCCCGCTGGCGGGCCCCTTCATCCACGCGGGGATGCGCACGTCGCTCACCGACCGGCTGGCGTTGGTTACGGCGGGCCTGGTGCAGCTCGCGGGGGGCACCACGCTGCTCGCTACGGTGCTCTTCCCCGAAACCGTTCTCGTGCGGGATGACGTTTTTCCTCACCGAAGTTGGCTGTCCGTCGCCCCCTGGGTGGCGACCGACCACGCGGCAATGACGTTTCATGCGGCCTTTTGATCCGAACCCTTCACCGACCCCGAGACGCGAGGTTGCGGTCCTGCGGAGGCGATGATTCGCCGGCGGGCGCGCGGCAACCCTACGAGGAATCAGGAGACGCGCCGGGGGCGACGGCGCTCCCGGCCGACGTGGGCATCGCGACGTAACGCTTCACCGTCCGCCAGTCGATCGCGAGACGTCGCGCCGCCGCTTCGTAGCTTCCGGTCTCGGCGTGGACGAGACGGCAATACGCGGCCGAAAGCGTGTCCAACGGCCACGTCGCCCCCTCCGTCAGCTGAAGGAGCAGTCGGCGGTCGGGGTGAGCGCCCGCCTCGCCGCCGGCCGGGGGCGGCGACGACCGCAGCGAACCCGGCGGCTCCGAGGCGTCGGGCCGCGGCCGCCCGTCGGGCCAGCCCGTCGGGGTCGCATCCCCCCGGAGGAGCACGCGGCGAACGCACTGTTCGAGCTCGCGGACGTTGCCCGGCCACGCGTAACCGATGGGCACGTCCCGATCGATCGCGGCCACCACCGGATCGAGCTGGTCGGCGGCGGCACCGCCCACCATCCGCACGAGCAGCGCTTCCACCATTTGGGGCAGCTCCTCGGGCGCCTCGGCGAAGCGTTGCCGCAGCGGAGGAACCTCGATGACGTCCGAGCTCAACCGGTAGAACAAGTCGGGACGGAGACGCCCGGTCGTCGCCATCTCCTCCAACGTGCGGTTGGTCGCCGCGATCACGCGGCCGGCGAATCTGGCCTCTTCGTGGCTGCCGACCGGGGCGAAGTGGCGGTCTTGAAGCACCCGCAACAACTTGACCTGCACGAGAGGACTCACCTCGCCGATCTCGTCCAAAAACACCGCCCCGTGCGCCGGGCTCCGAGCGAAGAGGCCCTGGTGCGGCGTGAGGGCTCCGGTGAAGGCCCCCTTCACGTGGCCGAAGAGCTCGGATTCGACGAGGGTGGCGGGGATGGCGGAGAGGTTGGTGGCGAGAAAACAATCCGCAAAGGGGGCGGAAAAATCACCCTCGGACGCGTCGTAGGGGATGAACCCGGCTCGTCCGATGGCGGCGGCGGCGGCGGTCTTGCCCGCGCCCGTCTCGCCCACGATGAAGGTGGAGAAGTCCTCCATGCGGGCGTGGAGATGTCGGGCGTAGCGCAGCAGGTCGAAGGTGAAGACGCTGTTCCAGAGGCTCTCGCGGAGCCGACGCATCGAAGGACCGAGGCCGATCAGTTGCCGGCCGATGAAACAGTACGCGCGTCGCGCCTGCCACACGATGCCGAGGTAGCGATCCGCTTCCGACGCGGCAAACCCGTGGGCCAAGAGCTGGTCGCGCGCCGCGCCCACCGCCACCAAACGTCGACGGGGGCGTCCTGCGAGCTGGGCATCGATGTCCCGGTCGAGCTCGGGGGCGAGCTCGTGGAACAGACAGAACAGACGCACGAGCTGGAGCCACTCCCGCTCGTCCTCCGGATGGCGACGCAGGTCTCCCGGTCCGAGGGCGTCGAGCCGCTCGTTCAAACGGTCCAGCACGCGATCGACGACGTCGTCGTGGTCGACCACCGTCGTCGGCGCCTCCGCCAGCGCGCGGTCCGCCGCCTCCCGCGCCGCCCCGAACGGATTGGAAACCACGAGTTCAGCGGCTTCCCGAAAGAAGGACCGATCCGACGGAGACAGGCAAACCACAGCCTCAGGATACATATTTTGTCCAACCCGACGACTTTTTATGGATGACACATACATAAAATGTATCTCACCTCTACACCAAGGAGGAGTCATTTCAGTCACTTAGCCTATGGCACGAACCGTGGATTATGGCGGGGCATGAACGACATGAACCGAGACACCCCCGCCTGGCGCTTTCAAGTCTGGGCCTCCTTCGTCATCGCCATCGCCGCCACCACGGTCGGCATCGCCTACCTCCCGGTGCCGGTGTGGATCCGTGGTTACGTCGGGCTCGCGATGCTCTTCAGCGTCGGGTCGAGCTTCACCCTCGCCAAAACGGTGCGCGACGAGCACGAGGCCAAGCGGCTGCTGACCAAGATCGAGTCGGCCCAAGCCGAGCGGATCCTCCGCGACCTCGGCGGCGACGAAGACGTGCACGCGGCACGGAAGGTGGCCTGACGTGGTCGCTTCCTCCGTCCCCTCGGCCTCTCGCCCTTCCGCCGCCGAGCCCGAGCGCGACGCGGCGATCGCCGACGTCATTCACATGAGCGCGGTGGCCGCCGCCGCGACCGCCGTGCAACCGATCCCCCTCCTCGACCTCGCCCTGCTCGCCCCGGTGCAGATCGTGATGGTGCAGAAGATCGGACGCCACCACGGCTACGAGCTCGACCGGAAGGCGGTCCTCGAAGTCCTCAGCACCTTCGGGGCGAGCCTCGCCACCCAGAGCGTGTTGCTCTCGGCCTCAAAACTGCTCCCGGTGGTGGGGTGGGTGGTGGCGGTCCCGATGGCCTACGCGATCACCCACGCGATCGGCGAAGTCGCCGACCATTACTTTCGGTGCGGTCGAGGGGTTTCGAATCGAGAGCTCCAGCGTCGTTTCCGATCCATCTTTCGGGCGCGGCGCCGCCAGCACGCCGCGGGGATGAAGAACCCCTCCCTCAAACGACGGCTCCAGGATCTGGTCGACGCCCACGAGGCGGGCCTCATCGACGAAGAGACGTTTCGTCGGGCCAAGGAGGCGCTTCTCGACGAGCTTCGTCGCCCTCAGGGATGAGGGCGCTGGTCGGGGCGCGCGCGCCAGAGGGCATCACTCATGAGGGGCCGACGCGACTCTCCGGTCACGACCATCAAGAGCTTGGTGATCTTGAGGTCGTCCGCGTCGGTCACCAGCAGAATGAGCAGCTCGCGGATCAAGTTGGTGTTGAGGGTGACGTCGTTGTCGGTCCCCACCGCGAGCTCGACCCCCTTCTTTTCCCACCACGTGAATGGGTGGTCTTTGTAGGTGGGGAGGAACTGCGTGAGCTTGACGTTCGACGACGGGAGCGCGACCAACGAGACGCCCTTGTTGATCATGCGATTCAGCACGTCGTGCTGATAGTGCTCGACCTCGCGGGCAGCGTGAAACTTGACGCTGATGAAGCGACGGATTTCGTCGGGGGTCAGCCGCTCTCCCCGGCCGAGCTTACGGGGGATGTCCTCCCGTCCTCGCCAGTCCATGTCCTCGATTTCCCGGTGCTCGGGACGCGACGCCTCGACGGGGCGGCCGCGCGAGTTCTCCGCCATCGCGCGCTCGAACACCATGTGAAAGTAGTAGTTCGGATTGACCCCGAGACTAACGCCGTGCTCCAGCGTATTGATGTGCCAGATGTTCATCGCATTATCGACGGCCTGAACCCCCCGTCGCAGGCAATGCCAGGTCTCGCCGTGGTGAGACCGCACGAAAAAGCCACGGGTCTGCAGGCGGCGCATGCCGCGTCGCATCTGTTCGAAATGAACTTTTCGGTAATGGTGGCGCTCGTCCCCGACCGTATCGACGTCGACCATCTTGTCGCGCAGAAAAGGGTGGCGCTCGATGAGCGCGAGGATCTCGTCGACGTGGTGCGAAAACGACTGCGATTTGTCGCTGAACCGAGAGGCATCGAAGAAATCGTTCTCCTTGCGAAAGCTCGGCGACAGCACGAAGTCGAAATCCGGCCGCTCCCGGCGAAACGCGTCGAATCCCTCGTACAGGCCCAACACCACGTCTTCCGAGCTCACCGCCGGACCGGGGAGGGCATCGCGAGGGCTGCGCGTGAGGCGGGAAAAGCTGAACTTCAGGCGCACCCGGCCGATGTTGTAATCGTCGTAGAGCCGGCGGGCCATGTGATAGGCCGCGGCCCGATGGGCCTCGCGGTCGACGAGCACGAGCTTCGCGAGCGTCAAGACCTGGAGGTAGCGCGTAAACCTCATCCCCTCCTGCAGCCGGATGAGCCGGTCGACGTCGTCCTGCGACGCGATCGGCAGCGCGGCGTCGCCGTAGGTCTCTCGGATCTTCGCGGCGTACTGGTCGGCATGGGGCCCTTCGAGCAGCGCGACGAGGCGCGGGTAGATGAAGTCGGCGGTGAGCGCCCCGGTGAGGTGCGTGTGCTCTTCGCGAAAGCGCAGGGGGAAGGCGCGGAGGATCCCCGCGAGCGTCTCTGCGACCGGGTGCGACAAGACCTCGTGGATGTCGCTCGGGTCGCGGTGATAGCGGTAGACGAGCTCGTGGAATCGGCGGAGGTCGCGCTGTACCTCGGGCCGCTCGTGGACCAGCATGGAGCGGCAGGCGAGGTCGAGCGTGTTCGCAAGCGAAACCCCATTGGTCTCGCTGATCAACTTCAGCAGGACGTGGCCTAGCTCACTCGCGTACGGGTCGAGAAACACGCACCATCATACGGCCGCCGGCCGCCGGCCGGCCAACCCCACGGGCGCCAACGTGGCTCGTGCGGCGGCGAGATGTCGTACCGTGGGCGCCACGACGATGCCTGACCCTCCCGACGACGACGACGAAGACGACGACGACCTCGGCCCTGGCCCCGACGACGGGGATCCGCCCCGCCGCGCCCAACGCGTGACGCTGGTGCTCACCGACTGCGACGGCTGCCTCACCGACGGCGGCGTCTTCTACGGGCCCGAGGGCGAAGTGATGAAGCGGTTCAGCATTCGCGACGGCATGGGCATGGTGCGCCTTCGTAACGCCGGCTTGCCCACGGCGATCGTCACGGGAGAGCGGTCGCCGGCGGTCGCCCGTCGGGCGGAAAAGCTTCGGGTGGAGGCGTACCTCGGGGTGGCCGACAAACTCGCGTGGGCGCGCGCCTTCTGCTCCGACCGCGACCTCACGCTGGCGGAGCTGGCGTTCTTCGGCGACGACGTCAACGACGTCCCCATCATGCGGGCGATCGCAGAGGCGGGAGGACTGACCGCGTGCCCCCAGGACGCGATGCCGGTGGTCCAGAGGGATGCGCATTACCTCGCCCGCGTCCCGGGAGGCCACGGGGCCTTCCGGGACTTCGCCGAGTGGCTGCTCGAGCGGCGCGGCGTCGCCGCCGACGGAGGCTTCGACCCGGGTTGAAGGGTGGGATCCGCTCCGCCGGTGATGGGGAGGGGCGGCGCGGTGGCCGCCGCCGGAGGGGCGATGCCGAGCAAGGCGGCCAGCGTCGGCGCGACGCGCGCCTGAGAGACGGGGCCCTCGATCCGAAGCGGTCGGATGCCCGGTCCGGCGTAGAGAACGGGAACCTCGCGGTCGCGACGATACGGCGTGCCGTGGGTCGTCCCTTTGCCCTTCGGCGTGTCCTCGTCGACGATCGTGCCTTCGGCGACGAGGACGTACAATTCGCCGCGGGCGCCGGCGACCACGCTCGCGGCCACCAGCGCCCGCGTGGGATCGCCTTCGTCTCCGCCGCCGCCGCGGTCGGCCACGAGACGTCGCGTGTCGTAGACCGAGGTGACGCCCGGGAGTCGGGTCACCGCCGCCGCGATGGCCGTCGCCGCTTCGGCCCGTCGCGCGTGGGCAAGGAGGGGGTCGGAGAAGTAGATGAAGGGGCGGCTGAAGCCGTCGATCCATCGTCCGGCGCCGAGGACCCTCGCCGCCGCCGCCTGCGCGGCATCGACCACCGCGGCCGGCATCAGGCGCGGTCGACCGCTCCGCTCGGGGAGGGGGTGCACCCCGTGGTCGGAGGTGATCAGCACCGAGACCTCACCGCGCGCTTCGAGCTCGGCCAACAGCGCGCCGAGGCGGCGGTCGGTCTGGTAGAGCATGTCGAGGTACTCCCACGACTGCGGCCCGAACGTGTGTCCCGCGTAGTCGGTGCCCGAGATGCTCACCGACAACAAATCCGGCGTGCCGTCGGCTCCGAGCGCCATCTGCCGGGCCGCCTCCGCCGCGAGGTCGACGAGTTGGTTCGAGAGCGCGGGGGCGAGGCGCACCACGTCGTAGGGATCCGAGGCCGCTTTGGGGTCGTGGGGAAAGACGGTGCCGAATCCGAGGTAGTCCCCCTCGCCCGGTCCGTCGTCGGGGCCTCCGACCACCGACGCGAGCACCGAGGGCGCGAGGGCCGGGCGCCAGGGCACGAGGGTGTCGGAGACGGGATGCGCCGCGAGCCAATCCTCCGCCCAGGGAGGCAGGGCGGGCCCGTAGTACGTCGAGCTGGTGAACCCCGGTCGCGTTCGCTCGTACCAGAGCACGAGGTCGGCCTCCTTTCCCCCCGGCAGCACCGAGGCCCGGTCCTTGAGCGACAGCGCCACCACGCGGGCCCCCTCGCCGCGCTGCGCCCGTAGGGCATCGCCCACCGTCGGAACCCGGAGCACCGACGGGCTCGCGAACTTATCGGAGAGCCCGAAGATGGGGTGCGTCCCATCGTCGACGAGGTCGATCTTGCCGCGGACTGGATCGATGACCTGGTTGGCGTATACGCCGCTGTCCGCGGGCGTCGCCCCCGTGAAGATGTGCGCGTGTCCGGGGGCGGTGTTGGTGCTGGCGAAGGGATACGCGGAGCGTTCGACGTAAACGCCCCGAGCCATCACCCGCCGGATGATGCCTTCCGGGTGCAGCGTCTCGGCGTACGCCGACAGCGCCCACGACGGAACCTGATCGAAGACGACCACGAGGGTGAGGCCGGCGACCGGGGGCGCGGCATCTTCGCGATCGGGCGCCGCCGCTTCCGGTCGCGTAGGGAGAACCTCCGGGCCGCGCGGGACGGAGGCCGACGGAACGGACGACGTGGCATCCGCCGCCGTCGGGGCCGCCCCGCACGCGACGAGCCCCGAGGCGGCCGTCAGGCCCACGATGAGCGACGAGCGGGACCGACCAGCCATGGCCGGATTACGTCAGGCCTGCCGGAGGGGAACAAGGTGCGCCATCAAAACGTCACGCCCCGCCCCGCGTGACGTCGACTCACCCTAACTTTTGCGTGGCCCAACCTTTTGGCGAGGCCCTACTTTTTCGCAAGGAAGTAGGCCGACAGCCGAATGAAGTCGGTGTCGGTGATGATGCCGACGAGCTCGCCCTGGGCGTCGACGACGGGGAGGCATCCGAACTTACCCTCGAACATGATCCGCGCCGTCTCTGCGAGCAGATCGTCGGGATGGGCCGTCACCAGCTCGCGCTGCATCACCTGGCCTGCCGTCGCCCGTCCGATGAGCGCGTCGCGGGCGGAAGCTTGGTCCGACAAGAACGACGAGCTGGCGTGCAACAGATCGCGCTGCGTCACGAGGCCGACGAGTTTTTTGCCGTCGACCACCGGGAGGTGACGAAACCGGAGCTCGTCCATTTTCTCGAGCAGGTGCGCGATGGTGTCGGTTTCGGTCACCGTGAGCAACTTGCGGCTCATGAGGTCGGCGACGGTCTGGGGTGTCGTCTCAAACACCCGACAGGCGTAGGTTCTTCGCGCGTCGTGGGCAAGCGTCGTGGAAGCGGTAGGGTCGCGGACGTCGCCTGGCGTCGCGACGGATGACGTGTCACGCCGCGCGGTCATGAACTGGACGCGCCCGCTCTCGCCGCTGCTGGTCCTCGCCTCTGCCCTCGTGGGGTGTTCCGGCTCGCCCCCCGCGGCCCCGCGCGCGTCGCGGCCCCCGTCAGCGCCTCCGCCCGCGGCCGTCTCGGCCGTGCCCCGCGCCGCCACTTCGTCTGGGGTCGGCGAATCGCCCTCCCCCCCCTCCGCCAACGCCTCCCCGCCCCCTCCCGCCGCGCCGGCCCGACGCAACGTCATCGTGCTCATCGTGGACTCGATGCGGGCCGACATGCCCTGGAACGGCTACCCACGCGACATCGCCCCCAACCTCACGGCGCTCGCGGCCAAGTCGGTGAACTACACCCGGGCCTATGCCCTTTCGTCGTACACCGCGATGAGCATCGGCGGCTTCCTCGGCGGCCGCTACCCCGGCGAGCTCCGACGCAATGGCTCGTTCTTCAGCCGGTACCCGGCGGAAGAGACGTTTTTTCCCGAGACCCTGCAGGCGGCAAATGTGACCACCGTCGCCGCCCACGCGCACTTCTATTTCGATGAGGCGAAGACGGGGTTTCGCCAGGGGTTCGACATCTACGAAATGGTCCCCGGCATCATCAAAGACGCCAAGACCGACAACAGCATCACCTCCCCCGCCCACGTCGACCTCGCGATGAAAACCCTCACTCGGGGCGCCGAGCGAGGGACCGCGCGAGGCGCGCCGTTCTTCGCCTACTTTCACTTCATGGACCCGCACGACAAGTACCGGAAGCACGAAGGCTTTCGGAGCTTCGGCCCCAAGAATCGAGACCGATACGACGGCGAGATCTTTTTCACCGACCATCACCTCGGACGTTTGCTGGAGTTCATCGCGACCGCCCCGTGGGCGAACGAAACCGCCATCATCGTCAGCGCCGACCACGGCGAGGCGTTCGGCGAAAAGGGAATGACGCGCCATGGCTTCGAGCTGTGGGACCACCTCGTCCACGTGCCCTTGCTCGTTCATTACCCGGGGCTCACCCCGCAGCGCATCGACGCCCTGCGCAGCCACCTCGATCTGACCCCGACCGTGTTCGATCTCCTCGGGGTGGCCCCTCCCGACTACGTGCGGGGCATCTCCAGGCTCCCCGAGATCCGAGGCGATGTCGCCCCCGAGCCGGGGGAAGTGATCGTCGATCTGCCCCGGACCAATTACAATTGGCGGCGGCGGGCGTTGATCAAGGGGCGGTACAAGCTCATCGCCTTTGGCGATGACTTTCGCTACGAGCTCTACGACATCGTGGACGACCCCACCGAGCAGGTCGATCTCCGTTTGCGCGAGCGCGACGTGATGAAGCGCATGAAGGCCCGGTATCTCGAATTGGTGGCCACCATCGACGACATCTGTCCGAGCCGCACCGACAACCTCAAGGGGAAGCGCCCGGGGGCCAAGTGCTGACCCCGGAGCCGCCAGCGGGTGGATAACGTCACCCATGCCCTCGCGGGAATGGTCGTCGCCGAGGTGGCCGTGCAAGGTCGCGGGGGTCGCGACGCCCTGCCCCGGACACTACCCGCCGTCGCCTACGTGCTGTCGGCCGCCGCCAACAACGTCCCCGATCTCGACCTGCTCTACCTCGGGATCACCGAGGGCAAAATCGGCTACCTGGTGCACCACCGAGGCCACACCCATACCTTCGCGTTCGCGCTGCCCTTGGCGTTGCTCACGCTCGCCCCCGCCTGGGCCTACGCGAAGCGGCGAGGTTTCGGGAGCAGGGACCGAGGAACGCTGTTGGCCTTGGCCCTTTTGGGGCCGGTCCTGCACCTCGCCCTCGACTTGACCAACAACTACGGCATTCACCCCTTCTGGCCCTTCGACAATCGATGGTTTTATGGCGATGCCATATTCATCATCGAGCCGCTCCTGTGGGCCAGCGTCTGCCCGGCGCTCTTCTTCGCCGTTCGGGCTCGGGTCGCCCGGATCGGGTTCGCCCTCATCGCCGGGGCCGGCGTCGGTCTGAGCGCCCTGTCCGGGCGCGTCCCGCTCCCGCTCGTCGGCGTGCTCGCCGGGTGGACGATCCTCACCGCCGCCATCGCCGCGCGGGTCTCCGCCGCCCGGCGGGTCGGGGTCGCCGGCGCGGCGGTCGCCCTCGTCTACGCCCTGTTCTTCGGCGCCGGGCGCCGCGCCAAGGCGCAGGTCGCGGACGTCTACGCGGCCCGCTTTCCCTCCGAGGTGCTGCGCGAGGTGGTCACCGCGCCCGCGCCGGCGAACCCCCTGTGCTGGATGGTGATCGGGATCTCGGACGACGGACGCGACGCGGTGCTGCGACGGGGCGTCGCGACGCCGTTCGGCCTCGAGCGACTGTGTCCGGTCGAGGCCTTCATGGGCCGGGGCACCGCCCCGCTCACGACGGAACCGCCGACGCGCCCGCCGCTGCCGGAACGCTTCGCCGTGAACGGGGTGTTCCGCGCGCCCCTCGCGGAGTTTCGCGCGCTCGCGCGCGGCTGCCACGGGGCGGCGTTTCTCCAGTGGGGGCGCGCACCGTTTTGGCGACGCCTCACGTCGGGCGAGACGGTGCTGGGCGACCTCCGTTACGACTTCGAACCCGAGGTCGGTTGGGCCGAAGTCGCGCTGCCGCCCGACGGGGCCGCGTGTCCGCGAAATCTCCCCGCGTGGACCCCGCCGCGGCGCGACTGGATCGACCCCTGAGCGCGAATCGAGGGTGTAGACTGCGCCGACATGGTTCCGGACGACCTGAAGGACGCCCTCGCCACCCTCACCGAGCGCCGTGAAGCCCCCGGCCAGACCGACGCGTCGCTGCGCGCCTACTGGCGTTATGGGGCGCCCTCCGCCGCGCTGGATGCGCCCGTGGCGGCGGCGGCGGCCGCGCTGAACCATCACCTCCCCTCGTTGACCCACAGCGACGAGGGCATCGCCGCCCTCGCCCCGTGGTTCGAAGGCACCCACGCGGGAACCCTCCTCGCCTGGTGCTCGGCGAGTGCGTGGCGCCGCGACACCTGGATCGCGCCGCTGCTGAGCCTGCCCCGCGACCCCCGCCACGCGGCCGCGGTCCAGGGCGTGGCCCGCGCCCGCGTCGTCGGAGGTCCTCTCGCCGATGCCATCGGTTGTGTGCCGCGCGTGGGCGACGGGGACGACCTGAGGGACCCGGTCAATGCCGAGGCCCGCGCGCGACTCGAGATCCTCATCTGGGAAGCCGGCGCCTCCGCGCTCGAGGCGCCCGAGCTGGGGCCCTGGCTCTACGGGGCGCAGTCGACCTTCAAGGTCATGATCAGCCGCCCCGCCCTCGGCAACCTACGGGGGCGCGTGCTCGCCGCCCGCGGACTGGAAGTGAGCGTGGGCGGCATGCCTCCCGACGTCGACCAGGAACTGGTCGGATGGACGCTCGAGGTGCTCCAGCCCCTGATGCTCCACCCCGAACCGCTCGTGTGGGTGCACGCCGCCCGGGCGATCGGGCGCCTAACGGGGAACTTGCGGCAGCTCGAGGGCATGCTGCTCGATTGGATGCTCGGGGACTCGCCGGTGCTCCGCCAACGGGCGATCTGCGCCTTCGCCTCGTTGCCCGCCGAAACCCTCGGCCTCATGGCGAGCCAGCTTCGCGCGATCATCGACGAACCCGAGCAAGATGCCTGGGTTCTCGCGGCGGTCGCGGCGGCCAGTCCTTACCTGTTTCGGGAGCGACGAGACCTCTGGGATCGCCTCGCAGGCCGAATCCTCTCGGGGGATGGGGGCGCCATCTCGGCCCGCGCCCTCGCCAAGGGGCTGGCCACGCTGTGGCGGCGCGGCCCCTACGATCCCGACGTCGAAGAGACCCTGCAGGCGCTCCGCGACACCGCGCGGCGGCCGTCCTCGCGAGAACCCGACGACCTCCGTCGTTGGATCGAGGTCATCGCCTGCACGGACGTGATCGATGGGGCCGAGCGCGATCCGCTCGACCTCGAACTCGGTCTCGACAACCTCGTCCGGGTGGCGGCACAGTACGACGACGAAGAGGCCGACGCGCGCGCCGCCCGCTTCGCCGCCATGCTGGGATCGACGTTTCAGGATGCGCGCGGCATCGCGCTGACGACCCGGCGCCCGCGCCACCGGGCCGCCGCCGTCAACGCGCTCGAAGGGTGCGGACGGGCCTTTGCCCTCCGCCTGTGGCAGCCGCTCCTTGCCACGAGTCCGACACAGGACGCCCTCGAAGAGCCCGATCTGTCCCAAACGTGGAAGACCTTGTCGACGGCCCCCTCGGAGCTGCTCGACATCGTGAAGGAGCGTCGGCAGTCAGAGGGTCACGAGATGGACGCCGACGTCCCGCTCGAGGTGCTGGCCCTTCGCCTCGGGGGATACGCGCTCGATGCCTGCTCGGATGCGGCCGAGGACCGCGACCGCGGCCCGACCGCCCACGATACGTGCTTGTGGCTGCGCAAACTCCAGGGGCTGGCGGACGGGTCGCGGAGCCTCCCCGAGCCGCTGGAACGAGCGCTGAGCGCCATTTTCTGGCGTCTCGTCGATACGACGCGGGGCACGACCCTGGGGCTCATCGACGACGTCCAATGGCTCGGCCCCTTCGCCGCGTGGTGGGCGCTCGTCATCGACCGCCCTGCGATGTTGCGGTCGCTCGGCGGGGCGCTCCCCATGATGGCGACCGGGGCGCTGCGCCATTGCTGTGAACAGGCGGAGACCCTGCGCGAATCCGTCGCCAACCGCGCCCCCGAAGGAGCATGGGGCCCCGCGACCGCCGCCGCCCTCGAGACGCTGAAGGCCAGCGAGACCGAGCTCGCGTACGCCCTGGAGGCCCTCTCGAACACGCTGAAGGATTTCGGGGGCGCCGCCGGGATGCGGCCGAACCTCGAAGCGATGTGCGTGCAACTCGTCCTGGCCGCCGACCGCCTCCAACAGGCCCTCGCCGATCCGGTGAAGGCGCTGCGGTCGGCGGGGGAAGACGGGGGTTCCGCGGTCGAAGACTCCCTGAGTCGCGCCTCGACGCAAAACGCCCCCCGGGTCGCCTCCCTCGTCGCGAGGGCGATCACCTCGCGCGACATGACGCTCATCGACGTGTGGCTCGCCTCGCTCGGACCGGTGACGTCGGCGCTCCTCGAGGACGCGGTGCAGGCCGCGATTCGACGGACCCCCCCGCCCCCCAAGCGAAAGCGGCCCGAGGGCCCCAAGGTCATTTCGGGATACGAGCTGATCAAACCCCTCGGGGCGGGGGGCATCGGCTCGGTGTGGCTCGTGCGCAAACCGGGCGCCGACCGGATGTTCGTCCTCAAGATCCCCAAGGCGGACGTGCTCCAGAGCGCGACCGACGTCGAGCGCGAAGGGATCTTGAAGTCGTTCGTCGAGGAGGCGGCCGCGCTCGCGGGCCTCTATCACCCGAACGTCGCCAACATCATCGACCGCGGGGTCGCGGAAGACGTGCCCTTTCTCGTGCTCGAATACCTCATCGGCGCCGACCTCAAGATGTACTCGACCGCGAGGCGCATGTCGTTGTTCGAGCTCACCCGGGTCGTGGTCGAGTCCTGCGCGGGGCTCGCCGCCCTCCACGGCGCGGGCCTCGTGCACCGCGACATCAAGCCCGCCAACCTCTGGTTGCGATTGCCCCTCGCAGGCGGGGTTCGGTTCGACCCGCAGAAGCACCGAGACCCCGCGATGGCGACTCCTCTGTCGACCGTCGTCATCGACTTCGGGATGGTCCGCGCCGCCACCGTCGACGCCGAGGCCGGCGGCCGATTCGTCGCGGGAACGGCGGGCTACATCGCGCCCGAGCAGGTGCTGGATCCGGTGGAGCTCGACGTACGGGCCGACGTCTACGCGCTCGCCGCGACCATCTACAACGTCACCACGGGCCGCGCGTTCTTCGACGACATCGAGGGCCAGCGCGACCGCATCATCGCCCACATGCGTCGCGACCCGTTCGAGGACCGCGAGCGACTGAAACCTTTCCCCGCGGAGGTGGCGAAGCTCCTTCGGGCGGCCACCGCCAAGAACCCCAAGCATCGCCCGATGCCCCTGGAATTCGGCCGCGCCTTCGCCAGCGCGATCTGAGGCCCAGCGCGATCTGAAGCTAGACCGCGAGCGGCATCGGCGGCTCGGTGACGCGCGACGGGGCGCTGGCGGGGAGGGCGACCGCGGTGACTGCGGCGCGGTCGACGATCAAACGTGCCTCCGTCCCGACGGCGGTGAGGGTGCCCCAACCGACCTGGACCGACACGCGGCTGCCGTCGCGGCGTACGACCGTGACCTCAGAGGGGGTCAACGCGGCCAGGTTCGGACTGAGGTCGTCGACGACGAAGCGACCCAGGGTGTCTTCGACTTCGACGTGGGTGGCGACGGTGTCGACGACCACCCGGTCGGGGGTACGGATGACGATGCGAAGGTCTCGGCCGGTGTCTCGTGTCATGGGGTCTTCTGTTCTCCTCGCCTCGCCGTGCGGCATCCGAACGGCTCGGCCTATCTCGTCGTGTCTCCTCCGCGTCCCGCTCTTCCCTGGCTTACGCGACTCATCCGATTCAGTTTCAAGGTTCGGGCCAACGCCACGAAGGCCGGGGGCCTCGATGAGGTGGACCCCGAGACGGCGCGCCGTCGGTGCTTTGGCTCACGATGGGTCAACGTACTGACGCGGTGATTTCTTTCACCGACGTGCCCGGAGTAGCGTCTCGCCATGCGCAGCGACGTCGACATCGCCCAGGCCGCCACCGTTCGTCCCATCGGCGAGATCGCCTCCCGCCTGGGCGTCGACGGGAGCCGCATCTACCCCTACGGCCACGACAAGGCGAAGCTCGACCTCTCTCTGCTCGAGACCCCGCGCGCGGCCACGACCCCGAACCGGCTCATCCTCGTGTCGGCGATCACGCCGACCCGGGCGGGGGAGGGCAAGACCACCACCACCATCGGGCTCGGCCAGGCCCTCGACCGCCGCGGCAAGCGCGTGTGCCTCGCGCTGCGTGAACCGTCCCTCGGACCGTGCATGGGGGTCAAGGGAGGCGCGTGTGGGGGCGGCTACAGCCAGGTCGTACCCATGGAGAGCATCAACCTGCACTTCACGGGAGACCTTCACGCGATCACCAGCGCGCACAACCTGCTCGCGGCGGTGCTCGACAACCAACTCCATTTCGGCGGGTCAGCCGCGCTCGACCCCCGACGGATCGCCTGGAAGCGGGTGATCGACATGAACGACCGCGCCCTTCGCCACGTGATGGTGGGCATGGGCGGGCCCAAACAGGGGGTGCCCCGGGAGACCGGCTTCGACATCACGGCGGCGAGCGAAGTGATGGCGATGCTGTGTCTCGCCGAGACGCCTGAGGATCTCCGCGCCCGCATCGACCGCACCCTAATCGGGTTCACCCGCACACGGGAGCCGGTCCTGGCCGGCGCGCTCGGCGTCACCGGCTCCGTGATGGCGCTGCTGCAGGAAGCGATGCGACCCAACCTCGTGCAGACCCTCGAGCACACGCCCGCCATCGTGCACGGGGGGCCCTTCGCCAACATCGCGCACGGGTGCAACAGCGTGCTCGCCACCCGCATGGCGATGCACCTTTCCGACTGGACCGTGACGGAAGCGGGATTCGGTTTCGATCTCGGCGGCGAAAAGTTCCTCGACATCAAGTGCCCCGCGGCCGGATTGAATCCCGCCGCGATCGTCCTCGTCGCCACGGTGCGCGCGCTGAAGCTTCACGGGGGGGTGGGCTACGACGCGCTGACCACCCCCGACCCCGACGCGGTGCAGGCGGGGCTCCCGAACCTGGCGCGCCACGTCGAGAGCGCCCAGCAATTCGGCAAGCCAGTGATCGTCGCCCTCAACCGCTTCGCGAGCGACAGCGATGCCGAGATCGAAGCCGTCGCCGCCATGTGCCGCGACGCGGCGGCTCCGTTCGCGGTCAGCGATCACCACGCGCGAGGCGGAGAAGGCGCCTTAGACCTCGCCGATACCCTGATCGCGGCCGTCGAAGGCGCGCCTGAGCGTCCCCATCGGCCGCTCTACGACCGAACCGCCTCGACCGCCGACAAGATTCACACCGTGGCCACGCGCGTCTACGGCGCGGGCGACGTGGCGTTTACCGCCGGCGCCGAGGCCGCGCTCCGCCGCGTCGACAAGCTCGGGTACGGCGACCTCCCGGTATGCATCGCCAAGACCCAGAGTTCGCTCTCCGACGACCCGAAACGCGTCGGACGCCCCGAAGGATTCACCCTCACCGTGCGCGACCTCGTCATTCAAGCCGGCGCCGGTTTCGTGGTCGCCCTCACGGGAGACCTTCTCCGCATGCCCGGTCTCCCCCGTCGCCCCGCGGCCGAGGCGATCGACTTGGTCGACGGTCGCATCACCGGGCTCAGTTGAAGCGAGCCCAGCTGAAGCGGGCCCAGCTGAAGCAGGCCCAGTTGAAGAAGGCCGGGCTTTAGCCCACACTCCGCGCCGTCATGATGTTCCGTCGCTGGTCCGCCCCGTTGCTGCTCGTTTCCGGCCTGCTTTTCGCCTGCGATGGCGGCGGCGGCACCGAGGCGGGAAAAGACACCGCCGGGAGTGCCGCCGCAAAGCCGACGTCGACGGCCGGCGCGGCGATGTCGCCCCGGACGGGAGCCAAGGGGGGCCAGGCCAAAGGAGGGCTGCCTCCCGGCCATCCCCCCACGACCGGCGCCACCGCCGAGGACATCCCGCCGCCGGATGACCTCAAAAAGCCGCCCGCCGACGCGCAGAAGACCAAGAGCGGACTCATCACCTCGGTCCTCCAAGCCGGCAAGGGCGACACGAAACCGGCCAAGTACGACAAGGTCAAGGTCCACTACACCGGCTGGCAGAAGAGCGACGGCAAGATGTTCGACAGCTCGCGCAAGCGCGGCCAGCCGGCCCAGTTCGCCGTCAACGGGGTCATCAAGGGATGGACCGAGGCGCTTCAACTCATGGTGGCGGGCGAAAAGCGCCGCCTCTGGATCCCCGCGGACCTCGCGTACGGCAACCGCCCCCAACGACCGGGCGCGCCCACAGGCGACTTGGTCTTCGATGTGGAGTTGCTCGAGGTGACGCCGGGCCCCAAGCCTCCCGAGGTCCCCAGTGACCTCGAGAGCCCGCCGGACGACGCGACGAAAACCGAGAGCGGGCTCGTCTACAAGCGCCTCAAGAAGGGAGAGGGCAAAGACCATCCCCTCCCCAACGACCGGGTGTCCGTGCACTACTCGGGGTGGACCAAGGACGGCGAGATGTTCGACAGCTCGGTGGTCCGAGGGCGCCCGGCGAGCTTCGGGGTCACGCAGGTCATCAAGGGCTGGACCGAGGGCCTCCAGCTCATGGTGAAGGGCGACACGTTTCGCCTCTGGATCCCCGCCGCGCTCGCCTACGGAGAAAAGCCGAAGTCCCCGGGCCGGCCGGCCGGTGACTTGGTGTTCGACGTCGAATTGCTCGACATCAAGAGCCCCGCCGGGGGCATGAGCATGCCGTCCCGGCGCTGACCCCATTGCGTTCCCATGGGTTCGCTACACCTCACACCTCACGGAGTACCGTGAGGAAGCGGTCGCCGTAGGCCTCGATACGCGCCGGCCCCATGCCGTGCACGTCGCCGAGGCCCACGACGTCGACGGGGCGCCGGTTGGCCATGTCGATCAGGGTTCGGTCGTGGCACACCACATAGGCGGGTACGCCCTTCTCCCGCGCCACTTCGCGCCGGGTTTCGCGCAGCCGCTCGAAGAGCGCCGCGCTCGCGTCGTCGAGGGGCGGAGGCTCGTTTCGGCCCCGCCGGGCGGCGGACTTGCGCCCTCGCCCCTTCGACGTGCGCCCGACGTGGGCGGGGGGCAGCATGACGCGTACGGCCGTGGTCCCCTTCATCGTGTCGCGTCCCCGCGGCGTGAGAAACGGCACCGGGTAGTCGCTCGCCGTCACCCCGACCAGATCGGCCGTCATGAGGCGGCGAAGCAACGCCTGGATCCACCCCAGCGGATGACCCGAGAGAAGCCCGTGGGTGCTCAGCTCGGTGAGGCGAAGCTGGCGGGTGCGCTGGTTGTCGTCTCCGTGCAGGCTCTGGCTCAGCACCGTGAGACCGGCCCGACCGCGTAGGCGCGCCACCCCCGAGAGCGCCTTCCGGACGGTGATCGCGTCTTCCTCGGTGATGGCCGGAGGGCCGACGTCACCGTCGAGACGCTCGCAGACGTCGCAATGCCCGCACCCCCCCAACGTCTCCCCTTCGTCGCCGAAGTAGCGGAGGATGAAGTCGTGCCGGCAGCTCCCGGCCTCGACGTAACGCATGAGGTCGATGAACAAGTTCCACTGGCGGTCGACCCACGCCGTCCGCTCCTCCGGCGCGCTGTCTTCGGGCACGGACGACTCGATGAGACGGCGCCGAAACCCAAAGTCGGCCGAACCACTGAGAAGCAGGCCGTGCGCGGGGGCGCCGTCACGGCCGGCGCGGCCGACCTCTTGGTAGTACTGCTCGATGCTACCGGGAGCCTGCGTGTGGGCGACGAGCCGAATGTCCGGCCGATCGATCCCCATCCCGAAGGCATTGGTCGCCACCACCACCTCGAGCGCCCCCTCCGCAAACGCGGTCGACACCTGCTCGCGCTGGCTGGCTTCGAGACCGGCGTGGTAGGCCTCGGCGCGCCACCCCTCGGACGCGAAGGCGCGGGCGAGCTTTTCGGTGTTCTTGCGGGTCCCCGCGTAGACGATGGCCGACCCTCGGCCCGCCCCGGGGCGCTGCAGCACCTCGGAGAGCCGCCGCTTCACCACCCTCGTCCGGGCGCTCAGCCCATCGAGCTCCTCGACCTCGAAGTGCAGGTTCGGACGGGCAAACCCACGCAGGTACACGCGCGTCTCCCCCGCGGGCAGCCCGAGGCGGGCGACGATTTCCTCCCGTACCCGGGGCGTGGCGGTGGCGGTGCAGGCGAGCACGCGAGGCGGACGAAGCGCGGCGAGGGTTTCCCCGAGACGAAGGTAGTCGGGGCGAAAGTCGTGGCCCCACTGCGAGATGCAATGGGCCTCGTCGATTGCGACCAAGGGGGGCGCGAGCCGCTCGAGCAAGCCGCGAAGGTACGGATTGCGCAACCGCTCGGGCGCCACATAGACGATGCGATAGTGACCGCGTTCGAGTCTCTGTTCGCGCTCGCGGCGGACTTCGGGGGGAAGGGTCGAGGCGAGGTAGGTGGCCGCGATGCCGCGTTCGTCGAGGGCTCGGACCTGGTCCTCCATGAGCGCGATGAGCGGCGAGACCACCACCGTGGTTCCCTGCAGCACCGTGGCCGGGTACTGGTACGTCAGCGACTTCCCGCCCCCGGTGGGCGCCACCACGAGGACGCGACCGCATCCGTCGAGGATCTCGTCGATGGCCTCCCGCTGCCAGGGCCGGAACGACGGCAGACCGAAGCGCTGCTGGAGGTTGTCCTCGTGATCGATCACCGACCTCGTGGGGTGTACCCCGGGGGCCCGGGAGAAGTCGAGGCGGCGGGCTCCGGAGAGCGGTTGCAACGTCATCACCTGGATCCATCGCGCGCCGCGGGCCGGCGTCGCGCGACAACGCAGGTGTTCGTCGGGCTCAGGGGCGTACCGCCGCGACGAAGAGGTCCGAGGCGCCTTCGCTGAGACGCCGGGTGCCGTTCAGCGTGAGTTCGCCCTGGAAGCGACCGGCCAGCCACCAGCGGTCGGTGACGGGGTCGAAGGCGGCGCTCTCGACTTGCGCGAAGCCGGTCGAGGCGACCGAAACCTGAGCGATCGCAGCACCGGTGACACCGTCGAGCGCGACCGCGTATCCGTCGCTCGTCTCCGGCGCCGGGACTTCGAGCGCGCCGAGGCCGAAGTCGACCATCCCCTCGAACCCCCCGGCGAGCAGCAGACGCGCGCCGCCGTCGGAAACCAGGGTCGTGACCTCCTCGCGCGCCCCGTCGCCGTAGGTCGTGAGCTCGCCGAACTCCGTGACGGACGCGCTCCAGGTGAGAAAGATGTCGCCCGCCCCCGCCGCCTCGCGCCCTCCGGGTTGCGCGCCCGGCCCTTCTCTCCGCTCGAGCCGACGCGTGAAGCGCCCCGCGACCCACACCCGCTCCCCGACGACCGCCACCCCGCGGGCGTCGTCCCGACCCTCACCGACGAAAAAGGCGGTGTCCGTCCCGAAGTCGTAGACCCCATCGGGGTCCACCCGGGCGAGGTAGGCGTTGCCTTGCGCGCTGTCTTTCAATTGTCCCAACCGGCCCTGAAAGCCGCCCGCGACCCAGGTGGCGCCATCCCCCGTCACCGCCAACCCGCCCAAAAAGTCATTGGCGCTTCCCCCTAAGCGCGTGAAGAACCGCGACGCTCCATCGGGTCCGAGCCTCGCCACCATCGTGTCGGTGCCGCCGCCCCCGAGCAGGGTGCCATCGTCGTGCGCAACCGCGCCCTGAAAGTAGCCCCCGACCGCGACGTCGCCCGCCACCGGATCGAACGTCATGCGCGTGAAGGCGTCGAAGCCGTCGGAGCCCCAGGCGCGGGACCACTGGGGGGTGCCCTCGGCGTCGAATTGGGCGACGAATCCGTCGGTCTGCGCATCGGCCTGGAGTTCGGGCAAATCCCCCATCGCGAGCCGTCCACTGAAGCCGCCCCCCACGTAGAGCGCCCCCTCTTCTCCCACGGCGACCGATGCGGCGAAGTCGTCGCCCGGCCCGCCGTACCGGCGCGCCCACCGGGCCCCTCCGTCGGGGTCGAGGCGGACGACGAGAATGTCGCGACCACCGGCGCTCACGAGGGTCTCGGTGCCGACGACGATGCGCCCCTCGAACCCACCGACGACGACGAGCCCGTCGTCCACCGCAGCCAGGGCGATGGTGTCCTGCGCCCGCTCGTCGCCCCAGCGCAACACCCACGTCCCGTCGGCCTCGCTCGTGCAAGTGCACGCGCCGGCCAGACCTTCATCCGCCGAACAGGGCGCGGTGCCCGCCCGACCGTCGGCGCAGGTGCACGCAACCACCGCCGGGCCGCCGTCGCCTCCGCAGGTACCCGATGCCCCTCCGCCACACGCGAGGGCGGCGAAGGCAACGGGTGGACCCCCCAGCAGCAGGCCCGCCACCGCCCGTAAGCGTCGGAGCGTCTTCACCTCACGAGCGTAATATAGAGCCGAGAGGACCGCCGAGCGGGAAGCGCGCTCGGAAAAAACTCGCCACGACGGGAAGCCGGTTGAGGAGAGGGAGGAGAGGGAGGAGAGGGTCAGCCCCCCGTCATGGCCCCCCGAGGACGCCCCGGGTAGGGATTCGTCGCACACTTTTTTTCCTTCAGCGCCGGCGTCTCGCGTCGTTCTTCGGACGCGTGCGGTTACATTCGATGGCCCTCGTCCTCTCGGCCGTCTCGGCCTGCTTTTCGGGCTCCGACGGCGGCGGCGGCGGCGACAACACATCTCCTCGCATCGCCCTGCCGACGGCGCCTGGCGCCGGTGTTGATGGGGCCCGCGGCGGCGGCATGCCTTCTCTTGACGACGACGACGCGCCGTCGCCGCCCGGCCCCTCGGACCCGGAGACCTGTTCGCCGGGCGACCAGAGGCCCTGCGAGGTGTACCTCGACCCCCGCAATTGCTTCGTCGGCGTCCAGTGGTGTGTCCACGGGCGCTGGAGCGCGTGCGAGGAGGCGGAGCCCGACGACGAGGACGGCGTCGACCCATCGGCCCCGGGCGAGGGCGGCATGCACGGGGGCTGACCCCAACGCTCGAGATACAGCTCCTGAGACGCAGGTCCTAGACACGGGGCGACCGCCCTACCCGTTCGGGCGGTGGAACCCATCGCGGAGGCTGGTAGGCTCATGGCGCCGTGTCGGAAATCGAGCGACGCCGAGGGGTCCGCCGCCCGGGGCTCGCCCGGCCGGTCACCCAGCTGATGAATCGGCTGAGCCGTGTCCTCGGCGTGGCGCCCGGCGACCGGCGCGACACCGGGGTCGGCTTCGTGACGCTGGTCGCGCTCCTCGGCGCCCACTCGATGCTCGAGACGGCGCGCGATGCGCTGTTTCTCGACCGGCTCCCCGTCGAATGGCTTCCCCTCGCGTACCTGGCCATCGCCGGGGTGGCGCTCGCGGTCGGCCGCGCCAACCAGTGGGCGGTCCTCCGTTATCCGCGGCGGAGGCTGCTCTCGCTCTCCCTCGCCGTGGGGGGCGTCGTCACGGCAGGGTTCTACACCATCACCGGCGACCATGCCCCCTGGGCGCTGGGCGCCCTCTACGTGTGGTCCGGGCTGACCACCACCGTCGTGGTGGTGCAATTCTGGCTCCAGCTCGGAGACGTTCTCGACGTCGGCCAGGCCAAGCGGTTGTTTTCGATCATCGGGGCCGGGGGGGTCTTCGGGGCGGTGCTCGGGTCGGGGGGCGCGAGCCTGCTGCTCGAGGTCGTCGGCCCCCGCGAGCTGCTCTTGATCTCGGGCGCGCTGTTCGTCGTCGCAAGCGCGCTCCCCATGGGATTCAGCCCGGGCGACACCGAGCCCGCGCCGCGCCGCCGTGGCACCGCGCGCCGCGATGAGGCCCCACGAATGGGCGTGGGCGAGATCGCGCACGACCCGTACCTGCGACGGCTTTTCGTGATGGTCCTCGTCGGGGCGCTGCTCGTGACGGGGGTCGACTTTCTCTTCAAGGCCAAGGTCGTAGCCGAGACCGCCAATCGCGGTTGGAACCTCGGGATCTTTCTCGGCCGGTTCTACGCGGTGCTCAACCTCGGCTCCCTCGCGGTCCAGCTCTTCATCGCCCCGCGCCTCCTGAGCTCGGTGGGGGTCAACCGTGCCCTCCTGCTGATGCCCTCGTTGCTGCTGCTGGGCACCGTCGGCTTTGCGCTGACCATCGGCATCGTACCGGCGCTGTTGCTCAAAGGCGCCGACGGCACCCTGCGCCACTCCGTGCACCGAACCGCCAGTGAAATCCTCTACCTCCCCTTGCCGCGCCGCACTCGAGACCGGTTCAAGGCGTTCGCCGAGGCCATCGGACAGCGAGGCGGCCAGGCCCTCGCCTCCTTGACGATCCTCGGCGTGACCTACGTCACCGACGACGCGCACTACATTGCCGTCGGCCTCGTGGGGCTGGCCGCGGTATTCGTCCTCACCACCTGGGGCCTCGAGCCGCACTATCTCGAGCGCTTTCGCCAACAACTTCGCGACGGCGCGATCGACCGCGACGTCGACATGCCGGACCTCGACCTCGCCTCCTTCGAGACGTTGGTCTCTGCCCTCAGCTCCGCCCGCGACGCGGAGGTGGTCGCCGCGCTCGAGATGTTCGACATCTACGGCAAGACAGAGCTGGTCCCCGCCCTCATCCTCTTCCACCCCTCGCGCGACGTGGTGTTGCGCGCCTTTGACCTCTTCTCGGGGACCGACCGAGACGACGTCGCCCGGCTCACCGGCCGGCTCCTCGACCACGACGACGATGCCATCCGCGCCGCGGCGCTCCGGGTGCTCGGCGCCGGGGACGACGAGGACGAGATGGCCGTGCTCCGAGACTACCTCGACGACCCGAGCCCCGCCGTGCGGTGCACCGCCCTCGTGACCCTGGTCTCGCGCGGCGTCGTCGCCCACGACGAAGCCGAGGCCAAGCTGCGGGCCATGCTCCACGACGGGGGCGACGACATGGCCCTCGCCCTCGCCCAGACCTTGCGCCACCTCCCGGCCGGCGCCTATCCCTGGCTGCCCGCCGAACTCGCGCGGCGCGCCCTCCCCGAGGTGCTGGTCGAAGTCGCGCGGAGCCTCGCCCTTCGGCCCGCCCCCGCCCACCTCCCGACCCTCATCAACCTCGTGCGGCGGCGCGAGAGTCGTCGCGAGGCACAGCGTGCGCTGGTGCATCTCGGCCCGGTCGCGCTCGACGCGCTTTCCGACGCGCTCGCCGACACCACGCTGTCGCCGGAAGTACGGCGTCACCTCCCCCGGACCATCGCGGTCTTCGGCACGCAGGCGGCCTTCGATGTCCTCTTCGATGCCGTTCTGAGGGAGCGGGACACCTGGGCGCGGTGGAAGATCCTCCGGGGGCTCGGACGCCTTCGGCTCGCCCACCCGGAGTTGGACGTCGACCGGGGTCGCGCCATGGACCACGCCCGGGCCACCATGCGGACGGGCGTCCGCGCGCTCAATTGGCGGCTCGCGGTCGAGGGGGTCGCCGACCACGTGCACCGAGAAGACATGGCGCCCTCGACCGAGCTGCTCGTCGCGTTTCTGGAGGAAAAACAGGAGCGCGCCGTCCGCGAGGTGTTTCGGCTCTTGCATATCATCGAGCCTCGAGAGGAGTTTCGCATCATCTACGACGCCCTACGACACGGCTCCAAGGGGGCGCGGGCGAGCAGCCGCGAGCTGCTCCAGCACGTGGTGCCATCGCCGCTCCGGGAGGGCGTGCTGGCGATGATGAGCGACGCCGCGGCGCCCGAGCGGCTGCAAGCCGCGCGTGACTTTTACGACCCGCCGAGTCGGCGCACCGTCGCCGACGCGCTCGCGGCCGCCGCCGACGGCGGAGCCGAGGGAAGTGCTCCGGCCGCGACGGCCCGGACCCAGTTGAGCCGTGTGTACGCCGACGTGCTCCGCGACATGCTCGACGACCCGAGTGAAGCGCTGCGCGAAATCGTGCGCTACCACGTCGAGGAGCTGAGTCTCGACGAGCTGACCGCCATGGTGGGCGACGCCGCGCGCACCAGCGACATCCTCGGCGAGGTGGCCCCGAGCGATGCCTTCCGCCGCGGGGCGTCCGACCGCACCGCGTCCGCCGACGAGGCTTCGCCCGCCGCGCGGCGCTTCGAAACCGCCGCCGCCGCGGCGTTGCTCACGCCCGCCACGGGGTCGTCGCCATGATGCGCGCCGACTTCAGCGCCTACCGACGGCGGAAACCTCGGACCAGCTCGGTCGAGCGCTCGCTCATCCTCAAGAGCATGCCGGGATTTGCCGACTTGTCTGGGGCCGAGCTCGCGCTTCTCGCTTCCTTCGCCCGCGAGCGGCGCTTCAGCCCCGGCGACGTCCTCCTCACGCCGGGCCAGCCGGTGCAGAAGTTCTTTCTCATCGTCGACGGTGAAGTCGAAATGTTCTTGGGCGGTCAGTCGGTGGGTCGCTTTTCGAGCCGCACGTCGGTGGGGGGTCTGGCCTCGTTGGCCCGCGACCCGCGCGGCGCGCACGCGATCGCGCGGAGTCCTGTGCTCGCCCTCGAGATGGACGCCGAGGAGATGGAAGAGCTCTTCGAGGACAACAGCAACCTCATCATCGGCGTGCTGGGCGCGCTCGCCCGCGGGGTGCGCGAACTTCAAGAGGAGCGCGGAGGCCCCGCGATCGATGGCCCGGAATACCCGGACTACCCCGTCACGTCGGGGCTGACCCTCGTCGACAAGATGTTCCTCATGCGAACGACCAGCAACTTTCGCGAGGTCAGCATCGAGGCCCTCGCCGAACTCGCCGAAGGGGCGCACGAGGCGCATTTCCGCGCCGGCGCCACGCTCTGGCGCCGCGGTGACCTCGCCGACCACTACTACATGATCGTGGCGGGGACGCTGGTGGCGACGTCACCGGGGGCGCCACCCCGAACCTTCACCTCGCGCTGGCTCGTCGGCGGCCTCGACAACATGGGGCGCCTCCCCCGCTGGTACGACCTCCGGGCCGAGACCGATACCGTCGCCCTCCGTCTCCGCAGCACCGTGCTGTACGACGTCCTGGAGGACTACCCCGACATGGGCCTGCGCATGCTCCGCGCGTTGAGCCGGGGCGCCCTCGCGCTCCAAGAGCGAAAGCTCACCGACGGAACCGCGCGCGACTGAGTGATGGGCCCGAATGGGCTGCGCCAGAAAGCTTCGACGCGTCCTCGCTCCGCCAAAAGAAACGGAGCGGCGCGTCGAGATGTAGCGGACCCACGGGAACGTATTTAAGCCGCGAGGGCGCGTTTCTCGCGCGCCGCCAGCTCGATGTCGTGTTCGACCATCCGGCGCACGAGCTGGGGGAACGAAACCTTCGGCGACCACCCGAGCTCGTCCTTGGCTTTTGAGGGGTCCGCGTGGAGGACGTCGACCTCGGTGCGGCGCAGGTAGCGCTCGTCGAAGGCGACGTGCTTGTCGAGGTCGAGATCGGCCACCTCGCCCGCGACCTCGAGAAACTCGCGGACGGTATGGGTCTCGCCGGTTCCGATGACGTAGTCCTCGGGCCGGTCTTGTTGCAGCATCAACCACATCGCCTCGACGAAGTCCTCAGCGTGCCCCCAATCGCGCCGCGCATCGAGATTCCCCAGATAGAGCTTTTCCTGGAGCCCATGTTTGATGCGGCCGATGGCGCGCGTAATCTTTCGCGTCACGAAGGTCTCGCCTCGCCGCTCCGACTCGTGATTGAAGAGAATGCCGTTGCATACGAACATCCCGTACGCCTCCCGGTAGTTTCGGGCGGTGTGAAAGGCGAACGCTTTCGCGGCGGCGTAGGGGCTGCGCGGATAGAACGGGGTCGTCTCACGTTGCGGTACCTCGACGGCTTTGCCGTACAGCTCACTGGTGCTCGCTTGGTACACCTTGGTCCCCCGGTCGGTGCGACGGACGGCTTCGAACAGCCGGAGGGCACCGAGCCCCGACACGTCGGCCGTGTACTCGGGCATGTCGAACGAGACCCGCACGTGGCTCTGGGCGGCCAGGTTGTAAATCTCTTGGGGCCGGGACTTCGAGAGAATGGTTTCGAGGCCGGTCGCGTCCGAAAGGTCGCCGTAGTGGAGGTACAGGCGGACGTCGTCGTCGTGCCGGTCGCGGTAGAGGTGGTCGATTCGGCCCGTGATGAAGCTGCTGGACCGACGGATGATCCCATGAACCTCGTACCCCTTCGATAAAAGTAGCTCGGCGAGATATGAGCCGTCTTGTCCGGTGATTCCCGTGATGAGTGCGCGCTTTCTGTTCATGCTCTTTCGGCCTCCAGCGAATCTATCCTTACCGGCGAAATCCGGCCTGGCACGCACCAAACGCAATCGTCACCCCCCAGGGTTGAGCCGGCGTACCGACGGTGTGAAGAAATGAGCCCACCCGCGCCACGACGCCGGCGATCCTCACCACCACCACCACCGTCGCATCGCCACAAATTGCGCTCCCCGAGGGAAAGCGGTACCTCTACCGGATGTCGGAGCTGCGTGGTTTGGGGCTGGCCATCGGGGCCTTCGGAGCGGCTGTTGTGGGCGCGTGTGTCCTCGAGACGGGGGGCCTCTCCCCCGCAGGCGTCGGCGGCGCCGGGGGGAGCAGCTTGACCCTGATAGGCCCGACCAGCTCGAGCCTCTCGAGCGGGGGCAACCCCAACGTCGGAGGGGGAGGCGCCGGCCCCACGAGCTCTACGGCGGTCGGCGGCGGAGGCACCGGCCCTGGAGGCGGCGGCGCCGGGGGCATGCCCGACGTCGGACGCATCGTAGCGGGCAACTTTCACACCTGCTTCATCAGCCCGACGAACGACCAGGTCTCCTGCTGGGGTGAGGGTGACAATGGTCGTCTCGGCCTAGGCGATGACATGGACCGACTCACGCCCGCCCTCGTCCAGACGAATGGCCAACCCCTTACCGCTTCCATCGACGCGGCGCTCGGGGTGACGAGCTCCTGCACCCTCGATGGGTCCCTCGATCTTCGCTGCTTCGGAAGCAACGGCAACGGCCACTTCGGCACCGGGAGTCTGGGTCCCTCGAACGTGCCGACTCTTGGCTTCGGGACCGTCCCCGACGACCTCGTGGCGGTGGGCGTCGGCGAGCAACATGCATGCGTCTTAACGCTCCCCGGCACCGTGTTCTGCGCGGGTCGCGACCAGGAGGGTCAGCTCGGCAATGGAACGGCGACCCCGTCGTCCTCCACGCCAGAGATGGTTGCGGGAGGACTTCTGTTCACTCAGGTCAGCGTTGGCTTCAACCACACCTGTGGCGTCACGACCGGCACCAACGAGGTGCGATGCTGGGGCAACGACGTGCATGGTCAGCTCGGCTCTGGCATCGCCGGCACCTCGGCGGATACGCCCCAGGCCCCGGTCGCACTGGGCCAAGGTGCAAAGACGGTCGTGGCGGGGTTCTCCGGCTCGTGCGCGCTGTTGATGGACGACACGGTCTCGTGTTGGGGATTCAACGGCAACGGCCAACTCGGCACTGGCAACAGGGACACCCCGATCCCGGTGACACCATTGGGCCTAACCGCCGTCGAGAGCTTCGACTTGGGCACCCGGCTCGGTTGCGCCGTGTTGACGGGCGGCGCGGTGAGGTGTTGGGGCGACCGGGCCGCGGTCCCACTTGGAGATGGCGTTTCGGGCGTCGACCCGTCCGTACCCATTTCCGTCACCCCGAGCGCCCCGGCTCAATCCATCGCCGTCGGCGAAGAGCACGCCTGCGCCCTGCTCGATTCCGGCGCGGTCGAATGTTGGGGAAACAACGGTTCGGGGCAATTGGGCGACAACAGCACCGACACCCGCACCACCCCTGTCGCCGTCCAGTTCTGAGGTTAGACGCGGAGCCGGGACACCACCTACCCCGCGCACCGCCTAGACCGCTGTGCCGGCCCCCAAAAACGCGGGACGTGTCAACGCCCGGACGACAGAACGACACTGTCGAGACGGAAATGCCCAGGGACAACCACTTCCGCTGCTGCTCCTTGGTCACCCAGCACCGTCGTGAAACACAAGCTTCCTGTTTCACCAGTCAAATCGACCACGAACTCATCACCGAATCCGGAGGTCTCCACAACCGCGGCATCGCTCTCCGTAAGGACGCGCAAATACTGTACGCCCGAGAGGGACTGCGCCGTAAAACTCACGAGGTGCGAAGCACCGTAGTCGACCTCTGCGTCAGTAAGGGAGGTACAAACAGCGGTACCGTCCGGATCAGGATTCACACCCGACCCGACCTCGATGCTCATTGCTGCCCCTGCCTCCCAGCGCGCCATGCCGTCATCTTCAACACCGTTGAAGCCCGAGACCCAACCTTCTATGTCAGCGTCAAAAAAACCGTTTGGGACGCGGTTCAACCTCTTGGATAAAATCATATTATCTACAAGAAACTCTCCTTGTGAAACGCCCTGGTCCGAACAAGGATTATCGGCGCATGAGTTCAAAAGGAAGGACGTCGTATCCTGAGCGACCGCAAAAGCCACACGGTGTGGCTTCCAAGTTGCGGATAGAGCGACGGCCCTTCCTTCGAGTAACGACGCCGGCCGCTGGAGGTTCAGCACGGTTGACCCTGACACATGTTTCGCCCAGAACCCTACTTCAACATGGCTATGTGCAGACACAGTCTCGGTATGGAATTCAACCCCGTGTTGGTGCCGGTACCACTGACCGGGACCAGGTGGCGCCAGCCCGCCGAGCACCGAGCTACTCGACCCGAGAGCGCCATCCGCGGTCTCGTGATCCGCCGTCGCGTTTCCATGCACCGACCAACCACTTATGTCCAATTCGACATGAGGGTTCAACACCAGATTCGCCAAGGGCCGCACGACGACATTGTCGAGGAGAAACTCGCCATCCACGGTTGGGATGATGAGCCCTGAGCCCACGCCCGAAGTATTGGAGAAAACGAGTTCGGAGGTATCAAACCACACGTCGAAAGCCCCTCGGTAGCGTCGCCACTCGTTTTGCACGGCAAATGAACTCCTTCCGGAGCCACCCCACGCGCGCTGAATGTTTACACGCCCACCCGCACCACCAAGCGACTTCGCGTCAACGACGACTTCGACACGCTGGTTGCCATCTATCAGCGCTGTTTGAGCCCTTAGCCCGGTCCGGTGAGAGTGCCGTACGCCCCCCGAAAAGTCCGAAAACCGTACCGCGCCTTGACTGTCACCAGACGTGTCTTGCGTCTCGAAACTCGCCATTCCAGACACCGCAGCTGATTCAAGCACCCCGTCCCAGCCGATGATATCGTTTTCCAATGCATGGTTCTGCGTCAGAGTAATTCCAGCCCGCGAGTGGTAGTCTGCAGCAGCTCCCCCGTCCGCAAGATCGTATCCGCCCCATTCAAGAACAGTCGCCTGTACGCCATCGTATTGAACCAGGTTGCCACCGTCTAACACGAATCGGAAGAAGGAGGCATCCGTGTAAACGCCAACTGCGGGCAAGCTCACGACCTGGTTTGATGGGTTGACACCCACCACGACCATATTGTCGCCCTGGCCACCGACTGCGTCGACCGACAGCACACCCAGGTCTTCATTCTCTACAAGCCACGAGACCCGTCCGGCAACCTCTTCGGGCTGACTGGTTGGAGGGTGGGGCAGCAATAATGAATCGAAGTAAACACTTTGCCCAGACGCAAGACCATCCACCTGTCGTACTACCTGATATGCGACGTTGTTTGGTTGGAGCTGCCCCGCGTCGTCCAGCCAGGAACTCACCGGCACGGTGGAGGAAACGCCCGAGCCAGCTACGTACGCAAGTAGGTCTTTCGGCCGGTTGTACCACTGCACGAGATAATCATCACACGATGACGTACACCCATTACGACTGAGTGCGGTAATCGGGACAGAGACTTTCCCCCCAACGTACCAATCACCGCTCGCTGAAATGCCGCTTTGCTTCAGGAAGCCAAAGTTCCAAGTCGGCCCTACAGTCCCCGGGAAGTCCTCGGTGGCTTCGGCGACGTCCCTTACCCAGATGCCCAGCCCACCGAGGAACACTACAAATCGGTTGACGTCAACCGGCCTGCCCAAATGTGAGCGTAGTTGAATTTCGGCCGAAGCAAAGTCACCATGGCTCGCGAACCTGCCAACATCTACGCTTCGGGTTTCTGCCCGCTGATACACGTCGGTCTCCACGTCGATTTGTAGGCATCCTCCGAAAGGCGGCTGGTTGCAGTATGCAGCGTTACGATGATGTACCGCTATTGGGTGGGTGGGGTTGACAGGAGAGAACCCATCCAAACCCGAGTCGAAGGACCAGCTCGAAAGTTGGTTGCCCATGGCTGACACACGAACATCATCGATAAGGAACGAGCCGCGAGCCACGACGTTGGAACCGTGTCCCCTAACGAGAGAGAACTTCAGGGGGTGAGGTCCCGCCCAGCTTGAGATGTCGAGTTGAACCGCGTGGGTGGACCAGACATCTTGGTTGAGTTCGACCGAGATCTTCGGTCCGGCGACATTCCCCGAAGCACGACGGACTGCGAGGGTCCGGGCGCCGCTGAGGCTCTTTGCTCTGAACTCAACGACGAGCACGCCGGTAGTGGGAGAAGGCGTGACGGGTGGACTCTCAGCACCCGTGAAACGGGCATAGAATTCGTCCAGCGCCTCGGGCGGGCTGACCTGGAAGATATTCTGGTGCAACGGACCAGAGGTTGCGTAGGGTGTGCCCGACAGCAGCAAGCTCTCACCGGCGCTAAAAGAGACGAGGGCACCCGCCTCAGCATGGCTGTGTCCGGCACGGGCGGCGAGGTTAAACACCGCGTGGCTGTCGCTAACAGCTGCGCCCGAGCGCAGTACAAGCTTGTCCGGTACCTGTCCAGAGTCTACAACGCGTCGTGGCTCGGGCGTCTGTTCACTTACAACGTAGTCGCTCCAGTTAAGGCGGCCTCGATAGGTGACGGCGCTTGACGACTGCGGCGGCTTGGCGACGGCGAGGTCGCCGTGCTGAAGAATCGCGGCTTCCATCGTGCCCTCCATGATTCGTTGCCGATACTGCTGGTCCAGGACCGACGCTAGCGTATCGGATTCGCGCCGTTCAACGTATTCGAACATGCGCCGGGCCGCCCAAGAGAACGCTGGATCCTGGTACGCCACGCCCCAGCGTTCAAAAGCGGCAATATATCGACCGGCGCTACTCGCGAAGCCGTCCGAGTCACCGAACAGCGCAAGCGGGCCGAGGGGCGTGGCGTAGTGCAGCATCCTCTCCGCGATCTTTTTCATCCGTGCGGGCTCTGAGAACACACTTTGCTGAGCCGACAAGTCAATCCACCAATTCAGATATTGGACATCAAGTGATAGATATGTCGTGGAGTCTTCGTCGATGTCGCCCGGCACATGCCAAAGCGCCCAGATCTCGCTTGAACGTGCGAAGAAGTCCTTCCCATCTCGTAGCGGGTCGGTCACTCCCAAGACGAGACATGCCCTGAGGAATAGCCCCTCGGCGAGCGACCGGTTGTAGGCCCCAGGAGAGTAGGCCCCAACCGTAGCCGCACGAGCAGTCTCAAGGGACGAAAACCAGTCGCGCATCCTGACAAGCTTGGTACCCCCGATGCAGTTTGCAGCGGGGAACTCGGCGCCGCATGCCTGGCGATTCAGAAGCCAATAGGTCCGAGCCGCATTTGCAAGGTCCTCCGAGCCGGCAGGCGGCGGCGGTCCCACCGTGGGCGCCCACTTCGCCGTTGCACTTGCGATGAGGTCGTACGCAAGCGCTTCGTCCACGGAGCTGACGAGAGACGCATCGTAAGCGTACGTCGCATCCTCGATGACGTTCAAGTAAAGAGAAACCCAGTGAGCGTATATATTTGTGGCTGCACCTGACGCCGCTCCGGTCGCTGCGGCCTCCATCGAGGAGACATGAGTCTGTAGCTCACGTTCGAAGTAGTCGATGTAATCCGCCTTCGTGATTTCCGACGGGTAAGTGAAGCTGGGTACACCGTCGGTGTCTCGTGAAGGGTCGTAGGTACCTAAGCTAGAGGCCGTGCCCGGTGCCGCGTAACTGCGAAACGGCTGAAGGAGGGCGACAAGGACGAGCGGAATGACGTGGTAGCTACTCCGACGCGAGCGATTTGGTCCAACATTCCCCATGGCGCGGTGTTATCACGTCAGAGGTCCCGTGGATACGCTTTGTTGAGATACGAGAGACAAGCGTAAGTTGGAGCCGGTGATTGTCTTCGCGGCTTGGCTTGCGTATTTTGATGCGACTGAAGACAGGGGCTTTTGCAGCGAACGGTCTGACACGCTGATGTTTTCCCAGAGGGAAGGCTTGGCGTCCCATTCTTTTGGCGGGTGTGGTTGAGTTCGTGCGCCCCATCACGGAGGTTGAATCTGCGGGGAGCCACGGACGAGTGCCGGTATCGTTGCACTTCGTCTGTGTGCCGCGGTCTCGAACGCGCGCTTCGCTGACGCGAGAGCGTCAGAAACGTATCGTGACCGTGTTCCGGGTCGGTCTCGTGGCCCGCCGCTGGAGGCCTGGCCGGGTCACCGAGGATTATCTGTCGTACGCGTACGTCGTCGCTGCGAATCTGGTCCTGCCCCTAGTAGTGGCCGTAACCCTCGCCCGGGTTCGCCCGGGTGGCTGTGGCGAACCAACGCGAGGTCAAAGAGCTTGCCGGTGAACTTAACGCAGCAACTCTAGAATACTCGACCGGGTCGGCATGATGCCGCAAACGTCGCCGAACGCACGCAAGGACGATGGAATTGTGGAACCACAACCATGGAGCCGTGGGCGTCGGCGTCGTCGGCGACCCGTGAACCAGTGCGAGAAAACATTGCTCGCCTCTGGCCCGGTCGGCTTCAAGCTGTAGGCCGAAAGGTTGCCGGCACGGGCGATGGTCATCCCGTGGGTTGAAAGGTGCGGCGCGAGGCGTCCCTCGAACTCTCCCAGCTTGTACTGCCTGACGAGGTGAACCAACATGGCGGCGGTCTGAACACCTTGGGCACGCGCGCACCTACGCATGGGGCGCCATGTTCTCGGTGCATCCGGCTAAGGTCCTGAAATGACGAGCAAGCTCGCCGTCCGAAGCGTACAGACCGCCCTCGACCTGGGGGTTTTGTGTGCCGCGTACGGCTTGGCTTTTCTCTTCCGCTTCGAGTTCGCCCTCACCGAGAGCTACCTCAAGCTGCTTTTTTTCACGCTGCCCTACGTATGTCTGCTGCAGTACCTGGCCCTCGCCTTTGGAGGGGTTCCGGCGATGTCGTGGCGGCACGTGGGCCTCCGCGAGACCTACCGGGTCGGGACGAGCCTCGCGGTCGCGACCCTCGTGTTGGTCGCGCTTCGACTCGGGCTCGCTGAGTGGGGCGGCCACGCGCGCTTCGTGCGAATCCCCCTCGGGGTCCTCGCCATGAACTTCGTGATGGCCTTCGTCGGCGTCGTGGGGCTTCGCGTGCTCCGCCGGGTGACGGCCGAGCGGGCCGACCGCAACCGCGTCACCGCGGCGACGAAGTCGAAACGTACCCTGCTTCTCGGCGCGGGGTCAGCCGGGTCACTCGTAGCCAAAGAAGTGCGAAGCCGTCCCGACCTCGGCCTGGACCTGGTTGGGTTCGCCGACGATGACCCTCGCAAGGCGGGCACCACGATTCAGGGCATTCGCGTCCTCGGGGGCACGGAACGCCTGCCGGAGTTCATCGAACGCCACGGGGTCGAGCAAGTCATCATCACGATGTGCTCGGTGTCGTCCGACGTCCTCCGGCGGTTGGTCGACCGCTGCGAAGCCGCGCAGCGCCCGGCCAAAATCATCCCCGGGCTCTACGAAATCCTAGGCGGTCGCGTCAACCTGTCGCGCATCCGCAACGTGACCATCGACGACCTCCTCGGCCGGGACGTCGTCCAGCTCGATGCGGCGCAGCTCGCCGACTTCATTGGCGGCAGGCGGGTCTTGGTGACCGGGGCGGGCGGCTCGATCGGTTCTGAGCTCTGCCGGCAGCTTCACCGCCTGGGCCCGGAGCGCCTCGTGATGCTCGATCACACGGAACTCGGCCTGTTCTCGCTGGAACAAGACTTGAGGCTTCAAGCGGAGCCGACGACCGACGTCGTGCCCATTCTGTGTGATGTCCGTGACGGCGCTCGGGTCGACCATGTGTTTCGCAAGCACCGACCTCACGTCGTGTTTCATGCCGCGGCCCACAAGCATGTCCCCCTCATGGAGCAAAACCCCGGGGAAGCCATCAAGACCAACGTCTTCGGCACGCGCGAGGTCGCCGACGCCGCCCACCGTCATCAAACGTCGCACTTCGTGCTCGTATCGACCGACAAGGCGGTCAACCCGACCTCGGTGATGGGGGCCAGTAAGCGAGCCGCCGAGCTTTACATTCAAAGCATGGCTCAGGCCTCGTCGACGAAGTACGTCGCCGTTCGTTTCGGCAACGTTCTCGGGTCCAATGGCTCGGTCATCCCGACCTTCAAAAAACAAATCGCCCGCGGGGGCCCCGTGACGGTGACCCACCCCGACATGCGGCGTTACTTCATGACCATCCCCGAGGCGTCGCAGCTCGTGCTCCAAGCCGGGGCGTTGGGTCGAGGAGGCGAGATTTTCGTTCTCGACATGGGAAGTCCGGTGAAGATCGTCGACCTCGCGCGAGACCTAATTCGGCTGTCCGGCCTCACGGAGCGCGATATCGGGATCGAATTCACCGGGGTTCGCCCCGGGGAGAAGCTCTTCGAAGAACTCTCCATGAACGCCGAAAACCTAACCGCGACTCTTCACCCGAAGATCTTCATTGGCCGAATCGATGGCCTTGGACGTCAAGCACTTCTGACCCACCTCGAAGGCCTGGCTCAGTTGCCCGAAACTTCATCGCGCCGGGAGGTCCGGGCCGCGCTCAAGGCCATCGTCCCCGAGCTTCGCGACCCCGACGAACAGCACACCGAGCCTGCCCACGCAGGAGACGCGGGCGACCCCAGCCCGATGGAAGGACGACCGAGCGCGCCCCCGAGTCTGCGCTTTGGCCTCGTGGGAAAATAGGGGCCCGATGCTACGGGACGCGTCGGGTCGCCTTCCGCGGGAAGGCACGCAAACCCTCCTCGATACGCGTCCGGTCGGCCGGCGAGAGACTCGAGCCGCTGGGAAGACACAACCCGTAGTCGAAAAGATGATCCGCGACGCGTCCCCCTATCATCCGGCAGTCGGCGAAGACGGGCTGCCGATGCATGGGCTTCCAGATGGGTCTCGCCTCGATGTTCAACGATTCGAGATGGGTGCGCAGCTCTTCGCTCGTGCCACCAAACGACCCGGGCTCGATGACGATGCAGGTCAGCCAAAAGGTCGCGCGTCCGTAGTCCGCCTCAGGCATGAACGACACCCCGGCCTCGCCTTCCAAGACCGACCGATACCACGCATTGTTGGCGCGACGCGCCTCGACCCGCTCGTCGAGCACCCGAAGCTGACCTCGCCCGAGCGCGGCGAGCAGGTTGCTCATCCGGTAGTTGAAACCCACGCGAGAGTGTTGGTAGTGCGGCGCAGGGTCGCGCGCCTGACTGGCCAGCTTACGCGCTTCGGCGACGAGGTCTCGGTCTTCAGACAGGAGCATGCCGCCCCCACTCGTGGTGATGATCTTGTTGCCGTTGAAAGAGAATACGGACGTGTGGCCGAGCGTCCCCGCCGCGCGACCGCGGTACGTCGCCCCCAACGCCTCCGCCGCATCACTGATCAGCCGAACTCCATGCTCCTCGCAACACGCCGAAATTCGGTCGTAGTCCGCGCATTGACCATAAAGATCCACCGCGATGACCGCTCGGGGCAGCGCACCGCGCGCCGACGCCTCGCGCAACGCCTCGGCAAGCAGGTCGGGGTCGAGATTCCAGGAAGCCTTGTCAGAATCGATGAAGGTAGGCGTGGCCCCGACGTACGTGATGGCGTTGGCCGTGGCGGCAAACGTCAGCGAAGAGCACCAAACGTGATCCCCGCGGCCGACGCCCGCGAGAACCAAGGCGAGGTGCAGCGCCGCCGTTCCGCTCGACAGCGCCGCCGCCGCCTCTGCCCCCACCCGATCGCACATTTCGCGTTCGAAGGCGTCGACGTGAGGCCCGATGGGCGCGATCCAATTGGAGTCGAACGCGTCGAGCAGCAGCCGCCGTTCTTGGTCGCCCATATGCGGGGGAGACAGGAAAATCCGCTTCGGTCGCTCCAAGGCCATTTCCCGGGCGACCCTGTCATGACCCTGGCGGCGAGAAAACCGTGAAGCCCTTGAGGATCGCTCACGTCGTGCCGTGTTACCTGCCGGCCGTAGAATACGGCGGGACCGTGCGCTGCGTGGCCACCCTGGCCAAAGCCCAGGCCGACCTCGGACTGGAGATCACCGTGCACACCACCAACGCTCGCGGCATGGCGTCGACCACGCCCGAGGCCCCCGGCTGGAAAGACGTGAACGGCGTCCCCGTCTGCTACGCGGAGGCAATGTGGCCGCGCAGCTTTTTTCTCGCCCCGAAGCTGGTCATCGATTTGGCCCATACCCTCAGCCGCGGGGTGGACCTCGTTCACCTCCACGGCCTCTGGGTTTTTTCCACGGCTGCCGGGAGCAGATTGTGCGAAGTTCGCGGCGTACCCTTCGTGGTCACGCCCCACGGCGCCCTCAGCCGGTGGGCCCTCGCCCACAAGTCCCTCAAAAAATCAGTGTACTTTCGCCTCATCGAGCGCTCGACCCTGAACCACGCAGCCTTCATCCACTTCGCGACCCAAACCGAGCAGGCGGAAGCGCCCTCGATCGGCTCGGAGGTCGTGATCCCCAACCCCATCCCGCTGGACGACTTCCTTTCCGTGGCTCCGCTCACGTCACGACGTCCGCTCCGGCTCATCGTGGTGGGGCGGGTGCACCCGGTGAAAGGCTTCGACCTTCTGTTGCCGGCACTGGCGCGGGCGCGGGCGAGAGGCTGCGACTGTCGACTCACCGTCGCCGGCCCGGACGAGGCTGGTTATCTCGCCACGGTGAAGGCGCTCGTCCTCGAGCACGGCCTGGGCGCCATGGTCGACTTCACCGGTCGCCTCGAGCCTCGAGAGCTACCGGCTGCCCTGGCCGAGGCCTCGGCGTTGGTCATGGCGTCGCACCAAGAGAGCTTCGGGATGGCCGCGGCCGAGGCGATGGCGGCGGCCCGACCCGTCATCGTTTCGTCGCGCGTGAGCATCGCCGACGATGTGGCCCGGGCGGCATGCGGACTCGTCAGCGACCACGACGTCGCCTCGCTCGCCGCGTGCATCGAGCAGCTTTACGAGCGCGCCGACGAGCTTCCCGCGATGGGGGCGCGGGGGCGCGTCTACGCGCGCGAACACTTCAGTCCCGACCGGGTCGCCAAGGCCACCGTGAGGGCCTACGAAGACGTCATCGAGGCAAAACATGCCACCGGGTGACACCGTCGCCGTGACCGGCGGAGGAGGCTTCATCGGGTCCAACCTGGTGTCGGCGCTCCTTGCGCAGGGAACTCAGGTCCGCATCGTCGACAACTTCTTGTCGGGCCACCGAGTGAACGTTCCGGTCCATTCCGAGGCGGTGTCCCTGCGCGAAGGTGACATCACGACCCCGGGCGTTCTCGACGAAGTCTGCGCCGGGGCCAGCGCCGTCTTTCACCTCGCCGCCTCGGTCGGCAACAAGCGATCGATCGACGACCCCATTCGTGATTCCGAGATCAACGTTCTCGGCACGCTCCGCGTGCTCGAGGCCGCCCGGCACGCAGGCGTGCAGTCGGTCGTGGTCTCGTCGTCGGCGGGCATCTTTGGCGAATTGAAGACGCTCCCCATCGCCGAGGACCACCCGATCGACCCGGACAGCCCCTATGGCGTATCGAAGCTCGCCGCTGAGAAGCAATGCCTCGCGTACGCCAAACTCTACCCCCTCCGCGCGGTCGCGCTCCGCTACTTCAATGTGTACGGCCCCAACCAACGGTTTGACGCCTACGGCAACGTCATTCCCATATTCGCCTTCAAGATGCTGCGGGGCGAACCCATCACCATTTTCGGCGACGGAGAGCAGACGCGCGACTTCGTGCACGTCGACGACGTCGTGCAGGCGAACCTGCGCGCGAGTACCGAAGGTCCAAGCCGTGCCTACAACGTCGGCAGCGGCACCACGGTGACCATCAATCGGCTCGTCGAGCTCATGGAGGAGGTCTCGGGGATCCGGGCGAACGTGACGCATGGACCACCTCGGCCGGGCGACGTGCGCCACAGCCGGGCCGACGTGAGCGAAGCGGAACGTCACCTGGGGTTCGCTCCCTCCGTGCGCCTCGAGGACGGTCTGCGCGATTACATGGCGTGGGCCCGGCGTGAGGTGGCCCGCCCGTGACGACGATGATCCTCGGCGCCGACGGGATGCTCGGCCACAAGATGGTCCAGACCCTCCGCGAGTTCGGGCCGATCCTCGGCACGGTTCGTCGCCCCGCCGCCGCGTACCAACACATCGAGCTGCTGCGCAGGCCGGACATCCTCCACGGGGTCGATGCCCTCGACCCCACGTCACTGCTCGAGCTCGTCGACAAGCACCGTCCCGCCGTCGTCGTCAATTGCATCGGCATCATCAAACAGCGCCCCGATGCCTCCGACGCCATCCCCAGCATCACCATCAATGCCCTCCTCCCCCATCGGCTGGCCGCGCTTCAGTCCCGCCACGGGGGCCGCGTCATCCACTTCAGCACCGACTGTGTCTTCGACGGCACGCGCGGCGGCTACACCGAGGCGGACCCTTCCGACGCCGTCGACCTGTACGGCCGCACGAAGTACCTCGGGGAGGTCGCGACGCCGGGAGCGCTCACCCTTCGTACGTCGATCATCGGCCGCGAATTGTTTACGCGTCGGTCTCTGCTGGAGTGGTTTTTGGCGCGAAAGGGCGAAACGATCCGAGGATTTACGCGGGCCATCTACTCGGGCGTCACCACCAATTATCTCGCCCGCGTGGTGGCGCGCCTCATCCGCGACCACCCCGCTCTCTCTGGCCTGTACCAGGTCGCCAGCCGCCCCCTGTCGAAGTACGACCTGCTCGTGAAGTTGCGACGCGCCTACGACCTCGACGTCGACATCACGCCCGCGGACGGCGTCGCCATCGACCGCAGCTTCACCGGAACGAAATTCACCGAGGCGACGGGGATCGAAACGCCAGAGTGGGACGTTCTGGTAGCGGCCCTCGCCGCCGACCCCACCCCGTATCGGCAGTGGCAGCAGCAACATCCAGAGCCGTCCGCGATAGGAGCATCACGTGCTTGAGGACAAGACGCTGCTGATCACCGGGGGTACGGGCACGTTCGGCAACGCGCTCGTGCGACGGTTGCGGGGCGGTTCCCTCCGCGAGATTCGCATCTTCAGTCGCGACGAAAAGAAGCAAGAGGACATGCGCCTCGCGTACGCCGATCCCACCTTGCGTTTCTACCTCGGCGACGTGAGAGACCCCGCGAGCGTCGCCTCCGCGATGGTGGGCGTCGATTACGTGTTTCACGCGGCGGCCCTGAAGCAGGTTCCGTCGTGTGAATTTTACCCGTTGGAGGCCATTCGCACCAACGCCCTCGGGGCCGAAAACGTGATGGCCGCGGCTCAGGCCGCAGGCGTCAACCACGTGGTGGTGCTGAGCACCGACAAGGCGGTCGAGCCGATCAACGCCATGGGCATGACCAAAGCGCTGATGGAGAAGCTGATGGTCGCCCGCTCCCGCGTGGCCGAAACGGTGGGCGTGACCCTCTGCGGGACGCGGTACGGCAACGTGATGGCATCGCGGGGCTCCGTGATTCCCCGGTTTACGGCCCAGCTGCGCGCGGGCCAACCCCTCACCATTACCGACCCGAGCATGACGCGATTCTTGATGAGCATCGAGGACGCGGTCGACCTCGTGCTCTACGCCTTCGAACACGCGCGGCCCGGCGATACCTTCGTGATGAAGGCGCCGGCCGCGACCATCGGGACCCTGGCCGACGCGGTCAAAACCGTCTTCGGCGCGGCCGACCACCCCACGCGCATCATTGGGACCCGCCACGGAGAAAAGCTCTACGAGACGCTCTTGACGCGCGAAGAGGTCGAGCGGGCGGAAGACCGAGGTGAATTTTTCCGCATCCCCGCCGACGCCAGGGACTTGAACTACGCGGCGTACTTTACCGAGGGGGCGCCCGAAGTATCCCGAGCTCAGGCTTACCATTCGCACAACGTCGAACGGCTCGACGTCACGGCGCTTGCGGAGCGACTGGCACGACTGCCTTACATTCGGACCGAGCTCGAGACCTGGCGTCCCACCGAAGCGCCCAAGGCGATCCCGTGAACCCGAAAGCGACCCTGTGAACCCAGAGGCGACCCTGTGAAAATCGTGACCGTGCTGGGCACGCGCCCCGAGATCATTCGCTTGTCCCGGGTGATCGCCAAGTTGGACGAATGCGCCGATCACTTCTTGGTCCACACCGGCCAAAACTACGACCGCCGCTTGAGTCGCATCTTTTTCGATGAGCTCGGGGTCAGGGAGCCCGACGTTCACCTCGGGATCGAGTCTTCGGACTTCGGCGAGCAGGTGGGAAAGATCCTCACCGGATGCCATCGTGTCTTCGAGGACCATCGACCCGACCGGATGCTCATTCTCGGCGACACCAACAGCGGTCTCGCCGCGTTGGCCGCACGGCGCGTCGGCATGCCCGTTTACCACATGGAGGCCGGCAATCGCTGCTTCGACGACCGCGTGCCCGAGGAGGTCAACCGGAGGGTGATCGACCATGCGAGTACCATTCTGATGCCGTACACGGAGCGCAGCCGTCAGAACTTGCTCGACGAGGGCATCGCATCGTCTCGAATCCTCGTGACGGGCAATCCGATCAAAGAAGTGATCGACCACCATCGGGGACAAATCGACGCGAGTACCGCGCTCGACGAACTCGACGTGACGCCTCAAGGCTACTTTCTCGTCACCCTCCACCGGGCAGAGAACGTGGACATCCCGGGCCGCCTCGAAGGGTTCGTCACGTCGCTGCGCGACCTGGCGGGCGCGTACGAAAAACCGGTGATCGTCTCTTGCCATCCCCGTACCCGAGCCAAGATGAATGAATTTGGCATCGGGTCGGCGGGCGAAGACGTCCGGTTTCTTCCCCCCTTTGCGTTTTTCGACTTTCTCTCCCTCGAGACCCACGCGTTTTGCATCTTGTCGGACAGCGGCACCGTGCAGGAAGAAGCGTGTCTGCTCTCGGTACCCAACGTGACCCTGCGGGACGTGACCGAACGACCCGAGACCGTCGAGTGCGGCAGCAACGTGCTGGCCGGGGCGGACCCCGATCGCATTCGCCAGCTCGTGCAGATGGTCACGACCCACCGCCGGGCGTGGACGCCCCCGCCGGAGTACCTCGCGAGCGACGTCGCCGACACCGTGTGCCGCATTCTGACGAGCTTTCGACCTCCCGATGCGGCCGAGCGAGCCTGGCGCGACCGGTCGCCGTCGTGAAGGTTCTCATCTGCAGTCAATTTTTCGACCCCGAGCCCGTCCCCAAGGGCCTGGCCTTTGCGCGGGCGATCGCCGCCCAGGGGCACGACGTCGAGGTCCTCACCGGGTTCCCGAATTACCCGGGAGGCCGCATCTACGACGGCTTTCGGTTGCGGGCCTACGACGCGTCGCGCACCGAGGATGGCATCCGCGTGCACCGGTGCTGGCTCTACCCGAGCCACGACCGGTCGGCCGTGCGGCGCATGGCCAACTACGGCAGCTTCGCCATGAGCGCGACCGTGCTCGGCGCGTTGAAGCTACGTAGGCCCGACGTTATTTTCGCCTATCATCCCCCGCTTACGATCAGCATTCCGGCACTGATCCTCTCCCGTCGCACCGGGGCGCGACTGGTGTACGAAATTCAGGACATGTGGCCGGATACCCTGAAGGCGACGGGGATGCTCGATCGAGAAGCTTGGCTCGCCTTCATCGATAGGTGGTGCCGGTTCGTCTATCGTCGCGCCGACGCCATCGTCGTCATTTCAGAAGGGTTCCGCCGCATGCTCCTCGAGCGGGGGGTGCCCGCCTCCAAAGTAGAGGTGATCTACAACTGGTGCGAAGAGGGGCGGATCAAGCGCGAGGCCCGCGACCCCGCCCTCGCCCGAGAGCTCGGTCTCGATCCGGACGCGTTTACCGTGCTGTTCGCCGGCACGATGGGGATGGCGCAGGGCCTCGACCGGGTCCTCGACGCGGCCGCCATCAGTCTTGGCGCCCGCTCGACGGCGCAATACGTCTTCGTCGGCGGGGGGGTCGAATCGGCGCGCCTTCGCGCCCAGGCCGAGGCGCGTGGCCTCGACAACGTCGTCTTCGTACCCCGCCAACCGATCGAGAACATGGGACGTATTCTCGCCCTCGCCGACGCATTGCTCGTGCACCTTCGCGACGATCCATTGTTTGCGGTCACCATTCCCTCAAAAACCCAGGCCTACCTCCACGCGGGAACCCCGGTCCTCATGGCGATGCGGGGCGACGCCGCGAATCTGATCGAAACCGCCGAAGCTGGGCTGGTGGTTCCTCCCGACGCTCCAGACCAACTCGCCGACGCCGTGGCCACGCTCGCCGCCACCAACCCAGAGCGCCTCGCGGCGATGGGCCAGGCGGGGCGCGCCTTCTACGATCGCGAACTCAGCATGCGCGTCGGCGTGCAAAAGTATTGCGACCTCTTCCGCCGTTTGGTCACGCCGTCATGAAACCCTACGACATCGGCAAGCGCTGCCTCGACGTGGTCGGTGCGGGCAGCGGTCTCCTCCTGGTGTCGCCCTTGCTGGGGGTGGTGGCCCTCGCGATCGTCCTCGACTCGGGAACCCCGATCTTGTTTCGACAGCCGCGGGCGGGTCACCACGGAGCCCCGTTCACGATCTACAAGTTTCGCACCATGCGCGCGCCCCGACCGGGAGAAGACATGCTCGCGAGCGATGGGTTACGGCTCAGTCGGCTGGGCCGGTTTCTCCGGGCGACGAGTCTCGATGAGCTTCCGACGCTTTGGAACGTGCTCAAAGGCGACATGAGCCTCGTCGGTCCGCGCCCGCTCCTCCTCCGCTACCTCGAGCGATACTCCGCCTTTCAAGCGCGTCGCCACGAGGTCAAGCCCGGGGTGACGGGCTGGGCCCAGATTCATGGGCGCAATGCGCTCGATTGGGCGCGAAAGTTCGAACTCGACGTATGGTACGTCGACCATCGTTCCCACCGGCTCGACCTCGAGATTCTCGCCGCCACCGTCTTGACGGTGTTCAAGCGGGAGGGGGTCACCCACGGCAACGCCTCCACGATGCCCGAATTCTGGGGGAGCAACCCACCAGAAGACGCGCCGCGCCCATGACGACGGAAGAGGCTCGAATCGATATGCGGCAAATCATCGTGTACGGCGCGGGAGGGCACGGCAAAGTCGTCGCCGACATCGTGCGGACCATGCCAGACGCCACCCTCCTCGGGTTCGTCGATGACCGGACGCCGGTGGGCGCGATGGTGCTTGGAGCCCCGGTGTTGGGATCTTCTGGGCTGGACGCTCCTGGGCTGGGCGCCGACCGGTGGCTGCGCGCGCGCGGCGCTGACGACGGCGCCGAGGTGGCCCTCGGCATCGGCGACAACCACGCCCGGGAAAGGGTCGCAGCGCGCTGCGTCGAGGCTGGGTTCGCCCTCGCGACCCTGGTTCACCCCACGGCTGCCGTTTCGTCGGCGGCGGTCCTCGCGGCCGGGGTGGTCGTCATGGCGCAGGCGGCAATCAATCCAGGGGCGGTGGTCGAGGAGGGTGCCATCATCAACACGGGAGCGGTCGTCGAGCACGACGTGCGCGTCGGGCCGTACGCTCACGTGTCTCCCCATGCGACCCTCGCCGGAGGCGCTTCGGTGGGTCGTCTCTCGCACGTTGGCGCCGGCGCGACCTGCCTGCCGTTGACGTCGATCGGCGAGGACGTGACGGTGGGTGGGGGCGCGGTGGTGCATCGTGCCGTCCCCGACCGCGTCGTCACCGCCGGCGTTCCCGCGCGTATCCTTCGGCTGAAGGCACCTCAGCCGAAGCCTACGTAAACGCCTCAGCCGGCCCGGTCCGACCTTTCGTTCAGAGGGGCAACGTGAACATCCCGGCGCCGTAGGTGCCGACGACGATGCGGCGCGCGCCGTTGTCCTCGATGGTCACGACGTCCCTCGCGCCAAAAGAGGGCAGGCATTGGTTGTCCATATCCATCCACTGCTCGCCGTCCGCGGACGAGAACACACCCTCGTCGGTGGCGGCCAACAGGATGCCGATCGGATCGAGAAACAGCTGCCACGTATCGGTCAGCTCTTGGAGCTCTCCGGCCACGCGAGCGAAACTGGCCCCGCTGTCGCCGCTTTTCCAGATCCCGTTCCCTTCGACACAGGCATAGATGTCGGAATCCTTCTGGATCAGACAATGCACGGTCTCTCCCGCGAGTTCGGGCGCAACCGCGCTCCAGGTGACGCCGGCATCGACGGATCGGTAAAGACCAAAGAGATTGGTACCGAGGTAGACGATGTTGCTGTCGTTCGCGTCGACGAGAACCGCGCGCGTGTCCTGACACGTGCACGCCGGGGTCTGCCACGCCGCGGGCAGCCCGCCGTTCGCCGCCGCCCAGGTGCTCCCGCCATCGAGGCTCTTCCAAACGCCGCTGAGCTGGGATGCGGCGTACACGACCTGGTCGTCGCCCGGATCGACGGTGACGTCGAACACGTTGGCCGGCCGGTCGGAAGGGAGAAAAAACGCGGCGCCGCCGTCCTCACTGACGAGAAAGTCGGGCCATCCCGCCATGAACAAACGGCTCGAATCGCCCGGAACGGTGGCCACCGTGAATCCGTAGTCTCGGTCGACGGCGGCGTTGAGCATCCAGGGGGTGAACCCAGGACCGCGGGACCAAAGACCTTGACCCCACGTACTCATGTAAATCGTACTGCCGTCTGCGCCGACGGCGAGGCCGCGCGCCAACACGGCCTCGACCCCCGTCACGCGACTCCATGTCGCCGCCGCATCGGAGGTGGAGAACACCCCCGAGTGATTGCCGGCCAGGACCCGAGAGGGGTCGCCCGGGTCCACCGAAAGACGCATCAACCGCGGCAACTCTGAGTCGATGCCCGTCGCCAGCGGACCCGTGAAGCTGGCCCCGCCGTCGGTCGTCCGGTCGATCCCGAAGGGATGCAAGCTCGCGTAGGCGACGTCACAGTCCCCGGGCGCGACGGCGACGTCGCTCGCGTTGGGCCCGCTCGTGGGCATCGGAGCCCAAGAGTCGCCGCCGTCCAGGGAGCGATAGACGCCATCGCCAAAACTCGCCGCATAAACCACATCGGCGTTGGTGGCGCACGAGGCGATGGCGTAGACGGGGTCGATACCCGCGAGGGTGCTGGTCCACGAGGCACCCCCGTTGCTGGTCACCAAAACCTGTCCGTCGGCAAAGCCTCCCTGGGCTCCGAAGGCGATGAGAGAGGCGACGACCCGGCCCGCGTCCGCTGGATCCCCGACGAGGTCGGTAACGCGGCCGAAGGGGACGCCGTTGTTGACCGCGGTGAAGCCGGCACCGCCGCTCGTCGAGCGAAGGATCCCGCCCCCCTCGGTGCCCACGAAAACGATGTTGGCATCCGCGGGATGGACGAGAATCCGCTGCAGAAACGTCCCCCCCAGGGAAAGAAGCGACCATGTGCGTCCGCCGTCCTCGGACCGTTGAAGCCCTCCGCTCGTCGCCGCCAGCAGCACGTCGGCGGCGCCGGGCGGAAAGGCCAATTGGTTGAAGGAGCTTCCCTCCGACGAGACCAGGGTGAAGGTCGCGCCGCCATCGAGGCTCTGGTACAGGCGGTCGCCCGCGAGCATGTAGGCGGTATCGGCCGTGCGCGGGTCGTGCGCGACTTCGGTCACGTTGGCGCCACTCAACCCATTGTTGAACGGGGCCCACGTGTTGTCCTCGTCGACCTGACCGTCGCAGTCGTTGTCTTCTCCGTCGCAAGTCTCGGGAACCGACGCGAGGAGGCTCGTGCACGAAAAAACGCCGCCGGTGCAGGTCGTCGCCCCGTCCTGGCATTCCCCCGGGAGCCCGGTGTCACAGGGGATCCCCGTCCCGGGCACGTCTTCGTCGATCGTTCCGTCACAGTCGTTGTCGACGCCATCACATGCCTCGTCCGTCTGCGCCGACAACGCACATTCGCAGCCGTCGGTGAGGTCGTCGTTGGCGTCGACGAAGCCGTCGCGGCAAGTCGCGATCGCACCGCCGAAGGGGCGGCGGTAGAGGCCGGAGGGCGCCAGCTCATCCCCCGTGTCGTCCGACGAGATCTCCAGCGCGCCGGTCGGCACCGGGCCGTCGACACCGCCGATGTCGAGGGTGATCCGAACCGTCACCACCTGCTCGGGCGCGAGCGTCACCGGGAACGACACCGGCCCGGCCACCCCGCAGTCTCCTCGGCAAACTTGCACGGCGTAGCGACGTTCACCACCGACTTCTTCGACGGCCCGTGCGTCGGTCAGGACCAGCGCTCCGGCCCCTCGGTTGCTCAAGCGACGCTCGAGCACCACCACGTTTCCTTCGGGGGCGGTGACCGTGCCCCAGTCGAGGGTCCCCCGGTCCGCCTCACAGGCGCGCGTCTCCGGGTCCTCGAAGCAGAGGCGACCTCCCACCTCGGGCCCTTGGTCCAACGTCGCATCCCCGCAGGAGCACCCGGTGGCGCCAAGACACGACGCCAACAGCCAGGCCGCTTGCCTACACCAACCCTTTACTACCCACATAAGCTCTCACCATCACGCATCGCGGAGGCGGAGCGCCTCCACCCACCCGGGTTCGGACCCCGTCGAGGTAGGGCCTACTCGGATCTCGTCGGTGCCGCCTCATTGTTGGCCATCGAGACGTAGTCGTCGAGCGTTCGTCGCAATCCCTCTTCGAGGGTCACCGTCGGCCGGAAGTCGATCAAGCGCTCCAGCTTGGTCACGTCGGGCACGCGACGGGACACACTCCCGGGCGGCGACGGCGCCAACTCGAGCTCACCGTCGACCCCGTGCAGCTTCATCAAGAGGCGTCCGAGGTCCTCGATCCGCGTCTCGGTGGTCCCGCCCAGGTTGACCACCTCGCCCGCCGCCGCCGCGGCCGACCCGAGGGCGATGGTGGCCTGCACGGCATCGTCGACGTAGATGAACGCACGCGTGTCTTCGTAGCCGTAGAGCACGTACCGACCCTCGAGCATCCGCGCGATGAAGTCTGGCACGACGTGCTTGTCTCCCATGCGGGGACCGTAGGCATTGTGAAATCGAATGATGACGAATTCCTTTTCGGCAACGCGGCACGCGTTGCAGACCGCCACTTCGCCGTGCAGCTTCGATACCGCGTACGACCATCGCGGGTTCGTCACGTCCTCGATGCAGAGCGGTACGTCTTCGGCCGTGGGCACAGGCCAGCCGAATCGGCGCACCGTCCCGGCGTAGGCCTCGGACGTCCCCGCGTACACGAATCGTTTCAGCGATGCCGACGACGCATATCGCGCCAGAAGGGCCATCGTCGGGAGCGTGCTGCACCGCATGACCTCGAGAGGTCGTTCGTAAAAGTTCTGCGTCCCGTTGAGGGCGGCCATGTGAAAAATGACCTCGACCTCCGAGGGCAGATCCGCGACCGCGCCCGCGTCGGCGAGGTCTAGGGCTCGTTCGACCACGTTGGGGCGTCGACACAAGGCCTCGTAGGCGGCGTCGCGTTCGCCCCGCACGAAGTTGTCGACGACGATGACCTCGGTCGCGGCATCGTCACTGAGTCGTCGGGCGAGGGCGAACCCGAGAAATCCCGCGGCCCCCGTGACGAGCACCCTACGCACGTAGGGTACCTTTGCTGGCGAGGACGCGTCCGGTGCGCAGCGCGTTCCAAATGTCGACCACCATCCCGCCCTCCGCCAGGGCGTCGGCCACGAGTTCCTGTGCCTCGTCGTAGGCGGTGTGGTTGGTGGCGACGAAGACGACGTCAGCGCCGCGGACCGCCGCCTCGAGGTCGGTGGTGAACGTCACTTCGTCGCGCTCGGCGACCATCTTTGCTTCGATGAACGGGTCGTGCACGGTCACGCGCTGGGGGCTCGAACGGAGGACGTACCGAATCAGCTTGGCCGCCAAACTGTCGCGCGTGTCGTCGGCATCGCGCTTGAAGGTGTACCCGAGAATGGCGACCGCCCGGCCCCGCAGCGAACCCGCTTTGCGCTCGACGTAATCGACGAGGTACTTCGGGAGGCTTTCGTTGATGCGCCAGCTCTGGATCAACATGTCGGCGCTCCAATAAGCCTCCGAGATCATGCCGAAGTCCTTGCGCAAGCACGTTCCGGCGGTGAGGCCCGGCTTCGCGTTGATCGGTCGCGGGTAGTCGTGATTCGTCAACCGCATGATCTCGTGCGGCTCGGCGTCGTACTCCATCGCGATCATGGCCAGCGCGTTCGCCACCGCGAAGTACGCGTAGCGGGAGGTGTTGTTGAACAGCTTGACGAGTTCGGCGGTGATGAAATCGCAGTGAAGGCGTTCGACGCCGAGACGGGCGAACAGAGCGTCGGCCGCGGCTTTCGAGCCCTCATCCTCGGTCCCTACGATCTGCGGGAGCCGAAACAGCTCTTCTCGCGCCTGCCCCTCGAGAATCCGCTCTGGGCAGCACGCCAGGTACACGTCCTTGCCCACTTCGAGACCGGACTCGCGCTCGATGAGGTGTTTCACGTAGCGCGTCGTCTTCGGCGCGGTCGTCGACCGCATGATCACCGTGTTCCCCGGCCGAAGAACCTCACACAGCCGACGCACCGCGCGGGTGACCGCCGTGAGGTCCGTTTCGAGGTGCTGAAGCAGCGGGGTCCCCACCGTCACGATGAAGAAGTCGGCCGCTTCGACTTGGCGGACGTCTTCGCGCATCGGAAGGCCCGGGTCCTCGAGGAGGGCCTCGAAGCCAGGTTCCTTGAACGGCATCCTCTTGTCGACGGCGACGCTCTCGCGCAGCCGCTCGTTGATGTCGACCCCGACGACCTCAGCGCCGCGCTCGAGAAACGCGAGGGCGAGCGGAAGGCCTACCCGACCCACCCCAATGACGGCCACTTTCATGGTGTTGGTGCTTTCACGCGACAGCGGCAGATGAAGTTCTCGGTCCACACCGGCTGCGGACGACCCGTCTCGATGATCCGCACCGCGTTCGCGACGGTACGGATGACCGACCACAAGGCCACGCGCACGGCCCCGCGGAGATTCTTCGGTACGGGCCCCGTCTCGGCGAAGCGAACCTCGGTGAAGCCGAGATTCTGAAGCAGTTGCTCGAACGACTGGGGGGTCAGCACCACCGAGTGGGTCATGTCGCCGTGCACCGTGTTGTTGGGCAACAGCCCCGCGGCGTTCGGCGCCTGGACCAACAGCACGCCGTCGGGCCGAAGCCGCTCTCGGATGGCCGGCAACAGCCGCATGAGCTCAGCCTTGGTGAAGTGCTCGATGAAGTCGAGCCCCACGATGAGACCGTACTTCGTCTGGTCTTCATTCAAAAATTCGAACACGTCGGCCTTCTCGACCGGCAATCGAGCGGCCTGCGCCAGCGAGACCATCTCGTCCGACACGTCGATGCCTCGCACCTCCCGGAAGCCCTCGCGCTGCAGAATCCAGAGGAACTTTCCCGACCCGGCGCCGAGCTCGAGCACGGGGGCGTCGCGCGACACGTCGGCGATGAGAGGAAGCAGTTTGACGCGAGCCCACGCCCAGTAGTCGCGTTGTTCCTTCGCATCCTCGGCGACCGGGAGCGCGTGCTTGAACGTCGAGACATACGTCGCGTAGAGGTCTTTGCGGTAGTTGGACGTCATGTTGCGTAGCGGCGGGGGGCGCCCGAGTCCGCCACCCGGCGGGAGCCTAACCGTTGTATGCCGTGCGCGCGAGCGGCGGGCGCACGCCGTCTGCGTCCGGCGAACCACCAACGTCGGGTGACCGAGAGGAACGAGGTCGTGAAGATTCTGATTCCGAGCGCGTGCCACGTCGACAGCTTCACCGCCAACGTCGCGTACACGCTGCGGGCGATGGGCCACGAGGTGGAGACCGGGCCGGAACGGTCGTGGAGCAAACTCAATCGCTGGCGCCAACGGTTCCGCTATCTCAAGCGCGACGCCCTGGCGCGCGTCCTCGGGGGCGGGGACGAGCGCGATGCGAAACCCTACCTCGAGCGGGCACGGGTCTTTCGGCCCGACCTCGTTCTCGCGCTCACCACCGCCCTCAGCGATGAGACCATCGCCGCCTTTCGGGCCGCGGGGGCGGGGCTCGTGGTGGCCTGGTGGGGTGACGCCCCGGGCAACATGAGGCGTCGTGGGCTCTTCAGCGAAGCCTGGGACGTCATCTTTCTCAAGGACCCGGACGCCGTCGCGGCGTTTCGTCGGTGCGGACTCACCGCCCACCTACTGCACGAGGCCCATAACCCCGACTGGCACAAGCCCGTGGGGTCGACCTACAACCAAAACGTCTCGGTGGTGGGAAACGCTTACTTCTACCGACAGACGCTCGTCGCCCGGCTGATGGGCGACGGCGTTCCGATCGAGTTCTACGGCTCAGAACCGCCTCTCTGGTCCCGACCCGAGATCGTAAGGGTACACTCGGGAACGTATGTCGCCGGCATCGACAAGAGTCGGGTGTTCCACCAGAGCCTCGCGTCTTTGAACTCCACGAGTCTGGTGGAGCGTAACTCGATGAATTGTCGTGCCTTCGAAATTGCGGGCGCCGCCGGCCTGCAGCTCATCGAACGCCGGGACATCATCGAGAGTTGCTTCGACCCGGGCCGGGAGCTGCTGGTGTTCGATGCCTACGAGGAGCTGCGAGAGCACATTCGAAGGGCCGAGCGAGATCCACGGGCCGCTCGCAACGTTCGCGAGCAAGGCCGTCGACGGGCCCTCGCCCACCACACCTACGAGCACCGTCTCCGCGACCTCCTCGACATTTGCCGCACCGGGCCGTAACCCACGCGGACGATGGGTCTCTTGTCGCCACTGCGAGAACATCCCTGGCTTCGGGGCACGAGGCTGCATGCGCTGGTGACGCTCGCGACCAACGGCCTCCAGGCGGGGATCGGTCTGGCGACGGGGGTCGCCACCGCCCGCATTCTGGGGGTGGCGGGAAAGGGGGAACTGGCCACCATTCAATCTATCGGGACGATCATCGTCACCCTGGGGACGCTCGGGCTCTACGAAGCGGTCGTTTACTATGCCGCCCGCGAGCCCGAGACCGGCGGAAAAGACAGTACGGCGGCCACCGCGTTTCTCTTGGCCGCCAGCATCGTATTCTTCCCCTTGGCCCTGTGGGCCGTGCCGCGTTTGCTGCCCGGCCAGCGTCCCGAAGTGCAGCTCGGCGCGCAACACTACCTGTTCATCTATCCCGCATTCGTTCTCATGGGTGCGGTTCAATCCATCCTCCGCGCATCGGGTCGACTCCTCCAATGGAACGTGGTGCGCGTCGCGATTCAGCTCTCCTGGCTTGCGATCATCATCGTCGGGTCGACCCGGGCCGAAGTACGGCCCGAGGAACTCACCACGACGTACATGGTGGTCCTCATCGTGCTCGCCGTCGTCCTCACCGTGTTTTACCGCGAGATCTGGGTTGCCGGATGGCCGCCCGAGGCGCGCCGATTGCCGCGTCTCTTTCGTTACGGCCTGCCGTTGTTCGCGAAGACCGGTTCTCGCGCCCTGAACGTACGGCTCGACGTCGTCGTGATGGCGGCGGTCCTCACGAGTGACGACGTCGGGGTGTACGCTGTCGCGGCGACCTGGTCGACGGTCCTCGGGCTCCTTCCCACGGCGCTCAACGCCGTGCTCGTGCCCCGTCTTGCGAGCGAGGCCGACCCGGCCCGGCGCCAGCACCTGGAGCGTCAATCACTCGTCGCGGGCGGGGCTGCGATCGTGGGGGCCGCCATCGTGCTCGGCTTCGCGGCCCCGGTGGGCATTCCCCTTCTCTTCGGAGGCGCCTTCGCATCGGCGGTCCCCTACGCCGTCGGTCTCCTCGCCGCGGGCGCGGTGCTCGCCTCGTCGCAGCTGATGGGCGCTCTGGTCCAGAGCCGAGGCAAGACCGACGTCTTGCTGTTCGCCGAGCTCGTCGGTCTGGCCGCGACGGGCGTCGGGCTCGTGACGCTGCTTCCCCGCTACGGGATTTGGGGCGCGGTGATCACCTCGACCCTCGCCTACGCGAGCGCGGCGGCCCTCATCGCGGCCTCGCTGCTCCGCCGGCGTTCCCCACCGCCACCACCACCTGAGGCGACGTCCCCCACGTGAGCGAAACGAAGCGACGCCACCACGATTACATACCCCTCGACCACGATTGTTGATCGTGCCGCGATGCTCGCCGACAAGTCGGCGAGGGCGAGCATCGCTTCTCAGAGCCGGTTCTGTTGTCTTGGGGGTGCGTTACTGTCTGCATCGGTCAAATCTACCGATTTGACCGACATCATAGGCTAAGCTCAGGGCCATGGTCACCGGGGCTTCATCGATCACCGCGCCGGTCGCGGCGGACCGAAAGGAGGCCCCGGGCGATGCGACGTCGTCCGCCTTGGTGCCCGCCGTCATGGCCTGCCTCACGCTCGCCGTCGTTCATGTCGTCGCCGAGACCTACGCTCCGCTGACGGCGAGGCTGCTCGGTTGGTGCCTCGGTTGCATCGCCATTCTCGCCGCCGCCCGCTACCTTCGCCTCGGCCTCTGGCATCGACTCCCCTTCCCCGAGTTCGGGCTCGCGCAGGCCTATCTCGTGTGGGGACTGCCGACCGTCACGGGGTCGCTTCGGCGCGGGTTTCCGGTGAGTCGCGAGGGCATCGTATCCGGTGCCAGCGCCTGCGTTTTGTTCGTCCTGGTGGCGTTGGTCGCCGGTCCCGTTGGCCGCTTCGCCGCGCGCCGCCTCTCCCGGCTGTCGCGGCGTGCCCTCCCGGCCAACCCGCCGACCGGTGGGACGTGGTTCTTCCCGCTCTGGCTCGGCCTCGCCGCCGCCGTCCACACGGGTGTTCTGCGCGCCCTCCCGACGGCCATCCGCTACCCGGTATTCATCATCGCGGGGATTTACGGCGTGCTCGCCTACCTCGGACACCAAAGCCGCGGACCCCGTGCGATACGTCAGGTCGGACAAGCAGCGCTCGTGTTTGCCGCCGCGGGAATGGTGTCGGGAATGTTGATTGCGGTGATCGTGCCGCTTGCGGCCGCAGCGCTCCTGCTGCTGATGAAGCGCCGCCAACTCCCGTGGCGTTGGATCGTCGGCGGCGCGCTGCTCTTCGCTTTTCTGAACCCGGCCAAGCACGTCTTTCGCGCGCAACAAAACTGGCAGAGCTACGACAAGACCAAGTCGGGCGCCGGCATCGGTCGGCTCGTGGCCAATCCGACCGACGCGGCCTCCGACTGGTTCGAGGCCATTCGCATGACGTGGGGCGGCGAGGTCGACCTCGACCAAAGCAGCGACGCCGCCATCGATCGCTTCAACGACCTTTCCCCCATCGTCCGCACGGTCGAATTCACCGGTCGTCGCGTCCCCTACAACCGGGGGGAACAGTGGAAGCTCATGCCCTTGTCCTTCGTGCCTCGGTTCATCTTCCCCGAGAAGCCCGACTTCACCGTCGAGTTCAACGACCGGTTCAATCTCGCCTTCGGCATCAAGGAAGAGCGAACGATGCGCAACTCTACCTTTTCCTTTCCGGTCATCGCCGATGGGTATTGGAATTTCGGCTGGGTCGGCGTCGCCGTCGTCGGCTTCGTGATCGGCTTCTATTGGTCGTTCGTCGCCAACCTATGGTCTGCCCACCACTGGGGCCTCACGTGGCTGACGATTTTCCTCTTCGCCACGTACAACATCATGGACCCGCTTCACGGGCAGATCGGCGGTCTTCCGCAGACGATTGCCGGCGTCATGTTCGCCTCCTGGGGGCTCGTTCTGCTCGCCCGGTGGACGGCGCCCCGCGCGGGCCCGACGTCGACCGCCGGCCCGCCCACCCGACCCACACCTGCGTGATGGGCCACCCGTTTCGGGGCTACTTTTCCGCGAGGATGTTGACGTTGGTCTTTTGCGACAGCGCCACCAGCCACGCGAGGTCATCGGGAACCCGAAAGGGTCGCGGCCGTCGGTGGAGGCATACGTAGCGTCGAAATCCGAGGTCGTTCAGTTGGTCGAAGAGCTGCATCGGGTCGAGCCCCAACTGGCGAAGGTTCTGGTCATGGAACTCGAAGATCAATTTGAGATTCGGATTCGCCCGCGAGACTTCGGCCATCCCTCGCATCGCCGGGAGTTCGGCGCCCTCTACGTCCATCTTGATGAGGTCGACGGTGCGATGGGTCTCGTCCGCAAAGAACGCATCCAGTGACGTCACCGCAATGGTGCGCGTGGGCGCAGGGGTTCGCGTCCCGTCTCCCGAGGGAGCCACTGCCGCCATTTTGTTCGAAACCGAGCTCCCCTCGGCGAGGGCGAACGTCAGCTCCGCCGGGCGCTCGTAAATGCCACGTCGAACAACTTGGACCGGAGGCATCAGATCGTTCCGCTTCACGTTCTCCTCGAGCACGTTCGCCGTCTCGGCCACCGGTTCAAAGGCGTAAACGCGTCCGTGACGCCCCACCTGGCGGGCGGCGAGAAGAGAGAAGTATCCGATGTGGGCCCCCAGGTCGACGAAGGTTGACCCGGGGGAGAGCACCGCTTGCACCACGTCGCGCGTCTCCGGCTCGTACGCTCCGTGCATGATCAGAGGGGCGACGACGCCAAGGTCTTCGGCCCGATACCCGAGCTCCAGCCCGTCGACGCGGACGACGCCGCCCTCGTCGCCGACCGTTCGTCTCACGGCCGAGAGGCCGATGAAGCGTCGTTCGAAGCGACGCAGCAAGACGCCGAGAGATCGATCGACGGCATCGTTGCCGATCACCAGCCGCCGGACGACCCGCCTCCCCTCCAGGTAAAGGCGGCCGAGAACAGAACCGCTACGCCCCATCGTTCAGCATCTCCGAGACGTCCAGCACGTACACCTGCCGCGCTTCTCCCTCGTGCATCGAGTCCACGATGATCCTCTTCCCCTGCCGGTCCCAACGAGGGTGCAGGTCGCAGCGAAACCCGGTGCCGGCCGCGCGCGGAGGAGAAAAGAATCGCGCCACTTCTCGCACCTTCTTCTCGTGATGGTCGTACAGCAAGAGCCACCGGAACGATGCCTCATCCTCGTAGCTGTCGGTGATCATCCACCGGCGGTCGACCGGGTTCCACGTACAGTGGCCATCACCGGGCCACGCGACGCCGGGCGCGAGAACCCGCCGACCGCCCCCCCGGTCGGTGAGGTGAAGGTAATTCGCGCCCGTGATCGCCTTCCTCAGGCGGTTCTGGGGGCTCAAGAGTCGTCGGTAGAGGGGAAGGAGTCGCTTCAATACGGTTTTCGTGAGCCGGCCCGAACGTCGGAGCGCCCCCGTGAGATTGGGCGGCGTCGCCCAGGCCGTGAGCTCGTTCGGCGTACGCCATCCGCAGTGACTGAAAAGGCCCGAGTCGAGAAGAAGATGCAATCCCGACCCGTCGTCGGCCGCCGTGAATGCTCGGTCGTAGGTGGCGCCACTCGGGAGTCGCCACCGGTGGAGAAAAACGAACCGCGAGCCATCGCCGTTATACATCGCGTGCTCGAGATAGTGCGGGGCGCCGCTCATGGAGGAGAGCGGCTGATGCTCGGCCATCTCGAGCGTGCTGATGATTTGATCCCGCGCGCCGGTTTCGAGATCGAGACGAACGAGTCCGTCTTCGGGGTGAAGGGGCACGTCCCAGTACCGATTGACGACGCCCGAGTAGGAGTAGGATGGGCGCGAAAAGTAGCTGCGTTCGAAGTTGGTACACACGGCCGAACGGCCGTTGGGATGAACCGTGTAGATGGGCGTATCGAGCGTACGGGTGGCGCCCGTCGCCACGTCGACGATCCGCGCGACGAACTGTCCGTCCTCGCGGTCGTTGAAAATGACGCGCGACGCGAAGTCGGGCCCCAACCATTGCAGCTTCGACCCTTGCTGCCAGTTGTAGGCTCGTGTTTCTGCGATCGGCTGGTAGTGGCCGGTGGTGATGTCCCACCAGCCGAGCTCGACGACGTCGTCGGGCTTCGGCATGCGCATGAATTCCTTCACGCGGTGGGTGAGGAGTCTCACCCCGGTCGCATCGAGGGGGCTGACGTCGTAGTAGCCACAGAAGTGGTACCCGGGGGTCCGGGTCTTGAAGACGATCGGGCACGTCGTCCCGACCATCTTCACGGTTGCCCTCGATGAACGGTTCAGCGCTTGGGTCGCCACGGGCGTTCCTCCGGAGGGAGCTCATCGAGCACCGACACGAGTGCCTCGGTGGCCGCATTAAAGTCGTGACGCGCCGCCAGACGTCGGGATGCCGCCCCCATGGCGCGCCGAGCGTCACCATCGGCCGCGAGTCGCGTGATCGAAGCGGCCAATGCGTCGACGTCTCCGCATGCGTACACGTACCCATTTTCCCCCTCCCGAACGAGCTCCCGCGCGGTACCGACCCGATCGGAACTGATGACGGGCAGGCCCATCACGAGGGCCTCGCTCATCGCTTTGGGGGAGCGATCCACGCGCGATGACATGACGAAGAGATCGGCGCCCGACATCGCCGACACCAGCTCCGCCGGAGAGAGCCAGCCCAGAAAGTGGACGCGGTCACGAACGTCATGGGCCTCGATCGTGCGTTTTAGCGGAAGCTCGCTTCCCACGGGGCCGTTGCCGGCGATGAAGAGATGGACGTCGTATCCCTCGGCCGCCACCCGAGCGACGGCCATGATGGCGTCCTCGAAGCGTTTGCCCGGAGAAAAGCGACCCGCCGTCAGGATGATGACCGCCTCGGCGTGCAGATCGAACCGAACCCGCAGGCGCGGTTGGTCGGCCACCTCCTCGGCGAGCCGGTCGATCATTTCGTTGTCGACGGCGCACGGCATCGAGAACAACGCCTCACGGCGGGCGCCGCGCAAAAGCTGAAAGGCGCGATTGTCGGCCGAGCTGTAGGCGACGTGCCGACAGGCGCGGAGAAAGTGCCGATTTAGCTCGTGGCTCAACCGACGCGCTCGGGCCAAGCCGCCCATGGGTGGTTCGTTGCCGAGGACGGAGCCCTCGCCGCGATAGATGACGGGGATGTTTCTGAGCTTGGCCGAAGCCAACGCGACCCAATTGCTCAGTGCCTGGTAGCCGTGGACCATCACGGCGTCGAAGGGCTCCTGGAGGAGCCGAGGAAAAAGCCTCGGGTTGATCCGGCTCACGAACGGAGTGAATCGCATCGGTGACCAGTTCGAAACGAACTCGTACGGGTAGCCCTCCAGCATCGGCAGGTCCCACTTGAGTTCGACGTCCAAGGTGCGGTCGACGGTCCCGTCGGTTCCCATCCGGTCGAGGTAGAAAACGCGTACGTCGAGGCGGGGATGTTCCGCCATGACGCGCCACATCCCCACCTGATATTGAACGGGGTGGAGCGCGACGATGGCGAGCCGATGGGGGGGCCGATGGTCGGCCCGAGGGTCGGCCCAGTCGCAGGCGGGGCCAGCCGGTGGAGCGTGAGCGCTCACGTGGTCAACTACGCGCTCTCACGGAGCGGGGTCGGGGCGTCGTCGTTGCCGCCCACATCATCGGCCGCTCGCCCGTAGTAAGCGCCCTTCTCGTAGTACGAGTAGGCGTACTCGGAGCGAGAGAAGTCGACGGCGTTCAGGACGACCCCCGAGACGTTATCACCCACGGCGCGCAGCGATCGCACGGCGTGAAGAGCGAGGTTCTTCTTCGTCTGGTTGGCGCGGACGACGAGGACGCAGCCGTCGACGAGGGTCGAGAGGATGGTGGGGTCCGTCACGGCCACCACCGGCGGACTGTCGAGGATGACGCGGTCGAAGCGACCTTTCAGGTCGTCGAGCAGGCTCTTGAAGCGTTCGGTGTGGAGCAGCTCCGCCGGATTCGGCGGCACCGGACCGGCGGGCAACACCGTCAACCCCGGAACCGACGTTTCGAACGTCGATTGGTCGAGCGGTTCGCCGAGCAACACCGAGGTCAGTCCCCCGTCGGTGGCCTCGACGTCGAAAACGCGTCGGATGCGGGGCCGGCGGAGGTCGCAATCGACGAGCACCACCCGCTGGCCCGCCTGGGCCAGGGTAATGGCGATGCAACAGGCCACCGTCGTCTTGCCCTCCGATGGGCCGGCGCTGGTCACGAGCAGGGTCTCGTAGGGGGTGTCGGGCTCCATGAACATCAGGTTGGTGCGGATGGCACGCGCCGCTTCCGCTACGCCTCCCATCGGTTCGTCGTGAACGACGAGCTCGGGTTTGCGCCCGGTCGGAGCGCGACGGCCGCGAAACCGCCTCGCTGCGCCCTCCGCCGCTCCCGCCTTCATCTTCGCCGACTGAGGGAGCAGCCCCAACACGGTCAGCGACAAGCCCTCCTCGATGTCCTCGGGCACCTTGATGGTGCGGTCGAGAAGCGAACGGCCGAACGATGCGCCGACCCCCAAAGCCAAGCCGAGAAGCAACCCCACCAACAACTGCAGGGTCACGCGAGGCCGGACCGGAGCGCCGGGGACGAGCGGACGGTCGACGATGCTGACGTTGTTGACCCGCAACATCCGGGTCAGGTCCGACTCCTTCATTCGCTCGAGGACCAAGGAGTAGAGCTTTTCGGTGTTTTCTCGGGCGCGGTTGAGGCGCTTGTATTCAATCTCGAGAAGATTGTGCTCGTGCGCCTGCTTTTTGGCGGCGTCGAGCATCGACATCAGACCGCCCGCATGGCTCGACAGAACCGCAACGTCGGCGGCGTACGCTCGTTTGACGTTATCGACCTCCTTGAGAATGGCTTTCTCGGCCGCCCGCACGCGCGCATCGGCGGCCTGCACCTCGGGGTGTTTCGGCCCCTTGTTCTCGCCCAGCAGCGCCTTTTTTTCGCTCAGGGCCTGCGCGTGGTCGGCGCGCAACGTACCCATGAGCGGGCTGCGCAGGAGCTCGTGTGAATCGATTCGTTGCGGATCGTCGTCGCGGGCTCGGGCAAGCTGCCGGTAGCGCGCGTTCGCCTCCTGAAGTTGGGCACGAACCCGCGTGAGCTCATGATTGATCTGGGAGAGCTGCTCGCCCAGCATGGTCGACTTGTCGTCGAAGGCGACGGAGAGAATATCGTTCTTCGTCTTGTAGTCGTGGAGGTCGATCTCGCTGCTCTCGAGGTCCGTCTTGAGGCTGTCGAGCTGACGGGCGAGCCAGTCTGCGGCCGAGGTCGTCGAAGCGAGCGCGTTCTCCAGATTCTGTTCGATGTAGGTGTCGACGACGGCAGCCAACACCCGTTGCGCGCGTTCGGGGCTGGCGTCTTGGTAGCGGACGGTCGCGAGCCGACTGTCGATGACGGGTTGCACCGAAAGCCGTCCCCGGAGGATCTCGGCCGCGAGATCGGGGTCGACCTCCTGGTCGGACGCGGCCCCTTCCTCTTCGGGAAGACTGGCATCTTCGGGAAGATTGGCGAGCCAAGCCGCGTCACGATGTAGGGCCTGGTCGTTGACGACGGCGAGCGCAACGCGCCGCGATTGCAGGATGGCGTACTGGGTCTCGTAGTACTCCTGGTTGTTCCAGTACGTCCCGGCCCCCATGTCGACCACGGATTCGACCCGGCTCCCGAGCGGGCGGGGCGGACTCGGGTCGAACATGACCGTCGCCTCGGCTTCGTAGATCCGCTTCTGACCCATCGTGAAGAACACCGTGCCGGCAACCACGAGCACGAACACGGCGAGGGAAGTCGCCCAGTACTTCCGCAGATTCTTCAGCAGCGCCATGTCGAGCACCGACGGCATGGTGCGCGGCAGCGCGGTGATGGGGTTGGGGGGCGAAGCAGACACGGTGCGGTTCCAGATCGGTACAGTTCCAGATCGGTGCAAGGGTGTTGGATGTCGCTACCCCGCGCCGCGTTCATCTTCCTCCCGTGACGGCTGTCGTCAAGGCGTGGTTCGCGCGAGAACGGAGGCGATGGCCGAGCGAAAGCGCTCGAGCCCGAAGTCGCGAACGGCCCGATCTCGCGCCTCGTGACCGAGCCGCGCACGAAGCTCGTCGTCCCGAAGGATGCGCAACAACTGAGCCGCCATGCTCGCTTCGTTCTGGTCGGCGAGGAGCCCCGTACGCTCGTGCTCCACGTAGGCCTCGGGTCCGCCGCAGCGGGTGCTCACGACCGGCAACCCGCAGCTCATCGCCTCGACGGCCGAGATGCACAACCCCTCTTGTCGCGAGGGGATGACGAACACCTGGGCCTGAGCGTAGGCATCGGTGAGCGCGTCCCGTGGCACCTTGCCGACCGCCGTCACCGCCTCCTCCAAACGCAATTGGCGGATCTGCCTGCGGATTTCCTCCGAGGTGGCATCGCCCACCAGCCGCAGTCGCGCCTCGGGATAGGCGTCCACCACCCGGCGAAACGCCCGCAGCAGCCTCGGGGTCGCTTTTCTCGGGTCGTTGTAACGGCCCGTGAACAGGACGGTCGGCCGGTCGCGCGGACCGTCCGGAGGCCGCAGGCGTTCGGTGTCGATGGGCGCGTACAGGACCGAGGTCGCCGCCTCGGGACGCGGCCCGGCCCCGGCGCGAAAGTCGCGCAGCGTGCTTGGGCTCAGGGCCCAAAAGTGCGCACAATCCTCGTACACGCGACGCTCCTGGTGCCGGAGCAGGGGGAGCGCGAGATCGTACGCGAGGCGCCGCGCGGTCCCGAAGCGCTCGTAGCGGCCCTTCAGGTCTTCGTCGAACGTCACGGCGCTCCAAACGAGCACCGGGATGGACCGGGCCAGCAAAGGAAAGGCGAGATAGGGACTGCCGCACACGAGGGTCACGGCGTCGAACGCGCGCAGGTAGCGCCAAAAGCCGTCGTCCCACCCCAGCGTGTGAAACAGCACGTACGCCTGCCGCAGCGAGGTGAAGTGGGTCGTTCCGGGGCCGAGAAAATCGCTCTCGTGCCGCGCAAAGCGAAGGCTGTTGCCCCGCGCCAAGCAGGCGATCTCCACGCGGTGGCCGAGCGTCTCCATCGCCTCGGCCATCCCTCGGCTCATGGTCTGCACGCCGCCGTGGCTGTCGGGTCGGGCCCACCCAGAATCCGGGAAGGGCACCCCTTCGCATCCGGCCAATACCAGGATCCGCATGTCGTCGTTCCGCGTGCGACGACCTCCGTCCCACGTCGCGCCGGCTGCTACCACGTCGTCGCGGGCGGGGACACCGAGCCAACCTCCGAGGTCATCGGTCGAGCAGCCGGCGAACGGTCTTGTCGCGCTCGGCCGCGATGCGCCGCCGAAGTTCGGCATGGTCGTCTCCGTCGGTCCGCGCGAGGACTTTTTCGAGGGTCCGAAGGGCCAGCCCGTGTCGCCCCGCCTGACTCGCCGCCCGGGCGAGCCGCCGAAGGGGCACGTCGCTCGGGTCGGCGGCGACGGCGCGCTCATACGCCGCGACGGCGCTTCCCCATTCCTTTCGTTCTGCGTGACGGTCGCCCACCCACATCGTCACCTCGGCGCAAGACGAACGCCGTGCACACCCAAGCTTCCGCAACCGAGAGGCTACGGAAGCGAAGGGCTCGACCCCTTCGATGCCGGCCGCGAGGTCAGCCCGCCCGCGGGTGCATGCGAGGGCGTCGTCGACCTCGGAGCAAACGGTCTCGAGTCGCTTTACCGCGGCGACGGGGTCGCCCGTGGCGGCTTGCCAGCGGGCGCGCACCAGATGCGGCGCCGCGCGACCGGGATGATGTCGATCGAGGGCGGCCGCGTGCGCCTCGATCTCCAACGCGCACCCGGGACAGGGTTTTCCCTCGGTGACGGCAGCGACGCGGTCCTCGACCAACCGGAGCCGCGGTGCCACGAGCGTAGGGTCCAACGCGACGGCTCTCGTGTCGCACGCGCGCCCACGGTCGCGGCCTTCCGTCCTCCCGCACACGCTCCACATGGCGGCCGCCGGTGGGCCCACCGGGACCGCCTGGGCGAACTCTTCGAGGGTCTGCGACCATCGCAGCGCGAGGACGGCGGCGATTCCCACCACCCCCGGGTCTCGCTCGGCGGCGAGCCGCAACTCCATCCGCGCCTGCGCCGTCGCGCCGCGGTCGCGCAGCACCCTCGCGAGAAGAAAATGAATGCGACCATTCGCCCGCGACCGCTGAAGCGCCCGCTGCAGCCACGGCATCGGACTCGCGTCTCCCGCATCCCAAGCGACGACCGCACCCGCGAAAGGGAAGTACGGAGCGGCGGGGTGCCTTCGAATGGCCTCACGGATGTCGTGGCGGAGGCGCTGCCGAACTTCCGCCCCACGCGGGGGTTGATGGTCGACCAACGCGGTCCGGATGCGACGCTCGTAGCTCTGAAGATCCCGCCTCCCCGTCGTCGCGGCGCCCACCACCACGACCCCGAGGGCGAGCGTGAGCGCCGCGGTCAGCCGAGGACGCCGGGCCGGAGTCGTCGGGCGCCGTGCGCGCCGTGACACCGCGCCCCACCCCGAGCCGAGCAGCACCGAGACCGCGAGGGCGAGCCCGGGGATCTCCAGGCCGAGATCCACCAAGTTGTGGATGAGGGTGGTGATGACGGCAACGTAGGCGGCCCATGCGGCGGGGCGGTCCCGAACCGCGAGCCGTCGGGGACGAAACAGAAAGCCAAAGGCCACCAGTGCCGCCCCCGTCGCGAGAGCTCCCCATTCCACGGTCCACTGGACGAGAAAGTTCTCGGCGTGCGTGAAGGTCTTGAACCCGTCGGCGGGCTGGTAAGCCGGGAACACGCTCTCGAAGGCGCCGCGGCCGATCCCGAACCAGGCGTGGTCGGCGATCATGGGTCGCACCCACGACGCCACCGCGAGCTTGTCGAGGTTCTGGTCGAGCAGCGCCGCGTACCCGGCGCCTCGCCCGCCGAGCACGGCGAGCACGCAGGCGACGACGAACACCCCTCCGACCCGCCCCAACGACGCGCCCGCGTACCAACGGTGGCCGCGCTGGCTCCGCTGTCGCAAAAATAGCCCACAGAGCGCGACGCTCCCGAGCAAAAGGGTCATCATCGCCCCCCGCGAACCGGACGCGACGATGGCACCGACGAGCAGCGCCAACCCCACGAAGAGCAGGGGTCGCGGAACCGGAGGGCGGCGCTCGAGCAGCAATCCGAGCCCGCACAGCACCCCGAGGTTGAGCATCCCGGCCATGTTGTTCGGGTTGAGCAACGGTCCCACGTGCCAGGGAGAGGAGGGAGAAAACTCAGGCCGATAAACGCCCCACACCTGCTCGGCCCCCAAGAGCCCGTGCGCCATCGTCGCGCCTCCGACGAAGAGCGCCAGACCGAAGACGAAGGTCGGGCCGGCCGCGGCGCCGCGCCGACGCCCCACCGACGAAGCGACGATAAACACGGCGCCGTAGCTGAACCAGCGGAGCGCCTGAATTCGACTCGCGCCGGGGTCGAGCGATAGAGGCGCCCACGTCGGCGCCGACTCCGCAAGGGGGACCCGGGAGAGCAACCAGGTCTCGGCCGCGCGGGGCGACAACGCTTCCAGCCACGCCATCGGAAGGGGCACGGACTGCAAGAGGCAAACCCCGGCCAATCCCCACATCACCAACGCCGGAGGCTCGAGCCACGGGCGCTCCCCCCGTCGCGCCCCTCGCGCGGTGACCCCGAGCGCGAGGAGAATCGGAACGCTGACGGCCAACATGGTCGGCGGATGCACGGCGCCGATGGCTGCGACCCCGAGAAAGACCGATGCGGCCAGAAGCACTTCCTCGAGGCGGTCGAGGGGCCACTGCGCGTCGCGGCCCCCCCCACGGGTCGCGCTCATCATCCGCCGGCCCCGCCGGCCCGCGGCAACCCCGGTCCGACGACGCCGCGAGGACGGGGCCCCACCGCCGTCGTCACGGGGGCGGCTGCCCGCTCCGGGCCCGCGCGTGTGTCGATCGCTCGTGCCCATGGGCCGATCAACCCTCGCGCCCGGGGGCGTCGGTACGGTAGGCCTCGACCGTTCTCCGAAGGCCTTCGTCGAGCCCCACGCGCGGGGACCATCCGAGGCGCTCGCGAGCGCGCGAGACCTCGGGGCATCTTCGGCTCGGGTCGTCGGTGCGGGCCGGGGCTCGTTCGACGATCAAGAAAGACGCCGTGGCGCGCTTCACCGCGTGGGCAAGCTCCACGATGGTGATCTCCTCCGGGTGACCCAAGTTGATCGGACCGGGGTCCTCAGGGTGCGCCATCAGCCGAATCAACCCCTCGACCATATCGTCCACGAAGCAAAACGTACGGGTCTGCTCCCCCTCGCCAAACACGGTGAGGGCGCGGTCGTCGAGACAACGTCTCACGAAAGCGTCGATGACGCCCTCAGCCGCCATCCGGGGCCCATACGTGTTGAAGATCCGCGCCACCCGCGCATCGACCCCGTGGCACCGACGGAAGGTGGCACACAGCGTTTCGGCGACGCGTTTTCCTTCGTCGTAGCAGGCGCGAGGCCCCAGGGGATCGACCGCGCCCCGGTACGCCTCCGGCTGAGGGTGAACTTCGGGGTCGCCGTAGACTTCGGCCGTGGATGCGAGCAGAAGCCGGGCACCGCCGCGCGCCGCAAGTTCCAGCGCGTGCAGCGTCCCGAGAAAACACGTCCGCAAGGTACCGATCGGATCTTGTTGCCACGCCGACCACGCCCCCGGGCAGGCCAGGTGGTAGATGCGGTCGACGTCGGGAAGGTCCACCAGAGGTTCGCGGACGTCGCGGGCCAAAAACGAAAAGTCATCGTCGCCGTCGAATCGGAGGAGGTGCTCGCGCCGGCCCGAGCTCAAGTCATCGAGGCACAACACGCGATCGCCATCACGGCGCAAGCGTGCGCAGAGATGGCTTCCGAGAAACCCGGCTCCTCCGGTGACCATCGACCGCACGTTCAGGTCTCCGTCCCCGTCGGTCTTTCCCCGGACGGCTCGGCGCGAGATAACGCGGCGCCACACTGGCGGCAGAACGCGGCATCGGATTGGTGGTCCTCGCAGCCGCAGGCGCGACACGTTCGAGAAAGGACCTCGGGCATTTGCCGCGCCATCTCGGCGGACACGATGCCGGTGGGCACGGCGATCACGCCGTAGCCGAGGATCATGATGAACGATGCGATGCCGCGACCGAGGGTGGTACCGGGTGCGATGTCTCCGTAGCCGACGGTCGTCATCGTGACGATGGCCCAGTACATGCTGCGCGGAATGTCGTCGAAGCCGTGTTCCGGCCCCTCGATGAGGTGCATGGTCGCTCCGGTGATGACGACGACCGACAGCACGGCCCCGACGAAGACGACGATCTTCGGCAGACTGGCGCCGAGGGCCGCGCGGAGCGCTTCGGCCTCGGACCGGTACTGCACGAGTTTGAGCACGCGGAAGGTACGGAGAAGCCGAAAGATACGAATCACGAGCAGCTGCTGCGCCCCCGGCACGAACAAGCTGACGTACGTCGGAACCACCGCCACGAGGTCGATGACGCCGAAAAACGACGTGGCGTAGCGAAGACGACTCGGCGCCGCGTAAAGGCGAAGCGCGTACTCGAAGGTGAAGATCACCGTGAACATCCACTCGGCGGCGCGGAGCGCCCCCCCGTAGGCCAGGCGCACGGCGCTGACGCTCTCGAGGATGACCACCACCACGCTCAGCAGTACGGCGACGAGCAGCGCGACGTCGAAGGCCTTCCCCGCCCACGTCTCGTGCTCGAAGATGACGTCGTAGATGTTGTCGCGGCTCAGGTCCAAGGGGCGGCATGGTAGCGAGCCCGGCGGGCGGGGTCAGTCGCAGAATCCCCGTGCTGACGGCGACGGCCCCCGAACCGGCGGCTCAAGTCCGGCTCGGGACGACCGTTGATCGCCAGTGACGCGGGGAACCGCGTCGACGACCCCACGGGGGTCTGTGCCCGCCGTAGCGGCCGCGAGCCCTACGGCTTGAACACGGGCTCGAGGACCGAGCCCCAACCAAGGATGAAACGGATGAACCGCGCCCACGCCCAGAATCGTTCCCTCTTCTTGTCCCTACCCCTTCTCGTCGGTACGGGACTTCTCGCCTGCGCATCCGACCCCGACGCTCCGTCGCAAACCGTCGTAGACGACGAGGGCACGGGTGAGGCGACCACATCGGCCACGGGCGGCGGTGACGGGACCGGCGCATCTGCGGCATCGCCCTCCTCCTCCTCCTCCGTTGGCGGCGGTACGGCGGGCGAGGGCGGCGGCATGAGCGCGGGCGGCATGGGCCCCGGGGCCGCCGGCCCGGGCGGCGGGGGTGACGGCGGCGAGGGCGGGGGTGACGTCACCCCCCCCGGACCCACGTGCCAGGGCCCGCTGACCGGCGCCGACCAATGCGGAGGCGACGCCGTCGTCCTCAGCGCCGGAACCACCATCACCCTCTGCGGCGACATCAGCGCCTCGGAAAACGACTATCAGGACCCCTTCTGCGGACCCAGTTCGAACTCCGGCGACAACGTCTACAACGTCGAAACCCTCGACGCGGGTACCTTGACGGTGCGGCTCAAAGCGGATGGTCCGGGGCTCAACCCGACCATGTTTCTCCGCTTTCCCGAGAGCGTGTTCCCGGGCGCATGCAGCGACGGCAGCGAATTCGGCAGCGGAGGGTGCTGGAATTTCTTCGATACCCACGAGGAATTCGCGTTCGATTGGGATCCCGTCTTCTTCTTCCCGGGGTTTCATCTCTTCGTCGACGGCGACCGGGATGCGGCCGGCAATCCCACCTCGGGGGCCTACGAGCTGGAGCTCTCCCTGCAACCGGCGCAATGCGGCGACGGCGTCGTCAACTTCGGCGAAGTCTGCGACGACGGCAACGCGGTCGACGGGGACGGATGCTCGAGCGCCTGCGAACCCGAACCAGGACAGGCCCACGACACCTGTCCGGGCGAGCACGTCTTCTTCGTCGACCCCAACAATCCGACCCCCCTCTCCGCGTCGACCCAGGGCCACACCGATGACTTCACCCCCCGCGTGCAGGGGAGCTGCGACACCCCCGCGCCGGGCGGACAAGACCGCGTTTTTCGCTACACCGCCATGACCTCGGGACTCGTACGCGCTCGTATCGGGGTAGGCCCCGACTGCGAAACGGACGTGTGTGATGCCGAGGGGGCGACCTCGCAAGGCTGCTGGGATGCTGTCCTCTGGGTCACCGAAAACGAGTGTGGCGACAATTCGCGCCAGGTCGCCTGCTCGGACAACTCGGTCTTCTCCCAGGAGCAGGTCGTCTTCTGGGGCGAGGAATCGAACGTTTATTACATCATCGTCGACGGCTTCAGCCAGTTCGACGTCGGTGAGTTCAATCTCTGCGTCGACGCGTTCTGAGCGCGGCCTCGAGCACAACCAGCGCGGCAGAAGACCCTGGGCGCGTCACGACCTACGATAGAAAAAGGCCGCCTCGCCGGGGCGCTCGTGGAAGCATGGCGGCGATGAACGGGCTGGATCGCGCCACTGAACTTCGCCTCGCCCGGGAGCTCACCATCGAGCTCTCGGGCGGTTCGCTGTCCGTACGCCGAGGAAGCGAGGGGGCACACCGTCTCTCCCCTTCGCTGCTGCCGCTCTTGGCCGCCTTTCACCGCCCCCAGCGGCTCGAGGCTGTCGTCACCCGCTTCGCCGGAGAAGCGCCATTCGACTGGATGGAGGTCACCGCCAGCGTCGTGCGGCTCGTGCGCGCGGGGATTCTCGTCCCGTCCGGCGGTCAGAACCGACCGGTGCCCATCGGCTCGCCCGGCTTCGGCAGCGCCCCGGCCCACATCAGCATGTTGAACGACGACGTTCGGACAGGTGCGTTCATCGAGGCCGTGCGACGCTTCGTGCGGCCCGATGATGTCGTCCTCGACATCGGCTCCGGGACGGGGATCCTCGCCATCGCGGCGGCCGAGGCGGGCGCGCGACGCGTCTACGCGGTGGAGCGAACCGAGATCGCCGACGCGGCGGCGGCCATGATCTCGAGGAGCCAGGCCGCCGACCGCATCACCCTCGTCCGCGCGTCCTCGGGAGACGTCGAGCTCCCCGAGCGCGCCACGGCGCTGGTCTCCGAGATCCTCGGCAACGACCCCTTCGAGGAGCAGATCCTCGCCGTGACCCGCGACGCACGAAAGCGCCACCTCGAGCCTGAGGGGCGGCTCATGCCGCAGTCTGTACGGTTGTCGGCCGTCCCCGTGTCCCTGAGCCCGGCCCTTCGCGAGGCGTACCTGTTCACCCCTGAGATGGTCGAGCGCTGGACACGTTCTTACGGGCTCGACTTCTCCGCGCTCCCCACCGCCACACGGGCGCAGCCCGAAGTCATCCACGTCTCGTCGGAACGAGCGGCCGCCTGCCAGCGCCGGGGACCGGACACGGTCATGGGCGAGGTCGACTTGAAGCAACCATCCCCGCGCGTCGTCTTCGAAGGTCGCCTGGAACCGCATCCGCCCGAGGCCGTCGACGCCATCGTGCTGCATTGGGAAGCTACCCTCGTGCGAGGCATTCAGGTGACCACGAACCCCTGGCGGGCCGCCCCCAAGCCGACGAGCTGGCGGCTGCCCGTGTGGCTCCTGCCGCCCCCGCCGCCCGGGCGGAAGAGACGTCGCATGGCCGTGCGCTATGCGTTTTCCGGCGTCCGATCGAAACTCGAGGTGACCGATGAAGCGTAGAGACGAGCAGACGTATCGGGTTCGCGACCAGGTTCTGTCGCGAATGCTCGACGACGAAGTCGTGTTGCTGGACCTCGCGTCGGGCACGTACTTCGGTTTGAACGAGGTGGGCGCCGAGGTGTGGCAACTCCTCGAGCGCGAGGCCGATGTCGCCGCGATACGAAACCACTTGGCGGCGACGTTCGCGACGGGCCGCGACGACGATGTCGACGGTGACCTGGACCAGCTTCTCGAAGAGCTTCAGCGCAGAGGGCTCATCGAGCCTCGCGAGGGCTCGCCGTCGTGAGCGCCGCGAAACGCGCCGGCGCCGCGCACGCTCGGCCCGGCGTCACCCACCCCGCGGGCGAACCGCCGGCCGCGCCGGCGCGAGCGCGGAGCGCTTCCTCAGGCACGCCCGTCAGAGTACGGCTTCGACCGCGGCCATGACCTCGTCCAGAGCCGCAAAACGGTGCGGAAAACGAAGTCGGAACATCGGCGCCTGAGCGGCGGCGGCGGCGAGAATGTCGAACTCGGCGGCCTGGCTCGACGGGTCGTCATGGGTCAAGCGAAGGACGTACTCGACGAGTCGCGCCAGCGATTCGGAGGCGGGGAGACGCGCGCAGCGCGGCGGGGCGGTGCGACAGCTTCGATCGGGCTCGAGAAAGAACATGGCGGCGAGCGGTGCCGCCTCCGCCAGGTCGCGGGTCACCCGTCGTTTCTGGCGTCGAGGCGCGATGGGAAAGCGAGATGCCTCCCCGTAAAGCGCCTTCGCGCTGTCGGCCCAGAGTCGCAGCGATGGGTAGGCGGGGGGCACGACCACGACGCCGTCGTCCCGGCGCCAGGGGGCCACGGCGTCATCGGCCAACAGGGCCCCGCCTCGCTGGGCAACGCTGGCGGCCAGGGTCGATTTCCCGCTTCCGCTCGGAGCCAAAAAGATCGCCGCTTGCTCCCGACCGGGGAGGCGTACGGCCGCCGCGTGCAAGCAAGGCCGCCCGAGACGGTGGAGGACGCGGGGGAGCACCAAATCGACCGCCCCCTGCTCGACCGCGGCCATGTCCGCGCCGGGCACCGGCGTGATCGTGACGCGGCGGCCGTCGAGCCAGAAGTCGGCTTGGTCGACCCACCGAAAGAGGAGCCGGTTCTCGACGCGCGCCACCACCCAAGACAGGCGTGTCTGCGCCGCGTCGACAAACACCTCATACAGCGACTGCTCGAGCGGGGGAGGCGCCACCGGCGGGGCGACCTCGAGCACGATCCAGGCCGGTTCCCGACCACCGCGATGGCGGGCGAGGAGCGCGAAGGGTTGGCCGGCCTCGACGACGAGGCCGTGAACGAGGTATCGGTACCGCCGCGCGGCCGACGCCTCTTCCTCGACCTCCGGGGCCCCCTGCAGACCTACCCTCCTCGGGGTTTGAAGCCGAAGGGCCCGCCGTCGGGGGAGCCGCGAACCCGCGCGGCTCTCGTCAGCTCTTCAACGCTGCCCAGCTCGGTCAGTGCGGGCCGTACGTAGGACTTCCGCGCTGGGGACGGCGGCGATGATTCCTCCAGGGCGCTTTCGGTTGGATCGTCCATAGTTGCTACCTACATCTCTTTTAGGAAGGACTCCATCATCGCACACATGGACGCCGAGACCAGCTGGTCCACGTGAGAACGTCCATGTGACGGGCCGAGCCCCCCCGCGGCGTAGGCCCGCCCGTACGCCTCGCGCAACACGCCAGCCTCAACCAGCCGGCGCGGTCCGCGGAACGCGGCGCGCAACGCACCATGCTCCCTCAGCACGGTGTCGTAGAGACCGAGGTAGGTGCCCGAGCGCGACCGCCGACGAATCGTCGGGGGCACGACGTCGAAGAATGCGCGCCGGAACACCGGCTTCGCCTTGTCCTGGCCTGGCGTGTCGCGGAGGGACATCGGCAACGAGAGGAGAAGCTCGACCAGCTCGACGTCCTGCAGGGCCGCGACGTTGGCGAACCCATGGTGCGCCGCGGACCGCTCGGCGAAGGCGGCGCCGAAGCCCGCGTCTCCCTCCTCGTAGATGGCCCCGATCGCTCGGGCGGCAAGGCTTGGGTAGGCGCGCGCATCACGACGATGACGTCGGTCGTGGGCCACCTGCGCGGCGATGTCGGCGTAGCCCCGCGTCAGGCCGGCGGGGTCTTCCTCCGCGCGGGAGGACGGCCACCAGCGCCCTAGGCTCGTGCGGACGAGACGCCCCCACGCTCGGATCGACCACGGCCTCGTGGCGACCCCCGACTGAACGAGCGGACGGCGCCAGCGACCTTGGAGGAAGTCATCGGCCCACTCCATTCCCGAGGGACCGAGACAGTCCTCGACGCCGTCACCGTTGAGTCCGACGTCGACCCCCCGAGCGCGGGCCGCCTCGTACATCTGTGCCCACATGCCTTGCCGTGGCTCCCAGAACAGGTCCGCCCGACGCCCGGGCACCGGCAGCGAACGCGGCGGATCCTCCTGAGGGTCGGTCTCGACACAATCGAGGGCCCACGCGTTTGCGACCGCGCGACTGTATTCGGTCTCGTCGTCATCCCCGCGGAGCCGAGCGTGAACGAGCAAAGGTGGCGACGCGCCGGACGACCGGCGCCGCGAGGCAAGCGCCCCGGCGACCGCCGCCGAGTCGAGTCCCCCGGAGAGAAAAACCGCGACTCTTCCGTCCGGCACGCGACGGGCGAGGGCTCGGCGCGCGACCTCACCGACCAGCTCTGCGCCCTCTTCGAGCGAGACCCTTCGCTGACGCCACGGGTCGGGCATCCAAAAGCGTCGACGGCGCACGTCCTGCCCTTCGTCCCAACGCAGGGAAAAGCCCCCCTGGAGGGCGTGGATCCCCTCGAACAATGTCTCGTCCGCCTCGTTGTGAAGCCCCCCGAGAAAAAGGCCGACCTGGACGAGATGAGGCCGCCGTGGGCAGTCGGGGTCGCGGAGCAGCGCCCCCGGCTCGGACGCGCAAACCAGCACCTTCGGTCCGGCTCGGAAGTAAAAAGGGCGCGCCCCCAAAGGGTCTCGGGCGGCGAAGACCCTGCGGCGTCGCGGGTCCACGACGACGAACGCGTAGTCGCCTCGAAGGTGGTGCACGACGTCGGGGCCACATCGCTCGAAGGCAGCCGCGATGAGATCGGCGGTGGGGGCTGTCGTCTCTACCCCGACGCGTCGCACCAGGGCCTCACGGTCGGCCAGGCGGGCGTCGGCGACGACCCAGCGTTCGCCTCGGCGGGCCACCCCGGCATCGCGCTCGTCGGCGCCCACCGCCCCCAGGGCGAAAGGGCGCTGGGTCCGTTCGGTGCGGAACCGCCCGCGGTGGGCGAGCCCGTCGAGCACCGCGGAAAGAGACGTGGCGGGCGTTCCCCAGGTCAGGGCGATCCCGGTCATGACGCCGTATCCGCGGCCGCGCGAGTTCGGGTCGCGTCAGGCGTGTCCCCGGCGGCGCCCTCGCCGCGCCCGGCGAGGAAGATCGGGGCGAACGAACCCGCGAGATCGGATCGTTGGTCCGACTCGACCCATGCGTGCGCCCGCACCCCCGCGACCGCGAGCCGACCTTCGCGCTCCCGACCGCCCGCGCGTTGTACGCCGATGACGAACCGGGTCGTGCCCGGTGGTTGGAGCGAGAACTGGACGAGTGCCCGCTCGAGGCAGGCGCCGCGAAGCCGAAGCCGGCGGTAGACCCACGCGACGACCCGTTCCGCGTCGTGGGCGGCGAGGTCGCCCGCGAGTCGGCGAAGGGCGCGAGCGGGTCGTTTGTGGGGCTCGGCCTCGACACGCTCGAGCGTCGCTTTCCACCCGTCGCGCCGAAGATGCAGCGCCACCCAAGGCCTCGCGAGGACGGTGGCGAGCGCAAATCGCCCGTACCCTGCGCGTCGTCGCAAATCTCGGATCATCATCATCAGCGTCTGGTGCCGGGCCAGGGGGCGCGCGAGCATGGTACCCGGTGCTTCCGCCGATGGAACATTCAACCCTGGGCTCACCCGCGTTGCTCGCCGCGATGGATCTGGTGGCTCGCATCGCCGCCCCGGTGTCGCTGTTCATGCTCGCCTCCGGGCATCCGGGCGCGAGCGTGGGTGCCGCCCTGATCGTCGGCGGGCTCGGGGTCGTCCGCGGCCTTCTCGCAGGCTACCGGCGTGAACACGAGGCGCGCACCGCGTGGAGGAACCTCGTCGGGTTGGTCGCGAAAAGCCGCATCGAGGACCTCACCCGGCGAACCGATGACGAGCACGCGTGGCGCCTCATCGAAGCGATCCAACGCCAGGTCGAACTGCGTGCGACCACAGGGCCTAGGCTCGCCGCCGACGCCATCGCGCTGGGGCTGACGGCGATCGCGGTCGCGGTGCTCTTGGGTCCGCTCTGGGTCCTGTTGGGGGCCGCGGGCTTTGCGGTGATCGCACTTTTGGTCGTTCCCGCCCAACGCCGGATCCGTCGCGCCGAGGAGCAGTCTTGGCAAGAACTGACCGAGGTCGGCACCGAGCTCGACGTGCTGCTGGAAGGGGCCGCCGAACTCCGTGCATACGGCCGGGCGCCGGCTGTGGCCGACGCCCTGCTGAGCGCCGCGGGGCGGGCCGCGGCCGCGCAACGAAGAGGACTGGCGGCGAGCGCCGGGGTCGGCTTGCTGCCCTTGGCGATTATCCTCCTGAGCGTCACCGTGCCCTCTTGGACGGGCTTCGACCTTCACGACACCGCCGCCGCCGCCCCCATCGGAATCCTCGGCGGCTCGGGTTTTCTGTTTGCCATGGGGCTCGTCCGAGGGTTCGAGAGCTACGCGTCGAGTGCCCCCCAGAGAGCCATGCTCGCCCGCCTCGTCGCCAAGCTGCGCCGCGGCGCCGAGGGGGGCACGCGTACCGAGCCCTCGGAAACGGAGCAAGCCCGTGCGCCCGCCGGTGACCCTCCGATAGCCTCGGGCGCCCTCGAGGTCTGCGATGTCTCGGTCGTGCATGAAGGCGCCAGCGCCGCGACGCCCGCGCCCGTTTCGTTTCGTTGGCCGCCCCGGTCCGGGATTGCGATCTACGGCCCGAACGGCGCGGGAAAAACCACGCTTCTGCTCACGCTGCTGGGCCTGGTCCCCCCGTCGAGCGGCGAATTTCGTCTGAGTCGGTCGACCACCTCGGGCCGCGTTGCCCCGTGCTTCGGGCCCGGCGGCGGGGTCGTCTTTCTGCCCCAAACGCCCTACGTCGCGAGGGAACGGACGGTCCGCTGGCACCTCGAGCTTCTCGGGGGCGACCGCTGCGCCGAGCCCGACTTTCGCCGCGCCCTCGAAAATGCGGGACTGTGGGGGGTCTTGGCGCGCCACCGGGAAACGACCAGCCCGCTGGAGGTGCCCGCCGGTGAACTCTCGGGCGGCGAGCGACGTCGTCTCTTTCTGGCGCGTCTTTTTCTCGTTCCGCCGTCCCGCACGACGTTCTTCATCCTCGATGAGCCCGAAGCGGCCCTCGACGCTTCGGGGCGCCGATGGCTTCGCGCCACGCTCGCCGAGCTCGCCCGCACGTCGCGCGTGGCCGTGGTCGCTCATGATCCGTCGGTGATCCCGGAGGATTTTCTCGAAGTTCACTGTCGCTCCGGCCCATCGGGCGCCCGCCCGGACCGTGCCCGCGGTGCGCGCATCGAATGAACGTGGTAGCTTCTCGAGTACCTTACGGGGAGGGCGGCGCCGGCGCACGGCTCGCCCGCCGGAGAACCGAAAGACCAACCATGCCTCGCTTACTTAAGACGACCCTCAGCCTCATCAGCGTGTCGGCGGCGGCCACCATGGGCGCGGCCGCATGCGGCGACGACACCACCACCAGCGAAGCCACCACCTCTGCGTCTTCGACATCGACCACCACGGGCGGCCTGGGGGGCACCGGCGGCATCGCGGTGACGACGTCGACGGGCGGCACCGGCGGCGGCACGGGCGGCACCGGCGGCACCGGCGGGATGCCGCCGATGGTCTGCGAAGGCCCCGACACAGGCACCGACTTATGCGACGGCGAAACGATCGTGCTGGCGCTCGGCGACGAACTCAGCCTCTGTGGCACCGTCGACACCAACGACGACTACCAGGGTTTCTCCTGCGGGCCAGACTCGGGGTCGGGAGAAAAGGTATACAACATCACGGTCCAGGCCGAGGGGTCCCTCCGCGTGCAGGTGCGACGCGACGAAGGTAGCGAGCTCATCCCTTCGATGTTTCTTCGCGAGCAAGGCGCGTGCGAGGACGCTTCGTCAGCGGCAGACGGGAGCTGCTTTGCGTTTTTCTCAACGCACGAGGAGTTCGCCGACGATTGGGACCCAGCCTTTATACCCGGGTTTCACCTCTTCATCGACGGCCAACTCGACGAAAACGGCATCCCCACCACGGGGGACTATCAACTCGACATCAGTCTCCAACCCGCCGCATGCGGCGATGGGGTCTGGAACCGGTTCACGACGACCGAGGAGTGTGACGACGGCAACACCAACGATGGGGACGGCTGCTCTTCGGCGTGCATCGTCGAGACGACGAATTTGTTCGACGACTGCCCCGGCGACCCGTTCGTCTGGACCGGACAGCAGGTGGTGCGTTCGGGGAGCACCGTGGGCAACCAAAACGACTACATGCCGTCGCCGGTAGGCACGTGTTCGAACGTCACCATGAGCGGCCGCGAGCGGGTGTACCAGTTCGCGGCGTCGCAGTCGGGAATGGCCACCGTGAGCGTGGGCTTCGGGACGGATTGCAGCAGCAACGTCTGCGACGTCGAAGGAAACTTCTCCCCCGGATGTTGGGACTACGTGCTGTGGGCGACGGGACCCGACACCTCGAGCTGCGGCAACGCCGCGTCGCAGCTCGCATGCTCGGACGCCAACGCCGTCGGCCCCGAGTCGATCTCGTTCCCCGTGACCGCGGGTATCGATTACAACGTCTACGTCGATGGTTTCGACGATGACCAGTTCGGCCCCTTCAACCTCTGCGTCGACGTCACCCCCTAGACGACGAGGCTCTTCGGAGCCGAGTTGAGCGCCGATATCTCGGCGGCATTCGTTTTCACCCGCCCCGGGTCCCGCTGACCGTCGAAGAGGCCTACGTCATCGACGCGGCGCTCGGCGCCGGCGGTCATCGGGGCGACGCGGTGGTTCGACTGACTTCCGGCGATGTCGCGTGGGCACACGAGGTGGGCCTGGCCTCACGCCTTCCCCGGTCGGCGGTGGCGGCGGTCGACCCGGATTCCGATCGGAGGGCACGGGCCGTCGATGAACTACGGGTCGCGGCGACCTCGGCGACCATTCTCGCCGCCGCCGACGACGAGGACATCCCGGTCGTCTTCCTCAAGGGCGCCGCGCTGGTGCTGGGAAACCTCACCGCGCCCGGCCAGCGGCCCATGGTCGACGTCGATGTGCTCGTAGCGCCGCGCCACGCGCCGAGGTTGCAGCAGCGCCTCGTCGAACAGTCGGGCTTTGTCGCGCTGGACGTGCCCGAATGCGAGCATCAACTTCGGCCCCTGAGGCATGCCCACCGGCTGACGGTCGAGATTCACACCATGATCCCCGGGCTTCGCGTCGGCGAGGGATTCGCCACCGCCGACGAGCTCTTGGAAGAGGGGCTGGTCTGTGGATTGGACGTGGCGGGGCACCGGGCCTGGCGTCCCGTGAACGAGGTGCTCCTCGCCCACGCGCTGGTCCACGGCCTGGCCCAGCACGGTTTCACGCCCCTCGCCTACCCGATGACCCGCATGCTTGCGGATGCCGTCGACCTCGGGCTCACCGCCGACCAGGTCGACCCCGTCCATCGGTTCATTCGGGGCGACATTCACCGCGATGAGGTCAGCGCCGCCGCCGTTCTCGTCGAGCGGCTTCATCGAGGGGTATCGGCGGCCGTGATCGCGGCCGACGACGACGGGGCGGCGCGCCTCCTGCGCCACATGGTGCTCGGCACCCGAGACCCACACTACGCCGATGCCCTCCGGTTGTGGTCGCTCTTTGCCGTCCCGAGCGAGCGATCCCGAACCGAGCGGGCCGCCCGCATGGTGGCCCGGGCCTTGTGGCCAACTCGGGGTCAGCTCGCCCAAATCTATGGCCCTCCGGCTTCTGAGTTCGACCGTTGGCGACAGCGCGCGATGCGTCCCTTCGACCTCGTGCGCCGCGGCCACCGCTACCTTCTCGCCGCGGCGCGGGCGCGGACTGACGCCACCTGACCCGTCGGACCGGTCCCGGCCTTCGCTCCTGCCGAAGCCCTGCCCACCAACCCGGCGGACCGTGGCTCGTGTTACGCCTTGCCCGTGGCGACAGAGCGAGACAGCGAACCGCCGGACGACGCGCCCGTCGAAGCCCCCCCGCCGTCGCGCGACGCGCCCAAAGTCTCGGCGGAGCCGTCGCGACCACCTGCCTCGCCCGCGACCAAGCGGCCCCCCGCCGTCGACGATGGCGCTCACGAAAGCGACGAGCAGGCCCCCGCACCGGACCCCGACCCGAACCGGGAGCGCGAGTCCACCGCGACGTCGACGCCGTCGTACCTTTGGGTCGGCGGCGCCGTGGTCGTCGCGGCGGTGGCCGCGCTGGTGGTGGGGGCGAACGGGGGTGACGACGTCCCCACCGGCGCCGCGCCCTCCGCGAGCGCGACCGGTTCCGCGGCGTCATCGGCCCTGCGCGGCCCGACGGCGACGCTCGGTTGTCCCGTCTTCGCCGTGGGCCCCGACGATGTCGCCGACCGCGGGCCGATCGGGGCGGCCGCGGGTTCGGTCGCGTGCGAGACGCTGGTCGCCTTCACGGGTCGGGGACTCGAAGCCCACCGCGGACCCGCCGCCCTCCTCGAGCTCGACGCGACCGCCAGCGACGGGGTCCTCCCTTTTGCGGCCGACCGCCGCGCCGCGACCGTCGCCGCCGCAACCGCGAACACCACCGGCTGGATCGACGGCACCGTGACCATTGAAAGAGAAGCGTTTACGGTGGAGGCCCGGGTGATGCGTGGCGCCTCATCGGGCCTAGATCCGTCTCCTCTGGGTCCTCCCGGACGCGCGACCCATCCGAGCCTTCAGGTGGCGACGTCGGACGCCGTCGCCGCCGCGGCCGAGGCGGCCGGCCTGAAGACGGTGGCTTCGCTGTCGCCGGCGTTGTCTTCGCTGTTTTGGTCGTGCCCCGACGGGGCGTGCGTGCGCGACGCCACGCGCCTCGGGTTCACCGTCGCGACCGCCGCAGAGCCACTCGAACCGTGCCGGGCGATGATCACCGCCCGCCCCGCGGCCGCGGCGTCGGTGATGGGCAACTACTGTCGGCCGGCGTTGCGCGCCGCGGGAGAAGATGTCCCGACCCTAGAGACGTTGCTCGCGGCCGTCCCCGAGCCGATGCGTACGGCGCGGCGGGCGATGGCCGGAGACGGCGACATCACGGCCGACGCCCTGGCGGCCCAAGCGGAGGCCGCGCCCGATCCCGGCGCGAAGACGGTCATTCGGACCGCCGAAGCGTCGGTGCGCGCCCGCGACGGCGACGACCAAGCCCTCGCCCGGGCCGACGCCATCATCCGCGAAGCTCCTTTTCAGTGCCTCGCACGGGTGGTCGCCTCGTACGCGAGCCCGGCGCGAGAGGAAGCCGCCCGGGCCCGGTCGGGTGCCACCTGGTGCCCCGAGGCAGAGTCTTTTTGGCGCGGCCTTCACGGGCAAGAGGACGTCGAGGACGACGCCGTGGTCACCGCGGCCCGGGTCGCCTACCGGCTCGGCGGACGACGGCCGGGCGACGCGGTGGCGTTCTCGAATGCGTTGCTCGGGGCGTGGGGCCGATCCCAAGCCGCCGAGACCGCCTTCACGGACCTCGCCGCCCGTTGGTCGCGCGCCGCGACGACCGAACCGCTCCTCGGCGCGTATCTCGAGGCCCGCCTCGCGCAACGCGCGGGCAAGCTCGAGGCCGCCGAGTCTGCCTTGTCCGAGGCGATCCTCACCCCGGCGCGGTTCGGACACGCCGCCGGCTCCGCCGCGAGCCTCACGGCGCTGATGATGGGGTTCGAGCTCACCGGCGGCGGCGCGGCGTTCAGCGAACGTTTCATCGAGACATACATCACCGCCGATCCACCGGCCCTCACCGCCGATGCGCCGATGGTGCCGATGCTCCGGCTTTGTACGTACGCGAAGGAGGAGAAGGGGCTCGCGTGCATCGAGCGACTCCGCACCCTCGCCGCGCAGGGGCTGCTCGCCCCCCGAGGCGGCTTTCCCGAGAGCTTCGCCGCCGGCTCGGAGTTCTTCGTGCGCGGCGACATGACGAACGCGGTCGCGTCGTGGCGGGCAGACCTGCTCGATCCCGCCCTTCGGCCCCACCTCCGCGCAGAAGCCTTCGACGCCGAAGACGACGCGGAGCTCGGGAACGCCGTCGATCGCGGCCGCCGCGACATCGACGGCGCGCTCATCAGCGCGGCTCAAATCCGTCTCGCCCGCCGCGCCGCGGCCCGTGGCGACGACGCCACCGCGGCCACGCTCGCGAAGGCCGTGCTCGCGGCCTTCGCCGACGCGGACTTCGAACTCGCCGCCGCGGATGCGCTGACGAAGCTCGCGGCGGATTGACGACCGACGTCGCCCCGATGCGACGAACGGACCATACTGACGCGTGACCCGACGCTTCGTACCCGCGACGCTCATCCTCTCGCTCGCTTCCTTCCGTGCGGCCCTCATGAGGCCCGCGCTGGCCCTGCTGGCTGCCTTGGGGCTGGCGAGCTTCGGGCTGGCCTGTTCGCCTCCCCCGCCGCCGGCGTCGGCGGCCGACGCGCCGCGGAGCCTCTCTGCGGAGGGCGACGCGGTTCAGGTTTCAGACCGTCGTCGCGCGCCCGAGCTCGTGGGGGGGAGTGCCTGGCTCAACACCGACCGCCCGCTCTCGCTGGAGGCCCTGCGCGGGCATGTCGTCGTCCTCGATTTCTGGACGTACTGCTGCATCAACTGCCTCCACGTCCTCCCCGAGCTCGCCCGGCTCGAGCGGACCTACGCCGACGCTCCGGTCGTCGTGGTCGGGGTTCATTCCGGCAAATTCGACGCCGAGAAAGACCCCGACCGCATCCGCGCCGCGATGCAGCGTCACGGGGTGCAGCACCCCGTGGTGGTCGATGGCGATTTCAGCATCTGGCGTCGCTACGGGGTCGAGGCGTGGCCGACCACGGTCGTGATCGATCCCGAAGGACGCATCGCCGTCATGGACCGCGGGGAGCCCGCCGAAGGCGCGCTCGAAACGGTGGTGGCGCGCCTGCTCGACGAGGGTCGGCAGCAGGGGACGCTGACCGACGATCGCATCGCCATCGAGACGCCCGCCCTTCCCCCCACGGGGCCGCTCGCCTTCCCGGGTAAGGTCGCCGTCGCCCCGGCCGGCGATCGTATCGCCGTCGCCGACTCGGGCCATCACCGGGTCGTGGTCGCGGACGTGACGGGGCAGGTCCAAGCGGTCTACGGGAGCGGGATCGCCGGCAGCATCGATGGCTCGGCCGAGGCGGCGGCGTTTCGATACCCGCAGGGCTTGGCGTTTGGACCCGACGGTCGGCATCTCTACGTCGCCGATACCCAAAACCACCAACTTCGACGCATCGATCTCGAGCGGCGGGTCGTGACCACCATCGCCGGCACCGGCGACAAGGGAACACGGCGCCGGGGCGGGCCGGGCCGCGAGGTGTCGCTGCGCTCGCCCTGGGCGCTTGCGCTCCGAGGGCAGCATCTGTTCGTGGCGATGGCAGGCGCGCATCAAATATGGCGCTGGCACCTCGAGGACGGAACCATCGAGCCCTTCGCGGGCACGGGTCGAGAACGCATCGAAGATGGCGCCCTCGGCGAGGCCGCCTTCTCGCAACCGAGCGGCCTCGCCCTCGACGGAGACCAACTCTACGTCGCCGACAGCGAAGTGAGCGCGGTTCGTCGCATCGACCTGACCCGAGGCGAAGTCCACACGCTGGTGGGGACCGGCTTGTTCGACTTCGGAGACCGCGACGGCGTGGGCGAGACCGCCCGCCTCCAACACGCGCTCGGCGTCGCCGTCCGCGGCGACCAGCTCTACGTCGCCGACACCTTCAACAACAAGCTCAAGCGCCTCGACCCCGCGCAGCGCGCGCTGACGACGGTGGTCGGAGAGAACCGTGATGGAGATGACGACGGAGGCGATGCCAGTGAAGGGACCGCTCGGGTCGACCTCGCCGAGCCGGGCGGCCTGGCGGTGCTTCCCGACGGCCGACTGCTCATCGCCGACACCAACCACCACCGTTTGGTCACCTTCGATCCGGTGGTCGGTGCGCTCACCCCTCTGTCGATGACCGGTCTGGAGGCGCCCCTGGCGCGAGGGCTGGTCCTCGACCGTCGTCAACGGCCGGCCGACGGGCGTGACGACCCGGGCCCCACGATGGTTCACGCCGAAGGGCGCCTCGGTCCCGGACGCAACACCCTCGTCATTCATCTCGAGGCCCCTCCCGGCGGCAAGCTCACGGAAAAGGCGCCGCTGGTCGTGGAGGTCGCAGGACGTGGAGGTCTGCGGTTCGAGACGTCCCGCATCAGAGCGCCGCTACGCCCCGAGGTGCTTCCCTTGGAGCTTCCCCTCGAGGTCGCGCCGGGAGCGACCGGGACGGCGGCGGTCGAACTCAACTACTTTTGGTGCACCGTCGGAGACGCCGGAGCCTGTGTGCCCGTTCGGGCCGCTCTGGAGGTCACGTTCGACACCTCGGGAACCACACCGGGGCGGGCCGAGATTCGCTACCGGCCGCCGCGGTGATTCGTCACGGGGCGAAGCGATCGAGCCCGCGACCTCGGCTCTGCGCGGCAAAGGCACCCGCGAGCGCAGAGCGACCGACCTCCACCACCTCGGCGCGAAACAAGACTTCGCCGTCGTCGGTGGCTACGATGCGCCCCCCGGCGTCGTCGCCCCAAGCCCACGCCGAAGCGTCCCGGGGGGCGAGGGTCTCCATGGTCGCCTCGCGGTCGCCCACCCAAACGCGGAAGGTCGACTTCGTCGCGGGTACGGAGCGGTTTTCTCCGAGGGACAGGGAGATCGTCTCTTCCGCGATCTGCCCCTCGTTGACGTCGGCGGTGAGCACCAGCTCCGCCATGAATTGCTCGTAGGCATCGTAGGAGGCCGTGACGAGGGCGCCGTCGTCCTGGTGCCGCGACACGGCGACCACCTCACCGTGATGCTCGGGTCGCTCGTCGATCGAGACCCGCCATCGTGGCGTACCTTCGAGCTCGAGGTCGAGGGTCGTGGTCTCGCCGTCACGCGCGACCACCCGCTGGGTGAGGGTGACCGACGCGTCACGGTAGGTCCCGCTGAAGCGAAGGGTGCAGAAATCTCCCGGCCGACGAACCGTCCCCACCGTCTCGCCGTCCTCCGCCGGTAGCCGGAGCGACACCCGGGACCCGTCTTCGGCCCCCGCCTCATCGCGGGACGCCACCTCATCGACGGGAGAAGAAGGCGACGGCGCGTGATGGCACCCCACCGCGGCAAAACCAACGGACAACACGACTGCGAAGATGGGCCTCATGGCGACCGCGGTGCCATGCCCGCGGACCTCGGGCCAAGTATTCAAGCGCCGGGGGTCAGAAGGAGAGGTCGGTGGTGACGTAGGCGAAGTGCTCGACCTGCCGCGATCGCGCGAGCAGGCCCCCCGCCCAGAAGGTGGCGTAGGCCGCGTCGACACGCGCATAGCGCCAGAACCGGTACGTGACGTGATGGTCCAATTCGTGGCCGAAGAAGCGGCTGCGGTCGGCGATGGAGGTCGGCGCCGAGAAGTGGTGATAGCGCGACGACCAAGAGAGCCCAGGGAGCGGTTCGGCGAGGCCGACGGTCGGCGCGACCTCAACGAGACCCCGTCGATCCGTATCGCGGGGCAACACCACGAAGAGGTCGAATTCGCCGTAGTGCCGGTGGGGGGCGCCAAAGGGTTGGGTGAACGCCGTGTCCATCGCATCGTCGGCCATCGTGTCGCCCGTCGCCGCCATCGCCTCGAAGCGCAGAAAAGGGCCCAGGGTCCACGGTGGCGCGTACGCCAAGCGTACGCCCGCGAGCGCAGCCGCGATGGTGGGCGCAGCCGGGGCCGCTCCGCGCCCGAATTGCCCATACCCGTCGACCGTGTAGCGAAACGTACCGCCATCGACGTCGCCCGAGACCAGCCCGCCGACGGTGTAGCGGCGGATACCGGAAGGGTCGTCCCGCTCGGCGAGCGCGAGCAGCGCGGGGCGAAAGCCATCGTGCAGCGACGCGCGGAGGTTCGCCCCGAAGAGATGGGCTTCGGAGCGAGGTCGTTCCGCCGTGGAGGCTTGCTCATCGCTCAGCTGCGCGGCAAAGGCGTGGAGGTGGACCGGACCCCGATCGGCGACCACCGACACCGCGCCATAACTGCGGGCGGGTTCTCCCCATTCCGCGACCCCGAGGATTCGCTCGTTCTCGAACGTCAACTGCTGACGCCCGACCCGGAGAAAAAAACCGGGGAACCGAACTTCGCCGTAAAACTGATGGGCGTCGAAACCGTCGGCCGAAGTATCGAAGGGGCTCGTCTCTTCGCCGTAGGTCCGCACGTCTTGCAGTTGAACGAACCACGCCAACTTGTCTTCGTAGTCGCCGGCGAAGCCGACGCGTGCCCGGTGACGAACGAAATTCGCCTCCCCGCCGGCGCGAAAGTCACGACCCTCGGTGTATCGGTACCGCACTTTCAGCTGCGCCGAGGGCCGGAGTCGAAGTCCCTCCACCGGCTCCCACATCACGGGCGGGGGCGCCGGCGGTTCGTCTGCGTTCGCCACGGGGAGGGGCGTCTCGGCCTCCTTGGCTTCCGCGGCCCCGAGACCCACGGTCGCCACGAAGAGCCCGCCCCCAACGCATCGGCGGGCCAGGCTCGCGACCCCCCTCGACCACAACCATTGATGGTGTCGCGATGCTCCCCGACGACGTCCAAGAGCGCCGACGAGAGCCGGCGAGGGCGAGCATCGCTCCTCGGAGCGGGTTCTATTGTCTTGGGGGTGCCTCAGGCGGTCGACCTCGTCGTCGAGGACCCTTATACCGCCGGGCGATGCCAAGACGAATTCGATGCATGGCGACCGTGACGCTCGCGGTGGGCCTCTTCGCAACCCCGGTCCTCGCCGAGGAGGCGCGACCCTCGCCACCACCACCGGACGGGTTCGACGACACGATTTCGACCGACCGCCCGGGCAACGCCAACGCCGCCTCGGTCGTGGGCGTCGGACGCGCCAACATCGAGTCGAGCGTCGCGGTGGCCTACGACGACATCGCCGAAGGGCCGGATGCGGTCCTGGTCACCTTCCCCGTGTCGATGCGCGTGGGCATGCTCGCCCCCTTCGAACTTCGCTTTGGGGGCGGCCTGGTCGGCATCGACGCCAACGCACCGGACGGCGAAACGAGCGCCGCCCCCACCGACCTCTTCGTCGGCGGTAAGGTACAGATGTCCTCCGCCGAAGGCGCGCGCCCGTCGTCGGCCATCTCGTTCGACGTCAATCTCCCCACCGGTGAGGGCGCCTTTACCGCCGGGATCCCCGCGCTCGACGCGCGAGCGCTCGTGGCGTGGCAACTCCCCGCCGGATTCGGTCTGCTGCTGAACGCCGGGGTGGCCACGGTTCCGGTCGACGAGACGCGGGCGGCGCAGGCGCTCTATTCGGGCTTTCTCAGCTACGCGATCCCGGGGTTGCGTGAGCGTCTCGGTCTCTTCGTGGAGGGTTTTGGGCGCGTCGGCATACGCGATGGAGGCGACCCCCAAGCCCACATCTTCGACTGGGGCGCATGGTGGCTCTTCACCCCCGACGCCCAGATCGACTTTTTCATCCAGCACGGTCTGAACGACGACGCCACCGACCTCCAGGCTGCGATCGGCTTCAGCGGCCGCATTCGCTGACGCGACCCCCGCGCGGAAGCTGCGTTGACGCGATCGTCTCCCTCCCGGACCCTCGGGTGATGGGCGACCGTGAACTTCACCCTCCGTCATGGCGCTACCGGCTCGTACGTCGGACCCGCCGGTACCGAGACACCCGCGGTTGGGGACGGCTCGCCGATTTCGTCGCGGCGCGGGGGATGAGCGGCCGCTTTCGCGTGGCGAACGGATCCTTCATCCACGAAGGCGACGTCAGCGACCTGATCGACCGAGAGCTGTACCTTCGCGGGGGCTACGAAGACCAGAAGATCTCCCTCTTCCTCTCGCGTGTACCCTCCGACCGACGCACCTCGATCCTCGACGTCGGAGCCAACGTTGGAACGCACACCCTCCCGTTTGCCCGGACCTTCGCGCAGGTGCATGCGTTCGAGCCCAATCCCGAGGTCGTCAGAAAGCTACGCCAGAACGTCGCCCTCAACGACAACCTCAATGTTGCCATCCATCCGTGCGGACTATCGGACGAGCGGGCCGAGCGAACGTTTTACTCCGTCCCCAGCAAACACAACCCGGGCCTCGGAACCTTCTCCTCCGTCGAGCAATACGACGTACCTCTCGACGCGGTCGACCGCCTGGAAGTGGTCGAAGGCGACGGCTACCTCGAATCGCTCGGCGTGGAACGGGTCGACGCCATCAAGGTCGACGTCCAGGGATACGAGCACCGTGTCCTCGCGGGCCTCCGCCGTACGCTCGAGCACAACCGGCCTTACGTGTGGATCGAATATGGCGCGGCGACCCGTGATGCGCTGAAGGACGGCAACACCTTCCGGGCGATGTTTCCCTACCCGATCGACCTGTTCCTCTTCGCCTACGTCACGCACGGATGCGTCCATGCGACCCAGCTGGTCGACGTCCAACGACGTACGACGCTGCCCTTTGGCGACTACCTCGTCGTACCCCGTCCGTGAGGCGCCCCCCGTGGGGGTTCAGGGGGTGGAGGGGGCCGCTTCGTGGAGGCTGAGGTGAAACCCGAAGGCCTGGAGGTACGACGCTTCGTCTTCGAGCGCGGCGAGCGTGAGCGGGTGCTGGACGAGCCAGCCATCGGGGAAGTGAAGCCGCAGTTGGTCCTTTTTCACCTTGAGCACGAAGGGCGGTCGGTCCACGTCCCGGCCTCGATTGAGGCGCACCGCGAGCCGAAGCAAGACCACGAGGCGGAGCACGTCGGTCACCCGCTGCGGGTCGAGCGTCTCGAAGGCCTCGGGCTTGATCTTGCGCCGCTGGTTGGCGATGAGCGCGGCGACGGTCTGCTGCTCCTCCCGCGAGAACCCCGCCATGTGGGCGTGCGTCACGAGGTAGGCCCCGTGCTTGTGGTAGCCGGTATGCGAAATACTCACCCCGATCTCGTGGAGCCGTGACGCCCACGCGAGGAGCTGCTCGCCCCAACCCTCATCGAGCGTCCACACCCGGGTCGCCTGGTCGAGCAGCGTGAGCGCCGACTGCTCCACGCGCTCCGCCTGCTCGACGTCGACCTGGTAGTGGAGCTGAAACCACCCGATGGTCCGGTCGCGTACGTCTTCGCGATTGATGCGGCCTACGAGGTCGTAGAGCACCCCCTCGCGCAGCGCCCCCGCCGACGGCACCATTCGCTCGATCCGCAGATTGACGAAGACGGCCTCGAGAATGGCGGTCCCGGCCGCGATGACGTCCTTGCGGTCGTCGACCAACCCCGGCAGCGCCAGCCGCGTCGCGTGTCCGGTGGCGATGAGCGACTTACGGAGCTTTTTCAGGGTGCGGGGGGTGATCGCATCCGTTTCGAGCCAGCCGTTTTCCCGCGCGATGGCGTAGACGGCGTTGATGGTACCGCTGCACCCGAGCGCGTGACCCCACCCGAGCTTGCGGTAGCCGTGGGCGATGGATTGAAGCTCCAACTCGGCGGCGAGCTGCGCGTCGCGGAACCCTTGCGCGGTGATCGCCCCGTCGGAAAAGAACCGCTGGGTGAAGCTGACGCAGCCCATGTAGAGGCTGTCGGCGGCCAAGGTCTCGAAGCCCTCTCCGACGATGACCTCGGTGCTCCCGCCCCCGATGTCCACGACGAGCCGACGGCCCACGTCCGGCATCGTCTGCGCGACGCCGAGATAGATGAGGCGCGCCTCTTCTCGGCCGCTGATGATCTCGACCGGATACCCGAGCGCAGCCCGCGCCCGCTCCATGAAGGCCCGTCCGTTCTTCGCCTTCCGCAGGGTGTTGGTCCCCACCACCCGGACCCGCTCGGACGCCATCCCGTCGATGCGCTGCCCGAACCGTTGGAGGCAGGCGAGCGCCCGCGCGACCGCCTCTTCGGTGAGGTGGCCCTCGGCGTCGAGCCCCGCCGCGAGCTGCACGCGCTCACGGAGCTTGTCGACGACGTTGAGCTGGCCCGCTTCGATGCGGCCGACCACCATGTGAAAGCTGTTGGAGCCGAGGTCGACGGCCGCCGCAAAGGACGCCGTCCGGGCCGACAGGGGGACGTCACTCGGCAAGGGAGACCTCGGGACGTCGGCCATGGCGTTCACGACGTACTGGCGCCGGCACGAGGCCCGAGTGACAGCTTCGTGACGATTGCCTGGCCTCGATCCAACGCGGGCCCGACGACGTCACCCCAACGTGCCGTATCCCGCGCCCGTGTCATGATGGCGGTATGATGGCCTCGTCGCTCCCAGACATCATCGACCACGATCCCTCCCTCATCGACAAGTCGGCGCCCGAGCTCGCCGAAAAGCTCATCGACCGCATCGTCGAAAGCAACCGGGCCGCCGAAGCGCGTAAGCAGAAGCGCCGCGAAAAGAAGGCTAAGAAGGAGGCACAGGCGCGAGAACGAGCCGCCGCTTCCGCCCCCGAAGAAACGCCTCCCGACGGCTAAGCTGAGCCGCCCGCTGGCTCAGGGTCCGAGTACGTGCTCTTTCGTCTTGAGAAACGACAGGTCGGGAAAGTCGGAAGCGAGCCGGTCGAGGTGCCAGGCGTTTCGGGCGAGAAAGACCACCGCCCCGGTGTGATCCCGGCCCGTTTCGCCCTGGTGTTGGTCGACGAATTTGCGCAAAAGCCGTGCGTCGTCGCCCTGGACCCACCGAGCCGTCATCAACGAGGTCGGCGCAAACTGGACCGGGATGTTGTACTCGCTGCGGATTCGGTCGGCGAGCACGTCGAACTGAAGGGCGCCCACCACCCCGACGATCCAGTTGCCCCCCAGGTTGGGCTTGAACACGTGCGCCGCGCCCTCCTCGGCGAGTTCTTGCAACGCTCGCCCGAGGTGCTTGGCCCGCATCGGATCGTCGGGCCGAACCGTCTGCAACAATTCGGGCGCGAACGATGGGATCCCCTTGAAGCGGAGCTTTTCTCCCTCGGTGAGGGCGTCGCCGATGGCGAGGTTACCGTGGTTGGGGACGCCGATGATGTCGCCCGGCCACGCCTCGTCGGCGATCTCGCGGTCCTGGGCCAAGAACAAAAGCGGGTTGTGCATGCCCATCGTCTTGCCGCTCCGCGGGTGGAACAGCTTCATCCCCCGCCGAAAGTGACCTGAGCACAGCCGCACGAACGCGACACGGTCCCGATGCTTGGGGTCCATGTTCGCTTGGATCTTGAACACGAAAGCGCTCACTTTGCGCTCGTCCGGCTCGATGGGGCGGGCGTCGCCGTCCTTGTCGGCCTCCTGCACGCGCGGCGCGGGAGCCATGTCGGCGAGGCCGTCGAGCAGCTCTTTGACCCCGAAGTTGTTGAGCGCACTCCCGAAGAACATGGGGGTCAGGTTGCCTTCGCGGTAGGCCTCGAGCGACAGGGGCGGACAGAGTTCGCGGACCATCTCGACCCCCTCCCGAAGCTCGGCGCTGGCCTCGGGCGACAGCGCGGCATCGATCTTGGCGTCATCGAGCCCGGTGCAGGTCATGCCTCCCTCGACGACCCGCTCCCCCTTGGTCTTCTCGAGGAGCACGAGCTGGTCATGAACGATGTCGTAGCAACCCTTGAAGCGGTCCCCCATGCCGATGGGCCAGCTCGCCGGCGACACCTCGAGCTGGAGCTTCTCTTCGATCTCGTCGATGAGTTCGAGCGGCTCGCGCGCCTCCCGGTCCATCTTGTTGACGAAGGTGATGATCGGCATGTCGCGCAGACGACACACCTCGAACAGCTTCAGCGTCTGCGCCTCGATCCCCTTGGCCGCGTCGAGCACCATGACCGCGCTGTCGACGGCGGTGAGCGTACGGTAGGTGTCTTCGCTGAAATCCTCGTGGCCGGGCGTGTCGAGGAGATTGAACGTGCAGTGGCGATAATCGAAGGTCATCACCGACGAGGCCACGGAAATCCCCCGCTCCTTCTCGACCTTCATCCAATCGCTCCGCGCGCGGCGCCGCTCCCCCCGCGCCTTGACCGCACCCGCGAGGTTGATCGCGCCGCCGAAGAGCAAGAGCTTCTCCGTCAGCGTCGTCTTTCCCGCGTCGGGGTGGGAGATGATGGCGAAGGTGCGGCGCCTCGCGATTTGTTGCTCCAGCGTGGCCACGGCGCATCGTTAGCACAGGAAGCGAAGCCGCGGCCGCGCACATCGAGTAGCGTGGCGCCGTGAAAGACGACGGGGCGTTGGCCCGGGTCGGGGGCGCGCTCACCCGGGTGGCGAGAGGCTACATGCCCTCTCCCTTCGCGCTCGCCCTGGTCCTCACCTTCATCGCCTTCGGGGCCGCCGTCGTGCACACGGGCGGAGACGTGACCCGCGTGTTGCGCGCGTGGGTCGAGGGCGACGGTAAAATCCGCGGCTTTTGGAGCCTCCTCGGCTTCGGCATGCAGATGTGTCTCATCCTCGTCACCGGTCACGCCTTGGCGTCGAGCCCGCCGGTCTCGCGGGGGCTCGACCGCCTCACCCGTCTCGGAAGCACGCCGACGCGGGCGGTGTGGGTCGTCGCCCTCACCGCCATGGGCCTCGCCCTGTTCAACTGGGGCCTCGGCCTCATCGGAGGCGCCCTGATGGCCCGACGCGTCGGCATCCAGGCCCGACGCGATGGGACCGCGGTGCACTACCCCCTCCTCGCCGCGGCCGGCTACTGCGGGCTGCTGGTGTGGCACGGAGGACTCTCCGGCTCCGCTCCGCTGAAAGTCACGACCGAGCGCGATCTGCTTCAGGTCATGAGTCCCGATGCGTTCGCCGCGATCGGCGCGATCGGTCTCGAACGAACGGTGCTACGCCCCACCAACCTCGTCGCCAACCTCACGCTGCTGCTCTTGGTCCCGTGGGCGTTGACGCGGATGATGCCGCCGACGGCCCAGCGGCGCGAGGCACCCCCCGCCGACCCGTCCCCCGAGGCCGTCGCGGCCTCCGATGCGCCGACGTTCGCCTCCCGGGTCGATGGCGCCCGCTCCCTCGCCTTCATCGCGCTCGGAATGGGCGTGGTGACGTGGGTCCTGCTCGTGGCTCCGCAGGGGCTCGGGCGGCTCAATCCAGACCTGGTCAATTTCATTTTTCTCTTCGCGGGGCTCGCTCTGCACGGGTCTCCTCGCGCCTACGGGCGGGCCGTCGGCGACGCCGCCGCCGGGTGCAGCGGCATCATCCTTCAGTTTCCCTTTTACGCCGGCATCATGGGGCTCTTGGCGGGCAGCGGTTTGCTGCTGTCGGCGGCGGAAGGCCTCGCCACCGTCGGGCGCGACGTGCTTCCCGTCGCCACCTTCTATGCCGCCGGGCTCATCAACCTCTTCGTCCCGAGCGGAGGGGGCCAGTGGGCGGTACAGGGCCCCGTGCTCATGGAAGCGGCCTTCCAGGGCGGCATGGCGCCGGAGCGGTTGGTCCTCGCACTCGCCTACGGCGACCAATGGACCAACATGTTGCAGCCGTTCTGGGCGTTGCCGCTGCTCGCGATCACCAAAGTCGAAGCCCGCGACATCGTCGGGTACACCGCAGCCGTGATGCTGCTTGCGCAGTTCGTCTTCGTAGCCGCCTTGTACGTGGGTTGGTAGGGTCGCGACAATGAGATGTGTCGTGACGCGCCTTACGTTCCTCGGGGCCCTGCTGGGTGCCTTGGGGACCACGGGGTGCTCGAGCGGTCCCCCGGTACCGGTGTACCAAGTCGCCGACCGCGGCGGCGACCGCGACCAAGACGGGGCCGCCGACATCGACGACGCCTGCGCCGATGAACCCGAAGACGGGCTGCCACCGAAGGCGAACGATGGTTGTCCGGCGGACGACCCCGACCGGGACGGGGTCGCCCGCGCTTCCGATCGCTGTCCCAACAGCAAAGAAGATGGCGCCCCGCCCAACCCGAGCGACGGGTGCCCGAGCTCGTCGGACGACGCCGACGGAGACGGGGTGGCCGACGCGGGGGACCGCTGTCCAGACCAACGCGAGGACAACCTCGACCCCGACCCCAATGACGGCTGTCCCGCCGCCGACGCCGACAACGACGGGATCGCCGACGTGCGCGACGGATGCCCATCAGAGCCGGAAACGCTCAACGGTTACCGTGACGACGACGGCTGCCCCGATACGGGAGGCGGCGAAATCGTCTTCGACGAGACCTCCCACGAGATTTATTTCCCGGAGAACCAACAGATCTCGTTCGAGAAGGACAAGGCCGATATCTCTCCCGCCGGTCTCGCCGTCGTCGACAAAGTCGCTCAGGTGTTGAATGAGCACCCGGAGATCGAGCGCGCGGAAATCGAGGGCCACGCCTCCACCGTAGGTGACGCGGGGTACAACCGCGTGCTGACCGAATTGCGAGCCATCGCGGTCGCCAACGCGCTCGTCACCCGCGGCGTCGCCGGCCGGCGTCTGGTCGCGATCGGCTACGGCGAGTTCTGTCCCGTGGTCGACAGCGGCGACGAAATCGAAGAGCCGAAGAACCGACGGGTGGCGATCAAGGCGGTCGTCATCCGCGGGATCTGGCAGTCGGTCCAACGAGGGTGCTGGCGCGCCAAAGCCGCCGGCATCGACCCCACCGAGCGCCGCCCGGGGGTGTTCGCGCCCCCGCGACCGCCCGCGCCCCCCCCGTCGGGGCCGGGGGGTCCCGGCGGCCCCGCCACCGTTCCTTCCCCTCCCCCGCCGGCCCCCGAGCCGGGCACCGTGGACCCCGTCGATCAGCTATGAAGCCCACCCTCGCCTTTGTCTTCCTCGGCGCCGCCACCCTGACGGGCTGCGGTCCCAAAAAGATGGCGCTCAATCCGCGCGACGTCGCAAACGTGACCGTGCGGCCCCGCTCCGGGCAGCCCCTGTTCTGCCCCGGCGACGCCTTTCAGGTAGAGGTCGTGACCAAGATGAGCGACGGTTCCAGTTGCTCGAACGTCGACGACAAGCGCCAATGCCTCGGAGACGACGGACGGATCATCGACCCGACGCTCCTGCGACTCCGCGGCAATCAAGGCCAGGAGGTCGAACGTTTCGTGTGGCGGGCGCCCGAAGACCCCCTGCAGACGGCGGGGACGGGCCTGCGCCTCGAGGCGTGGGTGGAGGGTCCCGTCGAAGACGGCCCCCCGGAAAAGTCGCTCGTCGGCGTCACCGACCTCCAGCCGGTCTACCAATGCCAGATGCGGCGTGTCTTCGTGGCCCCGCCGCAACGCGGGTTTCAGGGCCAGTCCGGACTGGCCGGTCCCGAACTCCGCGTCGCCGTGACTTCGCTATCGACGCCGTACTACCCCAACGCGGCCCTCATTCGCGTCGAAAACGCGGGGCAGCGTTTCTACATGGTGAGTCCCTCGGCCGACCGTCCCGTCGAAATCGTCACCCAGGGTCAGGCCGGCGCTCCAGGCGCGCCCGGTCGGGCGGGGGTCGCCGGCGCCGCATCACAGGCCCAAGCTCCGGCCGAGGCCTGCGCCCAGGGCGCCCGGGGCAACGCGGGCGGCCCGGGACAACCGGGCGGGCCGGGCGGACGCGGCGGGGACGGGGGCCTGGTGCGGATCACGTTCGACGCCGCCGCCGTCGATCAACTGCGGGGCCGGGTGCTCATCTCCAGCCTCCCCGGCGCGGGCGGACGCGGCGGATACGGAGGGGCCGGAGGACCGGGGGGCGCGGGCGGCCCCGGGGGCCCGACCGACCCGAAACAGTGTCCCGATGAGAATCGCGGGCAACAGGGCCCTCGGGGCGCGCGCGGCGCGGCAGGACCCAACGGGAGCCCGGGACAGGCGCGCACGCCGATCTCGGAGCAGCTCCCTCGCCAGAGCCTCTTCGGAACCGAATTGCCGGCGATACAACAGATCGAAGCGACGCCCGCCAAGGGTTGATGCCCCAAGGGGAGGTGAGGTGGAGGTCAGGTGGAGGAGGGCGGCCGCCCGACGTCAGCCCTGGCGCTCGAGTTTCGTCTCGAGCACGTCCGTTTCGACGTCGCCGAAGTCGCGACACCGGGTCACCTTTCCGTTGGCGCTTTCGAAATGCTCCTCGGTCGGTTGAAACTTGAGATGTTGTACCTGCAGCTTGGACCCGTCGAGACGCGCCCGCAGGGGGTTTCCCTGGTGGTCTGACCACGCGACGTAGACGCACGACGACACGGAGCCGGCCGCGTACTCCGTCCCGTGGGGCGGCAGGGCGCGGACGTGTTCCTCGACGCGAAAGGCGTCGCCGTCGGGAACCAAGACGAACCGCGGCTCTCCGCGCTGATAATTCTGACGGGCGTACTCGGTGAGGTCGTCGATGATGAAGTGGTAGGCCCGCTCTTTCCACGTGGCCGTGAACGCCCGACCACTGGGCGTCACCCAGGTCCCACTCAAGTCTGGCGAGGGAGGAGACGACGATGGGGAAGACGAGGACGGTCCGGATGCGGCCGAGGAACGGGGTTCGTCGTCGTCGTCGTCACGACCCGATGACGCGGCGGCGGCGGGCTTGCGACGGACGTCCTCTTCGTCGGAGGAAGACCGCGTCAGCCCGAAAGCGACGACGCCCGCCAGCGCGACCAAGCCGACGGCCGCGATCGCCGCGACGGGGCGGCGCGAGGTCGCAACCACGTCTTCGGCTTCCGGCACCGTGACCGCGCGACCGTCGAGGCTGCCTCCGCCAGGGGTCGGTGCGCCCCACGCCGGCGCCGGGGTCGGCTCCGGGGGCGCGAGGCCCGGGGACGCGACCGGGGCGGGGGACGCCGCCAACAACGGCGCCTGCGCGAGGGTGCTTCCGGCGGGGCGCGCCCCGGCCGCCGGGCCGCCTGGCGACGTCGTCGTCGCGGGGACGCCCGGTTGCGTCGCCGCGGAGGCGCTAGGCCCGATCGCGGCGGGAGCGCCCGGTTGCGTCGCCGCCGGCGGGGTGGACCGCCCCTCACCCGCCGCGCCCGCGATGACCCGGGGGATGGGCACGTCGTAAATCATCCCGAGGTGCGCGATCAGGGCCCCCGCGGACGCGAAACGGTCGTTCGGCACACTCGCCGTGGCCCGGGCGAACCACGCATCGAAGGCCGCGGGCAACGTCACGCCGGCGCGGGTGCGCGCGCGGGCGGTCGCCGTTTCGGCCGTACCCTTCATCACGCCGGTGAGGAAACGAAACATCGTCTCCGCGTTGTCCTGCTCGCGACCCCAAAACGCTTCCCCCACGAGCAGTCGGTAGGCGATGTGGGCGAGGGCGTACGTGTCGGCGGCGGGTCCGATCTCGTGCTCCCCGTGCATCTGCTCAGGCGCCATGTAGAGCGGCGTCCCCAGCATGCCCCGTGTCTTCGGGCCTGCGTTCGTCGCCTCGGTGACCTTGGCGATCCCGAAGTCGAGCAGTTTCACCCGCGGCGAGCCATCGTCGCGGCGGGTCACGAAGAGGTTTTCCGGCTTGATGTCGCGGTGCACGATGCCGACGGCGTGCGCGCGGTCGAGGGCGCTCGCCGCCTGGCCGAGGTACGTTACCACCTCGGACGGAGGGAGCCGACGCGCGGGTTCGATCATGTCCCCCAGCTCTTTCCCCTCGAGCAGCTCGAGCGCGATGAACGGAAGGCCTCGCTCGGTGTCGACGCCGGCGTCGAACACCTCCGCGATGTGATCGCTTCGCACCTCCGCCGCCACCTTCGCCTCCCGCTCGAAGCGCGCGCGAAGGTCGGGGTTGGCCACGACCGCGGCCTGCATCACCTTGAGGGCGCGACGCCGCCGGGTGGTGAGGTCGGTCGCTTCGTAGACCGTGCCCATGCCCCCTTCGCCGATGATGCGCTCGACGCGGTAGCGATCGGCCACCACCTCCCCCACCCCGATTTCGACGCCGGCGCCCATCGTACCCTACCCGTTCAATTGACGGGCTTAGCCCGGCAGGCCAACCGCTCACTGACGACTTCGGTCGCCCCCTGCTTCGGGCGGGAGATGTACACCACCACCAGCTCGTCGCCGCGTCCGAACGAGATCGACTCGTAGGCCGCAACGTCGGGCGTCGTGACCTCGAACGAGGCGCCGATGGTACGAATCTGCGCATCCACCGGGGCCACCTCGACCACGCCGCGGCGCCGCGCACCCGCATGAAACGTCAGCCAACGCTGCTCGCCAACGCGGGCCAGCGTCGGCTCGGCCGCAGACGCTGCCGCCGTGCGGGGGGGCTCCGGGTCGAACATGTCCTCCGGAAGAACAGGGGGGTTGCCGAAACGGAGCCCCTGGAGCTTCCAAATGTTGGGCTTGACCTGAAGCGACGTGAGGAGGAAGTGGACGCCGGCCCCGTCGGCGAAAAAACGGGGGAGGCTCGGGTAGCCTCCGGCGAACGTGGCCCGATCCCCTCGGGGTTTCTTTTGCTCGTCGAGCAACCAGACCAGCAGCTGGCCCCGGTAACGCCCGGCGACGACCCAGCCGCCATCGGCGAGGCGATGGGCGACGGGTGCCTCCAGGGTGTGGAGTCGCGTCGGCTCGTCCCCGAGCCCGTAGCTCCCGAGTTCGATGCGGTTTCCGCCCGCCTCGTCGGTCACGAGGACGAAACGCATCCGCCAGCCCCCGTCGCCCCGGTAGAGCTCCGAGCCGATGGCAAAGACGTCGTTTCCCGAGGTGTCGCTGAACGTCCGACAATCACGTAATTCCACCCCGGGAGGGCTCGGCGGCCGGGGCGTAGGAGGAGGAACCGCCGTGGCCGACGCGGAGGCGGTCGCCGCGGGCGGTGGCCGCGACGATGCGGTCGCCGCGGGCGGAGAACTGGAGACGCTGGAGACCGCAGACGCCGTCCCTGAAGGCGATGTCGTCGTCGCGGCGGCCGGGGGGACCTCGGTCACCGGTGTCTTGTCGCGCCCTCGCCCTGAATCGTCCGTGTCAAGAAGGGGTTGGCCGTCGAAGACCAGGAAAGGGGCGCCCGCCACATCGAGCGGTCCACACGCGATCCGACGCCGGCCGTCTTCGTATTTGTCTCGATAGTCGGCAAAAGCGCGCCCCGATCGGTTCAGCGTGACGCGTTGCAGGTGGCGTACCCCGTCGTCGAGAGGCACGCCCCGGGTGAGCACGTGCCCCGCGGCCAGCGGCAGCGGCTCGAGCGCACCGCCCCCCTCGCCGTCGAAGACGAGCCGGTGGGGCCGATTGCCGATCGCCATGCCCACGCCGTATGTCTCGCCGAGGTCGCGCGGGGTAAGCCCCGTGCGCGGGTTGGCGCCCTTGGCCCACACCTTGCGCTCGATGACCCGACACACCGCGCCGGCCTCCGCGCTGGCGGTCGTGGTGGTGGTCGCGGTCGGTCGAGGCTTGGCCGAAGCGACGCCAGCCGTCGCGCCCGATGTCGGCGTCGGCGCCATCATCTCTTCCTCCCCACAGCCGACCAAAAGGAGGCCGATGAACGCGGGCCATACGTTCCGCATGGGGTGTGGGTGTACCTCTCGCCGCGCGCGGGACCAAGCCAAAGGTCGTGCGCGACGCGCGGCGGGAGGAGTGTTCGTAAACGCGCGGTGCCGTCGGGGTTGGCACGGTGTGCACCGGGGTTGGCACGGCGAGGACTCGGGTCGGCATTCAACCGTTCGAAATGATTGACACCGATCAAACGTTGCGCCGAGCGACCCGCGGCATGCCGCCTGCATGAGGTGAGGCCACGCGGAGCCCGAGTCCGCTGCCTTCTCTGCCGCGAGGAGTAATGTGACGAAGTCCAACGCCCAGCCCGTTCCTACGACCCCCGCCGACCCGGGTGCCCCCCCGGACGGTGCCCCCATGCCGATGCCGTGGACGGCGCCCCCCGACCGTCGCAGGGCCGACGTCGCCCCGCTGCACGAACTCGATCGCCGAATCGCGCGGGGTGCGGCGGCGGGGTTGGTCATCGTGGACGGACCGCAGAGGGAGCGCGACGCGGCCTTCGCTCACGTGGTTCGGCGGGCCAAGCTGGCGGGGCGACCCTGCGTCGCCGTCGACGGGCGCGACGTGCCCGAGCCTTGGCGCCTCGTGGGGCGTCGCTTGGGCCTCCGCGGCGTTCAAGATGCGTTCACCTTCGCCCGCGGGCTGAGCCGCGCGCTCGGCGCCGACCGCGTCCTCGTCGTCGCCACGCGAGGCGAGGTCACGCAATGGGGCCGGGCGGTACTCGAAGGCCTGTCGGAGGCGACGCTGGGAGGCGTGGTCATCGCGCTCGGCCGCTACCGCGTCCGCGCGCCGCGGCTCGTCCTCGATGCCGTAGCCCGCCGAGACGACGCGCTCTCGTTTTACGAAGCGCTCGCCGCCACGCACCGCGCATCGGCCCTTTCCGAGCCGGGCCTGGCCGACATCGCGCGGTGGTGGTCGGCGCCGTCGCCATCCCCAGGGGCGGAGGTCGTCACCGACGATGAACCCTCCTTCGACGATCGCGTGGTCGAAGGGTCGGCCGCACAAACCGATCCGTGGCGCGCGATGGACGTCGCCGAGCACCTCGCCGCCCGAGCACCGCACGCGGCCCGGTCGGGGACGGACCAGGCTCTGCCGCGGGCACACCAGTCCCTGCCGTGGGCGCGCCGGGCCCTCGACCTCGCGCCCGACGCCGCCTCGCGGGCCGATCTTTGGGCCCGGTTCATCGACACCTGGGCCGAGCGCATGGGCCCCGATGACTGCGTCTCCTTCGCCGAGACGGCGCTGGCGCAAGGCGACGGGAACCAAGCGCTGCGATTGATGACGCGATGCCCGGTCGGCCACGGTTTTCGCGCGGCGCTCGTCCGGGGACGGGCCGCGATGGCCCGAGGCGACGTGCCCCGTAGCGCCGAATCGCTACTCCGGGCCGTCGACCTCGCGACCGATGGCGCCGAGCGGGCCGAGGCCACCGTCGCGCTCGGCGAGCTCCGCCTCGCGAGTGGACGCCGCGACCTCGCCCGTCGTCTCGCCGAAGACGCGCTCGACCGAGAACCCCCGCCCGCCACGCAGATCGCCGCGAGAAACCTTCTCGGCAAGGTCTTGCTCGCAGAGGGGCGATGGCCCGAGGCCGAGGACCACTTCGCGCACGACGAAGCCCTCGCGACCGGTGCGGGGCGACGCGGCGACGTCCTCCGCGCCCGGGTCAACCGAGCGATTGCAACCATGTCACAAGAGAGGCGCCTCGAGGCCCGCACCCTGCTCGAGACCGTGCTCGAAGACGGCGAAGCCGAGGGTGATGGGCGCGCGGTCGCCTTCGCGCTCGGCAACCTTGCCGTCCTCCACTCGCTCGCCCACGACTACGCCACGGCGCTCGAGCAATTCGAGCGCTGCATGGGGGTCGTACGGGCGCTCGGAGATGCGTTTCGCCTCGCGCACAACACCTTCAACCTCGCCCACCTGAGGATCCGCGTAGGGATGGTGGAAGAGGCGGAGCAAACGCTCGCCTTTGGGCGACGCGCGTGCGGCCCCCAGCTCGCCGACAACATCGCCGCCCTGATGTCCTTCGTCTCGGCGGAAGCGAGGCTCGCCCGCGGCGACACCCTCGCCGCAGCCCCCGCCGCCGCCGAGGCCGTGGCGGCTTCGAAGCGCTCGAACAACGGCGCCAAGCTCGGCGAGGCGCTGCGGCTCCAGGTTCGTATCGCGCTCGCGGACGGGGAGGTGACCCGGGCCGAGCGCGCCCTCCACGAAGCGAGCTCCGCCCCCCCTTCCGCCGGCAGCGCCGCCGCCCTGGCCGTGCTGAAGGCCGCCGTCGCCCGCGCTTCGGGCGCGCCGTACCGCCATCTCGCCGACGCCGCGGTCGTCGCGGCTCGAGAGGACCTCGAGCTGGCCCGTGAAGCCCACACCCTCGCCGGTGCCGCCGCCTTCGATGAGGGTGCGTTCGACCATGCTCACCGCCACGCGCGCGCGGCGGCCGCTCACCGGGACCGCATTGCCGACCACCTTCCCGAGGCCATGCGCAGCGCCTACCTCGGGCGTCCCGACCTGGCCGACCTCCGCCGCCTCGAAGCCCGCCTCGCCGACGCGGCGACGTCGCAGCCTTCTGACGCGACGGAAAGCACCATCGAGGCCACCGACCGTCCCGTCGCGTCGGGGGTCCGACGGGCCGTCACGCCGAAACACAACGGGTGTCGTCCGACCCTGGTGGGCACGACCCCGGCGATGAAGGCCCTCCGGGCGGCGATCGACAAGCTCGGACCCAGTGAGGCGACGGTCTTGATCGCCGGCGAGAGCGGAACCGGTAAGGAACTCGTCGCCGACGCCTTGCATCGGGCGAGCGCCCGCGCCGACGGGCCACTCGTCAAGGTCAACTGCGCCGCCCTCGTCGAGACGCTGCTCCTCAGCGAGCTGTTTGGCCACGAACGGGGGGCGTTCACCGGGGCGCACCACCAAAAACGGGGACTGTTCGAGCACGCGCACGGCGGCACGATCTTCCTCGACGAAATTGGGGACATCTCGCCGAAGACCCAGGTCGCACTGCTCCGCGTGCTCCAGGAGCGCTCGTTCGAGCGGGTGGGCGGATGCGGGTCGATCCACGTCGACACCCGGGTCGTGTGCGCGACCCACCGCAACCTCCGCCAGATGGTGTCCGAAGGGACCTTCCGTGAGGACCTCTACTACCGACTGTGCGGGGTGAAGCTCGACGTCCCCGCCCTCCGCGACCGCGCGCCCGACCTTCCCGACCTCGCCGCGGCGCTCCTCGTCCGCATCGCACGGGAACAAAGAACCCCACCCAAACGTCTCTCGCCCGAGGCGACGGCGCTTCTCGCGCAGCATCGTTGGCCCGGCAACGTGCGCGAGCTTCAAAACGCCCTGCGGGCCGCGGCGCTGTTCGCCGAAGGGGAGCTCATCACCGCCCGCGACGTCACCGACCACGTCGACGCCCTCGCCCGTGCCTCGGACACGCTCGACCACGCCCCCAACCCTCCCGACGATGATGCGCCCTCCACGTCCGCGTCCAACCTTGCGGCGCCAAACCCGTCGGCGACGGTCTACCGGGCCATCCGGTCTGCGGGGACGAGCCTCCCAAACATGAAAAAGGCACTCGAGCGCGCGTGCATCGAGCGCGCCCTGGAAGAGACGGGAGGCAACATCACCCGCGCCGCCGCGCTGCTCGGGATGAAGCGACCCCGGGTGTCGCAGTTGGTCCACCAATTCGCGCGAGACGACCAAGCGTCGGAGGAGAAGAGCCGATGAGCTGCGCGCGATGGGCGTTTATCGCGGGGTCGATGTTCGTCCCGCTCCTTGCGGGGTGCATCGCGGAAGCCGAGGCGGAAGGCGACGCCACGGCGTACGACACCGGCACCGAGGTCATTGACGAACCTCGGGGCGACGCAATCGAGTCACGCGCTTCCGGAGCGAGGTTCGCCCACGACGCGAAGGAACCGGGGGAGCCCGCGCTCGAGCTCATGGCCACCACCGGCGATCGCGGTGACGACGAAAGCGAGGACGACGCTCTGGACGTCGATGACCGCTACGACGAGCGAGGTGAGCCCACGCCCCAGCCATGGGCTCGCCCCGACGACCCCGGGGACGACGAGGGTCCAGATCCCGTCCCCTGGAGGGTGCGCGCCCATATGGGGCCCGACCCGGTACCCTGGCACGAGGGAGAAGGTATCGAAGCGGGAATCGACCCCGACGTCGACGAGGATGAGACGTCGACGTGGCGGTGACCGCGGGGGCACCCGTCGACAGCTTCGGCGCCGGACTCTAACCTCCGGATCATGGACGATGGACTCTACCGCACGCCGCACGGTCTCTTCCTCCGCCACGACGGCGAGGCTTTTGGTCCGCTCGACAACCGGGAGGCCCTGCGCCTATCGCGCGTTGCGCCGCGACGCGGAATGGGTGAGCGGCCGCGCGCCGTGATGCCGGCGGAGGCCGAGGCGGTCGACCCTGCGCACACGCCGCCCAGCGTGACGACCTACGAACTCCATGGCGCCCCCGAGTCGATCCCCGTCGATTGGACAAGACTCCCGGCGGGACGTCGCCACGACGTATGCGCCGCCGCGGGGCTCGATCCGCGAGACGAAGGACTCCCTACCGGGCGTCTGCGCGAGGACTGGAACCTCCACCCGGCAGGAAGCCCCGTGGTGACCACGATCCTCGCTCCGGGCCACCGGCTCTCCGTGGTCGACGAGCCCGGCTGATGGTCCTTCCGTCGGCGCGCATCGGGGTCGAGGGTGTAGGTCAGGCGACTTCGTCACGCCAGATGTGCAGGACGTAATGGCTGGCCGCGAGACGAAATCCGACGCGGGCATAGAGCGTGAGCGCGCCGCGGTTCGAGGCGAGCACTTCCACCGTCAGGGGGCCGCCGCTCTCGCGCGCCAGAGCACCGATCATGGCTTGGGCGTGCCCGCGGCCGCGGGCGTGGGGCAACACCCCCACGATGCAAAGCGCGCGCGAAGCGGCCGGGGCCCTGCCGCCACCATCGTCGTCGTCGCGGCAGGCGATGAGACCCACCGGGGAACCGTCTGTCGCAGCGACGGCCAACCGAGACGCGCGGCCTTGGCAGTGGTTGCGAATCGACGCGCGCCACAAGCGCTCCGCGCGGACGGCGCCGATCCGAGGATCACGATAGAAGCGGCTGCCCCGCATCTCGGGGGCGAGGTCGAGCAAAGGCCCCGGGGAGACGACGTTCACGCAGCGGACGGCCGGGGACTGGAGGGCGTTCACGGCCCCCGTCCGGACGAGACGATGCTCCACGTCGATGAGTCGCGCCCCGCGCCGCACGAGCGCCTCGACCCATCCGGCCGCCATCGCCGGCACCTTTATCGTCGTAAAGTCTTCGTCGGGGGGGCGCAGCGCGAGGCACGCGGCCACCGTCGTGGGGTTCGGGTGACCCGGTGGCCCCGCCGGGCTCGACCACGCCAATTGACCCGATCGCATGTCGAGCTGCGCGCTGTCCCACGCAAGATGATGGTGCACCACCGCCGCCGTGGCCTCGCGGGACGACCTCGTCACACAATCGACCAGTCGAGGAGCGTCCCCGCTTCGATGCGGGTACGCGCGGCGCGACCCACGAACAAATCGCGATGGTGGGGATGAATCCCGTCGGCGGGCCGTCGGATGTCGATGTCATCCGCCCCGATCCGTTCTCCGACGTCGATGGCGCGGGCGCTGAACAGAGACTTCCGCGCCGCCCGTCGCCACTTCTCCTCCGTGCCGAGGATTCGCTTCACGCCGTCGCCGAGCGCGGGCCCGACCGCGCGTACCCGACCAACGAGCCGTTCCCACCGGGGAGGATCGAGCGACGCCTGGTGGTCGGGAAGGCGTAACGCGTAGTCGATGGTGAAGTGTTTTTCGATCACACACGCACCGAGGCTGGTCGCGAGCACGCTGGTCAACTCGTCGGTGGTGTGATCCGACAGGCCCACGGGAAAACCGAAGGCCCGTCGCAGGGTCTCGATGGCGCGGAGATTCGCGTCTTCGACGCGGCTCGGATACGAGACCACGCAATGAAGGAGGATGAGCTGGTCGTTCCCGGTCGCGACGATCGTCTCGACCGCCGCCGCGACCTCGGCGAGGGAGCACATCCCCGTGGACACGATCATCGGCCGGCCCCGCTCGGCGATATGGCGCAGAAAAGGCAGGTTGGTCAGGTCGTCCGAGCCCGTCTTGTAGGCGAGAGGCGAAAAACGCTCGAGGAGCGCCACGTCGTCGGGATGACTCGGCGTCGAAATCCAACCCACCCCCACCTCGCGACAGAGTGCGTCGATGCGTTCGTGATCCTCGAGGTCGAGTTCGGCCGCGGAAAAGAACTCGTGCTGGCTCACCACGCGGCCATCCTCGAAGGTGAACGTCGCCCCCGGCGCCGCGATGGTGTCGGCGCGAAACGTCTGCACTTTGATGAGGTCGCTCCCCGCCGCGGCGGCCGCGCGGATCGACCGCTCGACCACCTCCATCCCCCCGTACTTGCCTCCCAGCTCTGCGATGATGACCGGGTGGCGAGCGAACCGCGCGAGAAAGTCCATGCGCCAAGGCGTCGCAACGGATGTGCCACCCGGAGCCGTAGCCGCGACGGCGGACGAAACATCTCGGTTGTCGCGGCCGTCATCGCGGTGGCGTCAGGGGTCAACCGTTTGACCCGCATACGATGGGCCGACCCTTGTTGACGCGGCGGCGGGGAAGCTTTTGGGGGCGCGCGCGCGGCGTGGACGCCCTCGGCCCGCCTTTCGATGACCCCATCACCGGCGCCGCGACCGGCGTTGGCTTCCGCGCGCGGTCGCACGAGCGGCGTTGGCGCCGCCGACGCGCAACGCTGGAACGGCATCGTGATGACGTCGTCGAGGTGTGCGCGCAGGACGACCACCCCTTCGCCGTCCCCTCGGCCTGGGTGCTCGCGTTGCTGTGGGATGAGCTGGCCCGGCGCGATATCACCGAAGCCGCGACCGACGCGCTGCTCCACTGGCTGGGTCGCGATCCGTCGGTGGGCATCTTTCAGATCACGGGCGCCACCGCCCGCGACGTGGTCGCGTTCGCGCGGTGGGGGGGGCCGCACCGGCAGCGGAGTCCCGCCGAACTACGAGAACGCCTCCTCGAACCGAGATTTGCCGCGCGTGTGGCGACGGCCCGGGTGCAGCAGATCATCGTCCACTGGCAACAGGCCGGGTTCGACCCCCAGCGCTCCGGCGGCCTCGGGCCCCATCGCACCAGCGCCATCGCTCTGGTGGGCACCCTGTACAGCCAGGGCCTTGGCCAGCCCAAAAAAAACCCCCGGGCCAACGCCCGGGGGCTTCAAGTCGCGTCGTTCGCGGCGCGCCTTAGCGACGACGTCAGGTAGGAACTTCCTCGCACTTGGCGGTGATGTCGACCGCCCCTTGGAGATCCGCTTCGACCGTCATGCACGCGTCCGGGCACAGGATGATGATGTCGTTTTCGACGTAAAAGTCGGCGTTGTTGGCGCACGCCGCCGAACTCGCGCCGTACTCGAACGTCTCGACGGGGCCCGACCCGGGGGTGAACTCGATCTGGAGATTTGCTTCCACGTATCCCTGAGGCTTGACGGCGGGCAGCGCGAACTCGCACGGGAGGGCCGCGCCGTTGAGCACGCCGGTCGCGATCTCCTGGAACACCGCGTCGTAGTTGTTGGTGTTGCACACCGGGTAGCGAATCCCGCCCGTGCCGACGGCGAGCATCTGGTACCAGATGCCCGGGTCGACCGCGGTGCTGCAATCCATGTTCTGCACCGCGGTTCCCGACGGCGTCACCACGAGCTCGGTCGAGGTGTAGGCCTCGTTCGGGTTGGCCTTCTCCATGATGCCGACGATGGAGTGAAAGACGACGCGAGAGTTTTGCTGGTCGCCGAAGTGAAGGGGCGAGGTCCCGAGGATGGTCGTGTAAAAATCGAACGCGTTGGTCCCGGTCGGGCCCGAGAGCAGCGGATCCTGCGTCACCCCCCAGTTCGTACCCTGCGGGTCGTCATCGCTCACGCTCAAGATGTGCTTGATCGAATCGGTCCGCAGCAGCGAGATGAGGCCGCCCGCGTGGTTGCCGTCGTCGTCGCCGGCATGGGGCACCAGTGCCTCGAGAAAGCTGTCGGGCGTAATGCCCACGCCATCTCCCTGGTCGTGGTAGTGATAGAATTGGTTGGGGACCTCGGCCGGAACGAGGTCCGACTGACAGTTCACCGGGCCCGCGAGAGGGGGCTCGATGCAGAGGTCGGTGTTCCCAGAGCCAAAGTCCGAGACCACGATGACCTGATAGTCGAGGCCACTGTTGGCCAGGATTTGCGCGAAGCTCGCGTTGATGTTGCTCTCGACCGCGGTTGCCTCTTCGGTCATCGACCCCGAGGTGTCGAAGACGATCATGACGTCCGCGGGCGCCAAGACCGCATCGGGCTCGACCTCGATGTCGACGCAGCCGCCCCCTTCGCCGCTGCCGCCCTCGCCTGAGGAACCGCCCACGCTGATGATCGCGCCGGTGCTCGCCGGCGTCGAGAGACCGGCCCCACCCACCCCATCGGTGCCGGTGGTCGTGGCCGAGCCGCCGTCGCTGGAGGAAGTGCCGCCGTCGTCCTCTTCGTCGCCGCTGCTGCTGCAGGCGGCCGCGAACGCGGTGGCACCGGCCAAAGTCAAAAGCCCAAGTGACCAAAAGTTCTTTGACATGACAGTACAGTGACATCTACGCCGAAATTCGGCTCAGGCCAACCCGCCCCATTTCAGGAGGGGTTCGGGGACAGGTCAGGCCCCGGCGCAGAGGGTCGAGCGCGCGGTCGCGCGAGGACAACCACGAAGGTCGGTCCTCGCGAGGTCCCGGCGCGTTCACCTCGGATCGATCTCGCACTTGGCCGTGATGTCGATGCCGCCCTGAAGGTCGGCTTCGACCGTGGTGCACTCGTCCGGGCAAAGGATGATGATGTCGTTTTCGACGTAGAAGCCCGCGTTGTTGGCGCACGCCGCCGAGCTCATGCCGTACGTGAACGTCTCAACAGGGCCGGACCCGGGCGTGAAGGTGATTTCGAGGTTTTCCTCCTCGAAACCCTCGGGCTTGACGGCGGGCAGCGCGAACTCACAGGGAAGGGCCGCGCCGTTAAGTACGCCCGTCGCGATCTCCTGGAAGACCGCGTCGTAGTTGTTGGTGTTGCAGACCGGGTAGCGAATCCCGCCCGTGCCGACCGCGAGCATCTGGTACCACGCGCCGGGGTTGACCGCGCTGGAGCAATCCATGTTCTGCACCGCGTTGCCCGATGGCGTGACCACGAGCTCGGTGGACGTGTAGGCCTCGTTCGGGTTCGCCTTTTCAATGATGCCGACGATGGAGTGGAAGACGACCCGAGAGTTCTGCTGGTCGCCGAAGTGAAGCGGCGAGGTCCCGAGGATGGTGGTGTAGAAGTCGAAGGCGTTCTGCCCGGTCGGGCCCGACAACAGAGGGTCGGTCGTGGTGCCCCAGGTCGTCCCGTAGGGTTGGTCGTCGCTCACGAAGAGGATGTGCTTGATCGAGTCGGTCCGCAGCAGCGAGATAAGGCCGCCCGCGTGGTTGCCGTCGTCATCGCCGGCGTGAGGCACCAGCGCCTCGAGAAAGCTGTCCGGGGTGATGCCCGCGGGGTCGCCCTCGTCGTGGTAGTGATAGAATTGCCCGGGGACCTCGGCGGGCACCAAATCGGACGTGCAATTCACCGGGCCCGCGAGGGGGGGCTCGATGCAGAGGTCGGTGTTCGCGGAGCCGAAATCCGAGACCACGATGACTTGATAATCGAGGCCACTGTTGGCGAGAATCTGCGCGAAGCTGGCGTTGATGTTGCTCTCGACCGCCGTCGCCTCCTGGGTCATCGACCCTGAGGTGTCGAACACAATCATCACGTCGGCCGGGGCCAGGACCGCATCGGGCTCGACCTCGATGTCGACGCAGCCGCCCCCTTCGCCGCTGCCGCCGTCGCCCGAAGAACCGCCTACCCCGATGGTGACGCCCACCGTCGTCGTCGTGGGACCGGCGCCTCCCACCCCGTCGGTACCGGTGGTCGCGGCCGCGCCTCCGTCGTTTGAGGATGAGCCGCCGTCGTCCTCTTCGTCGCCGCTGCTGCTGCAGGCGGCCGCGAAGGCCGTGGCGCCAGCCAAAGTCAAAAGCCCAAGTGACCAGAAGTTCTTCGCCATGGTTATACAGTGAGTAGTACGCTGAAATCCGGCTCAGGCCAACCGGAGCCCGACGTCGACGCCCTCGTCGTGCGGCGCCGATGGCCATGGCTCGTTGGGGTTTTGGTCCTCACGACGGCGGTCGCAGCCCTGGTCGTCCGCGCGCTCCAGGCGCCTGTTCCCACCCGAGTTCTGGTCGCCATCGACGCCGACGGACACTGGTGGGAAGGGAGCAAACCGGCGGCGGTGATGGCCGACTGGCTTTCCCTTCAGTTTCGCGAGATGGGCCTCGAGCCGGTCGATGGGGGCGACCCGGAGGTGGCGGCCATCCTCGAGGAGGCGGGTGATCCGGTCGCGGCCGCACGATCGTTGCGGGCCGCCTTCGTCATCACCGGGTCGGTCGCGTCGAGCATCGTCGCGCTTCCGGTGCCCGAGGGTTGGTACCACGAAGCGCGGGTCGACGGGCGCATCGCCGTTCACCACGTCGACGCGGAGGAGGCATTGGTCGTCCTCCCGGTCGAAACGTTTGCCGGTTCGAAGTCGGCGACCCGGGTGCAGGAGATGTTCGCCCGGTCCGCGGCCCGCCAGATTCTGGGCCCCGCCCTCGCCGCCGTCTTCGCCCACCCGTCGGTCCGCGGCCTGCTCGAGGGGAGCGACCCCAAAGTGATCGACGCCCTCACGCCGGGGAAGAACTTCGTCGCCGCGTTTCGACGTCATCGCGACCAAGCGACGGCCGACTACGACGAGCTGGCGCAGCGCCAGGACGCGGTCCCCACGCTCACCCTGCATTCCCCCGGGAACGCCCAGGACCGTCTGCTCGGGGTGACCGACTCAGCGCTCGTCGTCGCCACGAGCGATGTCCGACCGTACCTCTCGCCGCGCAGCCTCGAGACCCGGCGCAGCTCATCTTTGGAGGCGCTCGTGCTGCGCCCGCTCGCCCCCGAGGTGCCGCCGGCTCGAGCGACCCTCGGCGACCGTCGCCTCTGGCGCGGGTACCAGGCGTTCACGTATCCCTCGGTGGCCCGAGATGGCCGCACCATGGCGGTGGTCGAAAACCTCTACGGCTACGCGCGTACCCTCGCCCTGGTCGACGCGGATGGGGGGCTATCCCGTCTCCGCGTCGAGCCCAAACGCCACTTGAGCGAGCCCCGCCTCGCCCCGAGCGCCCGGTCCGTGGCGTTCGTCGACCGGCCGTGCAAGCGCTGCGACGACGAGATCGCCGTGGTGTCGGTGCCCGAGGGGAAAGAGCGCTTCCGCTTGCAAAAGCGCGACTACGCGCGGCTGGAGACGTTCACCTGGGCCGGCGACGACCGCCTGCTCGTGCTCTTCGCCCCGGCCGTCGACGACGCCGCGACCGACGCGCCGCCTTTGATGACCCTCTGGGCGGTCGACGTCACCGCCGAGGGCTCCCCCAAACGCGCCCTGTGGACCGCGGCCGATGCCACCGACGCGCTGACGTCCCCGGTCGCGACCCCCGACGGAGGGCGCATCGCCATCAGCCGCCATCACGCCGGCATCATCGTGGTCGTCGCACCGAACGGCGGCGACGACCCGCAAACCCATGCGATCGACGGCAAAGCCTCGTCGCTCGCCATCTCTCCCGACGGACGCTTCATCGCCTACGAGCGCCGCGGCGACGTCCGCGGCCACAAGGACCTGCGTATGCTCGACACCCGCACCGGCGAGGCCCGCGTCGTCGCCGACACGCCGTTTTCAGAGCGCAACCCCGTCTTCTCGCCCGACGGAAAGCGTCTCTACTTCGAGCTTCGCGCCGACGATCCCGTGTTCCGTGGCCGCCGGGAGCTCATCCGCATCGCCTCCGTGGCGCTCCCCTGACCCGCTTTCGCAAGCGTGGTGCGCTACTCGGCCCGCCCATAGGTCGAGCCGGTTCACGGCTCGCGGCCGCTTCTGCTGGCCGCGGACCGACGTCGGGTGGAGGCCTTAGACTGCGGCCCAGTACGTGTCCCATTCGTCGAGGCGGACCAGCAGGGTCTCGAGGTCACTGTCGGCGAGGGCATCCCGATCGCACTCGCACTTTTCCGCGAGGTAATTCCGCAGGTAGACGAAAAACGCGGCGAAGCTCTCATAGAGATGCAGCGCTTCCTCCCCGTATTCCCAGCGGAAGACCCGATAACCCTCGGCATTCCAGCCCACGAGCAACTGCTCCTCACCCCCGCCGGTCGAACCTAGATTCACCACGTCGTCGGCGACGATGGCGTAGGTCACGAGGTGCTCGCTGATCTCATCGACCGCGTTGTGATCCTCCAACGCCTCGGGCGTCGTCAGCTCGAAGCCCCCGGCCGTTCCGGCGAGGTCGACGTAGATCCCGTGGTCGGCGATCGCTTTCAGGAGCGCATGAACGGGCGCCGGCAGGTCGTCGCGAAGCATCGCCGCCGTCTCCTCACAAGGTTCAGAGCTCTTCTTCCGCAGGAGCTCGATAAGGGCACTGAGCCCGGCGTCTGGTTTGGGGGTAGGGGCGTCGTTCATGGCGGCCTCGACAGTACACACCCCATGAAGGTCGAAGCCAGTTCACATGCGCTCGGGAGCCGCGATGCCGAGGAGCCCGAGGCCAGCCGCGATCTGGCGGGCGGTGAGGGCAACCAGCGCGAGCCGACTCTCCCGCGCGGCGGCTTCACTCTTGAGCACGGGGCAGCTTTCGTAGAACGAGGACAGGTCACGAGCCAGGCCGTAGACGTGGTCGCAGATGAGGTGGGGGTAGTGTTGCGCCGCCGCGGTGTGCACGACCTCGCCCCAGCGGAGGAGCCGTAGGGCGAGCGTTCGCTCGGCGGGGGATCCGAAGACTCGGCCTCATGCTTCATCGAGAGGGTAACGGGGTCGCCCAATCGATCGTTTTCCAGGGATCCACGTCTGGCCACCTTCGTGCGTGGGCCGTCAGAGCCCGAGCAGCTTCTTGAGGGCCGCCAAGGTCGTGGCGCCCTTCTCGTCGATCACGGTGATGCCGCAACTCTCGCCCTTGGCGACGACGTCGACCCAGCGGCCGTCACTCACGTCGATGAAGCGCTGCCGTCCGTCGAGATAGCTGAGCTGGAGCACGCGACCGTCGGCGAGCCAGGTCTGGCCGAAGAACTCGACCACCGCATCGAACCGACGCTCGAGCACACGGCGGGCGGTGGTGAGGTCCCACACGGTGAAGCCAGCGGGGCGTGTCCCACCCGCGATGGTGTAGGGGGTACGCCAAGCCGCGTACTTCAAATCGGCGATACGGTGCACGGCGTTGGGTTCGTTGTCTCGTCCGAAGACCAGACGGTGCAACGGGGCGCCATCGGGCAAACGCCAGAGCCAGTGCACCACCGGCTCGGCCGACCGTGCGTTGTGGTTGGAGTACGGGGATACCGTGGTGACGGCCCACTTCCCGTTCTCGTCGAGCGCTGACAAGGTACCGACGACGGTGGCGAGCCGCTTCCTCGTCGAGAGCTCGTAGAAGGTCGTCGAGGGAGGCGTCGCGCTGCGGTAGTCGTTCCCCGCCACCGTGGCGAGCACGCCGCCCTCGATCCGCCAGGTGTAGCCCTCGAGCGACCCGAGGGAACGGCCCGCTCCGTTCCATAGGCGCACCTCATCGGCCGTGTGAGACCACATGTTGAACATGCCGCCCGATCCCGTGCTCGTGTAGACGACGTCGTCGGTGGGGTGCCAGCCCGCCAATCGCGGCGCCTGGATGCCGTCCTTCGACGGCTTGGGGCTGAAGGCGCTGAGGCGCCGACCCGACTTGGCGTCCCATACGTGCAGGGTGCTCGATGCGTCGTCGAAGTAGCCGTGGACCGCGGGAAAGGTCAGCAGGCGGGTGCCATCCGGCTTCCATCGCACGCCGGCGCTGCGCTTCGACGGCGGGACCTTGATGGTGGTCTGGACCTTTCCGGTCTTGGGGTCGAGCAGGGCCACTCGGGCGCCGTCGCGGTCCCGGTTCGCGATCCACGATACGGCGAGCATCGGGTTGGACGGCGGTCCCCAGAAGGCCTCCGCCTCGGTGGCCCCAGGGGTGGGCACCGACGCCGTGGTCTTTCCGGAGGCGCGCTCGACCACCACCATGCCCGTCGGGGTGTGCAGTGCGAGGTGGGTAGAATCGCGGTTCCATGCCGGTGGCGGCCGGGTGTTCGTCGCCGGGGGTAGCGGGTGGGTACGCTCCGCGGTGACGTCGACCAGGGTGCGGGAGCCCTGCTCTTGGCAGCGCGCGACGAAGGCTCCGTCGTCGGCCGACCAAGCGACCTCCATCTCGGCGGTCCCGGCCGGCGTCTTACCGTGGGTGAGCGTCACGCCCCGCGTAGGGGCAGGGGTCGCCGCGGGAGCAGCCGTGGAAGCGCTGGGCTTGCGACCGAAGACGCGGGCCCATGCGGCGGGCCCCTTCGTGTCGTCGGTCGAAGCGAAGCGCACTCGGCAGGTGCCGTCGGCCATGGTCGCGGTCACGTGGGCCGTGGCACCACGCTTCAGCGAGATAACCGTCGTGCCCTCTGCGTAGCCTCCGTAGGCGGCCACGACGTCACCCGTGATCCATACCGGCCTGCCGTCGTTGCGTGTCGGGTGGGACGTCGCCTTCATCGTGGCGACCTCCCAGATCGTCAACGCCCCGTTGCCCCGAAGGGCGATGCGGCTTCCGTCTGGAGATAGCGTGGCGACGGGCCAGTTGCCGCCCCCGACGGGGACCCTCGCCTTCTCTTTGCCGTCGGAGGAGGCGATGACGAGGGCTTCTTCGACCTGGGTCATCAGAACCTTGCCGTCGTCGCTCCACTGCGGACGATGGCCGGGCACCTCGGCCCGTTGGCTCAGGGTGTTGGCGTCGTAGATGGTGGTAATCGCGCCCTTTCCGTCCTCGAGGCCGTTGAGGCCGGCGCCAACCGCGAGATGGCGACCCGTCGGATCGAACACCGGGGTGTGCCCGGGCAAGGTTTGGCGGCCGCCGCTGAGGTGACTCACGACGACCTCGTCGCCAGTCACGGGCGGCGCGGAGAAGCTCAAGATGATGCCCTGGCCGCTGGCGATGGCTTTGCCGTTGGGGTTCCAGCTCAGCATGTGGCCCTGGGTTCTCGCCACGGTCCGCGAGGTCCCCGCGGTGACGTTCCACGTCATCAGAGCTTGGGGAACGTGTCCCATCTCGCGCACGGTCAATGGCGTGTTCGTGGCCAGCGACCCCCCGTGGGGACTCCACGTCACGCTCGGCGCATCCGTGCCACCGTCGAGCGGCAGTCGCCGCACCGTCTGGCGTCGCTTGGCGTCCCAGAGCACCACGCCGCGGTCGTCGGGCAGGGCCACCACGTCCGCGCCGGGCTGCCACCTTGGGGTGCCGCGGCGGTAGGGGCGGAACCCCGCCTGGGGGTAGTCCGTCGTAATCGGGAACTGCGCTCCGTCCGGCATCACCAGCGTGTGCCGCGCCATCTCTTCATCGCCGCAGGTGGCCACCACCAGGCCCGCATCCGACCACGCCAACGAGAGGTGAGCCGCCGGCTGCTTGGGTTCCTCGGACGCCGTCGGCGCGGGCGAAGGCGGCGGTGCCGACGCGGTGGTCGCCGGCGCCGGGGCTGGCTTCGGGCGGTCAGCGCCTCCGCACCCCAAGACCACCAGCCCAGGTAGCCACACCAGCTTGGCGAGTTTCGGATTCATTGCGCGTCATGCACGGTAATGACGTTGGTCGTTGGACGCTTCCCGGGGGGAGGTCCGATGACGCCGCCCTGCCGCCACCCGATTTCCGCAAGCGTCGGCATGTCGGGCACTTGCGCGGGTTCTTGTCGATGGCGTTCATCGGGGGCGGTTGGCGCACGCCGCACGGCGCACTCTGGCGACGAAGGCTGTAGACCGCGGTCGATGCCACCGACGCGTTGAATTTCCCGGTCGCGCCCCCTGACGGAGGGCGCGAGGTCGAAGGCAGCCGCGTTCACATGCGCTCGGGAGCCGCGATGCCGAGGAGCCCGAGGCCAGCCGCGATCTGACGGGCGGTGAGGGCGACCAGCGCGAGCCGACTCTCGCGCGCGGCGGCTTCACTCTTGAGTACGGGGCAGCTTTCGTAGAACGACGACAGGTCACGAGCCAGGCCGTAGACGTGGTCGCAGATGAGGTGGGGATGGTGCTGCGCCGCCGCGGTGTGCACGACCTCGCCCCAGCGGAGGAGCCGTAGGGCGAGCGTTCGCTCGGCGGGGGCCTCGAGCCGGATCGCGCCGTCGACCTCGGACGGGTCGCCGTGACCCGCCTTTCGGAGCAGCGAGCGACACCGGGCGTACGCGTATTGCAGGTAGGGCCCCGAGTTTCCCTGAAAGCTGATCATCTTGTCCCAATCGAACTGGTAATTGCTGGTGCGGTTCTGGGACAGGTCGGCGTACTTGACGGCCCCGATGCCCACCGGGCCTTTGAGCGCGGCCACCAGCTCGGGGACGAGACCCATGTCGACCATGAGCGCCTCGGCGCGCTCCTCCGCCTCGTCGAGCAGTCCGGCGAGGGTCACGGTCCCCCCGTCCCGGGTTTTGATCGGCTTACCGCCCTTGCCCGTGATCACGCCGAAGCCAACGTGCTCGAGGGCGATGTTCATCCCCAGAAGGCGACATACCTCGAAGAGTTGGCGGAAGTGTTGGCCCTGTCGTGCATCCACCACGTAAACCGATCGGTCGGCGCCGAAATGCGCGACGCGGTGCTGAACGGTGGCGATGTCGCTGGTGCTGTAGAGAAAAGCGCCGTCGCGCTTGCGGACGATGAACGGAACTTCTTGTTTCTTCAGCTTGGGGTCGGTGACGTCCTCGAGCTCGTTAAAAAAGACGCAGATCGCCCCGTCGTCCTCCCGGGCGATGTCGGCGTCGAGGAGCTGAGCGACGACCCCTGGCAACGCATCCTCGTAGGCGCTCTCCCCGAGCCAGGCGTCGAACGAGATCCCGAGGCGGTCGTACACGACATCGAGGCTCTTCCTCGTCGCGGCCACCATCTTCTCCCACATCGCGCGATTGTCGGCGTCCCCGGCTTGGAGCTTGGCGAGCTCGGCCCGAGCTTCGGCCGCGAACGTGTCGTCTTCTTTCGCGCGCGCGCTGGCGAGCCGGTACACGCGTTCGAGTTCTTCGATGGGCTGAGCCCCGAGGGCCGCGTCGTTGCCGAAGGCGCGCATCCCGACGATGAGCAGGCCGTACTGGGTCCCCCAGTCGCCGATGTGGTTGTCGCCGATGACCTCGTGCCCGACGAAGCGCAGGGTGGCGACGATGGCGGCCCCGATGATGGTCGAGCGCACGTGGCCGACGTGCATCTGCTTCGCGATGTTGGGGCTCGAAAAGTCGACGACGATCGTCTCGGAGGCGGCCACCTTCGGGACCCCATCGCGGGCGCGGTCGCGCAGCGCGTCGCCGAGGCGGTCCGCCACCCACCCATCGTCGAGGCGCACGTTGACGAAGCCGGGTCCGGCGACGGTGGCCGAGGCGATGGCGTCTTGGGATTCGAGGGCCGCGGCGATGGCGCCGGCCAACTCGCGGGGGGGCTTTTTCTCGCGCTTGGCGAGGGGAAGCGCCCCGTTGAACTGGTAATCCCCGTGACGGGGATCCTGAGTGGGCCGGACGACGGGGGGCGCCTCGGCGCCGAGCGCCTCGGTGATGGCGGCCCGGCCGATGCCGTCGAGCCACGATTCGATCCTCATCGCTCGCCTCTACTACGGATGTCGGCTCCGGTCAGGAAGGCCTCGACGCCGGGGCCAGCGCCCCGCAGGGTCAGCCGCGTGGATGTCTTTGGACCCGACGACCTGCGCACCCACGGCCGCGACGTCATCGACTGGCTCGCCGGCTACCTCGAGCGCGTCCCCTCGTTGCCGGTGCGCTCGCCCCTCGCTCCCGGCGCGATCCTCGAGCGGATCGGCCCCCAGGCCCCCGAGGAGGGCGAGGCGCTCACGGCGCTGGTCGCCGACCTAGAGGACGTGGTCCTGCCCGGGGTGACGCATTGGCAGTCGCCGGGTTGGCTCGCCTACTTCCCCGCGAACTCGACCGTCCCCTCGGTCCTCGCCGACCTCGCCGCAGCGGGCCTCGGCCAACAGGGGATGCTCTGGGCCACCAGCCCCGCGTGCACCGAGATCGAGATGGCGATGATGAATTGGCTGGTCACCCTCCTCGGGCTGCCGGCTGCGTTTCGGATGGACGGACCCGGGGGCGGGGTGATCCAAATGACCGCCTCCGACGCCACCCACCTCGCGTTGGTCGTCGCGCGCAACCGCGCCCGCGCCCATGGCCCCATCGAATCGATGGTCGTCTACGCGTCGGGACAGGCCCACAGCTCGATCGAAAAGGGCGCCCGGATCGCGGGCTTCGAGCACGTCGTCTCCCTTCCCGTCGACGACACGTTCGCCCTCCGCCCCGACGCCCTCGCCCGCGCCATCGCCGCCGATCGCGCCGCCGGTCGCGTCCCCGCCTTCGTCAACACGACCGTCGGAACCACCGGCACCACCGCCATCGATCCCGTTCGTGCCGTCGGCGAAATCGCCCGGGCCGAAGGGATCTGGCACCACGTCGACGCCGCCTACGCCGGCACCGCGATGATCTGTCCCGAACTCCGACCCCTGCAGGACGGATTGGAGCTGTGCGACTCCTACGTATTCAACCCCCACAAGTGGATGGGCGTTGGATTCGATTGCTCGTGTTTTTTTGTCGCCGACCGGAAACCGTTGCTCGAATCGATGAGCATCTCTCCTCCTTACCTCCGGGCCGACGCGACCGAAGCGCGCGAGGTGGTCGACTACCGAGATTGGCAACTCGCCCTCGGTCGCCGCTTTCGCGCCCTCAAGCTGTGGTTCGTGCTCCGGGCCTACGGAGCGGAGGGCCTCCGGACGGAGATGCGTCGCCACCTCGCCCTCGCGGCCGATTTCGCGGCTTGGGTGGACGGACGCCCGGATCTCGAACGAATCGCCCCCGTACCCCTGGCGCTCGTGTGTTTTCGCCACCGCGGCGGTGACGCCCCGACCGAAGGTCTCGCCCAGACGATCAACGACGGAGGGGCGCTCTACATCACGCTCTCCTCGACGCCCGAGGTCGGAGCCTTCATCCGCGTCAGCATCGGTCACTTTCGCACCGAGGCGCACCACCTCGACCGATTGAAAGCGACCATCGACGCGTTCACGACCCCATCGCCAAACCGCTAGCTTGGCGGCCCTGCCCGATTTGTACCGGGACCCGTGAGCGAAGACTCAAGATTCAGCGGCCGCAACCGTTGGACCCTCTCGTATGGAACTCAGGCCCGGGACGGTCGTCGCAGCGCGGTATCGCCTGGAGCAGCCCCTCGCTCAGGGCGGTCAGGGGACGGTGTGGGAGGCGCGTCACCTCGGGCTCGACATGCCCTGTGCCCTGAAGTTCATGTTGGGCCCCGGGGCGGTCGCCCCGGTGGACGTCGCCGAGCGGTTCGCGCTCGAAGCGCGCGCCGCCGCCCGTCTCAGCGACCCCCGCGTGGTCCGGATGCTCGACTTCGGGTTCAGTGAGGGACGACCCTTCATCGCGATGGAGCGGCTCGAAGGCGAAACCCTCGGCGCCCGCTTGGCGCGGACCCCGGTGCTCTCGCGCGGAGAGACGCTGGCGATCGCCCACGACGTCGCGCGCGCGCTCGACGAGGCCCACGCCGACGATGTCGTCCACCGGGATCTGAAGCCCGACAACATCTTTCTCGTCGCGCGAGGGGAGGTGATGGCAAAGGTCCTCGACTTCGGGATCGCGAAGCTGGGAGGCGCGGCCAGCGCGCCCATCACGGCGGCGGGAACCCTCATTGGGACCCCGCACTACATGAGCCCCGAGCAGGCCCACGGAGCCGGTGCGGTCGACCACCACGCCGACGTGTGGTCGCTCGCGGTCGTCGTGTACGAGTGCCTCGTCGGAGCGCGGCCCTTCGAAGGCGCGTCGCTCCCCGCGCTCATCGGTCGCATCCTGAGAGGACCGGCGCCGGTACCGAGTGAGGCGCGACCGGGCCTTCCTCGGACCTTCGACGCGTGGTGGGAACGCGCGACCTCCGCGCGGCTGGAGCAGCGCTTTCCCACCGCCGGAAGCCTCTTCACCGCCCTCGAGATGGCTCTCGTCGCGCCCAACCCGCAGGTGAGCACCGCCGCCGACGGGACACGGCTCGGGCGGCTCGCCGCCCGGGAGACCGAGCCCGCTCCCCCCCTTCGTCCCGACGACGAGGCCCACGGGCGCGAGACCGGGGCCGACATCGTGTTCGTCCCCAGCATGTTCCCGCCATCGGCGGCGCCGACGCTCGGGGGCTCGGTCCGTCCGGTGCCTCTTCCCTCCGCGCAGACGCCATCGCCGCGTCGAAAGGATGCGTGGGTTCGGATCGCGGCGGCCGGGGCGTGCGCCGCCATGGCGTTCGGGGTGGGACGGGGCGGAACCGCGCACGACGACGGTGGGGGCGGCGTGTTCGTCGCCACCATGGATCTGGTCCCCGGGTGGGTCGCCGCTCCCACGCCCCGCGAAGAAGCCCTGACGACGGACCGCGCGACTCCGACCAAGGCGGCCATGCCCATCCCCTCAGGGGCGCCGGGCGCGACGCGAGCCCCTGCCGGTCGGTCGTCGGGAGAACCCAGGATGTTCCCGCGGGAAAAAGCGCGCCCTCCGGCCGCCGCCGTCGGGCCGAGGGAACCCAGAGCGCCGCGCCACTGGTCGACGTACCGCCCGCCTCAACCTCGCCGCGGCACGCGCGTGGTGGGGACCCATGACGCCTTCGCGATGGAGGAAGACGGGCGCGCGGGTGCCGGTAGTAAAGTCCCGCCCCATGGCCGAGGTGGACCTCTACCATCGCCTCTGTGACGCGCGGCTGCGGGTCTGGTGCCGAATCGGGGGCCTCGTCCTCGCCGCTTCCCTGTTGCTGCCGTACGAGGTGATCGACGAGCGGCCGCAATTTCTTTGGCGTCTGTGGGGCGAGCTTCCCCCGGCCGCCGCCCTCGCGGGGGTGGCCCCAGGCGCCGGGGGGCTCTTGCTCGCCGCCGCGGCAGCCTGGGGCATTCGTCGCGGGGCCTCGCTCGGTGCGTTGGTGGTGGGCGTGCTCGTCGCGCTCGCGGGGCTCGATCGCCTCGGCCAGGACGCCGCCGCCTGGGGCATGCTTCCCCTTCCGGCGAGTTTCAGCGGACGGGCCCCGCTCGCCGTCATCGCCCTCGCCGCCACGGCCGCCGGAGCCAACCTCTCATCGCGTCCGGCCACGACCCTGGCGTCGCGGGTGGCCCTCGTGGGGGGTGTTGTCGCGGCGGCCGGGTTCTACCTCGCGCCCGGTCGCGGCCCCGCCCCCGCGGTGATCCTCGTCCGAAACTTCGCCGCCCTCCCCGAAGTGCCCGGGCTGACGTTCCAGGTGGGCCTGGTGACGATCGGCGTCGTGGCGGCATGGCCTGCCCTCATGAGCGTGGTGGGTCTCGTGGTGCGGTGGCGCCGTCCCGCCCCCCGGCCGAATGCGACCCTCGGCATGCTCTCCGTGTTCGGGTTCCCGCTGCTGTTGATGATGCTGCTCTTCAGTTGGTACGTGCGGTCCAGCCCCGGGGCGGCGGTTTTCGGGGCGATCGGCGAAGCGATCCGCCTCACCGCCGTGCTCGGACTGTGGGCGGCCGCCCTCGAGGTCCTCCTGGCGCGGGCCCTCGGCGACGCGCCCTCCGACGAACCACCGGGATGGCCACTCTCTCGCGCCGCGGGGGGGGTGGGCTTGGCCGTTGCCGCCCTCTTGGGGCTCGGGGCATGGCTCGCCCGTCCCCCGGACAAGGGGTTGCGCGCGTGGACCCTAGGCCCCGCTACCGCCGAGGGCGACGCCCTCTTCGGAGACCTCGTCGTCGCGTGGTCGGACGAGCGCTCCGCCTGGGAGGCGCGCCAACGCCGCGACGAGAGCTCGGCGCTTGCCTTCGTCGCCGTCAAGTCGCGGGCGCGTGACATGACGCAGGCGGCCCGCGCCCTGGACCCCGAAGTCGGGACGGCGCTCGGCGAACTGGCACGGGCCGCCCACCGTACCGAGACGACGACGCGCGTGTGGTACCGCCGGGTCGCCGCCGTCAACGCGGCGACGCGAGATGCGGCGTTGCCGTACTACCTCGACCCTCGGGTCAGCGTCTCTCGGACGGGCGAGGGCATCCGCCGGCGCCTCCTCCTCGACAGCTATCGCGTCGAGCGCGTCCGCCGCTTCGCCGTGGACGACGACCCCTTCGCGGTCCTCCATGTTCGCAGCTTCGGCGCCCGACGGGCCGGCCACCGCCTCGGCCGACTCGGGTTTTCGCGTGATCAACAACCGTTCGCGCTCGTCGTCACCGCCGAAACCGAGCAGCACTTCGTCGAGCTCCAAGACTTCGTCCGCACCGACCCGCCGAGTTGCGGTCTCGCTTTCGACGCGGCGCGAGACCGAGCGATGCGCGCCTGCGGCGCCATGGTGAAGCGCACCCTCGACGCCGACTTCGAAGGGGCGCGCGCGACCGTCATCGCCAAGATCGAGCGCCACGAGCTGCAGCACCAAATAGACGGCCCGTTGCTGACCGTCGCCGACCCCGTCCAACGCAAACTCGTCGGCTATGCCGACGAGACCGTGGAGCGCGTCAATCGTGAGCTCAGCGCGTTCGTCGCGCAGTGCACCCTGGCGGCGGGCGCGCCCAAGCTCGCCCTCGTCATTCCGCTGCGGTTTGCCCTGCTCCAGGACCGTGGCGTCTATCATCACGCCGCGGTTTTGCTGTTCGAGGCCCTGGCGGGATCCGCCCTTCGGCGCCATCGGCACCGGGTGGACCCCGAGCGATTCGCCGCCGCGTTCGACGAGCTGATGGCGGCCGACGACGAAGCGTTGCGGGCGCGCGCGCGCCGCGCTCACCGCGAGCTGTTCGGCGACGAACTGCCCGTCATCGTAGCGCTGGATCCCCCGGCCGCGTCCCGCCGGCCGGAGTGAGCGAGAGGGCCGCTGGTTGCAACGCGATTGCAGCTGGCGTCACACTGTCGGCATGGCTTCGACGACCCCATCGACGGGGGCGACCACCACCGTGCCCCGCACATGGCCCGACCGACTCGGCAGCGTTTTGAGTTCGGCGTGCGCGGTGCACTGTGGTCTCCTCGCGCTGTTCCCGGCGGTCCTCCCTGGCTTGAGCCTCGGCTTTCTCGCCAACGAGGGTGCCGAATGGGCGTTCGTCCTCAGCGCCGTGGCGATGGCGGCGTTCGCCGCGGCGGCCGGTTTTCGTCACCACCGCTCTCTCGTCCCCGGCGCGGTGTTTGCCGCCGGGGCGCTGCTCCTGCTCGCGGGACGGTTCGGGGAAGCGCTCGGCGCGGGTCACGAACTCGGCCTCGTCTTCGCCATCGGGGGCGGCGTCACGCTCGTCGCCGCCCACATCATCAACGCGCGCCGGTGCCGCCACGCCTGCGCCGCTCCGGCGGCGGCCTGACACCGCGACCGGGCAAACCCGGCCCGACGCAGAGCCGCCCGACGCAGAGCCGCCCGACGCAGAGCCGCCCGACGCAGAGCCGCCCGACGCAGAGCCGCAAGGTGAACACCGGGGCCCCCGCCGCAGAGGCACGCGGCCATCATCGCGGGTGTCGCGAATCAGGCCGGGCAGCAGCCCGCCTCCAGACACCCGCAGGCGACGCAATCCTGGAGACGACGCACCCCACAGTGCTCACGCAGGAGCTTTTTCAGGGCCTTGCGGGCCCGATGAAGGCGCACCCCCGCGTTGTTGACCGTGAGTCCGAGCGCCCGGGCGGCCTCTGTCACGCTGCGCTCCTCGATGTGGACGAGGCGCAGGATGGGGCCGTACGTTGCGCCGAGGGACGCCGCCAGCTCGAGGCTGCAGCGGCAGGTCGGCGGAGGGTCGAAGGGCGCTGACGCCCCCGCCGGAGGGGCGTTCGCATCGGAGGCGAACGCCTCGGCATCGGCCACGGGGTTCTCCCATCCGTGGCGGCGGGCGCGGCGACGGAGGGCGTCGATGACGGCGTGTCGGTGAACGCGGTACAGCCACGCCCGGACTCGGGTTGGGTCGCGAAGGGACCCGGCGCCCTCGACCGCGCGCAACGCCGCCACCTGCAACACGTCGTCGACCTCGTCGTCGCCGACCCGCCCCCGCACGAACGCGGTCAGCTCTGGCCGCAGCGCCCGCAGCGCCGCCGCGACCACGTCGGTCGGCGCCACGGACGCGTCAGCGGGGGCGTTCGAGGTCGAGCGGCTCATGGTGGCGAAGATGGGACCGTCAGCGTCCGCTGTCGAGACCTCGCTCTCATGACGTTTCCGTCGACGGGCAGCCGCAGGAGGGGGGGCAGGCGCAACGGGGAGCGCAGGTGCAGGTCGCACCACAGCAACACCGGCCAGGCGCAGACGGCGAGGCAGGGGCGGCGGCACAGGCGCAGCCCGGGCCACAGGCGGCGCAGAGGCACTTCGCAGGTTCATTCGTCATCATCATCATCATTCCTCTCCGACCGGGGTCGGCGTTTCGGTTTCGGAGGGGCAGACGTCACCCGCACCCGATTCATTACGCGCCCGCCGGTTTTTTGGGCCCGGCTGGGCTCACCCCAATTCCAGTGCGGAGCGAATTTGCCGACATGTCGCACTTTTTTTGTCCCGGCCGCCTCGTTTCCCCTTGCGCAGGGCCGCATCGATAAGTAAGACCCGCACCTACATCTCTTACATCGCGCCACATTAAGCGTGACGCGGAAAAGAGGGGGTCATCATGAAGCCGATCAACACCGCCGTCCTCGCCCGTTCCGCTGCTCTCTTGCTCGCCGTCGCCACGGCCGGCGGATGCAGTCGAGCCTCGGTCCCCGTGCCCGAAGCGCCACGCACCGCGCAGGCAGCAGACGAGGACGACGAATTCGACTTCATTCTCCCGTCGCGCGCGATGCAGCCAGAGGGCAGCTACGAGATGAGCTGGGAACCGGCCCCGCCTCCCCCCAAGCGGACGGTGAAGCCCTTGGAAACGCGCGCCACCCCCGAATTCGTGGCGCCAAAGACGAGCAAGGGCCGGCTTTTCGCGCTGCCCACCAAGTTCGAGCACTGAGTCGAGCACTGAGTCGAGCTTTGAGGCGGCACCGAGCTCCGCAACACGGCGCTCGAAAGCGTCGGCGGGGGAAACCAGAGGGTCCCTTCGCGCATAGGGGCTCTCGATGTTGCGGGCCTACCCTCGGCTGATGCTCGCGCTCGGCGGTGGTGCAGCCGGCGTCGGGCTCGGGCTAACCTACTGGTTTGCTTGGGGCTGCCGCCGGTGTGCGGCCGGCGAGCGCCCGATCCGCCTCGTCGCCTTCTTCGCGATCGTGTCCGCGGCGATGGCCGTGCGCTGGGGCCGCGATCACTTCGACGCTCCGCTGTCCTGAGTTCGCGTTCCTGAACGGGCCTCAACGAGCGCCCATCATCTGCGGTCGCGGGGCCGGGCCCGACGCGGACGGCGACGGGGAAGGCGCGCCATCGCCAGCCCGGACCCCGGGCGCCCGGAACTCCATGTCGCGCAGGTACAGGTTCATCACCGCCATCGAGTCCTGAGGGACGCCCGACGTGTTGTTGTAGACGCTGACGATCTCGTACTCGTGGTCGCGGTAGAGGGGGATCCCTTCCTGGCTCGAGAAAAAGTCGACATGGGCGAGGCCGACCCCACGGTCCGCCTGACGCGCCTTCGCCCGGTACACCGTGTTCCCTGTCGTCAGGTCCTTGAGCTCCAACGTCTCGGCGAAGGGGTGAAGGTGAACGGCGACGTAGTGCAGCGTCGTGTCGAAGGGCAGCGCCATGAGATCCGTGACCCGGGTGTGGTTCACCTCTCGCCCGGGCGGAACGACCCAATGGCCGGTGAACGAGCGGCCCCGGCCGTCGTCGAACGCGTTGGTGCCCGCGTTGGTCCCCGGCAGACACGCCGTGTGTTGCGTGTCCATCGAAGGCGGGTCCTTCCCCGCGGCCGCAGACGACGCGGGGGCCGTCCCGGCGCGGTGGAGGGCGTCGCCGCTCGTCGCGCCTGTCGCCGCGGGGTCGAGTCCATAGTGGCCATCCTCGCCCTCGAGCAACTTGAGCCCGTAGGCCCCGGCGACGTACAGCGGCGTCAAGGGCCGCGCGAGCTCGGCGTCGCGGACGTACCGCAGCGAAACACGGTGACGAACGGGAGGGGCGCCACCCTCTTCATTCAAGTTGAGGACCTGGGTGTTGACCAGGATCGACTCGTCGGACTGGACGGGGATGCCGAAGCCAAGCGGCATGTCGATGCGATACTGGCCCTGGGACAGCGTGAAGAGTCGCCCTGTGATCGGCTTTTTTTCTCCGAAGCGCGCACGGTGGTCGATCGGGTCGACGTCCAGATTCGTGTGACACATGAATTCCTGGGAGGCGGGGGTCGCTCCGTCGGCCGCCACCATGGTCGCTTCGAAGCCGACCACCCACACGAGCTCCGGAGCCGCGTCGCTCTGCTCCCCCAGCTTCACGGTCTCGGTGCTGTTGGGACCCGTCATCGACGGGTAAAGGCGGTCGACTTCGTACACCGGCGAAAGGAGGACCCGCTCCCGCACCGGTGCCCCGTGCACGACGGTCGGCGGTGGGTTTGCCGGGCCCGGCGTCGACGCCGCAGCCGTGGGTACGGGGGCCACCGATGCGGTCGGGGCGACCGATGCCTCGGGCTCGACGTCACCGCGTCGGTCTCCGCACGCGAGCGAAAGCAGCGCTACCGCGCCGATGCACGATGTCGCCCAGATTCGTGTCCACGTCCTCACGGTGCCGATGTTCGCACACCCCGCCGCCCTCGAGACAGCCCTCCTCGGCACGTAAGGCTGGGGGACGTGCGACTGGTCGCGACGCCGGCCGCCGGCCGACCGGCCCTCGCTCCAATCAGGTCGCGTCATCGACCAAACCTGCGACCACAACGCGGATCGGGGACGAGGGACAACACGCCCCCCCATCGAACCCGCCGTAAACCCCGTGGGGCACGAGGCAGGCCCGCGCGAGGGCCCGCGTGACCTGCGCGCGGGTTAGATATCGCTGAGGGATGGTTTGAACGTGGCGCTCCCCGCCATCCGTGTCTTGTCGGTAGGCCACGTAGGTGGTGTCGAGGCGTTGGTCCGCGCGGGCCCATCGCACCCGCTCCGTGACCGCATAGCGGCCCCCCTGAACGTCGAGCTCGACCAGGGGCGTCTCATCGGTCTCTCCATCCATCGCGTCTGGGTCCGCGTGGAGGTCGTCGGCCTGATAGGTATCGAAGACAAAGCGACCGCCGGGGAGGAGATGACGGGCCACGGCCCGAAAACACGCATCGACCGACGCATCGTCGAGCAGACAAAACAGCCCCGAGTACGGCAGAAACACCCGCGCGAAGCGACGACCGAGGTCGAATCGCCTCATGTCTCCCCCGAGCATCGAAAGCCGTGACCGGACCTCCGGCGGAGAACCCGCGGCCGCTCGCCGCGCCTGCGCGAGCAAAGCGGGATCGAGCTCGAGGCCGGTCACTTCGACCCCCTCCCTCGCCAGCGCCAACGCGATGCGCCCGTAGCCGACGCCGAGCTCGAGCGCTTCCTTCGCCCCGCGACACTGGGCGAGATAAAAAGCAACATCCCCCGGGTGCCCCCGATGGAGCGCGGCATAGAACCAATCCGGAGCCGCCGTCGTCTCTCGCATGGGACCTTTCCCTGCCACGGGGGGCGTCGTCATGCGAGCGTCGACGGGTCGCGATGCGCTACGCTCCTGCCGTGATGCCGTCGTTCTTCCTCCACCCGGTCGGGTTTTCGCGTCGCGGGCGGATGGCCGCCGCCGCGGTGGCGTTGGGAGCGGCGGCCCTGGCGGGCGCGTGCGATTCGGGTCCGCGGCGCCCCCGGCTCCCGGGCCCGTCGCCGGGGGAGCCAACGTCGGGGCGCGGGGGCGGGGGGGCACTCCCGGCCGGCGTGGGACCGGGCCCGGTCGGGGCGGGGAGCGGCAGCGGAGGGGGCAGCGAGGCGATCATTTCCGACCCCGACGGACCGTGCGACGCGGGTCTGGACGTCGACGACCCCGCCGCGCGTAACGCGGCCCGCGCCCTCGGTCTCTGCAAAGACAAGGACCCGGACGACGACGGAGACTGGGGCGTGATCAGCACCCGGTGGTCGATGGTCGACGGCGCACCGCTCCCTTCCGGCATCGAAGACGCGTACGCGATCGGCCACGGTATTTTGGACGTGAGCTTTGGCCGTAACAGCCTCCGCCCCCTCGAAGGCGATCGCTTCTTGCTGCTGTCGACCGGTGCCGCCCGCGAGCCGAATCGCCCCGGCTATGCGGCCGAACGCGACAAGGGCTATCTCGGCAGTCCGCCCGATGGGTTTCCCCGCGAGGCGACGCAGTGTGGCGGCATCGTCACCGGTCCTCCTCACGACGACATCGCCCTCGAAGTCACGATGAAGGCTCCTCCCGGCGCGGAGGGGCTCGCCTTCGACTTCATCTTCTACACGCGGGAATGGCCCGTGTACGTGTGTACGACGTTCAACGACTTCTTCGTCGCGCTCCTCTCCCCTCGTCGGGCCGGGCAAGCCACCGACAACATCTCGTTCGACGGCCTCGGCAACCCCATCAGCGTCAACGCCGCCTTTCTCGACGTCTGCGATTGCCCGGGTACCGGAGACTGCACGGTCCCCCCGGCCACCCCCCAGTTCGACTACGCATGCAACGAGGGTGACTTGGCCCTTCAAGACACCGGCTTCGATAGCGACCCCCAGTTCCCGCAGTGGAGCCACGGCGCCACGCAATGGCTGACCACGGTGGCCCCGGTGGCGCCGGAAGAGACGGTCACCCTGCGCTTTGCCGCGTGGGATTCGGCGGATGGGATCTTCGACTCGTCGACTCTGATCGACGACTTTCGCTGGCGGGGACGCGTCGAAGGACCACCGGTCACCGAGCCGCGCTGACGCCCTTGTCGTCGCGAGCTCAGTGGCGCTGCGTTTCGGTATCGCTGTCATCGCCGCGGCGGCCGGGCGAAGAGACCACGACCGTTGGTTCGTCGCCGGTACGCCCCGAAGGCCTCGACGTCCGGTCGATGGGGCCGGAATGGCTGGGCGCACCCCGAGCGCGACGCATGAGCCGTTCGTGGACGGCGATGAGGTAAGGGTTCTCCGTGGGACGCAACCACTTTCCCGCGACCGCCGCGTGGATCTCAAAGGAAGAGGTATCTCCGATGTCGTGGGCGATCCGAGCCCACGCCTCGTGGAGATGCCCCGCCAAGACGGGGCAATCGATGGCTTCGGCCTCCGCAACCGTGGCGGCGAGCCGCGACAGGGCGGCCTCGGTGCGACCACGATCGTGGGCCGCGAGCGCCAATACGCGTTCGACCCGAAGCCGCGGCAAGAGCACCCCATGGTCGGGATGGGCGCCCGCCGTCGCCACCGCCTGTCCTTCCTCCTCGGCGTCGGCCGCGCGCCCGTCGGCGAGATAGGCCTCAGCCAGGGCAGAACCGAGCCATTGCCGCATCAGGTGATCGTGAGGCTCGAGCCGTGGACGCCAGCCCTCCAGACGCCGGACCGCCGCGGCGGCATCTCCGCCCTCGCGTTCGATCTCGGCCTGCACGAGCGTCACCCGCGTCTCGAACCGAAAGCCTTCGTCGACGAAGGCCTCGAGCTCCTCGAGACAGCGCTTGAGCCCCTCCACGTCGTGACAGAGCGCATAGGCCGGGTGGGCGAAGAGCAGGATCTGCAGGTCGGTCGACCACGAGCCGAGTTGCAGGCTCGCCGCTTCCATCTCGCGCTCGACCGCCCGCGCTTTCGTCTCCTCGCCACGATAACGATGGCGGACCACCCGCGCGGTCTGGGCCACCAGGTGGTAGTAACGAAACTCGAGGGCCTCCATTCGCGCCAGGTCTTCGTCGAGCCGCGGCTCGAATTGATTGACGTCGATGATGGCGCGGAGTCCGCGCAGTCCGGCCTCGATGAAGTGACGCTCCTCTTCCGTGCTCGGGGTGAGTCGGTCGTCGGCCACGATGTCCAGGCAGCGAGACAGGGCCGCTTCCGCCCGCCCCAGGCGACCGTCGATGATCGCGGGGAAGGCCTGCATACCGAGATATCCGGTGTAGATGAGCCGATTGCGAAAACAGTTGAGCGGCTCCGTATGGCGAATCATCGCCAAGACCTCGTCTCGTCGATTTGCGGCGTAGATGAGACCGCATGCGTAGCCGACGGCGAGAGAGAACGAGACGATGGCTTGGGCCGGGGCCGGCCCCCGGGGCCCGCGCCAACGAAACGCCCAACGGACCGCCGACCACGCCAGCCCCAAGACGAGCGCGACGTGACGGCCGAGCAAGCGACGCCAACGCGAAGCGGTGGCGATGCCACAATGGCGCTCGAACGCCACCACCGCTTCCTCCGCAAACCGGTACCCGACGTCCCGATTGGAGACCCAGCCGGCCGCGAGCAGCATGAAGAGCATGTCGAGGCGGCGGGTCTCCGAGGCCCCCTCGTCGCGCAAGATCTCGTGGGCGGTTTCGAGCGGAGCCAGACAATCGCTCAGGGCCTGGGTCTGGTACAAGCGCCGCCCCGCCCGCTCGAGATGACGCGCCCCTCGTCCCTTCTCCCCTCCATGAACGTAGTGCCATCCGAGCTCGGCTTCGCGCACCTCGGTCGCCCCGGCCGCTTCGATTTGCCGCGCGACGCGGAGGTGGAGCACCTGCCGCCCGTGGGGGTCGAGGCCACGGAGAAGCGCTTCGCGGAGTTGGTCGTGGCGAAAGCGAAACGTCCCTTCCGCCTCGCCGAGCACCCCGGCCTGCACGAGCTCCTCCAGCGACCCGAAGACGGCGGCCGGCTCGGTGGTCTCGGCGAGGGCCACCGCCGTGCCCAAGGCCATGCCACCTCCGTGGACCGCCAAGACTTCGGCCAAGGCCCGTGACGGGCCGGTCAGCGATTCCAGCCGGTGGTCCATGGCGGCCGCGAGGGAATCGGGCACCTCCTCGCGCCGAATCTCCATCGGCACGCGCCACGCACCGTCGACATAGCGGACGATGCCCGCCTCCACGAGGTGATTGGCGAGCTCCTGACACAAGAGCGGACTCCCTTCGGTGACGTCGTGCATGAAGCGCGCAAGGCGACCGACGTGCGGAACGTCGCCGAAGAACGACCGCACCAATTCGCCCAGGTCCTTCCGATTGAGCCCCGCCAGGGTCACCGACTCCGCACGCCGCGCAAGGTACGCAACCGGCGCTGGCGCCCGCACCGGCTCCCCCGTGCGTTGCGCCACGAGGAGATAGATCCCGGCCGCATCGGGGTCGCGTGCCAGCGCCGCGAGCGCGGCCGCCGAGGCCTCGTCGACCCGTTGTACGTCGTCGACGATGAGCACGACCATGCGCCTTCGCGCCGCCGCGATGACCCAATCCGCGATCGCCCGCTGCACCCGCATGCGCTCTTCGCCGGGGTCGCCGGCGGGGTCGGTGAGCGTCGGATCTCCGAGTCGTCGGGAGAGCCGCGGCAGGATGCGCACGAGCGTCCCCACCCCCGTCGCGGGGGCGTCGTCGGCGACATCGGGGTGATTGTCGACGAGCTCGGTGAGCAGGCTCTCGACGACCCCGTACGGCCCCCCCGCGGCGGTCTTGCCTCCCACCAGCGCCACGGAGGCCCCGGCCAGCTTGGCCTCGAGTGACAGCTCCCGCGTGAGGCGCGACTTGCCTGCTCCCGAGGGTGCCGAGACGTAGGCGAGGGCCACCTCGCCGTGGGCGGCTCGGTCGAGTCCGCGCCGCAGGAAGGCCATTTCGCGACGTCTCCCCACCATGGCGGCGCTGGCGAGGTAGCCACGCTCGAGCGCCAACTCCGGCGCGCGGGGAAGGTGGCCGAGCGCGGTGAGCCGGTCGACCACCACCGCCGCCGAGGGGGGCCGTCCAAGGGGATTCAAACAGAGCAGCTCGACGATGAGCTCTTCGAGTCCCTCGTCGACCGCCGCAGCGTAGACCGAGGGCGGTACGAGCGGATCGCGCCACGCATCCCGCAGCGCGCCGAAGGTACGGGCGGGGAACGGCGGGCGACCCGTCAGCAGGACGTAGCCCACGGCGCCGAGGGCATACAGGTCGGTGCGGCCATCGACCGGTCGGCCGTAGACCGTCTCCGGAGCCGCGTAATTCGGGGTGCCGGCGACCTCCGCCGCCGTGCCGACCGTTGCCATGACACCGAAGTCGATGAGCTTTACCGTTCCGTCGTCCGTACATCGAACGTTCCGGGGCTTGAGGTCGCGGTGGACGAAGCCACGAGTGTGGAGAAAGGCCAGCGCCGAGGCGATGTCGCGCAGGACCCGACACGCTTCAGTGGGGGTCATCGGCGCCAGCCGCTTGAGGTCCTGACCGTCGAGCAACTCCATCGTGTAAAAGGCGCCTCGCGCCTCCCGCCCGTAGTCGTAGGCCGCCACGACGCGCGGATGGCGCAAGCTCGCGAGGGTGTGGAACTCGCGCCGGAACCTAAGCTCTTCCTCGGCCGTAAGCGTATCGCCCGCGGCGGGCATGGTGCGTTTGAGCGCCACCGTGGTCCCGGTGCTGGTGTCGACCGCCTCGAAGACGGCGCCCATGCCCCCCCGACCGAGGGTGCGCCCGAGCTGATAGCGCGCACCGATCAGGTTATGCTCAGCGCCTCGGCGCACCCCGCGAAGGTAGCCGACCCCTCGAGATCCGTCATGTTACGGCCCGCGCTCCATCGATTCACGGACTGGGCCGCCGTCACCGCGGCCCTGAACGCTCAGCTCTACGAAGACGGTTGGGGCGACCGCCGAGCGCTCGACGCGCTGGTGGCCGAAATGGCCGAAGGGCGTCTCGGCCAAGAAACGCCGCGGCTCGACATCCGTTGGTCTCCCCGCCGAGGGTTGGGGCGCTTCGGGCACTTTCATTCGCCCCGCGCGCGCGACCTCGCGCCCCGCACGCAACGGGGGGTGGTGAACTTGACCCGACCCCGCGGGACGGCCCGACCTCCGCTCTGCCTGCTGCTCGCGGCCACCGGAGAGGAAGGCTTCTGGTTCCGTCGTGTGCTCGCGGAGGGGCTCGCGCGTTGCGGTATCGGCGCCCTGATGCTCGAGAATCCGTACTACGGGTCGCGTCGTCCGCGCGGTCAACGGGGTCCACTGTTGCGGACGGTGCGCGACCAATTTGCGATGAACGTTGCGACCGTCCAGGAAGCTCGAGCGTTGCTCGATTGGGCCCACCGTGAGGGCTATCCCGCGCTCGGTGTCAGCGGTTACAGCCAAGGCGGCATCATGGCGGCGTTCGCGGCCGCGTTGACCCCGCGGCCGGTCGCGGTGGTCCCGCGCGGAGCGGGCAACGCGGCCCGCCCGATCTTCACCAATGCCGCGCTGAGTCGTCGCATCCAATGGTCGGTCTTGGGCCGCGAGGTCGGCTCTGTCGAGGCGGCGAAAAAGTACTTCGAAGCGTGTCTCGAACCGGTCGAAGTGGCCCGTTATGCGGCCCCCCTGCGCCCCGATGCCGCCATCCTGGTCAGTGCCCGCAACGACGGCTTCGTGCCTGCAGCCGAAGCGGAGGCGCTTCACCGTCACTGGCCGGGCTCCACGCTCCGCTGGTTGGAGACGAGCCACATTCTGGGCGCCGCGCACCTCCGTCCTCATCTCCACGCGGTCGTCGATGCGTTCACCGCGCTCGACCCGGGGCTGCCGCTGCGCCGCCCGAACTACACCCTCGACCACAACCGTTGATGGTGTCGCGATGCACGCCGACAAGTCGGCGAGGGCGAGCATCGCTCCTCAGAGCCGGTTCTATTGTCTTGGGGGTGCCTTACTTTTTGGGCCGGTCAAATCTACCGATTTGACCTGCACCATAGCCATCGTTACCGGCTCGGGCATGGCCTCCCGCGCCGATGCCTCTCGGAGCACGAATTCGACTGGAAAGCCCATCGGGTGCAGAACGTCCTATCTCGCGTGGTCGACCGGGCACGTCCCGTATCGGCTAAGCTCACCCTGTTGGCCCCCATGTCGATACCCAAGCACCTCCCTCGCTGGCTCTTTCTTTTCCTCGCGGTTTTGCTCGCGCCCACCGTAGCGCCGACGCCCGCGTCGGCCGCCAACCTCACCGCAGCGCTCGCGTACGTCCCTCGCCAAGCGATCGCGGTGGGCACCGTCGACGTCGACCGGCTCCGGCGGGTGCCCTTGTTCAAGGCGCAACTCGACGACCTCTTTCTCCAAGTGCCCGACGCCAAGCGGGAGCGTGATGCGCTGCAGAAGGCGACGGGTTTCGACCCGGTGCGTGACCTCCACGGCGTGGTCGGAGCGCTTGGCCCCAACTTCGAACGCGACGACTCGGACTTCGTGGCCATCGCGCAGGCTCGCATCAACGAAAAACGCCTCGTCGCCTACCTGAAGACCAAAGGGGCCGACGTGCGCGAAGTGCGAGGCCGCAGCGGTCGCCATTACCTCCTGGATGAGGGTCTCGCGCTCGCCTTCCGCGGCCCGCTCGTGTTGGCCGGCGGCAAGGACATGGTGCTCTCCGCCCTCACCCGCAAGGGCGCCGACCCGAAGCTCAAGAAGCTCCTCTCGCCGTTCGTGCTCAAGGACCTCGCCTTCGCCGCGCTCGTGCCCGAGCGACTACGTCGCGACGCCCGCCGGGAAATGGCGGAGCTGGGCGCGCTCGAAAACGTGCGGGGGGGCATCGACCTGCAGCGCGGGCTCGACCTCGACGTCCGCGCCGGCTTCACCGACCCCACCTCAGCCCGCGCCGTCGGCCGTACGGCCAACATGTTTCTCGACCGCCTCCGGCAGGAGACCTCGGGTGGGGGCTTCGGCAAATTCGCGCGCAAACTCAGAGTTCAAACCACCGGCGTCGATCTCCGCGCCACGCTGCAACTCTCCCGCGCCGAGGTGGAAGAATTGGTAGGTCTCCTCGAAGCCCTGATGTGACCGGCCGGCCCATCTCCCATCAGCCCCGACCGATGGCTGGCCCCGAGCGATGGCTGGCCCTGCTCGATGGCTGGCCCCGAGCGATGGCTGGCCCCGCGCGATGGCTGGCCGGAGCATCCGTCACTGCGGCGCGGAGACCGCAAAGCGACACGTCTCGGCGTCGAGCGACAGCGCCATCTCTTCCTCGGCTTCCTCCTGCTGGGCGGCGATCCGCTCGAGGTCGCCGTCGAAGAGAGGGCTGAGCTGGACAAACGCGTCTGGGTCGAGGGAATAGGTGCCGTCGGGGACGAAGTCGCGCCCGGGAAACGGGGTCCCTTCCCGCTCGCGCACGGTACGCCCCCGCGACAACAGCGTGCCGAGGTTGTCGTCACGCCGGAAGTACTTCGTCTCCCAAAAGCCGCGATAGAAGTTGCCGCAGCCGTCCATGAAGGTATCGGACGCCAGCCGGTAGTAGAAGAAGTCCGGAGCGAGGCAGCGAGGCTCGTGGCCACCGAAGCCGCGGTCCTGGCCGATGGCGCACGCTTCGTCGTCGGCGGACATGAACGCCCCGGCAAACGTGCGGTATCGAGCGACCTGGGCCCGGTGATAAAACTTGGTGCCCTGTTGCGGGTGGGTCGGATAGAGCGTCGGGTCCGGGCAGGTCACGTCAACGCGCGCCTGGTCGGCGGGGTCGATGTCCGTCGACGCTTCGCCGGGAAGCAGACTCCAGCCGACGAAAAACGCAGCGCTCGGCACGTCCAGATCCAACGCCAGCGCATCCTCGGCGGGCGCGGGGACGAAGCCATCTCCCCCCCCGAGCGCCAGCTCGCAACGGGTGATCGCTTGCGTCACGTCGGTGACGTCGCTCCCGAGTTGCTCGCCGGGCGGGGGGCCAGCGCACCCCGCGGCCGGCAGGGAAAGTCCAAGCGACAGGGGAAGCGCAGGGAAAAGAGACGAGGTCTCCACCATGCGCCGGCGTAAGGGCAATTACCGATCCAACGCAAGCGTCGGGGATTTCCCGTGTGGTCCCAGCGTGTGGTCCCCGTCAGGTGGCTACTTTGGCCTGGCGCATCGACGCCTCACCCCCCCAGTTTCTCGACGTCGACGGCGAATCTGACCTTCGCCACCGTGTCCGCCCCCGCCTTGTTGGCTTCGTCACTCCATCGGGGCTGCAGGACGTACGCCCCATCGACCTGTCGGTAGATGGCCACCACCGGCACGGTCCTGTCGGCGTCGTCGTAGGTCGCGATGATGACGATTTCCTGGCGCCCGTCCCCATCGAGATCGGGAAACGAAACGGCCGTGATTTGGGAAGGCGTCCACGCGTCCTTCACGACCGGCGAGGCCTCGAGCGTGGTGCGGGTGACTTCGGCCTCCCCCGGCTTGCGGCAGAGCAAGTGAAAGGCGAACACAGCGATTTTCGGGCCTCGTGGTTCGCGGACCGACGCCGCCGTCGGAGCGGGGGCCGACGTCGACGCAGACCCGGTGGCGCGGGCCGTCGGCGCGGCGGGCACGGCCCCGGACGACGACGCCGAGGGCGCCGGGGGGGGCGCGTCGTCATCGGCCTCGTCCCCCGTGGCACCGGCGCGGACGCGCTCACTCACAAAGCTGCAATTGCCAAGGCCCACGAGCTCGACCTGAAAGCTGTGGTTCATGTCGAAGAGGGCCGTCGCCGGAAAGGCGCGCTCGACCTGGGCCTGCTCCCCGGTGCGCAGGGGGCGCGAAGGCGGTGGCTTCGGCGGCGCAGAGGTGGTCGTCAGCGCGGAGGCCGACCCTTGCGGCGGCACCGACGACGAAGGCTCGATCGCCGCGACCCCCGATGCCGTCCGCGCAGGTCCGGCCGTGCTGACTGGCGTCGGGGTTGGCGTGGTGGCGCCCTCGTCGCCGCATCCAAAGGCGGCGAACAGAGCCAGGCCGAGTAGCGAGCGCACGTTCATCGACATGGCCATCGCCGTACCACGCACGCGAATCCATCGAAACCGACCCTCCCGCCCTCCGCGCTGGGCCGTGTTAACCGACCGTCGTGGAGGACGACGTACCCCGCGGCGCCATGTTCTTGGTCGGTGCCGCCTTCTTCTTCAGCTTGATGAGCGTGCAGGTGAAGCTCGCCGGCGACGAACTGCCGGTTGAGATGTTGGTGCTCGCCCGGGGCATCGTCACCCTCGTGCTCAGTTTTTCGATCCTGCGCCTTCGCGGGGTTTCTCCCTGGGGTCACGACCGTCGGCGCCTGGTGCTGCGGGGCGCACTGGGAACGGGCGGCCTCGTGTGCTTCTTCACCGCCATCACCCTGTTGCCCCTCGCTGAGGTGACGGTGATCCACTACCTCAACCCGGTGCTCACCGCGCTGCTGGCCGCGCGGCTCCTCGGCGAGCGCATCCCGACCCGGCTGTGGGCCGCGATCGTAGTGAGCGGCGCAGGGATCTTGCTCGTGACCCGCCCCGTCGGGCTCCTCACCGCTTCCGAACCGCTCGCGACGTGGGGGATCGTGGCCGCGCTCGGAGGGGCGCTGTTCAGCGCCGGCGCGTACACGACCGTGCGCCGACTGCGCCTGACCGACCGCGCGGAGGTCATCGTTTTTTACTTCCCCCTCGTCGCGGTACCCGCGCTTTTTCCCTTTGCGCTGCGGGCGTGGGTCTGGCCGACGACCCGGGGCTGGCTGCTCATGTTGGGGATCGGGGTGGTCACCCAGATCGCGCAAGTTCTGCTCACGCGCGGCCTGGCCCTCATGCCGGCCGGGCGGGGTACGGCCATCGGCTACGTTCAGATCGCCTTCGCCTCCGCGTGGGGCTGGGGCCTGTTCGACGAACCGATGGCCCCCGCCACCATCCTCGGCGCGACCCTGATCGTGGGCGCCACCATCGCCCTCACCCGTCGCCCCTCCTCGCCCGCGGCCTCGGCCCGATGACCCCTTCGTCGGCGCCCATCACGGTGGCGTGCACCCTGGCGCTCCTCATCCTGACGGTCTCCTGCGCGGAAGCGCCTCCGCCATCGGAAGACGCACCTCCGCCTCCGGCGGCGCCCGTCGCCCCGAAGGTCATCGCCCCACGCACCGCCGTGCCCGCGCCCGCGACACCGGTGTGTCCCCCCGACATGGTGCTCGCCGCCGGGCGGTACTGCCCCGAAGTTCGTCACCGCTGTCTCGAACACCATCCCGATTACGCCCGGGAGACGCGACGGCGCGAGCGCGCGCGGGCTCGAGGGGAAGACCCCGGTCCCCGTCGGGCGGTCGAGATCTGCCTTCGGTACGCCCCCGGCACGTGTGTCGACGAGACGCGTCGGCGTCCCCTGCGCTTTTGTATCGACCGCCACGAGTACCCGGGGCAGGCGGGAGCGCTTCCCGCCCTGCTCATCACGTGGCGGCGCGCCCGAGCGCTGTGCGCGGACGCCGACAAACGCCTCTGCACGAGCGATGAGTTCAACTTCGCCTGCGAGGGCGAGGCGATGCTGCCCTACAGCTACGGGCTCGAGCGCGACCCCCGCCGCTGCCTTCAGGACCGGCCTTACATCGCCCCCGAGCGCCCGCTGCTTCCCTACGCGGAATGCCAAGAACGGGCCTGGTGCCGCAGCGCTCTCGCCGCGCTCGACCAACGCGCGCCCATCGGCGCGCGACCCCGTTGTACGTCCCCGTTCGGCGCTTTCGACCTCAACGGAAGCGTCAACGAGTGGGTCATGCGGCCCGGCAAGACCGCTCCGTGGCGGAGTGGCCTCAAGGGCGGATGGTGGGGGCCCGCCCGCAGCCGTTGCCGGCCGATGGTCACCGCCCACGACGAAAACTACAGCGGCTACGAGGTCGGCTTTCGCTGTTGCCGCGACGCGACGCCCTCGAACCCGGGTTGATGAAGCGCCGGGCTCGTGGTCTCCTCGGGCACGGAATGACGATGGGGCGACAATTGTTCACCGTAATCGCAACCGGCGCCCTTCTGGCAGGGTCGCTGGAAGCGTGCTCTTCCGATGGGGACGCGGCGACGACAGCCACGACCGGTTCGGGGGGCCAGGCGACCGGAGGCGGCGACGGCGCAGGCGGCGACGGTTTTGGTGGGCGTCTTTGCATCCCCGGCGATACGTGCGGTGACGGGCAGATCTGCACCGAGGACGGCACCTGCTGCGACGAAGAGCGGGCGTGCGGCGCCGCCTGTTGCGGTGACGACGCCGTGTGCTCGTTCGAGCAATGCCAGGTGCCCGGCGCGCTCTGCATCGACGCGGGCGACTGCGCCGACGGCGAGTACTGCGAGTACGGGCTCGGTGAGGGCGACGACGGGAGCGGAGGGAGCGACCCGATGTGCGTCGGAGGCGTCGAGCCTCCGACCGGTCGCTGCTTGCCGACCCCGCCCGAGTGCGGACCGGGCGAGGACCCGGGCGACCCTCCGTCGTGCATTCAAAAGTGCGAGTTCATCCCCGACCCCGGTCAGTTCGACCCCGAGGTGAAGTTCGCCTGGGGCGATGTCACCGCGACGAACCACGACGTCATGATGGCTCCCGTCGTGACCCAGCTCGACGACGACGACTGTGACGGCGACGTCGACGAGCGCGACATTCCAGACATCGTCTTTTTCACCTTCGAGGGCAGCGACTACAACAACAACGGGGGGTCGGCGGCGGCGCTTCGCGCCATCTCCATCATCAACGGGCAGGTCGAAGAGAAATGGACCGTCGACCTCACCGACGACGAGCCCGGCCGCTCGATCGCCTCCGGCGACATTCACCCCGCCCCCGGCAACGAGATCGTCGTGTGCACCCAGAACCAGCGCGTCCGAGCCTACGATGCGATGGGCGCCGTGCTGTGGACGAGCGAGCCCATCGGCCGCAACTGCTTCATGCCGTCCATCGCCGACTTCGATCAGAACGGACAGCCCGAGGTGCTCGTCGTGAGTGCGATCCTCGACGGGGCGACGGGGGCCATCGACCACACCATCGAAATCGACAGCACCACGCTCAACAACGGCAACGTCGTCGCGAGCGACGTGACCGGAGACGGTCAACTCGACGTGGTGACGTCCACGCGCGTCTTCGATGCCACGGGCAACCTCGTCGTGCACGCGGATACCATCACGGGGAACCATCCCGCGGTGGGCGACCTCGACCGGGACGGCATCCCCGAGATCGTCACGGTGAACAACCTTGCCCACACCATGTCGGTGTGGCGCGTCGACCCGATGGCTCCCGACGGGTTCGTCGTGGTACGCCATGGCCTCGACATCAACGGGACCATCAATCCCAACCCCTGTTGCGCCATCAACCCCAACAATGCGGGGTGCAACGGGGGCGGTGGCCCCCCCACCATCGCCGACTTCAACGGCGACGGATTCCCCGACGTCGGCCTCGCGGGCGGCATCGGCTACGCGATGTTCGACGGACAGAGCTTAATGGATACGGTGAACGTGGCCGACGCCGACACGCTGGCCTGGTTGAAGCCCACGCAGGACTGCTCGAGCGCCCAGACCGGGAGCAGCGTGTTCGACTTCGATGGCGATGGCAGCGCCGAAGTCGTCTATGCCGACGAGGTTACGCTGCACATCTACGCCGGCGCGACCGGCGATGACCTCTTCAGCGCCTGCAATACGTCGGGGACCCTCTGGGAGTATCCGTTGGTCGCCGATGTCGACTCCGACGGCCACGCCGACATCGTCGTCGCGTCCAATCGCTACTCGGGTTTGGCCTGCGCCGGCGGCGTGAAAACAACGGGGGTACGCGTCTTCGGCGACACGCTGGGAAAGTGGGTCCGCACCCGCAGGATCTGGAACCAACACGCCTACCAGGTGACGAACGTCGAGGAAGACGGGACCATTCCGGTGGTGCAGGCCGCCAACCATCTCGAGCCTCGCCTCAACAACTTCCGGCAAAACATCGCGCCGCAGGGCGAGCGCTCGGCGCCCGACCTCGTGGTCGCGGCAAGCCCCATTTGCACCGGGACGTTTTCCCTGGTGGCCGAGGTCCGCAACGTGGGTCAGGCATCGGTGCCGGCCGGCGTCGTCGTCGGATTCTACGAGGGCGACCCGTCTGAGCCCGGGAGCACCCGCCTCGGGGAGGCGGCCACCACGCGTCCGCTTTACGCCCTGGGCAGCGAGACCCTGAGGTTCGACGCCACGAGCCCGCCGACCGGCAACCTGTACGTCGTCGTCGACGACGACCCGGCCCCGAAACCCTGGGTCGAGTGTCGTCCCGACAACAACACGTTCGGGCCCATCTCCCCCGATTGCGGTATCAAGTGAGTCGCCGCCCGTCGGCGGTTCGCGTCATCGCCGAGGTTGGACCCAAGACCACCGCCCCGCGATCGCCCGCGGTCCGCATGCGTGCTGCCGCCGGCGCTGCCCTCCTCGCCTGGCTGGGATGCGGCGACGTCGCGACCCCGCCTCCACCCCCGGCGCCCGGACCGGTGGCGTCTTCGGCCGCCGCCTCGCCGCCGGCCTCCTCCGCGGACCCGCTGCAACGGCTCACCCTGGAGAGCCCCCCGGACTGGATGGACAAGTACGCGGCGCACCGCCCCCCCGGTGACCTCCGGTTTTTTCGTATTGGTCGCGTGATGCGGGAATTCGACTTGAGTCGGGCGGCGGCGGTCGAATTGCAGAACCACTACCGCGACCTCACACGTAACGATCCCGACGGCGACCGGGCCGCCCACTTCGAGACGGCGCGCGACCGCGCCCGAACCGGCATCTTCGAATCACCCCGTCGCCTCGACCGTCTGGCCCGAGCCCCGTTCATCGTCGTCATCGACCTCGATGAAACCCTCTACGACCAGTACTACGCGGCCTCCGACGACTGTGTCGATGTCGAGGTCACCCCTCCTGACGGCACGCGACGTCGCCTCAAGCTGACCCCTGGGTGGCGCCGCGCGATCGACCGCATCGTCGGATTGGGCGGTGCCGTCGCCATCTTCTCGGCCAACTTAGACGAGACCAATTACGAGAACCTCGACCACATTCTCGTCGACGGTACCCCGCTCCACCGACACGAGACGATCTCCGGGTTTCTGACGAACAGCCACCTCATCCTGCAGGCCACCGACGAGGGCGACCCGGTGGTTCGCCCGTCGAAGGACCTTCGCCTCTTCGACCCCACCCTAAAGCGGGTCATCCTCGTCGACGACAATCCGCTGCGGGTCGTACAGCGCCGCAATCTTCGCGTGTTCAAGAAATTCGACGCCGCGGCGTACTGCCGTGCGCGCCCCGACGATCCCCGCCGGCGCGCCTACGAAGCGGCGTTCGGCGACGTGGTCGACGAGATCGAAGAGGCGGCCGCGTACACGGCCGCGCACGAGGACGTCGACTTCGTCACGGCCTTTGCGCCGTACACGCAACTCGGGCGCATCGCCGTCGATACGCTCGTTGGCGCGGGGCTCAGGCGCTCCGAAGCCATCGACTACCTCCGGCGCGAGCCGAGCGCCATCGACGAGAGCTTCTGAAGCTCGCGGCCCACGAAACAGCCGTCGTCAGAAACGCCACCCGACCGACGCGCCGCTCGGACTCAGACGAAGGCGCGCCGCCGAAGCGCCGCCCCCGTCGTCCTCATCCGCTTCGGCGCCAGCGTCGAACGACAGCACGATGCCGACCACCCCGAGCACCGCCCCGGCTCCGGCGACGGCGAAGCCTACCGTCGAAAGGGTGGCGAATCGATTCATGTCATCGATCTCGTCGGCCGCGGCGGCATCGGGACAAAGCCCATCGTCTCCGCAACGGGCCGACAGCGACGACGACTTGGCCAACGCGGCACCACCGAAAATCCCCCCGAACACCGCGCCCGCCGCGCCCGTCGCGATCCCGATCCAAACCAACGGATGGGGTCCCCCTCCCGGCGGGGGAAGCGCATCCTCGACCGGAGCCAACAGGGAGACGACGTGGTGCTCGCTCTCGTCGACGTCGATGTCGCGCGGGGTGACCGCCCGCCCGTCGACCTCGGCGCGAACCCGAACCTCACCGGGATCGATGCGTTGCGGCAGACCCCGTTGCGCCGGAGACAGCGTGCGCGTTCCGATTTGAACGTCGGCCTGTGCGGTGACGTCACGCCCCCCGGCGTCGAGCACCTCGACCCGAACCGACGGGATGCGGACGGCGAGTTCTTGGGCGAGCACGGCCGCTCGTTCTCGTGCCCGCGCATAGGGCTCAGGCTCCGCGCCGTCGCGCAGGACCGGCTGGCTCCGGGCCACCGTGAGGAGGCGGTCGCGAGCGAGGATCAGCTTACCGGTGGCCGCGAGCGCCTCGGCGACCGCGAGCGCCGTCACCGGAACCCCCATGATCGCATCCGCCCCTTCGAACGCCTGCAGCGCCTCCGCGTACCTCTTTTCGCCAAATCGTTCACGACCGAGGTCCATCAGCCCCCGCGCCTGCTCCTTTTCGGCCGCGGACGGTTCCGCACCGGAGACCTTGGTCGCTGCCTCCCCCGCTTGCGCCCGGGCCGGGCGGGACACCGTGAGGGGCGCGGCAGCGATCAACGACCAGGCGACGAACGCCCCGTGGGCCCCGAGCTTCCGACCGATGGCATCGCGCTCAGAAGCCATAATCGACGGCCCCCTTCGTGGCGGGCGGCGGCGCCCCCGCCCTCGGCGCGGAGCCCTCCTTCTCCCGGGGCCACGTCGAAGCTCGGGGCGAAGCGGGCCGCGCCCCCGGAAGCAGCACCGTGGTTGGACCCGGAGCCGCGCGGGGCGCCGACCCTTCCGAAAGGGAGGAGGATGAGGAGGGCGACGACGCCATCGCCGTGGCCGGAGCCCGGGGGGCGACCGGGGCCACGGCACTCGCCTCTGCGGCCACGGTAGGGAGCGACGACGGTGGCGCCGGAGCGGAACGCGCCGCGCGTGGGTCCGCTTCGGACGCAGCACCAACGCCAAAGGACATCGCAACCGCCGCCGCCGCCGCGCCGCCGGTGACCAACGCGAGCACGAGCAGGCCTCGGACCGCCGCCGGGGGCAAGCGCGCCTCGGCCGGGCGGGCCGCTCCGTCGAGCGTATCGACCGAAAACCCCGCCGCCGACGCCGACACGTCCAAAGGCCATGGTATCCCCGCGCCCGGCATGGCGGCGGCGAGCGCATCGGTGAGCGCGCGCACATCCTGAAATCGCGCGGCAGGGTCAGGATGAAAAGCGGTGGCGAACCATCCGTCCACCGCCGGGGGCAGTTCGGCCCGGACCTTACTCGGGGGGAGATACGAGGACCCGAGCACGTTCAATCCGAGAAGGCCGAGGGTGTCTCCGGCGAAAGGCAAGCGACCCACGAGGCAGCGATAAGCCACCACCGCGAGCGCCCAAGCGTCGAGGGTCGCGGGTTCGGTCCTCGCGCCGGCCGACGCGCCGCGGAACGCTTCGGGGGCGAGGTACTCGGGCGTGCCGTCGATGGTATCGCTCTCCTGCCAGTCCCCCGGAAGGTCTGGACCCGCCGCGATGCCGAAGTCGAGGACCTTGCAGAGGGGCCCGTCTTCAGTCGCCGTGATGAAGATGTTCTCGGGCTTGACGTCTCGGTGAACGATCCCAAGCCGGTGCGCCGCGGTCAGCGCGCGCCCGACCTGCCCGACCAGATTGGCCGTCTCCGCCAGCGACAGCGTCGTGCGCCGGGTCAACTGCTGGGCCAGGGTTTCACCCTCGAGCAGCTCCATCACGATAAAGCAGGTCCCATCCGGCGCCACGCCGCTGTCGTGGGTCTGCACGACGTAGGGGCTCTTGATTCGGGCTACGGTCGCCGCTTCTTCCGCGAACCGGGTGGCCCCGAGCGCGTCGTCGGCCCCGAGCCGATCGGGCAACAGCTTGACCGCGACCTCGATCTTCAGCGTGAGGTGGTCGGCCACCCAAACCTCGCCCATGCCCCCGCGGGCCAGCGGCCGCACGAGGCGGACGTTGGGGGTCAGGTGCATGCCGGGCGAGAGATCCATCACGGAGGGGTGTCGTCGTTTTCGAGCAGGAGGGCGGCGTGGCGCCTAATTTCGTCCTCGCGAAGCGGCCGCGCGTAAATCGCCGCATAATAGATGTCGCCCACGGGGTTGCGGAATCGGCCTTCGGCATTCCCCAGCGCGAGATGGTTTCGATTTTCATCGGCACCCACCAGCCCGATCGGTTCGCCCAGCTCGGGGGGGTCGCCGCCACTTCGCGCGATCTCGACCCCATCGCGAAACAGGCGGGCCCTCTGGGCGGGCTCCGGATCGGCGGTGTCGACCACGAGGTGCACCACCCCACGCAGGCCGAGGTCCGTGATCCACCTTCCTCCTACCTGGGAACCGGGCTGCCATCGAAACTCGAGTTCGTTGGTGTCACGCGCATTGAGCGCGAAGCGACCCGATTCGTTGCCGGCTCCGATCCACACGAGCCGGCTCTGATCGCTGACATCGACCTCCTCAATCGCCGCCACCAGCTCGATCGTGGCCGAGGTTTGGCCTTCGAGCGAGGTCTCGATCTTCCCGTCGTCGGCGGGGGAAAGCACGCGAGCGTCCAGGTCGAGGGTCTCGAAACGGAGACCTCGGTGGCCGTCGACCGTCACGTAGGTCAGGCCCGATCCCTCGGCGTCCGCGTCGACGAGGAGGGGCAGCAAAGGTTCCGGGCCGGCGTCGACCACGGTCGTGGGCGCCAATCCCGTGGCCGCCTCGTCGAGGTAATAGCGCACCACGAGCGCCTCGTTCGAGAGGGTACTGTCCCCGCCGCCTCCGCCGCCGCCGCCGTCTGGCGTCGTGTCCCCGCCGCCCCCCCCGCCGGCGCCGGGGCTCACGCGGAAGTCGCCGGTGAACGCCTGGCACCCGCTCAGGAGCGCCCCCGCGAGGGCCGCCGTCGCGATGCCCGACGCCGCAGCAGGTGACGAACGCATGCGGCAAAGCGTATCCGCTTCCGCGCTTCGGATCGACGCTCGGGCGCCGCCGCGCCATCGAGGTGCCACGATGGGCGGCCCCGCGCCGGCACCGCGACGATGACCAGACCGCCGCGACCCGGTTCTGGTCGAGGGGGTCGTTTTCGGGTTAAGGGCCTATGATGACGTCGTCGTTCCGTGCGTGGAGATGGCCCGCCCGGGTCGCGCCCGCGCTCGCCGTGCTCGGGTGCGGTACGACGACGGAGCCAGAGCCGACCGCTCTCGGCCCCCCCGACCTTCCGGCGCCCGTCTTCCCGACCGCGACGTCGCTTGGCCCCAACGATGACGAACCGGCCTGGCTCAAGCGCCTTCCGGAACGAGCGCCCGTCGCCAAGACCGGGGACGAAGTGTGGGCGGTGGTGCCCGCGGTCGGCACGTTGGCCCAAGTCGGCGTGTTCCGCGTGGCCGGCGTCTACGACGGTCTCTATTCCCTGTCGGATCGCGCGGGGACGCGACGGGACGGGATCCGCCCTGCGGCGGTGCACCGAACGGGGAGTCGTCCCGCGACCACCTCTGGCGCGCTCGTGTTGTGCCACACCCCCACCACGTCGGCCGTGCTCGCCCGCCTCGAACCGGTGACCCCCGGTGCCGCGCTTCGCGTGAGGTACGATTGGGCCGGGGTGAGCAAAACGACGGAGATCGACCATTTCGAGCGCCCGCGGGTGGGCGTGCAGCCGCTCGCCTACGTCGGTCATCCCTATGCGGGAGGGATGTCGCGCGGCTTGGTCGTCGCTCTCGATGAGACCTCAGGGTGGGTCCTCACCGATTCGGGACATGTGGTGACGCATCCCCGCGAAGCGCTCGCGCCCGTTCCTCTCCCGACCGTCGATCACGACGTCGGAGCCAACGTCGTCGCGTACCGATGGGGGACGGGCTTTTTCCGTGGCACCGTCCGGGCCAGACTAGAAAACGGGGCTCGGTTTCGCGTTCAGCCGGTCGGCGACCGCCCCCCGGCTGACCTTTTTTTCAGCGCCGTGTACCCGCGAGACCAGAATGCATCGCGGCTCTTGCGCGAGTAGTCTGACCTTTCAGTGTTCAAGCTCGACGGAATCCTCGCCGCTTCGCGCGTCATCAAACCGCCGCGGACGGCCCTCGTACCGCCGGTGCGCGAAGGCGATTGGGAGCGCGCCGTGGGGAGTCGGATCGCCCGCCGGGCCCAACCCTACCGGTTGGAACGAGGCGTGCTCACGGTACGGGTCGCGCACGTCGGGTGGGCGAACGAGTTGTCGCTGCTCACCGAAGAGGTCAGAGCGCAGCTTCGCGCGGGGGGAATCGAAGTCGAGGCCCTCCGTTTCGTCGTCGGTCCGATCAACATTGACGAACGGCCCCGGGGGCCGGCCAAACGTGCGCCTCGCCGGGATGCCCCGCTACCGTCGCGGCTCGCAGCTCCGTTGGCCCGCGTCGAGGACGATGCGCTGCGACGTGCCTTGCGCGACGCCGCCGCCAAGACGCTCGACCGAGGTCGCTAAACGGCCACGAAGTGGGTGCTCATCGGTTCGCTACGTCGGGTTCGCTACGTCGGGAGGCCAAGGCCTCCCTCGAGGAGACCCGCGGAGCGAATGTCCATTCTTGAGCCGGCAGCGCAGAGGGAAACGCTGGGATCGTGGATGGAGCGGACCGATGGGCACCCATTTAGCGTCCCCCCGCGCCGAGGAGCCGGAGCAGGCGGAGCACGAGCCGGGGGTGGGCGAGCAAACCGTATACTTTGAGGTCGCCCTCCAGGATTTCGAGCGACAGGACACGCCACGCGTGGCGGCGCAAATCGGGGAGCCGGCCGCGGCGCGTAAAGGGCAAGTCGCCCACCGACCGCAAGACCGACTCGTCGGCACACAGGGTGGTATCGGGCACCCCGATGATGCCGTCGTGTGCCGTGAGGTAGCCATGGTCGAAGCGAAGGGTGACCTGGGCTCGCTCGTCGGGGGCCACCAACGCGACGGCGGCACGGAGGGCGAAAAAGTCGCGCCGGGCGGCCTCGACGCGCCCGACGGTGGCGGCGATGCGATCGGTCGCCCACACCGCGAGCTCGTTGTCCTCGGCGCCCGGGGCAAATGCGATGTGCGGCTCCACGTCGAGAGCCTGCCCAAGACGTGGTCACCGCAGCAAGGCCCAAGTGGCGATCGCGCGGTCGCGGCCACGCCCCCCGACGAAAGCGCCGGCCCGGCTGAAGCGCACTGGGTTTCGTCCGTTTTGGTAGGCAACGATGAATGCTCCGGTGAACGCGACGGACGGTCTACGAGGCCGCATCCTTCTGGCGGATGACGAGCCAGAGCCGCTCCGCGCGATGGCCCGCGTGCTCAAGTCCTTCGGGTTCGCCGTCGATACGGCCCGCAGTGGCGACGAGGCACTGGAACACCTCGAGCGGGACAGCTACGACGCGATCTTGAGCGATATCTCGATGCCGGGGGTGGACGGGATCGAATTGCTGCGTCGGATCCACGAGTACGACCCGGATGTGCCCGTGGTGCTCGTCACCGGAGCGCCCGCGGTCGAAACCGCGGTGCAGGCCCTCGACTACGGGGCCTACAAGTACCTTCAGAAGCCGGTGCCGGTCGATCGCCTGGAAGAGGTCGCAACCAAGGCGGTGCAGATGAGCCAGATGGCGCGGATTCGACGCGAGGCCGTGGCGATGCTCCACGGGGGCCCCGACGCCGACCTCGCCGACAGCTTCCGGGGCGCGATGGAGACGCTGTGGGTCGCCTACCAACCGATCGTCCGGGCCGATGGGGCGCTTTACGGCTACGAGGCGTTGTTGCGGAGCCGCGAGCCCCGGCTCCCTCATCCGGGCGCCGTCCTCGATGCGGCGGAAAAGCTCGATGGCCTCGTAGAACTCGGACGACGGGTGCGGACGCTGGCGGCCAAGCCCATTTCGAACGCCCCTGGCTCGGGGTCGCTCTTCGTCAACCTCCACCCCCGCGACCTGGAGGACGAGGAGCTCATCTCCCCGAATTCGGAACTCGCGCGCATCGCGGACCGGGTGGTCCTCGAGGTGACGGAGCGGGCCAGCGTCGGCAACATCAACGACCTCCGACGCCGCGTCGCCCGGCTCCGAGAGACGGGGTACCGCATCGCCGTCGACGACCTCGGCGCCGGCTACGCCGGGCTCACCAGCTTCGCGCTGCTCGAACCCCAGATCGTGAAGGTCGACATGACCCTCGTTCGCGACATCGACCGCCAGCCGGTGAAGCAGCGGTTGGTGCGCAGCATTACCTCCCTCTGCGGCGAGATGGGCATCGAAGTGGTGGGCGAAGGGGTCGAGACCGCAGCCGAACGCGACGTCCTCCTCGAACTGGGCTGCGACCTTTTTCAGGGGTATTACTTGGCCAAGCCGCAGGAGGCGTTTCCGGCCTACCGGTGGTGAACCCGTCCGCGGCCATGGAGCTCCACTTCGTCGAACCCGAGTTGTCGCGTCTCGACACCCTCGAATCCGAGGTGATCGCCTGTACCCTGTGGCGGGACCAGCGGCCGTGCGACGGGGTGGCCGGTCTCTGTGACTGGCGCCTCAACGGCACGATCAGTGGGTTGCTTCGCACCGGGTTTGCGACCGGCCGGCAGGGAGAGGTCGTGATGGTTCCCGGTCGCCCGCGTCTCACCTTCGACAAGGTGCTGATCTTCGGCGCGGGCCCGCTCGGAGGCTTCGACGACATGCGCTTCCGAAGTGTCATGCGCCTCATGCTCGACACGATCGCAGACCTCCGTTCGCGCATCGCGGTCGTCCAGCTCCCGGGCCGCCAGAACGACCTCATCCGGCCCGAGCGCGCCGCCGACATGCTCCTCGAGACGGTGGCGCGCGACGCCCGACGCCGGGACGACGTCTGGACCCTCGTCGAACCGAAAGCGGCGCGCCGTCGCATCCAGCAACAGATGGTGGAGGAGCGGCGCCGAATCCGGTTCGATTGAGCCGTCGCCCTCCCGCATCCCCGGTGTAGGATGCAGCCGATGGGCAATGCGTCGCGGGCGGCACCGATCTTTCGCTTCAACGAGCAGCGCGCCCACCTCGTGCGGCAGACGGTGTCACGGGTCTGCGACGCGACGACCGACCCCCTCCACGCCCTCAACGATGCGGCGTACCACGAAACCCGACGCCTCGACGGCGCCGACGGGGCGCGGGACCAAGAGCGACTGGACGCGTGGAAGACCCTTGCCCGGCGCCTGGGTCGCATGTCGACGCGCGAGCGCCAGGCCGCCCTTCGCGAGCTGGTCACGGAGTACGCGGAGGACATCGCGGGCAACTTCGACCCCCGGGTGTATTCCTTCTCGACCCGGCTCGTGCCCACCCTCGTCACCGGACTCCTCAACCCTCGCCGGCTCGTCCGTTCGGTCTCCGACCCCGCCTCCCTCTTCAGCTTCGACCTGTTGCGCGAGAAGGTCCGGGTCGAGGGGGACATCGAAAAGCTCCGACGGCTCGCCGACATCGGGACCCTCGTCTTCACGCCCACCCATTCGTCGAACCTCGACTCCATCGTCTTCGGCTTCGCCCTCGAGGCATCGGGACTGCCCCCATCGACCTACGGGGCGGGGAAAAATCTCTTCACCAATCCGCTCCTCAGCTTCTTCATGGAAAATCTGGGCGCGTACCGAGTAGACCGGCGCCTGCGTCACCACGTGTACAAGGACTGCCTCAAGGCCTACTCGACCGTCCTCATCGAAAATGGCTTTCACTCGCTGTTCTTCCCCGGCGGAACCCGCTCCCGGTCGGGCATGGTCGAGCGTCACCTCAAGCTCGGTCTCGTCGGGACGGGCATCGAGGCGTACAACCGCACGCTTCTCGCCGGCCGCGAGCGCAAGGTGTTCTTCGTCCCGTCCACGATCAATTACTTGATCACCCTCGAGGCCGAGACCCTCATCGCCGACTTTCTCGAGGCCGAGGGTCGCGCCCGGTACATCATCGTGGACGACGAATCGAGCCGATTGGCCCGGGTCGCCGCGTTCGCCCGGAAGCTCCTCGGCCTCGACGGTTCGGTCGTCATTCGCTTCGGCCGTCCCCTCGATCCGTTCGGCGCCACCGTCGACGACGCGGGAACCTCCCACGACCGGCGGGGCCGAAGCATCGACAGCACGAGCTACTGCCGGGACGTACACGGCGCGTTCGCGCTCGACGAAGCCCGCAACGGCCAATACACGCGTGAGCTCGGCCAGGCCATCGCCCGACAGTACGGCCGGGAGACCGTACTCATGAGCACGCACATCGTCGCCGCAGCCGCCTTCTCGTTGCTTCGCCAGGCCACCGACACCCAGGACCTCTTCGCGATGTTGCGCGTGCGCGACGAAGTGGTGGACCGAGACTCTCTGGCCCGCGAAGTCAACCGGGTCCGCGACCAGGTGATCGACCTCGAAAAGAGCGGAGAGGCGCGGCTTCACCACGGTCTGCACGACATCAGCGGCGGCGACATGGTGGCCCAAGCGATGCGCGCGTTCAGCGGCTATCACACGACGTCGGTCATGCAGCCGCGCGCCGACGGCGTCGCCCTCCACGACCCGAAGCTCTTGCTCTACTACCAAAACCGCCTGACGTCGCTCGGCCTCGGGTACGACCCAGACCGCGCCGCGGGAAGGAGCGCGTCGTGAGCGGGGCGGCGCCGGCGGTGGGCGTGATCGGCGGTGGCCCCTGGGGCCTGGCCCTCGCGCGGGCCACCCGTCGGGCGAAACGCGCCGAGGTGGTGCTCTACACCCGACGCCACGACGAAGCGGCACACCCGGGGATCCGCATCGTGCGCACCTTGGCCCCCTTGGCCGAAACGCCGCTGATCATCATGGCGGTCCCCTCCCCGGTGGTGCGGCTCGTCGCGCGCGACCTGGGCGACCACGTGTCGGGCCGCCACATGGTGGTGCACGGGATCCGCGGGCTCTCCGACGACGACCTCCTCACGGTGTCGCAGATCCTGCGGGACGAAACCCCCGTGCGACGCCTCGGGGCCCTCGGAGGTCCCGTGCAGGCGCCGGAACTCCACTCTGGCCGCGCGTCGGCGATGATCGTCGGATCCGCGTTTCCCGACGTCACGGCGACGGTGGCGGCGACCCTCGATGGCCCTTGGCTGCAGGTCAAAACGACGCGCGACCTCCTCGGGTTGGAGTGGGCGGCTGCGCTCATGGGCTGCCTGTCGGTCGGCCTCGGCTACGCCCAGGTGAGGGAGGACGTGTCCCCGGGACTCCTCGCGGCGCTGCTGTCCGGCGCCGTCGACGAAGCGGTCGGGATCGCCCGGGTGGCAGGGGCGGACGCGAGCACCCTGTACGGTCTCGGGGGCTACGGAGACCTCCTCGCCTCGATGGCCCTTCCCGGCCGACCCGAAGTCGTGGTGGGGAGGGCCCTGGCGCGCGGAGCCACCCCCGCGGAGGCACAGCGGGAAGCCGAACTTCGGGTCGAGGCGGTCGACCTCGTGCCCCGCGTCGCGCGCTTCGCCCAACGCCACGGCGTGGCCCACGGCTTCTTCGCCGCCCTCGCGGAAATCCTCAGCGGCGCCGCGTCGCCCGAAGCGGCCGTCGCCAAATTGTTCCGCGTCGCGCGCCCCGATTGAGTCGCGCCTACACCCTCGACCACAACCGTTGATGTTGTCGCGATGCTCGCCGACAACGTCGACTACAAGCCGACGACAAGCCGGCGAGGGCGAGCATCGCTCCTCAGAGCCGGTTCTAGTGTCTTGGGGGTACCTTACTTCTTGGGTCGGTCAACCGACACGATAGGCCCGGGGCGGCGGCGACGCGAAGCGAGGGAACGGATCCTCCGGCGTTTGCGATATAGAGACGCCCATGGCCAAGCATCCCCACGGCGGATCCATCGTCGGACAAGCGCTCGCGACCCACGGGGCCCGGAGTCTCTTCAACCTGTGCGGGGGGCACATCTCTCCCATTCTTCAGGGGGCGAAGATGCACGGGCTGCGCATCATCGACGTCCGGGACGAGGTCACGGCCGCGTTCGCCGCCGATGCGACGAGTCGGATGACCGGCACCGTCGGGGTGTGCGCCGTCACCGCCGGACCGGGCGTCACGAACACCGTCACGGCCGTCAAGAACGCGCAGGAAGCGCAACAACCGATCGTCATCCTCGGCGGCGCGACGGCGACCGTCCTTCGCGGCCGCGGCTCCCTTCAGGACATCGACCAGTTGTCTCTAATGCGCCCCGTCACGAAGTGGGCGGCCCGGTGCAACAAGGTGGGCGACCTCGAACCGATGATCGACCGCGCCTTTCGCGTGGCCCAGGCCGGCGTCCCGGGACCGGTGTTTCTCGAGATCCCCGTCGACCTCCTCTACCCGAAGGAAACGGTCCAGGAGTGGTATCTGAAGGAGTCCGGCGTCGACAAGATGAAGGGTCCCCTCGGGGCCGCCGCGCAACTGGCGATGAAGGGCTACCTCCAGCACCAGTTCCACATGCCCCGACTCCCTTTCGACCCCCGGGGCGCGGGGGACGCCGAAACGGCAGACGAGGCGTCGGTGGAAGCCGTGGCCCGGGCGCTCGCGTCAGCCCGACAGCCGGTGCTGGTCATCGGCAATCAAGCCATGGTCAACCTCACTCCGAACCGGGCCGAGGCGCTCGCAGACGCCGTGCGACGGCTCGGCGTGCCGACCTTTCTCGGTGGCAGTTCGCGCGGTCTGCTCGGCCGCCACAACGACCTTCAGTTTCGCCACAAGCGGAGTGCCGCCCTGCGCGAAGCCGACCTCGTCGTCGTGGCGGGATTCCCCTTCGACTTCCGGCTCGGATACGGCCAGAAGATCAACAAGCGCGGCACGCTCGTCAGCATCAACCTCGACGAGACGGCGCTGCGGAAAAACCGCCGTCCCGACATCGCCGTATGTGCCCACCCGGGCCACTTTCTCATGGCGCTCGCGCGCCGGGGCGAACCATCCGGCGGGGCCGCCCTGTCGCCGTGGTTCGACACCCTCCGCGGCCGAGAAAAGGCCCGCGACGACGAGATCGCCGCCAAGGCCACCGCCGACGGCCCCAACGTCGACCCGGTCTACCTGTTCTCCCGGATCGAGGAGAAGATCGCCGACGACAGCGTGCTCATCGTCGACGGGGGCGACTTCGTGGCGACCGGCTCGTACATCGTCCGGCCTCGCGGGCCTCTTCGGTGGTTGGACCCCGGGGTGTTCGGCACCCTCGGGGTCGGCGGCGGCTTCGCCGTCGGCGCGGCGTGCGCCCGACCCGAGGCCGAGATTTGGCTGTTCTACGGAGACGGGTCCTCTGGCTACAGCCTCGCCGAGTTCGACACGTACCGGCGCTCGGGCCTCGCGCCGATCGCCATCATCGGGACCGACGCCAGTTGGCAGCAAATCGCACGCGACCAGGTCACCCTTCTCGGCGACGCTGTCGGCACCGAGTTGCGGCACACCGACTACCACACGGTGGCCGAGGGCTACGGCGGCAAGGGGATTCTCCTCACCGATCCGAGCCAGACCGACGAGGTCCTCGACGAGGCAAAGCGGCTCGCGGCAGAAGGAACGCCCGTGTGCGTCAACGTCCACCTCAAGGCAAGCGACTTCCGCGAGGGTTCGCTGTCGATCTGAAGGGCCGGCCATCTGAACGGCCGGCCATCTGAACGGCCGAAGAGCCCGGCGGCGACCGGCGTCAGCTGCCGCCGCCGGCGCCCCCCGCGGCCTGCCCGCCCGCACCTCCAGCTCCGCCGTTGCACTCCGCATCGCAGTTCACGTCGCCGCAGGCCACGACCGCGTCGGTTCCGGCACTCGGGTGGGTGGCGGCGCAAGCGTCGTAGCAGGCGAAGTCATTCTCCGGACAACCTTCAAAGCAGGTGAGGTAGTCGGCGCAGCCGCCGGTGTCGTTGCCGCACGCTTGGAGCTGCTGTCCGCAGTTCGTGATCAGGCACCCGTTGCAGGGCGGGAAACACGCGAGCAGGCACCCCTCGAGCGCCGGGTCGGTAGGGGGCGAGACGAGCGAAAGCAGTGCGCCGCACTGCGCCGTACGGATGCACTCGGCCGCGCATTCGGTCTCAGCGTCGTCGCACGAGTTGATGTCGACGAAACCCAAGTCGCCCACGATGTCGCACGCGCCCGGGATCGGCGAGCAGGCGTCGACCTGAGCACAAGCCTGCTCGCAGACGTTGCCTGCCCCGCCGCCCCCGGTCGTCGAAGACGTCGTGCTGGTTGCGTCGGTTCCGCCTGCGCCGCCCGCCCCGCCGGCGGACGACGTCGTCGATGTGCTCGTCGCCGACGTCGCGGGCCCGTCGGTATTCTCCACGTCCGAACCACACGCACCGAGTCCCGCCGCCGCGCCGAGCGCCGTCAGACCGAGCCACCACTTCACCGTCGTCCTCGTAAGCATGGGCGGCATGCTACCTCGTTCTCGCCGCGAAGTGGTGGCCGCACGCCACGACGGAGCCGCCGCGCGCGCTCAGGCCCGCGCGTAGACGAGCGCGCAGTTGTGGCCACCGAAGCCGGCCGACACCTTCAGCGCGTACCGAACCGAGCCGGGGCGGGCGGCCCCGGTGACGACGTCGAGGTCGAACGCGGGGTCGAGCTGTTCCAGGTTGATCGAAGGGTGCATGCATTGATCCCGCAGCGTGTAGACCACCGCGACGGATTCGACGGCGGCCGCCCCCCCGAGCAAGTGCCCGACCATCGATTTGGTGGCGCTGATGGGAATGGCGCGGAGACGATCCCCGAAGACGGTCCGAAGCGCTTCCACCTCCGCGAGGTCCCCCTTCACCGTCGAGGTGGCGTGAGGGTTGATGTAATCGATGTCTTCCGGCCCGATCCCGGCCCGCTCCAGCGCCCGCTCGACCGCGATCTTGACCCCCAGGCCCTCGGGGTGAGGTTGGGTCAAGTGTTGCGCATCCGACGTCAAGCCCCACCCCGCGAGGTAGGCCAACGGCTGCGCTCCGCGCCGCCGGGCGTGTTCCGCGTCTTCGACCACCAACGCCCCCGCGCCTTCGCCCATCACGAAACCGCGCCGTCCCGCGTCGAAGGGACGACTGGCCCGGGTGGGGTCGCCCTCCCACGCCTTGGTGAGCGCTCTTGCGTTGCCGAAGCCCGCCACCGTGTTTTGCCGGAGCGCGGCCTCCGCCCCGCCCGCGACCATGACGTCCGCCTCGCCGGCTTCGATCATCAACCCGCACGTGGCCACGGAATGCGCCCCCGTCGTGCACGCGCTGTTGAGGCTGAACGACGGCCCCATGAACCCGTACCGCATCGTGATGAGCGCCGCCCCGCTGTTCGGCATGACCCCGGGGATGAAGAAGGGAGAGACCGCGCGGGGTCCGCGCGCCACACTCCGGGCGATCTGCGCTTCGAAAATGTCCACCGAACCCTGACCGGTCGAAAACAGACACCCGATCCGATGCGCCGCGACCGACGGCCGCGCTTCCGGTGCGCTCGAAGCCCCCGGCGCGCCCGCCCGGAGAAAACCGCCGAGACCCGCCATGCCGATGGCTTCGGTCGCGGCGGCGAGGCTGAACTGCGTCACCCGACCGTAGATCTCGGCCTCCTTTTTCGTGAGATACGGCTCGGGGGAAAAGCCGCGGACTTGGGCCGCGATGTCCGATCGTAACCTCGACGTGTCGAACCCGTCGAGAAACGAGACGCCGCTTTCCCCGCGGGTCATGGCCGCCCAAGTGGTGGGGGCGTCGAGACCGAGCGGGCTGATCACACCCACACCGGTGATGGCCAGCCTTGGCATGGCCCGGCCATACACCGAATGTCGAAGCGGGCGCGTGGTTTTCTCCCGCGCGACGGAGCGGCATCTCGACTACGCTCGTAGCGGTGGCACCGGGAGGGACAACGGCGCGGCAACCCACGGTCGGACGCGCCCGCCCCCCCGCCGCCATGGCTCGGGTTCGGTTCATCCTCGCCGCGACAGCACTGTCGGCCGTGTCCTGCGGGGGCGACGATGGGGTCGGCGCGGTCGGGGCGGATGTGGTGCGCGACCCGGTGGTCGACGCGGCCGCCGGTTTTCGCCTCCGCTGGCCCGGTCCCGGTTGGTCGTTGCTCGACGGTAATGCGGCGACCAGCTTTTATTCCGGCGCGCTCGCCGGTGCCCTCGGGCCCGACGGGGCGGCGTTCGTGTGGCGGGAGACCAACGACCGCCCCGCCCACATCGTGGTCTCCGAGCTCGCCACCCGGCTCACGAGCCCCGGGGACGTGCGAGACAACACCGGCACTTCCCTGAACGACACCCCGGCGCAGCAGTTCACGATCGAGGTGCCCCTCGCGTCGGCGCCGCTCTTCGTTCAGGGCGTCGTCGTCTCCCGTCGGGGCGAGGCGCTCATCTTGGCCCACACCAGCCATCGGGACGCCGACGCCAGCGTCGCCGAGATCCGCGATGCCATCGAGCTGACCGAGCCCGAGTCCCCCGCCTTCGCCCTCGCCGCGGAGCCCCCCCCCGAGACGTTAGTCGAAGGCGCCACCTTGCTGAGGGACGGCGTGTATCGCGACTTTGCCCGCGGCCTGAGCTGGACCCGTCCCGACCCGAGCTGGCGACTGGTCGCGGGGCACGACGCGCGCAGGATCGATCCGCAGGCGGCCGCCGTCCTCGACCGGGAAGGCATCACGGCCATGCTCATCGTCGAGGGGGGAAACGCCGAACGCCGCAGACCGACGCCCCCGTCCTTCGCCGAAGTGCGATGGCGCGACGACGTGCGCACGATCGACCTCGGCGACGAGGACGGACGGCTATGGTCCGGTCGCATCCGCGGCAGCGGCCGACCGGTCAGCGCCATCACCGCCATCCGCGACACGGTTTCGGTGACCGTGGTCGCCTGGTCTCTCGTCGGCGAGATCCCGCGGGGCGCGCTCGATGCGATCGCGGGCGGGCTCGACTTGGGCGCACGGTCGGAAGCGACCACGATGTCGATCGAAGGCTTTGTCGACCACCGGATGGGCTTCGCCCTCGACCTTCCTTCGGGCTGGCGTCGCGACACGCTCTCGCTCGGGCCCGGCGCCGACCTCAGCCAGATGGTTCGCTTCCGCCAGGACGATCGCTGGATCGGCATCTTTTCGGTTCAGATCACCCCGGACCAAGTTTCCTCTTGGGCGGGGCACCTGCGACGGCAGGTCGCGGACCGATTTGCACGCGCCGCCCGGGGCTCGGCCACGCGTCGTCCCGGTACGCTCGCGGGACGACCGGCCGACCATGTCCAATGGGCGAGCGTCTTTCAGCGTGTCGATCTCTGGCTGGTCGATGACGGCACCGGGCGGTTGCACGCGGTCGTCGCCGCCGACCAAGACGACACCGCAGCGACCCTCGTCGCCGGCGGCTTCAGGTTCACGAAATGAAGTCGCCGGACCGCGACGACCGGGTGGGCCAGGTGCTCGGGGGCAAATACGCGATCTCGCGGTTTCTGGGGGCAGGGGGCATGGCGGAGGTCTACCTCGCGACCAACCAACGCTTCGGCCGACCGGTCGCGCTGAAACTCCTGCGCCACGAAGCGGCCCAACGCCCGGGCGCGAGGGAACGGTTTCTCCGCGAGGCCCGGGCGGCGGGGGCCGTGCGTCATCGCAACATCGTCGACATTCTCGACGTGGACGAACTGCCGGACGGCACGATGTTCATCGTGCAGGAGTACCTCGAGGGAGAGGACCTGGCGGCGCGTCTCCTCCGCGGCCCCCTCGGGGGGGACGAAGCGGTCGCGACCCTGCTCCCGGTCGCCGAGGCACTATCTCATGCGCACCGACAAGGGATCGTCCACCGCGATCTGAAGCCGGATAACGTGTTTCTCGCCGTCGATGGGCCCGACGGCGCGGTGGTCCCCAAAGTGCTCGACTTCGGGATCTCGAAGCTGCCCGTTCACGATGAGCTCCGCCGGAGCGCCGGTCAGAATCTCGTCGCCCCCACCCCGACGACGACGGCGAGGCCGCAGAACAGACGACTGACCGAGGCGGGCTCGGCGATGGGGACGCCCTACTACATGTCGCCGGAGCAAATACGAGATCCGGCCACGGTGGGCGCGTCGACGGACGTGTGGTCGTTTGGCGTGGTCCTCTACGAGGCGTTGACAGGCACCATGCCCTTTGACGCAGAAACGTTACCCGGGCTGTTCGGCGCCATATGCAGCGGGCAACCGCGCGACCTTCGACGGCTCGCGCCGCATGTGCCCACCGCCTTGGCCATGGTCGTCTCGCGGTGCCTCGCGCCCGAGCCCGCGGCCCGCTACCGCGACGCGGGCGCTCTCGCCCGAGCCCTCGTCGAGGTGCGCGGAGCACATAGCGTGACGGCGGCGAGCGCGCACGGCGGCGCAGGCGGCCTCCCCCTGACCCCTCCGACGCCGAGACACGCCCCCCCGGCGACTTCCGTTTCCCCGCCGTTTGCCTCCGCGCCCGCGGAGGGCGACCCCGGCGTCGCCGCCGCCAACGACGAGGTCGACTTCGGGCTCGAACTCGATCTCCCCCGCGCCCCGAGGTCGCGTCCCGCGGCCGATCCCGCCTCGGCCTCGGCGTCGGCCGCGACCTCGGCCGCCCGCCCCGCCTCTGCCCGTCCCCGCTCGGTTCTGGATGACGATGACTGGAATTCGGCCGCCCCCCTCCGGGTCGAGCTCGACGACGGGTCGGAGGCCTGGCCCCACGCTCGTTCCGCGGACGGCCTTGCGGCGTCGACGGGTGAACCCCACGCGGCGCCCTCCCTTCCGCAGTCAGAGGTGGTCCCCGGGCCACGGATGGCGGCGCCGGGCGTCGACGGCGCGCCGGTATCGGCGCCGGCCACCGCCGTGGGTCCCCCTTCGGCGACACCGCGCTCGGTCGCCCGGCCGCCGGCCCCCAAACTCGGGCGTGCCGAACTCATCGCACGCCTTCGGCGCATGGCCGGGGTTGGGGTGACCATCGCCGTCGTGACCGCCGCCGGGCGGACCCTGACCCCCGAGGGGCTCACCGGACTCGATGCGCATTACGGCGCGTGGACGTTGGGGCCGCTGCTTGCCGGCACCGGCCTTTTGCTCGCGTGCCTGGTGGGGGTCGGACGCTGGGCGTTGCGGCTGCCGTCCATCCCCCTGTTCGTGAGCGCAGGCGCGCAACTGCTGTTGGTCGGGGCCAGCGCCGCGAGCGGCGCCCTCGTCGCGGCGCCCGGTCTCGTCCCGACCGTCGTCCGCAAAGCGCTCCTCATCGCCGCCCCGTACGCGGCGCTCGTGGCCCTCGCAGGCCTCGGCGCTTTCGCCGTCTCGCGGGGCCGGGAACTCTGGATGCTGGGAAGCCGAGCGTGGGCCGTGGCCACGGTCGGCGGGGGCGGCCTCGCCGCGATGGTGGCCCTCGCGCGAATCGCGGTGGCCCCCTTCCCTGGCGTCGCGGACGTTACCGACATCGAACTCGGGCCACGGGCCGCCACGCTGCGCGACGTCGGCGCCGCCGTGGGCGCCGCTCAGGTCGGCGCGCGCACGCTGCCTCCGCGCACCGCGACCCCGAGGACCCCCTCCCCTCTCGGCCGGTACCGCGCATCACCGTCACGACCTGCCCCGACCCCGTCTCCCGTCGCCGACCCCTGAGATCGATCGACGCAACGCGGGCCAACGGCCTCACGGGCGGCGGAGGCGCGTGCTTTCAGTCGCCGAGGCGGCTTTCGATCTTGGCGCAGAGATCGCCGACGGTCGTGATCTCCACCAGATCTTCATCGGGGATTTGGAGGTCGAGCTCCGTCTCCATCTCGCCCACGATTTGCATCATCGACAGCGAGTCGACGCCGAGGTCGGTGATCACCGACGCCCGCGTGACGTCGGCAAAGCTCTTCTTGTCGACGCGCTCGGCGACGACCTTGAACATTTGAAGCACATCTGTCTTTTCAGTCATGAACGGGGTCCCTTCGACGACGAGGGCAGCGGAGCCCGGTCGAAGCGCTCGGTCGCGTGGCGCCGGCGCGCACCTTGGGTTGCGCTCCAACGAATCGCAACCCCAAAATCCGGGTTCCGTAGGCGCGACGACACTTCCCCTCCCGCAGACGCGTCACGACTACTGCGGAAAGGGCTCCCCCGGACCCACCGGAGGGGGGGGGATCCCCGCCGGCCGTCGATCGACCGGAACTTCCACCATCGTCGCCGTGCCCGAACCGGCTCCTGAGAGCACCGTACCGAGAAAGACCTCCTGTCCGGTGAACGTGCCCCCCCCCGCGAACAGGCCGGTCTCGGGATCGATGGTGACCTGGAGGTTGAACGCGATGCCTTTGACGGTGATGGACGGACTCGTGACTTCAACGTCCGCGGGGGCGTTGGCGAGGGTCAAGGCCGTGTCCCGACCGCCGCCCGCACATCCCACGCCCCCGAAGGAATACCCGATGGGCGGCAGCTCGTTGGGGATGAAGTCGGGGTACTCCACCGCCGTCGCCGCCCGCTCCGACGGGTTGACGCACGCGGGCGCGGGAAGGGTGCGGCACACCTCCTCCGCCGTGCAGTTCAACCCCAATGCGGCACAATCGATCGATGGGTCGCGGTCGGCGTTGGTGAATTGACCCACCCAATCACCGGTCGCGGGGTCGGTGCGGATATCCACCAGGAGTTGCAACTGCGTTTGAATCGGGAGCTCGACGTCCGCCAACAAGAAGTAAATCGTCTGCTCGGGCGCATCGACGGGCACCGGGGTCGCGTCATCGCCTCGACACGAAAACTCGAAGCCGAATCTGAGTATCTGGGCGACTTCCCACGTGTGTTTGCCATCGGCGTCGGTGAGCCCCGCCTCCACGACGAGAGCGAGTTGAGGACCCACGGGCAAGGTGTTGAAGAGCAGGATGTCGAAGAGCCGGTCGGGATCGTCAGCGCCGCCGAGGTCGGCGAGGCGCCCTCCGTCCTCAAAAAAACTCTCGCCGTCGAATTCGTAGAGAATGGCGTCCTCGGCGCGTAAGGCGTCATCTGACAGCAAGTTTCCCTCGGCGTCGGTGATGAAGCGGACCACCTTGAGGCGCATCGTGTCGAACGCGACCGGCTCGTCGAAGGCGAGTTGAAGCGGGGCCAACGGATCGGGGAGGAGACCATCCTCGAGACCGATCAAGATGACCTGAGGCGGGGCGTCGAATTCGCTGCAGCCTCCGGTCCCCGCGCCGAGGAGCGTGGCGAAGAGGAGCGCGAGGATGCGAGCGCCGCGACGCCAGCGCTTCGAGGGCCATTGCCTCGAAGGGCAGGGTGCGACCTCGGGGGGGGGACCATCATCATCGAACATCTCTTGCTCCGGGCCTCAAAAGAAAAAGGTCGTGCGCGCTTGGGTGAGGAAGCTGTTGTTCGCCGCCCCGTTGATGTCTTCTAGCGCATCGCCGGGGAACAAGACGGCCGCCTCGAGATCGAGCGCGAAATGCTCGAGAAAGCGCCACTGAAACCGACCGTCGAGCTCGGTCCCGTAAAAGTTGCCTGGACGCCCGCCGACGAAATTGACGAGGTCGTCTTCGATCTCGGTACCGTCCTTGTTCTGCAGCGACTGTAAAGAATCGACGACGTCTTCCGCCGCCCACGCGACGAGCACGCCGAGCCGAAACAACACGTCGTCGTGGGGGCGGATGTCGAACTGGGGAAAGATGGCCATCGCGTTCGTGAACGCGCCGCGCGAGTCGATACGCTCGGCGGAGAAGCTCGTCGCGTCGAGGCGTCGGAGGATCTCGGCCCCCGCCGCCGCGGCGCGCCCCGACTGAAAGCGCACCACGTGCTCGAACAGGAGCAAGCCCACGTTGGTATCCTCCGACCAGCGAAACTGGGTCAGGGGCGTTCCCGGCTGAGGGTCGCGGTCACCTGAAGCATACATGCCTTCGATGTAGCCGGTCACCATGGGACGCTGACGCGATTCCGGTTGGTGGTCATAACGAGCGGTGACCCGCCCTCCCCACTGGAGGATGTCGTCATCGACGATGGGGTCGTTGGTAACGAGCGAATTGGCGGAGCTGATCTCTCGGGTCGACCCGATGTTCACGACCCCCGCTGCCCCCACGTGAAAATCGCCAAAGCGAGCGGTGAAGCGTCCTCCGATGGCGTTGATCGCCGAGTCGAATTCGGTGTTCCAGCGGTGGGCGTAAAACAAGAGGGCATGCATGTCGCGGCCCACGCCGAAGTCGGGGTTTCGGTAGCTGAGCGCGGTCGCGACTTGATGCACGTCGTCGCCAAAAGCCCGGGCGAAGTCACTGACGACGCGGTCGTACATGACGGCCGTGATGAGGCCGCGGTCCTCGGAGAGGTCGCGGTCTTCCTTGTCCTTGAAGGCCTCGAGCGGCTTGGTGGCAAAGAGGATGCGGTCGGCCTGGTCACCCTCGTTCGCGACCCCCCACCGGTTCTCCCGACCATCACCGGTCGCATTCTGCACCCCCATGCCCACCCCCAGCGGTTGTCGCCCGGCGCGAATCGCCCCGATCGGGGTGTTGACCTGACCGAAGAGTCGCCGGACCTTGACGGGGGTGCCCTCGCAGAGCCCGAATCCGTACGACGACGGGACGAGGGGCTCGTCCTCGTTGCGGACGGCGATGCACGGCACGGTGAGGTTGGGGTCGCGGGCGGCGATGTTGACCCCGACGTCGGACGAGGGGTCAGCGCCGAACGTTCCATTGTCGCCCCACAAGACACCATCGAGCAAATCGAGACCGACGGTGAGTTTCACCTTATCGAGGTAGTCGACGGTGGTGCCGATGCGTCCTCGATGCTCGAGGACGTTGAAACGACGATTGGCCTCCTCGTTCAATGCGATCGGATTCACGAAGGTGAATTGGTTTCGATATTCCGCGCTGTTGATCCGAATGCCGAAGTCATCGCCCAGCGCGTACCGCTCCGGCGGCTCCGACGGGTCGGGGTCGACCCACGGCTCCGTGGCGTCCGCCGTCGCCACCCCTGCCCCCATCGCCAAGGTGCCCACCACCGTCGCCGCCACGATGCGTCCCGTCGTCCAACTGCCCACCGAAGCAAACTACTCGCCCGTGCGAAAAGTCACAATCCCCGCCCGGGCGGGTCCGGCGCCAACGCGTGACGCCTCGCGTCACGAAGACCAACGCAGCGCGATCACGGCCGTCTCGGCCACGACCGCCCCGGGGCCGAGACGGGGCGTGCCCACCCCGAGGAGCTGAATTCGGGCGCCCTCGACGGCGATCACCCGGGCTCGCCCCCCCTCGAGCCAGACGCCGGCGCCGCGATGCTGGTCGACGGCCCGACGGACGAAGTGGCGCCACGTCACGGTTTCGCCCACCGCCGGCAGCGGCGCCCGTGGCTCGGCCTCCACTTCGAGGGCGCGGCCAGTTCGCGACACGAGCACCCCGACCGAGCGCGCGTCCTCCCCCGGATCCGCAGAAGCGACGGTTCGGGGCGGCCCCGGCGCCCAACAGATGACCTTTCCGTTGCGATCCCCCGCGCACACCGCTCCCCGCCCCTGGGCGGCGACGGCGATGAGCTCGCTGCCGCCCGGATCGCCGGCGACGGCAGCCACGCGCCGGCCTTCGAGGTCGAGGGTCAGTAGGCCATCGGCGCCCACGGTGGCGACGCGGCGACGATCGAGCCACGCCGCATCGACCACGTAGCGAACCCCGGAGAAGCGCATCGGGGTCGGCGCCCCCGTGAGTGGCCACACCGCGACCGATGGCCCCGCCCCGACCAAGAGATGTCGCTCGTCAGGCGCGAACGCCAACGCTTCGACCTCCGCCCCCATGGGGGCTCCGATCCGTCTCGCGTCCATCGCCCGCGGTCCATAGACCACCACGTCGCCTTCGCCGCGGCCGATCGCAAACCGAAGCTTCGACGCCGCGAGCGCCGACGGCCCCGGCCCCACCACCACCGACCGTGGCCGACTCGAAGGGGCAGAACTCGAGGCGCCGCCGGCCATCCGGGGCGGCTCCATCCGACGCGCCACGCCATCTCGGCCGACCACCATGGCGCTCTCGCCCCCGGGCGAATACGCGACGCGGTCGGCCAGGCCCGAGAGCGGCACGCGTGCTTTCGGCGTGAGGTCAGGCAACGAGCGCGCGACCATCTCACCCGGGCATCCGAGCCATACGCGGTCGCCGACCGCGGCCACCGAGCGGAGGCCAGCGCGGCACGTCGCGACCTCCGCCAGGACGTTGCCCCGACGTCGGTCGAGGACCGCGAGCGTGGCGCGGCCTTGCACCACGACGTAAGCCTCGGTCAAGGCCACGCCTCGCAACGGCGGGACCGTCTGTTGCGACCAGGCGCGGGTCAATTGCGGGCGCGGGCCCGCCGACGCCAGCGCCGACGAAGACGCCTCGGGTTGGCCGACGGTCTCCGCGGCGGCGCGGGTGGTGGTGGTGGGCCGTCGCGCGGGCGCGGGACCGGAGGCGGGCCGGGTCGCCGCGGCGTCGCCCGCCACCGACGCCGGCGTGGCCACTTCGCGGCAGCCCCCCGCCACGGCCGTGCCGACCGCCGCGACCATCGCCAGCCTCCTCACCGCACGCGACGTCACAGGGTCGGGGTCCCCCGGACCCAAGAAGAATGACCTCGCCGGGGCGGAGAACAGTGGGTCCAACGCAGGATGAGGTAGTGATGAAAGGGTAGCAGGCGGGTTTCGGGCTTCATGCTGAGCCCCATGCGGCTGTCCTCCGAGCCGACGAACGGCGTCTTCTCGTAGAAGATGCCGCTGAGCGTCTCGTATTCGTCGAGGAGGCCCAGAAAGTGCGCGACTTCGTGAGCGAGGACCGCGGTCGACCACCCGACGCGGAGCGCTTCGAAGTAGGGACGCCGGGCACAGCCGTTGGCCAGCGGCATGCGGGTGTCGACGGGGGGCGGCGCCACCCCGTCGGGCGGCCCCAACCTCGGCGCAAAGAAGGTGAACGCGTAACGCACCGGGAGCCCGTAGTGGGCCGCGTCGCGATTGAAGTAAGACGCGACCTCCCGAGACCAGTACGCCAACAGTCGCTTCACGTTTTCGGGGGAGGCTGGCGCCTCGAAGCGACCGCTGTCCGGACACGCCTCCCGGCCCTCCGCCTCCATGTACGGCGTTCCCTCGCAGACGACCTTCCCCTCGAGCTGGTCCTCCAGGGCGCAATCGGGGAGTTGTAGGGTGCCGCCCTCGAACCCGAGATCGAGCGCCACGGTGAACGACACGACGAATCGATTCGGTTCGGCGCCCACGCGAAACCGGACTGGACCGTCGAACCAATCGTAGTGCGGCATCACCCCCGCCACCCGTCGTGATGGCACGAATCCGACGGGCGGCTCGAACACGCGGGCGACCTCGGGCAGGCACGGGACCGGGTCGCGCGCGGCGTAGAACGACATCATTTCTCGCCAGTGCGACCGGTGGTCTTCTGCATCACCCCGGCTCACATCGGTCAGCGCGTCGGCGACCCGCTGGACCGTGGCCGAGGGGCCGCACCCCCCAAGAGCGCCCGTCAGGCCGGTCCCGAGGAAAACGAGGCGGGGGACGAGGCGACGACGACGATGCGCCCTTCCCCCGCCGTCGCGCTGCCGCTCGCGTTGGGGGTTCATCGGGCCGGCTTCGATCGAGGGGCGGCGGCGTCGGGGCCGGCATGAGCCCGCGCCAGCTCGCGCCGCCGCTCCGCGAGTTGGAGGCGTTGGGCCCGCCGCTCTTTGGCCTCCTCGTGACGAAGACGCTCGTCCCCGCTGGTCAGACGGAGCGCCCGATCGATCGCCGTAGGGCGCCCTTGTTCGTCGAGGGCCACGAAGGTGAGGTAGGCGCTCGCCGCGTGGACGCGGTCGCCGGTAAGGGTATCTTCCGCTTCGACGCGGACCCCGACCTCCATCGAGGTGCGGCCGAGATAGTTCACGCGGGCGCGGAGATTCACCAGCTGTCCGGTCCGGATGGGGGCGAGAAAATCGAGTTGATCCATCGACGCGGTGACGACCACCCGTCGGCACAAACGCTGGGCGCTCATCGCCGCACATACGTCGATCCACGACATGATCGTCCCCCCGAACACCGTGCCCAGTGCATTGGTGTGGGTGGGGAGCACCAACTGATTCATCTCGACCGTCGAAGCGGCAGGCGTGCATTCCGCGGCGGCCATGGCGTTTGGTTCTCAGTTGGAAGCGGCCGGGGCCCGCATGGACGCCCGGGCGAGCATGACCTCGATCCGGTCGCGGTCAGGCGCATCGGGCGCCTGTTCGAGGTACGTTTCGAGGTCGTCCACGGCGGCGGCCACCGCGCCCAACGCGAGCGCGTGAACCCCTCGGTCGCGTCGATGAAACGGAGCATCGGCCAATTCGCAGAGCCGGTCGCAGGCGACGAGGGCCCCCGCATGGTCGCCCCGACGTTGATGGAGGTTCTGAAGGTTGAACAGCATGCGCACCGCCATCGACCGGTTTCCCACCGGCTCGAGCTGCTCGGGCGCGAGATCGGCGCGGTCGCCGAGCACGCGACGTACGATGTCGAGGAGGTCTTCGCGCTCGAGGATCTCTCCGCGGTTGAAAGGGTCGACGAACGTCGCGGCCCCGGGGACCGCAGAACGTTCGATGCGCACGATGAAGTGACCGGGGAAGCCGACGCCCCGCAACGTCAAGCCGACGCGGCGCCCGAGGGCGATGAGGACCACGGCCAGCGTGATGGGGATGCCCGTACGTCGGTCGATGACGTCGTTGAGATAGCTGTTGCGCGGGTCGTAGTAGTCGTCGGCATTGCCGGTGAATCCGAGCTCGTCGTAGACGTAATCGACGAAGGTGCGAAGGCGGTCGCCGGGGTTGACTCCGCCCGGCGTCGCGAACCGCTCGGCCAGCGGCTGCGCCATCGCGTCGAGTCGGCGCAGATACGTCTCCGGCTGCAGCCGCGGGTAGGCGTCGCGGGCGATCGCGAGCGCCACCGACTCGATCGGTGCCGCGGCCCTCAACATCTCCTCCACGGGGGACATACCGGGGTGCATGCTGCCACGTCGTGGCGCGGCCGCAACGGGCCGCCGGATCAGAACCGGCCCGTCGGCCTCACGAACCGCCCCGTCGAAAGCGAAGGCGAAACGTGACCCCGACGGGATCTTGGCTCGGAACCCCCATCCAACGCCCTTTGAGCACGCGGCGCACGCACCCGCCCGCAGCCTCCGACACGTGCCGACGGGCGAGCACCTCGACGCCCTCGGCGCGGCCTCGTGACCGAACCAACATCTGCATCGAGACGAGCCCCTCGGCGGCCGTCAGCCCGCCATGCTCGTGAATGCACCGAGCGACCGCGGGGTGCGCGCGCGCCAAGAAGCGCGACGCCAAGGGCACCTCGCCCCCCACGAAGGCGAGGTCGGTGATGGCCACGGTGGGAGGACGGGCGTCGCGCCGCGCGGGCGGCGGCTTTTTCGGCGTCGCGGAGGACCCCTCCTCGCCCTCGTCGGACGGCGCTCCCTCCGACGCGGATCCGCCTCCGTCGTCGGGAGGCGCATCCTCCTCGTCACCGTCCTCGGCCTCAGCATCCGAAGATGGCGGCTCCGAGGGCCGAATTCGGCGCTTGGACGGACCACGAGCGGCCTCGACCTCGGTGGCGGCGCCTCCCCCCACCCCCGTGGCGAGCACGCGCGCCGTCGGCAACGGCACCGAGGGGCAGGACGCGTCCCCCGGGGCGACGAGCGCGCACAGCGCGACGACGAAGGGTCCTGCGGTCACAGCGACGTTCTCAGCGTCCCATCGCTTCGGCGCGATTCACGATACGCGGCGTGAGAAAGATCACCAGCTCGCCCCGCACGTCGCTCGAGCGGCGACGCTGGAAAAGCACGCCGAGGATCGGGATGTCGCCGAGAAGCGGGATCTGGTCGAGGTTGCGTCCGGAGTTGCGGGTGTAGATGCCGCCGATGACGGCGGTGTGTCCGTCCCGGACGAGAAGGTCCGTCTCGGCCTCTCGCTTGAGAATGGTGGGGTCGCCCCGGGCCGACGTCTGGTTGAAGTCGGGCTCGTCCCGATTGATCTTCACGTGCATCGAGACGCTCCCGTCGGCGGTCACGTGCGGCACCACCAAGAGCTGGAGCTTCGCCTCCTGAAACACGGTTTGCACCCCCTGAGCGCTGACCTGCGAGAACGGAATCAGGGTGCCCTGGTTGATGCGCGCCTCGTGGTTGTCGAGGGTGAGGATTCGGGGACTCGACACGATGCGCAGCATCCCCGTCGCCTCCGCGGCCGAGAGCCGGACGTTGAGATTGACGGTGTTGTCGAGCGACCCGAAGGTGAGACCGAGCGCGCCGCCCTGTCCGCTGCCGGTGGTGGCCGGCAGGTTGACCGCGAAGTTGGGGTTCGGCACGAGGGCCTGCGTGGGAGAAAGCCCCCCGGTTGGGGTCTGGGGGTCTGCGTTGCCGCCGATCACCCCGATGCTGGAGGGAAAGAACAGGCCCGTCTCAGCGCCCGTCGCCGCCCCGAAGGCCAAGTCGCCCCCCCACTGGATGCCGACGTCTCGCTGGAAGCGGCTCGTCGCTTCCACGATCCGAGCTTCGATGAGCACCTGGGGGGTCTGGGTGTCGAGCGCCCGGGTCAGTTCTTCGACCTGATTCAGGTTTCCCGAGACGTCGCGTACGATGAGCACGTTGGTTCGCTCGTCCACCGCGATGGAACCGCGCGGGGAGAGAAGCTCTTGGGCGCGGGCCTGGAGGTCGGCTGCGCTCGCGTACGAAATGGGGATGAGGCGGGTCTCGATAGGCGCCAACTCCAGCTCGCTCTTGCGACGGGCCAGCGCGAGCTCGCGCTCCTTGTTGAGGTCGCTCATCAAGGCGACGCGGATGATGTTGCCCCGACGCACCATGCCGAGCTTCTTGGCCTGGAGGACCGTGTCGAGGGCTTGGTCCCACGGCACGTTCTTCAGGCGGATGGTCACCGAGCCGGATATGTTGTCGGCCGCGACGATGTTGACCCGGCCCGCCTCGGCGAGAATGCGGAGGACGTTGGCGATGTCGGCGTCTTTGAGGTCGACGTTGATGCGACGGCCGGTGTAGCGACGCACTTGTCCCGGGGTGGTCGAGGGGAGAAATGCGCCCGCCTGGTCGGGCTCGCTCGACCACTCTTCGGGTTGGAGACCAACGCCTCGCGTAGGCAGGGAGACCGCCTTTCGCGCCGCCCCTCCGTCCGGGGCCACTCCGGTCATGGTCGGCGGGGTCTCCTCCGAGGAAAACACGAGGTGGAGGGCCGAGCCGTAGGGCACGACCGCGCTGTGAGCGTCGGCATCGTGGTCGACGTCGACGAGCACCGCGCTGCCGACACGGTAGGTCGAAATGGCCCTTACGAAGCCTCCGTAGGCGGCGACGTCGAGCTTGCGGCGGAGCGTTGCCGGGAGGCCCACCGCCGGCAGCCGAAGGACGGTCCGGGTCGGGGATTTGGTCTGGGTGGTGTACCCCGCGGTACCGTCGAGCTCGACGATCACCCGGTCGCGTCGGGCTGCATGATCGAACGCGACGTCCCGGACGGCCACCACCGGCTCGGCGCTGGACGCGTCACCGTCGTTGCCTTCGGTGGACGTCCGCCCCGCGTCCGGTCCGCCTGCGCCGGCGACCCGGGTGGCATCGGCAGGGCGCAACATGATGCGCAATCCCTGGTCGTGGGCGCGGATGCGGTACTCCGCCGTCTCGAGCAGCTGGATGAGCAACCGGGTCGTGCGGCGGCCCCGTTGGCGAAACCCCTGGGTCATCACGCCGCCGACGACCCCCTCGACATCGGTGAGGGCCGGCTCGGCCCCCGCGACCACGGTGTCGGTGAGGTCGACGATCAACCGCTTCCCGCCCTGGGCGACCCGGGCGGCGTAGTCCGGCGTCCGATCGGTGCGGACGAACACCTCGCTGCCCCCTTCCGAGAGGCGAAGGACTTCGACCGCTTTGACCCGGTTACGCGCCGGCTTGGCCCATGCCGCCGGTGCGCCCACGAGCGCCATGGTCAGGGCCGCAGCCACGATGAGGAAGGCGGTCCGCGTCACCGCGGCCCTCCCACCGACCCGGACGACGACGTCGCCCTCGCGCGCTTTGAAACTCATACCGGGGGGGATGCTACCGACGGGCCTCTCCCCGGGCCCAGTTTGTGACCGCGAGACTACGAGTCTTCGCCGACCGGATACAGCGGCATCACCCGCGTCGTCGGCGGGATGTCGGGGTGGGCGGAGTCCTCGCGGATGAACACGACGTCCTCGGGTCGGATCCGGTCGACCCGCCAGTTGATGGCGACCTCCACCCCGTCCGTTCCCCCGACGCTCACGAGCTCGGGCTTGCCCACGAAGTCCCCGGTGTACATCACCCACCCGTAGCCGGACGGGTCGGTGAGCATCACGCTCGACCTTCCTCGCGTAATGATCCCCACCAACTTGAGCTCGTCGAGCGCGTAGGCGGACGCTTTGACTTTCCGCTGACGCTCGGCCGTTCGTTCGGACTTATCGGCGAAGAGATGCGCATAGTCCCGAAAAGGGTCGCGGGAGTTCTCCGATTCGACGAAGTCCGCTTCTGAGAATTCGACGATGGGCATCTCTTTGGCATCGTCCCCCTCGGCCTTGCCCTCTTTGCCATCTCGAGCCCCGGACGTACCCGCGGCCGGAGGATTCCCGGGGCTAGGCTCCATGAATTCTTCTTCGCACCCGGTGGTGGTCGCCGCCGTCGCCACGGCCGCGACGAGGAGCCACGCGGGGGCTCGAGAGCAATGGCCCCGCCTGCCCCTCATCGGTTCGCTCCCCGCCGGCGGCGCCGCTTCTTGCCGGCTTCGTCCCCGTTGAGGGCCCGGAAGGCCGTCGCAAGGCAGGTCACTTCGACATCCGCCGTATCGTCGACCGTCGTCTCGTCCGCCTTTTTGGTATCGACCTCGATGATGATGTTCTCCATGTTGATGATTCGGTCGACCTGTCCGATCCCGTGAAAGAACTTCGCCACTTGGTGGAATTTTCCTTCCAAGCGTAGCTCCATGGGGACCTTCGCGTAGAAGTCGGCGAAGTCCTCGTCTTTGGGATTCCAGCTCGTCAGCTCGACGCCCGAGATCGTCGCTACGGTTTGGACCGACGACAAAAAGGCATGCGACTGGGCCTCGTCCGGGAGGATCTTTCGCTGCTTGCGCTCGAGCTGACGGCGCCGCTCGAGCTCGGTCAGATCCTTGTTGTAGGCCGAGTCGGCTTCGCGCGCCTGACTCAGCTCCGCTTTCTTGGCGGTGAGGGTCTGCTGCTTCGATGCAATCGCCCCTTCGACCTCGCCGTAGAAGACGACGAAGTAGGCGACGCCGACGAGCGAGACGAACATGATCCCAATGAGGACTTTGCCCACAGCATTGAGATTTTCGAGGCCGCCGCCTCCTTTGAGCTTCAGGCCCGCCATCAGTAATTCACCTTCACCTGAAGCGCGAACGTCACGAGTTCGGGGCCGTCGGCGGCGCCCGGCCCTTTGCGGTCACGTTGTTTCCCGGGGAGCAGTCGAACGTCTTCGAAGTATTGCGACAACTTCAGTCGTTGCGCGAACTCGTAGACATCGCCGCCGTCGCGCGCCAAGCCCTCGAGGCGGACGTTTCGATTGCTCTCCGTGTAATTGGTGAGCCACACCCGCTTGGGATCCCAGGCCGGATTGAACACCTGGCCGGGCCGCGACTGCTTCTGGGCCTCGAGTTTGTCCGGGTCCACGGTCGGCCCCTTGCCCGCGGTGAGCACCCGGCCGAGCTCCAAGAGCACGGCGGTCGGTCCCCGTCGCGCCGACTGCAATTTCGCGATGGCATCCTCACGCGCCCGCAGAACTTCGAGCTGACGCTTGATGTCTTTGTGGTCTTTGACGCGCGATTGGATGTCGGAGACCTGACTGCTGACCTTTTGCACCTCGGCGTTGACGTCGTCGAGCTCGTCCTGCTTCGACTGGTGCACGAAAAACAGCACCACGATCTCCACGACCACCGCCAACATCACCACGAGGAGCCACGCCTGGCTCGCCTCGGCCGGCGCGGTGGCCGTGCGACGCTCGCTCGCGTTCGGGAGGAGATTGACCCGAATCACGCGCGCACCTCCTTGGTCTTGCGCATCGCGAGGCCGAGGGCGACGGTGATCTGCGCCACGCGCTGCTGGAGCAAGGGCTGGTCGACGGGCCCGTCGAGGCTGACCCGTTCTAGGGGCTGGATCACCTCGGTGGCGACCCGGGAGCGACGCTCGATGGCCTGAGCGAGCTGGGCGAGGTTGGCGGTCCCCCCGGTGAGGTACACCCGTCCGATCCGCTCCTCCCCGCTGGTGGCGAGAAAGAAGTCGAGGGACCGCTGAATTTCACCCGCGATGGTGTCGCACACCTGCTCGACCACTTGGTTGAGCTTTGGAGGCAACTGCGAGCGGTCGGCGCCGGGGGTCCCGACGCGACACTTCATGTCTTCCGCTTGCTCGTAGGGGACGCCCACCTGCTTGATGATCTGCTCGGTGAGGTAGTTTCCGCCGTTCGAGATGTCCCGGGTGAAGGCGCTCGCGCCGCGCGAGATGATGTTGATCGAGGCTTGGCTCGCCCCCACGTTGATGATGGCCACCGTCTGGTCGGTAGGCAGACCCCGGTTGTACTCGAACACGTTCTGGATGGTGAACGCGTCGATGTCGACGACGAGGGGCTTCAGTTTGGCCTGGCGGGCGATCGAAACGTAGTCGTCGATCTCTTCCCGCTTGGCCGCGACGAGGAGGAGGTCCATCTGCCCTGCCTCCGGCCGCTTGCGGAGGATTTCATAGTCGACGTACACGTCTTTGATGTCGAACGGGATGTGGTTCTCCGCCTCCCACTGGATCTGCTCGTCGAGCTCTGCCGTCGTCATGATGGGTACGGTGATCTTGCGACTGATGACCGACTGCCCGCTCACGCTGAGCGCTACTTCTCTTTGCTTGATGCGCGCCATCCGGAACGCGGCATTCAGGGCGTCGACCACCGCCCCGGAGTTCATCACGTGCCGATCGACGATCGTTTGGGGCTCCAGGGGCTGAAAGCCGAACTTCAAGAGCCCGTAGCCCCCTTTTTTGTCCTTCAGGTGGCAAACCTTGATGGACGTGGCGCCGATGTCGACGCCGACCAGACTCTTCACGCCGCCGAACATGGTCGCCTCCTCAACTTACCGGGTGCCCACTTCGATCGAAGCGCGCACGGCCTCCGTGGTGAACCTCAAGCTTGGCACCTCCACCCGCCCCCGGGCAAAATTACACCGCGGTCAGAGGTCGTCGTAGATGTCGCCCGCCGATTTTTTCTTGGGCGTCGGCGCCGGACCGGGCGGGGGGCGGGGTCGTGGCGGGGGTCGCGGCGCCGCGGGGGGCGCCGGCTCGGTCGATGACGCCGGCGTCGGTTCGTCGTCGTACTCCCGCTGCTCGGCGCCCACGTCGACGCTCGCGGGGTCCCCAGAGACCCCCCGTCCCGTCACCGCGAAATACACGAGCCCCGCCACGAGTCCGACCGCCGCAATCGCCAGCACCACGGTCATGGCCGCGCGCGGACCGCCTCCTCCCGAGGATGCCCCGGGCGGCAGGCTCGACGGCGGGTCAGCCGGCGCCGCGCCGGGAGACGCCACGCCCAACCCCGCCGCAGACGGCAAGACATCGGCGTCGAAGCGTGGTTCGACCGACCATGGGCTGTTGGAAGGTTGCCCGGCCGCGACGTCGGCCGGCGGCGGTCGACCGGACGCTGGAGACGGGCGAGAGACCGGTCCCGAGACGCCGGGACCGTCCGAGGTGGGAGCGACGACGCCGCCGCCGCCGCCGGGGGGCGGCGCCATGCCCGAGACGAGCGCGGACGGATCTACGGTCCCACCCGCCGAGGCGACGGCCGCTGCGGCCGTTGCGGCCGTCGCGGCGGGGGGCAAAGCTCCAGCTGGAGGGCCCACCACCCCCGGTGCCACGGCCGCCGCCACCGCCGCCGGGGGCTCGACCGGTACGGTGGGGGGCGGAGCCGCATCCGGGGCGAATGGCGGCGGGGGCACCATCGCTGGCGGAGGCGGGGCCGCGATGGCTGCGGCCGCAAGGCCGGGCACGACCCCCGCCCCCGGAGGGACGGCCGGGGCATCGGAAGAAAGCCCGGTCGGAGGCACGCCCGCCGGGGAGACGCCCGCCGGGGAGACGCCCGCCGGGGAGACGCCCGCCGGGGAGACGCCCGCCGGGGAGACGCCCGCCGGGGAGACGCCCGCCGGTGATCCCCCCGCGGGCGATTCTCCAGCCGGCGATACCGTGGCGGCGACGGGCACCGCGAGGGGCGTGAGCCGACGGGGCGCGCGCGCCACCGCGGCCCCGATCAGATGCGCGTGGGCGTGAAAACTCGCCGCGCCCCCGAGCAGCCCGGGCGATGCGAGTTGAGGCGGAGGTTGCTTGCGGCGCAACACGACGACGGGGTTCGGCGGAGGGCCCGCCGATGCCGCCACCGCCCCTGGCGTGGGCCCGATGTCGGCGCCGCCCCCCCCGGCGGCCGGCGATTGAAAGGGCAAGGCAGAGGGTACCACCGGTCGATGCACCTCGAAGGGCGTGGCCGGGCCCCCGGGCTGACCCACCGCGGCGCGCGCCGCAGCGATATGCGCATGGACTTCTGCGGGAATGGGCTGCATCGGGGCCGTCCCCGACGTGACGGCGTTCGGAGGCACGGGGTTCGAAGAGGTGACCGGCGGGATTCGGACCGCTTGCACCTTGACCGTCTCGGGCGGCAGCATGCCGTCGTCGTCGTCGGACGGGGGCGCCTCGTCCGCGCCATGTTCGTTGCTGTCGCTCATGCTCCGGGCGGGCTCCGCGCCCCCGGGGCGACCTTACCAGAATTAACCAGAGTCGCCGCGAGACCCGCGCCCGAAGTCATTGGTCAAGGTCGAAGGTGGCCACGTACGGACCGGCGCTTCCGTCGAAGCCGTCGATGACGACGTACACCGTCTCCCCCGCCAGCAGCGGCGTCTCGAGGATTTCGTCCCCGCCGTCGGGTCCGTCGTCGGCGCATGCGACCTGCCCGCCGCCCCCGGCGCAGCTCCCTTGGCGCACGTACACGACGGCGTCGTAGGCGGCCCCCGGTTCCACCAAAACGATCAGATTGCCCGCGACACCGGCCGTCACCGCATACACCGCTTCTTCGGCATCGGCGGTGAGCGCGCCACAGCTTCCGGTACCAGTGTGCTCCGCGGGCGGGCTCAGCGCACCGGTGTTGCCGTTGACGACCTCGCTGCTGCCGAGACTGGGAAGCGCGATGGCGACGCCAGGGCAGTCATCTCCGTCGCTCGGGTTCGCGCCACAGACCCCGCTCGGGCTGCAATCGACGCCATCGGGACAATCGGGGCCGTCGTTGCATCCGGCCCCGCAATCGCCGTCGATGCAGATCCGTTCGGTTCCATCGAGGCCGAGGTTGCAGATGACGTCGTCGCTGCACACGAAACCCTCTTCGGGGTACCCGTCGGGAGGGAGGGTCAGGGCGTCCCCCCAGTTCGCGCACACCACGACGCCGAAGGCGGGAAACGAAGCCTCGGTGTAACTGCAGCGACTGTCGGCGCCGAAGGCTGCGCAGCCGGCCTGCTCGAGACAGTACGGCACGCAGACCCCGGGCTGTCCGTCGAGCGTCACCTCGGGAAGCGCCACGCAGTCCCCCGGGGCGGCGGGCTCGGGAGGGGCACACTGCTGATAATCGTCGCACCCCTGGCTACAAAAGCCCTGCGGGCAGTGCCCGGACACACAATCGTCGTCGCGGGTACAGGCCGCGAGAAGCTCTCCCGGTTGCGGAGGGGGCTCATCGCCCCCGCCCGGCAGCACGCTTCCTCCCGTACCACCTCCGTCGTCGTCGCCTCCGTCGGGAAGCGCCTCGGAGCAGGGGCCTCGCACCGTCTCGCAGGCGCCGAAGCTGGCGCCATCGTCGAGACAGAGCTTGGTGCCGGCCGCCCCGCCGCGGCAACGACAGAAGATGTTGTCGCCAGCCACGCACAGGGGTTCGTCCTCGGCCGCGGGATCGCTCGAGCATGAGGCGGGGGCGAGGCTCACGAACCCAACGACCAACGCCACGCCGAAACCCCCGAACGCCCTGCCACGCATGGGTGACATGTACACCGAACCGCGCGCCCTCGGACCCGCTTTCCTATCCTTCCTCCCCCGCCCCGGCCGGGGTCCGCGACCGGCCGGTCACGCCGCGCGTGCGCGCGCCGGCGTGCACCTCACGTGTTCCATGGCGTTCGGCGCACCCCGAGGGCCCGGACGCCTCGTCTCGTGGTGCGACCTCCGGTGTAAGGTTGCGGCATGACCAGGGAAGCGACCGACCTCACGGCGGGAGACCACGTCCTGCGCGCCATCACCGACGACGACAACTTTCGGGTCATCACCGCGTCGACGACCGATACCGTCCGCGGCATCGTGAACGCCCAGCGGGTGAGCGATCCGACGACGGTGCGTCACCTCGCAGACCTCGTGACGGGGACGGTGCTCGTCCGCGAGACGATGGCGCCGACCTATCGGGTCCAGGGCGTTCTTTACGGCCGCAACGGCACCACCAGCCTCGTCGCCGACACCCACCCCGACGGCGTCACCCGCGGACTGCTTCAGAACGCCGAGGAGGGGCCCTTCGAGCTCGGGACCGGAGCGAGGCTTCAGATGATGCGGGTGATGGCGAAGGGTCGCGTGCACCGAAGCATGATCGAACCCCCAGACGACCGCGTCGCGTCGGCGATCATGACGTACATGCAAGAGTCCGAGCAAGTGGTCGCGCTCGTGGCGACCGGTCTGACCCGCGATGAGGAGGGGGCGATCCGACACGCGGGTGGGTTCGTCGTCCAGTTGTTGCCGGGAGCCGATCGCGGGCCGCTCATGATCATGACCGAGCGGCTCGAGGCCATGCCGTCGACCGACCAGCTCGTCGCCGACCTCGGTCCCGAGCGCCTGCTCGAGGAGCTTCTCTTCGGCATGCCGTACGCCCAGCTCGAGACGCGGCCGGTGCGCTACGGTTGCCAGTGCAGCCGCGCGCGGGTGGTGATGAGCCTCTCGACCCTTCCGCGCGCCGAGCTCGTGTCGATGGTGGAAGAAGACGAGGTCATCGAGGTCAGCTGCGATTACTGCAACACGACGTACAAACTCGGGCGCACCCACTTGCAGGGTCTGCTCGAGGAGAGCTGAATGAAGGTCTGGCTCGAACCGCGGCGGCGCCCTCAGGGGCGCACGAGGTCAGGGCGCTCGGGAAGACCGATCCCCCACCCCATCGTGTAGCGGGCGTTGATCTCCACGCGGGGACAAAAGCCCGCCGCGTGACGAAAGGCATCGACGGCAAACGGTCCCCGGTAGCCCGTTTCGCGTAGGGCCGCGCCGGCCCGGGTGGTTTCGTACCGCAGCGCCGCGCACTCCTCAGAGGTCAGCGGCGCCCCGAATCGCGTGGTCTGCCAGGCCCCGTGCGCGTCGCACTCCTGCACACAGGGGGCGCCGAGGTGGATGTCGTCGGCTCCGATGAACCCGTGAAGCACGACGTCGAGCGTGCGTTGGCACCAGGGCTCGACCTGCAGCCCCCCGCGACGCAAGGACGCATCGATCCATCGCGAGAGGTCCGGATCGTCCGCCCACGAGCGATCTACCGAGACCCGCCGACGGCCGCTCCCCGAAAAGCTGTAGGGCCGTTTGAGGAGCCAGGCGTCGGTGTCGCTTGCGCCGCTCACGAGACACGTGACGACAGCACGCCGATCCTCGCACCAAAGAGCGCCGGGGAGCGTCTGACCCAGCTCCGCGCAGAACCGCCGGTGGTTGACCCGACGCAGGAGATCGAACGAAAGCTCGGGCCCCCACGGCCGTCGGGCCCCCACGCGACATAGCGCGCGTCGCGCGCGCGGGGTGGGACACCAACAGTAGCCGGGGCGGCCCTTCGCCCGGGCCCCGATCTCCGGGTCATCCTCGTCGTCGAGGACGACGTCGTCGGGGCGAACGAGACCGAGCACCCGCCGCCTCGCCCGTCGCATCCGGGCCGCAACGGCGGCGGAGGGCTGGTAGTGGCCGAGCGCGAGTTCCCGGTCGGCGTCCAGGTTCAACACCCAAACCACCGGAGGCGCGACGTTGTCCACGGGGCTTGGAGTAGGCCACCGTGGCGGACGTTGCTAGGGTTTCGCGCCATGCGTGCGCCTCTCGCTTTCTTGGCTTGCGTGACCATGGCGACGGCCGCCTGCGGGTCGCCCTCTGCCCCTCCCCCGGGCGCTCCGTCTCCGGTCGCTCCGTCTCGGGTCGCTTTGGACGCTGGTGCCGGCTCGTCGCCGCGAACGCCCGACGCGACGCCCGACGTCGCCCCGTCGTCATCCCCCCTCGCCGGCGGACCAGCCGCGAGGCGCGCCCCCCCACCTCCTTCGAAATCGCCCCCGCCCCCGGCGGAGCCACCTCCCCTTCCCCGCGGGACGACCGTGCTTCACGTCGGCGACTCGATGGCCGACGCGTTGGGGTCCCAGTTGAGTCCCCTGCTGCGTGAACGCGGCATCAAGGCCCCTCTGAAGGCCAAGGAAGCGACCTACATTCCCCAGTGGGCGGGCTTCAAGATGAAGTTCGCGCAGCATCTCGCGTACTACGACCCCGACTTCGTGATCGTGACCCTCGGTGGCAACGAGACGGCGATGCCGACCCCGACCGATCGCATCGAACCGATCAAGCGCCTCGTCCGACAGATTGGCGACCGTCCCTGCATCTGGGTCGCCGCTCCGTTGTGGCCCGGTGCCAAACACAGCGGCATCCTCGATGTGATTCGGGACAACTGCGCCCCCTGCCTCTACGTCGACACCAATGAGCTGATCGAGCCCAAGATGAAGGTCCTCGGAGACGGAATTCATCCGACCATCCCCGAGCGCAAACGATGGGCGCGTTACATGGTCGCGTGGCTGCGCGCTGCGCGCGATCCCGAGGGTCCCCGGCCTTGGTCGCTCAAGCCCGGGTCGCAGATCAAAGCGCCCCCGTCGGAGCCCGCTCCGGCCGCCCCCTGAACGCTGGGCCCCTCTCGCTCGCGCTGGGCCCCTTTGCCCTTTGGCTCGCGCTGGGCCCCCTATTGCTCTTGACTGTCAAATTCAGTACGACGGAGCCAATGCGTCGATGTCTGCTTTGGTTGTCTTTCGTTGCCCTTTCGACCGCCGTCGTGGCCTGCGGCGACGATGACGGTGAAACGGGCACGGAGACGGGCGGTTCCGGCGGCACGACGACCTCCGGCGCGACCACTTCGGGACCAGGGCCCTCCGGAACCGGGGGTAGCGGAGCTGCGACGGGGACCGGAGGCGGCACGTCCGTGACCTATGAGGGGTCCTACTCGGGCTCGATCGTGATCAACTGCCTGAGTGGAGAAACCGTCCCCCTGAACTTCGCGGTCGCTCCGGGCGGTGCCCTGACCGGCACGTGGGCGGCCTCGGTGGTCGGCGGCGACCTGACGGCGTCGGTGGACGGCACCACCGGCACGGTGAGCGGGACCACCCTCGCCGACTACGGCAAGGGCCGGACGACAGAATGCCCCGTCACCGGAACCATCGACGCCACTGGCGTCGCCTCGGGGACCTTCTCCTGCATGATGGGCGTGGTCTGCGACGGCACGTGGACGGCGAACGTCGCTCCCTGACGCCCACGCGACCCTATCGTCAGCAATGATGCCCCGCCGCCGGGCCACCGCCCCGGTGATGGCTTCGGTCGCCGCCTCACTTGCCCCCCCAGCTACGACTGCTGCCGCCGTAGACGCCGGTGCCCCCGGAGCTGCCTCCGCCCCCACAGAGGCCGAGGATGATGCAGAGGACGATGAGGATGATGACGATGAGGACCCACTTGGCGCTGGACCCGCCGTCGCTGGACACCATCGTCCGCGGCGGCGGAGCGACGCCAAATGCGGCCAGTTCATTGGGGTCGAGCGGGGTGCCAAAGGAATAGTTCACCTCGGTGGGGGTCTTCTCGCGGCTGACCTTCCCCCCGGGACCGGTGAATTCCGTGGCCTCGACCATCTCGCCGATCTCGACCTTCCAGTAAAACTCGCCGATCACGTAGTCGACCGACGCCATGACCTGCTGTTTCCATTGGTAGGGGTTGCCGCCAAACATCACCGAGTTCCCTGAGTCGGCCACGTTGCCGGCCTCGAGCGGCTCGATGAATTGCCAGCTCCCGTCCTCCTCCATCAACCAGCGGTAACCCACCTGAGGCCCTCCGAAGAGCAGGTACTCCCGCCAGGAGTAGGTGACGTGTTCGACGATGCACGACCGGATCACGAAGCCCGTGACGACGTATTCCACGCCACGCAGGTCCCCCCTGGCGCCCATGGGTAGGTAGGGCTCGATCGGCGGTTTGGGGGCCGGACCGAGGGCGCTCAGGGTGCCGGAGGTGATGTCGCTCGCGGTGCCGCAATACTGGCAGACCACGCGCTGCGCACTTCCCGATGCGATGGGCAGGCTGGCCCCGCAGTTGGGGCATTCGGCGGAGGAGACCTTGGCCTCTTCGGCTTCGAGGGGCATCCCGCCCGCGAGCTCGACGCCTTTGGGGTCGAACATGCGGCCCACGTAGAGGGTCGGCGCCGCGGTCCCGTCCCCGTAGTCGATGGTGGCGAAGCCCCCTTTCGGACCGCTGAGGTCGACGTATTGGGTCACGACCCCCGGCTTGGGAACGCTGGGCAACGACCCCTGGCCACTCACCACGCGGCGCTGGGCGATCTCCTGCGCCACGAACAGCCCGTGCTGTCCGAGGTCGACTTGCTGGCCCACCCGGAGGGTCCCCGCCGGGGGCAGCGGAGGTGGATTCGGGTCCTCGCTCGTCGCATACCAACGGCCCTGGGCGTAGGCGACCCACGTCGTTCGGTCCTCCCGCGGGAACCAGACGATCATCTCCTCCCACGGCGCCCCGGGCGCTCCCGCCCGGTCCATCTGCACGCGGCCCGTGACCTCGAAGTACTCGCCTCCCCAGTGGCCCTCGGCCCCGTAGGGCATGGTGCTGGGCACCTGGAGCAAGTCGGCCATGCGGCCCTGCGCCTCGACGCCACCGCGGTCGGTGCGCACCACCACGCTCCGGCAGTAATCGCAGACGACCGAGCGAGCGCCGGCGAACTTGAAGGTCACGCCGGCGCCGCAGCTGGGACAGGTCGCTTGCCGGTCGAGGTTGACCACGGCCGGCATCATAGTGGCGCCCGTTCCGGCTTCGCCACACCCTTCGTGGCCTCGCTGTGGCACCCTCGGGGGGCCGATGCTGCCGCGTCGCTACGTGCCCCCGGTGCTCCTCGCCTCCGTCGTCGTCATCGCGACGTCGGGCCTGATCTACGAACTGCTCGCCGGCACCATCGCCAGTTACGTGCTCGGCGACTCGGTGGCGCAGTTCAGCATCGTCATCGGGCTCTATCTCTTCGCCATGGGGGTGGGGTCGTACCTGTCGAAGTTTCTCGAAGATCGCCTCCTCGAGCGCTTCGTCGAAATCGAGCTCGCCGTCGCCCTCGTCGGAGGCGCGAGTGCCCCGATCCTCTTCGCCGTCTACACCTCCCTCGGCGCCTTCCGGGCCGCCCTGTACCTCCTGGTCGCCATCATCGGAACGCTCGTCGGCCTCGAGATCCCGATCCTCATCCGGCTACTCAAGTTTCGCCTCGAGCTCAAAGAGCTCGTCGCCCGGGTGCTGGCCCTCGACTACGTCGGCGCCTTGGTCGCGAGTTTGATGTTCCCCCTGCTCCTCGTGCCCAAGCTCGGCATTCACCGTACGAGCCTCGTGTTCGGCATCCTCAACGCGCTCGTCGCGCTGCTCGCGACCTATTCGATGCCGGTGTCGCGTGCGGTCCGGTGGCGGCTCCGCACCCAATGCGCCGTCGTCCTCGGGGGACTCGTCTTCGGCGTCGTGGTCATCGACCGCGGCGTGGCCCGGGGGGAGACCGCCTACTTCGGGGCGCCCATCGTCTACAGCGCCCAGTCGCCGTACCAGCGCATCGTGCTCACGCAATCCCCCCGTACGACGCGGCTGTTTCTCAACGGAAACCTCCAATTTTCCTCTGACGACGAGGCGCGCTACCACGAGGTCTTGGTGCACCCGGCGGTGGGGGTGCTCGGACGCGAGCCTCGGCGGGTCCTGGTCCTCGGCGGCGGCGACGGCCTCGCGGTGCGGGAGCTCCTCAAGTACCCGAGCATCGAGCGGGTCTTGCTCGTCGACCTCGACCCCGAGGTCACCCATCTGTTTCGCACTTTGCCTGTCGCGACCCAGCTCAACCGCGATGCGCTCAACGATCCGCGGGTGGAGGTCCGGAACGAAGACGCCTTCACGTGGATCGCCAACAGTGATGAACCTGCGTTCGACCTCGCCGTCGTCGACTTTCCCGACCCCTCGAACTACGGACTCGGAAAGCTCTACAGCCTGACGTTCTTTCGGCGCCTCCGCGAGCGCATCGGCGTGCAGGGGGCGGCCGTGGTCCAATCGACGTCGCCGTACTTCGCGCGGCAATCCTTTTGGACCATCGCCACCACCATGGAGGAAGCGGGCTTCGCCATCGCCCCCATGCATTGTTACGTGCCGAGCTTCGGCGAGTGGGGGTTCATCGTCACCGGCCCCCCCGGACGCATTCGCGCCTCCGCGTCCGAGCTGCGAGTGGGGGCCGATAAGCTCCGATTTCTCGATTCCGACCTACTGGTCGAGCTCCGCCGCTTTCCCCGCGACATGGACCGCGTCGATGCCCCGGTCAACCGACTCAACGACCAGCCGCTCGTGTCGATATACACCCGGGAGTGGGAATCGTGGCGGTGACGATGGGGCGACGCGAGCTGCTCCAGGCGACGGCCGTCGCCTGGTTCGCCGAGCAGGCCCTCGGCCCCGATCGCCGCATCGAGGGGCAACTCGTGGGCGCATCGCATCGGGTCGGGCACCTCCTGCGCGGATCGGCGGCGTCGCCGCGAAAGGGGGCGATGACCTCCCCGCCGACGGAATCGGCCGAGGTCGTGATCGTGGGCGCCGGTGCCTCCGGCTTGTCGGCGGCGTGGCGCCTCGGCGCCGCCGGGGTCCCCACCCGGCTTCTCGATCTCGAGTCGTTCATCGGAGGGACGAGCACCTGGGGCGAGGATCCCTCATCGGGGCGTCGTCACCCGTGGGGCGCGCACTACCTGCCCGTCCCTGAGCCCGGCGCCCGGGGTGCGTTGCGTCTCTTGTCGGACCTCGACGTGCTCACCGGTTGGGATGCCGCGGGGAGACCACGGTTTCGCGACGACGTGCTGTGCCACGCACCCGAAGAGCGCGTCTTTTTTCGCGGCGCCTGGTTCGAAGGTCTCGTCCCCCGCCCCGCCCTCACGGCGTCGGAGCGGCGAGAAGTCGACCGCTTCGTCGGCGTCGTCGAGGCGTTGTCCGCCAGGCGCGGACGTGACGGACGGCCTGCCTTCACGCTTCCCGGCGCGCTCAGCTCCACCGACCCCGAGTTTCTGGCCCTCGACCGGATGTCCATGGCGGCCTGGCTCGACCGTGAGGGGTTCGTCACCCCGATGCTCCGTTGGCTCGTCAATTACGCGACCCTCGACGACTTCGGCGCCGAACTCGACCAGTGCTCGGCGTGGGCGGGCCTTCTCTACTTTGCCGCCCGTGCCTTCGACAGCGACCAACTCCGCGGGAGTCGCTACCTCGTTTGGCCCGAGGGCAACGGGTACCTGATGCGTGGTCTCGCGAGGCTCGGCGCACCCACGGTGTCGACCGGCGCGTTGGTCGTGTCCCTCGCGGAGGCGAAACACGGGGTGACCCTCCACTACCTCGACGTCGCGACCGCCACCCGCCGCCGGATCGATGCCCGGGCCGCGGTGCTGGCGGTGCCAGGGTTCATCGTCTCGCGCATCTTCGCCGGTCCCGCCCCGCGCCTGCACCGCACCACCTCGAGCTGGCTCGTGGCCAACCTCCACCTCCGCCGACGCCCCGACACGCGGCAAGCGTGGGACTCCATCCTCCACGGTTCGAACGGTCTCGGTTACGTCGACGCCGACCATCAGGCGCTCCGCGACGACGACCGCACGACGTGGACGTACTTTCGCGCGTTCGGGGGTCCGGATCCTCGCGCCACCCGACGCCGCCTCCTGGACCAGCGTTGGGCGGGCCACGCCTCCGACGTGCTGGCCGACCTCGCGCCCGCGCACCCGGAATTGGTGGGCGAGCTCGACCGCATCGACGTGATGGTGTGGGGTCACGCGATGCCCCGCCCCGAACCGGGGTTCCTTTCCGCCGGCGGCGCCGCGACGCCATGGTCGCACCCGACGCTTCTGTCGCCCCGGGTGGCCTGGGCCCACGTCGACTTGACCGGGTTCGCTCTTTTCGAGGAAGCCAACGCCCACGGGATCCGTGCGGCCGAAGCGATTTGCGATGCGATCGACGTCGACCGGGGCGCCAGTTGGGCGTGATGAACGAAATCGGCGTCGTCTCGGACCGACCTCAGCCGACGTCGATGTGTGCCTTGCCGCTGGCGGTGCCGCGGAGCTGCACGACATCGACCTCGTACCGACCCGCCTGCACGGTGAACGTGATGGGCGGCGGACTCTGAGGCTCGCCCGTCGGCAGCTCGCGGATGACACGCTCGAGGATCAGCTTGCCGCTCGGGGAGCGGACGCGGATCTGAAAGGGGGGCGCCGCGAGGTCGACGAGGCGAAAGTGCAGCTTGGCCTGCCGGTTCGGCGCCAGCTCGGCGCAATTGGCGATCACCTCGATTTCACCCTGGCTGTCGATCGTCGCGGACATGGTTCCTTCCGTGCTCTTCCAATCCCAATCCGTAGCGGCGCCCGCTACGTCACGTTCAACGTCGCTTCGCCCGACGCCCTCCCGTAGAGTTCCTTGATGAGGATGCGGTAGGGGCCAGCGACCGACACCGTAAAGGTGATGGGAGGCGCGCTTTGAGGGCGCCCGGTCGGCAGCTCCCGGAGGACGCGGTCCACCACCGTCTTCCCGCTTGGATCACGGATCTTCAATGTGAACGGCGGCGAGACGTCGTCCCACGACCGGAAGACGAGCTCGGCCGAGGAGCCCGCCGTGAGCGCACCCGCCTGACAGATGCTCTCGATGTCGCCTTTGCTTTCGAGGGTCGCAGCCACGGACTTCGCCCCCTGCGGGGGGAGACGGGGGAGCCTACCCCAGCGTCCGACCTGGGGCGAGAAGACGTCAATCGATGGGGGGGTGCCACCGGAGACGGGGCTTTCGCGCCGCCATCGCCTCGTCCAGCCGGCGCAGGCGCGTCAGGTGGGGCGCGTGCTTCACGAGGTCGGCGTCGCGCCCCGCCTCCTCGCGAATGGCCTTCATCGCCGTGACGAACTCGTCGAGGGTCTGCTTGGTCTCGGTCTCGGTCGGCTCGATCATCAAGGCGCCCCGTACGACCAGCGGGAAGTAAACGGTGGGCGCGTGAAATCCGTAGTCGAGCAACCGTTTGGCGATGTCGAGCGTCTTGACGCCGGTCGCCTTTTCGACTTCCTCATCGCTGAACACGACCTCGTGCATGCAGTCGAGGTCGCTCGCGGTCGGGTAGGTGTCCTTGAGCTGGCTCCATACGTACCGGGCGTTGAGGACCGCGAGGGCGCTCGCCATCCGAAGCCCCTCGCCGCCCATTTCACGCATGTAGCAGTACGCCCGAATGAACATGCCGAAGTTACCCTGATAGGCCCGCATGCGGCCCACACTTTGCGGCCGATCGTCATCGAAGCGGTAGCCGCCTTCGGCCGTCTCGACGAGGACCGGGCGAGGTTGAAACGGACCGAGCGCGTCGACGAAGCAGATGGGTCCTGAGCCCGGCCCCCCCCCGCCGTGCGGGGTGGTAAACGTCTTGTGCAGGTTGATGTGCACGACGTCGACGCCCAGGTCGCCGTACCGAGCTTGGCCCATGATGGCGTTCGTGTTGGCTCCGTCCCCGTAGACCATCCCGCCCTTGTCGTGGATGAGGCGGGCGATTTCGGGAAGCCGACCCTCGAACAAACCGACGGTGTTGGGGTTGGTGATCATCAACCCGCAGACGTCGTCGCTGCCCTCCCGTTCGATCGCTGCGAGCACATCCTCCGGGTGGGCGAGCCCGTCCGCCGAGGCGGGGATCTTCACGGCTTGAAGCCCCGCGAGCGTGCAGCTCGCGGGGTTGGTCCCATGGGCGCTCTCGGGGACGAAGACCTTGCGGGGCGATCGACCCTGGGCGCGGTGATACGCCTTGATCATCATCAGCCCCGTGAGCTCCCCTTGCGCGCCGGCCGCCGGCTGGAGCGAGCACTGGTCGAGACCGGTGACGGCGCAGAGAATCGACTGGACCCGCCCCATCACTTCGAGGCTGCCCTGCACCAACGCGTCGGGCATCATCGGGTGCATGGCGGTGAACCCGGGCTGACGCGCCGCCCATTCGTTCACCTTCGGGTTGTACTTCATGGTGCACGAACCGAGCGGGTACATCTGGGTGTCGATGCAATAGTTCTGCTTCGAGACCCGGACGAAGTGTCGAAACGCTTCCGGCTCGCTGACTTCGGGAAGCGCGGCCGGCGTCGTGCGGGCCAACGCCCCGAAGTACGCCGCCGAGTCGACGGCAGGCACGTCCAGTGGCGCCAGGGACGCCCCCTGACGCCCCGGGGCGCCGCGCTCGAAGATGGGGGGTTCCGGAAATTCGACGCCTCGGGCCGCGCCACGCATCGCTTCGCCGCTCATGGCTCGCTCCTTAGCATGAGCCGCCGCGTTTGAGCACGGGCGGCCGGCCTCAAAGCTCGGGAGCGTCCTCTTCTTCCTCATCGCCGTTGCCCGGGGCATCCCCAGGTGGCTCCGCGGGCGGCTCGGGTGCTCCCTCCTCTCGGTTGGGGCCATCCCAGTCGCCGCCGCCGACGTCATCGACCCCAGTTCCTCCGATGGAACTCAGGTCGGGCTCGACGTTGCGCTGCTTGACCGCGTCCCAAGGCGTCCCCACTTCATCGCCGCCCCGACCGATCTCACCCTCGATGAGGTCGTCGACGTTGTCGCCCTCGGGACGCTTGTAGACGAAATACCCCTTGCCCTTTTTCTTAGAATTCGGACCGACCAGGCCATCGACGTACTCCGCCCATTCGAACTTCAAGAGGTTGCCGTCGGCCTCTCCCGTGAGCTCACCCCATTGGTCTTTTCGCGGCCGGAGCCAGCGGCCCTTGACGGTGCTGCCCGCAGCTTCGAGGTGGAGGTAGCCAAACAGGGGAGAATAGTAGACGCCCGTCCACACCCCGTCGCTAGGCATGCTTCCGGCGCTGACCTGGGCCAGCTTGGCCGGTGGCGTGCTGGGACCGCAGGCCGCGGAGGCGCCGGCCAGAACGACGAGGGCCAGGGTTGCGACGAGCTTCGTCGTCACCGTTGGAAATCGCATGGCGAAGCCTAATCCCCTCCCTCGCTCGCTGGCAACGCGAGCGACCCCCGCGGTCACTGAGAACGAGTGCGGTAGGCCTCGATGAGGGCGTCGAGACGACCGGGAGGGCTCGCCTCGGGACGACCGAAGAGACCCAACGGCGGCTGGCTGCGGGGCCGCCTCGGGGGGGGCGGGCGCTTTCTCGTGACGGCCGCAGATGCGGCGTCGGCGGCCCCCGGAGAGACCTCACCGCCGACGGTTGCAGCCCCCCCGCTCGTGCGTCGCATGCGGCGCCGAGATGCCGAGGTCCCCTCCTTCGGTGGGGCGTCATCGCGATCACCGACGAAACGGTACGTCCCGGCCGCCGGATTGGGCGAAGTGCGCCGGACCGGGGGGACGGGCCGATCGGTCGCAACACGCTCCACCTCGTCTTCAAAGGCGCTTTCGTCCATCGCGGCCGCGCGCTCGAGCAGGTCCAGAGGGGCCGAGGGCGGGGGCGGTTTGATCTCCTCGACCACCTCGCTCGGGTCCGGCGGCGAACTCGGGTCGGGGTCGATCAGGTGGTCCAGCTCACCGTCCCGGAGCGAGATGACCATCCCCTTGTGTTGCTCGCGCATCAGCGAGCGGACGCGGTCTTCCAGGTCTTCGGTGCCCTCGTCGACCAGATCGGCGTACGACGTCTTGCGCGTCTTCACGATCCGCCCGCCATCGGCGAATAGATGCGTGATCACGTGAGGTCGCTTGGCCCCCGAGTCCTCGGTTTGGACGTGGTACACCTCGCCCTTGTACGGGATGTTGTTGTTGTAACCGAGAAGGGGACCGCCGGACTTCAAGCCGCGAGCCTACCAAAAGCCCTCCCAAAAGCCCCCACCAACATGCGGACCTTCACTCGAGACAGGCTTCGAGTTCTTCCTCGCTGGTCGCTCCCGGAACACATTTCAGCACTTCATCGGTAACCCTGCGACCCACGCAGCCCTCGAGCTTGTCCCGCTTGTCCGAGAGCGCCTGCGCGACGAGACGCTCGACCTCCGCCGGGTCCTTGATGTCGTGGGACTTCGCGGCGAGTTCGGCACTCTTTCGAAAGATGACCTCGCATTCCTCCCGCGTGGCCGAATGCCCGCACCCCGCGGCGGCGAGGGCCGGCGCGATGGACAGAGAAAACGCCAACCCGGCCGCGGGCCGGCGGAACTTCAGGAACTCGAACGCACGGACCATGAACTGGCTCGGCTAGCACCTGCTGCTAAACTCTGGTCGTGTCAACGAAAGAGGGCAGCGGGCCGGCGTCGCCGAAGGTTCCCGTGGCGGCGCCCGTCTTTCTCGCCGACGCCCCCGCCCCGACCGCGGAGGAGCATCTCTCGCGGGCGATGGCGGCCCGGAGCCCCGAGGCTCGGGAGCGAGAGGCGAAGCGGGGCCTCGCCCATCCGGAACCTCTCGACGATACGACGCACGCGATGCTCCTACGCCAGTGCTACGTGGCCTCGTTCGAGCGGGGAGAATTCGAACGTGCGGCCTCATTCGGCGAGCAGGCCCTTCGCTTCGATGTTTTGGTCGACGTGATCCACCAAGACGTCGCCCGTGCCTGCCAGGCCCGCGGTGACATCGACGGCGCGGTGACCCACCTTCGGGCGGCCGCGCGGCGCGCCCCCGCCTCGCGCCGGGCGTTTCACCACTGGACCTTGGGGTCTGTCCTGTTCCTCGCCGGACGCCACGAGGACGCCATCGCTTCGCTTCAGCGCGCCGCCCGGTGGGGAACGGCCGACAAGCCCCTCTACCAGGGCCATCTCGCGCTCGCGAAGTGCGGCGCCGGATACCGCGTACGCGACCTCGGAGGTCTCATCGACCGCTTGGCGTCATGTCCGGCCGGTCAGGGCTACGGTCGCTTCGTGCTCGGCCAATTGGCCTACCAGCACCGTCGCTGGGACGATGCGCGGGAGCATCTCCAGAGCTTCGTCGCGCGGACGCGGGCCGGACAACCCGCGATGAAGGTGGCGATGGCGGGTGAACTGGCCATGGCGGAGGCGACCCTCGCGGCGCTGGAGGCAGCCTCCTGAATCGAGCAGAACCCGCCGTCCGTCGCGCGCGAGACCGCCCACCTCGCGTAACCGCCATCGACGGGCTCCGTATTCGACCGGTATACTGGCCCTCGGAGCGACGATGAACACTGCACTGATCTACGCCTATGCGCTCGTCGGAGGCTTGGTCCTCAACGTCATGCCATGCGTTCTCCCCGTGCTCACCATGAAGGTGTTCCACGTGGTGGAACAAGCCAAGGAAGACCCGGGTACCAACCGGAGGCACGGTATTGCGTACAGCCTCGGCATTTTGGCGTTTTTCGCGGGCATCACCGCGGTCGTACTGACCTTCAAGCTGGCGGGAGAGAAGCTCTTTTGGGGACAGCAGTTCCAGAGCCCCCTGTTCGTGGCGGGCCTCGCGACCGTCATGTTCGTGTTCGGGCTCAACGCGCTGGGCGTCTTCGAGTTCACCGTCGGCCTGTCGCACCGAGGGGGCAGCGGGTACCTGGGCACCTTCGTCAACGGGCTCGTCGCGGCCGTGATGGCCACGCCCTGCACGGCGCCCGGCTTCTCTCTTTTTCTCCCCTTCGCGCTGAGCGGAGAGACGCCGCACTACCACACCGTTGGGGTGTTCATGACGATCGGCGTCGGGTTGGCGCTCCCCTTCCTCGCGGTGAGCTTCGTGCCGGCCATCGCGAGACTGCTCCCGAAGCCGGGGGCGTGGATGAGCACGTTCAAGACGCTGATGGGCTTTACGCTGATGGGGGCCACGGTCTGGCTCTACGGCACCTTGCAGAGCCAGCTCGAGCCGGCGTCCGCGACCGGTTTTCTCGCCTTTCTCCTCACGGCCGCAGTGGGTCTGTGGGCCTATGGGAAGTGGTCTAGCTTCGAGTACTCCGACCGGGTTCGGTGGGTGGCGAGGGGGGTCGCCGGCGCGCTGGTGGTCGCGGGCGGCTTCTTTTGGATCGACCTGAGTCCACGCACGCAGACCGCCTCCGCCGCGCCCGCGACGGCGGTGAAGAATGGTTCGGAGTGGACGGACCCTCCCGTCGTCGATGCGGAAAACGAGAAGATCATCTGGACGCCGTACTCTGAGGAAGTCGTGAAGGCGAACCTCGACCGGGGCCGTCCCGTCTTCATGGACTTCACCGCGGAGTGGTGCGCCAACTGCAAGGCGAACGAAAAGGCGTTCATCGAAACCGCGACGATCCGCGCCGACCTCACGCGGACGAACATCCTTCCCGTGAAGGCGGACTTCACGAACGAAGACGAGGAGATCGAGCAAATGATCGAGGACCTCGGTCGGGCCGGGATTCCGATCTACGTGGTGCTCACGCCCGACGGAAAGCGGCACCTGTTGCCGGAGGTCATCAACACCGAACTTCTGTCGAACGCGCTCAGCGCGGCGAGCACGAAGTTCCCGCCCGACCAGTATGCGCCCCCAAAGCCCGGCAAGGCCGCCGCCAACGTGGGGCCCGCGGGCGGAAAAGGTGACGCCGAGGCACGCGCCGACGCGGGCGGCTGAACCACCGGCCCGACGCGGCACGCATCGGACGTCGGCAAACCGACCGGCGTCATCCGAGGCCTACAGGATGTCGTCGGAGAGCGTGAATCGGTGCGTGTCGGTGGCGACGTTATCGTCGCTGTCTTCCATCGTCACCATCACCGTGACCTCTTCTCCCAGCATCGTGTCGATGGGGTCTCCGTCGATGTCCAGCTGGAGCCTCAATCCCGCGAGCTTGCAGAAGCCGCCCTCACCCCGATCCAGCGTGAAGATGACGCTCAACGGGGAGATGCTGAGCCCGAGGTCGGGCAACTCGGCCGCGACCGTCGTGCGCGTGCCGGATCGATTGACGTTGCGCGCCCGAGCGGCAATCCAGATGTGGTGCCCGCCTTGAGGGCCCGCTTCGACCTGCGCGACCTCCCGGTCTTCGGCGACGAAGTAGTCGCTCTGTCCCTGCCCGACCGTGAGCTCGGGGTCGCCTCCCGCCTGACACGGGTCGTCGCCCTGATTCGGCCAGTCGGGGTCGTAGGTGACCTGCTGCCCTGCGGACACCTCCGGAGACGCGCAGGCGCCGTTGATGCACGTCGTCGCCGGTTCATCGCAAATCGGTCCGGGGGAGCCGATCCCATCGTCGACCCGCTGGCATGCGCGCTCGAGACGCATCGGGAGGAAGCGCCGCGGTCCCGCTTGGGTGGTCGTCTCGAGCCGACGCACGACGACGAGCGAGCGCCCGAGGGATCCCCGGAGGGTGATCGCCACCGAGGCCCCCACGGGCACGTCGTCGAACGCGAACTCCGTGGGAAACATCGTGGCGTCTGGACCCAACCCGAGGGCTTGGTTTCCGACGTCGCGGCCGTCGACCGTCATCACGACATCGAGCGACGTGAGATCGGTGCCCGCGCGGAAGTCGCTCACGACGCCGATGACGATGGAGGTGGTTTCCGATTCACCATCGTCGCAGCCGGCGGGGAACACCCCCAGCGTGGCGACGGTCGCGAGGAGAAGGGTGCCCCTGATGCGGCACCAGAACCGGGCCCGAGCCCGTGGGCCCGATCGAAAGCCGTGAAGGAAAGACATAGGGAGAGTTTTCGTCAGCCCGACGTCTGACGCGAGCTTATAGTGCCGGTCAGATCGGTAGATTTGACCGGCCCAAAAAGTAAGGCACCCCCAAGACATATAACCAGCCCTGAGGAGCGATGCTCGCCCTCGCCGACTTGTCGGCGAGCATCGCGACACCATCACGGTTGTGGTCGAGGGTGTAAAGGTCTTCGTTCCTCGGGCCGTCTCGAAACGCTGGGCACCCCGCGAGGCGCCTTGCTAGACTTTCGCCGCGCTGAGGAGCGCCACCATGGTCAACGTCGAGTGTACGGGGTGCGGCGCGCCCTACAGCGTGTCGGAAAAGCGCATCCCGGCCAAAGGGTTGAACATGCGCTGCCCCAAGTGCGGCGCCAATTTTCTGGTCGAAAGGCCTTCTGGCGGGAATCAGGAAGCGGGCCCTGCCGCCGCGCCCCCGGCCCCCGCCCGTCGTCCCCCACCGCCCGCCGGCCGACGGCCTCCGGCCCCTCCCCCGCGACGCGGTGCGCCCCCCCCGGCGGTCGACCGAGACGACCTTTCGGTCGACGGCTTGATGCGCGCCGCCGATCGGGGCCGGGGCCACACGGCGCTCGGTATGGGCGGCCCGCCCGTGGCTGATGATGGGTTCGGCGTGCTGGACATGGGGTTGCCGGGAGGCGACCCGATGGGCCCCGACGCCGACCTTCCGGCGCGACCCGAGCACGCCGACCTGCCCGCGGCGCGAGAGGCGGCCGCCCCCCGCGCCGCGGAAGCCCCTCCGTTCGACATCGAGCTCGACCTTCCCGCCGGAGGCCCTCCCGCGGGTCGGGGGGCATCGTCCTTCGACGCCGACCTCCCCATGCCCGCCGAGGAGGCCCCGCCGTTCGCCATCGACTTGGATGTACCCCCAGGCCCCGGCCCTGCGGAGAGCGCGTTCGATGCGGACCTCCCTGTCCCGGCCGCCGCGGCTGCGCCTCTGGGCGCGACGGGAGGGCGCGGCGCGCACCCCGCGTACGAAGCCGATCTCCCCATGCCCGCCGAGGCCGAACTCCCCGTGCCCGCCGAGGCGGGATTGCCCATGCCCGCCGACGCGGGATTGCCCATGCCCGCCGACGCGGGATTGCCCATGCCCGCCGACGCGGGGTTGCCCATGCCTGCCGACGCAGGGCTGCCCATGCGCGCCGACGCCGGACTGCCCATGCCCGCCGAAGCAGGGCTGCCCGTGCGCGCCGACGCCGGCCTGCCGCTTCCCGCGGGCGCCGAGCTACCGCTCCCGGCGGAAGCCGGCCTCCCCGTGCTCGGCGACGCCGGTCTTCCGACCGCAGCGGCCCACGGCGATTTGCCGTACCTCGCGGACGGTGGCCTCCCGCTTCCCGCCGCCCACGGCGACCTCCCTCTGCCCTCGGACCAAGACTTCCCCCTCGCCGCACCGGATGGCGACTTGCCGCTTCCGGCCGCAGGCGGTGACCTCCCCCTCCCCAACGACCACAATCTCCCGGCCACCGGCGGTGCGTTCGCGCAGGGCAGCGAGGCAATGCAATTCGCGCTCGATGGCCAAGACGGAGGCGAAGCGTTCCACGGTGACGTGAGCGGCGCCCAACTCGCGTCCCAGCCTCCCGCACCGGGCGGGGCCGGGGCGGTGGTGGGCCAAGAGTTCGGCCTCGCCGGCGACGACGAAGCGACCGTCGCGATGGATGGGCCGGCTGGCGCCGGACAGCGGATCAAGCGCAAGCGCGTGAGCGCGCTCCGCATCCTGATCGCAGCCGTACCCCTCCTCGCCATCGCCGGCGGCCTCCTCTCGCTGACCTCGCTCGGCCCCTACGGCATCTATGCGATCAAAGACGCCATCAACGCCGACGAAAACGCCGCGAGGGTCGCCAGTCTACGCGCGGTGGCCGCAACGGAGCTCGCCGCCGACACCGCCAAGCAAGCCGAGGCGCTGCTGACCCGAGCTCAAGCCGAACAAGCCCAGGTACCCCGCCATGTCCCCCTGAAGGCCTACACTTCCTATCTCGCGTTCATGACGTGCGTTCGCTTCGGAGAAGACAGCCAGCGGATGGCCGTGGGCCGACAGTTGCTCGATCAGATCCCGGCCGAGCAACAGGGGCCTCTGGTGCAGCTCGCCCGCGCCGCACGCCTCGCCGCCGAAGGCCAGCTCGAAGGGGCCCAGGGGGTCGCCGCCCAGGCCGCGGGGAGCGGGCTCTCAGCGGACGTCGACGCCCAGGTGCTGCAGGCCGAGATTGCGCTCGCGCTCGGCGACCCCGAAAACGCAAAGCGCCTCTGGACGGATGCGTTGAAGGCCCATTCGTCGCCGCGAACGGAGTATGGCGTGGCGCGCGCCCATCGGCTCGCGGGAGAGACGGATGCGGCCCTCGAGCGAGCGGAGGCGGTGCTCAAAGCCTCCGAACACCACGCCGGGGCACGTACGTTGATCGCCGAAGCGCTCTTCTCGCGCAGTCGGAAGGACGAGCGCGCCCTGGAGCTGCTCACCGCCGTGACGTCCAAAGGCCCGGTTCGGGCGGCCGCGAGCCGCGCCGAGCTCGTCGAGGCGCTCAGTCTCCTCGGCGACGCCCATCTCGCTCGCTCCAAGATGACGAAAGCCGAACAGGTCTACGCCGAGGCCCTCAAGCTCGATCCCAAAAGCGAGCGGGCGCTCGTGGGCAACGGGGAGCTGTTCTTCGCGGCGGGCCGGCACACGGAAGCCCTCGCCCGCTTCGAAGCAGCCACCCGGGTTCGAGCGGACAGCATCCCCGCGCTCGTGGGCGCCGCCAAAACCAAGATCGCCCTGGAGCGGGCCAAAGAGGCAAAAGCGGAACTGGCCCGACGTGCCAAGTCGAGTTCGCACCCGCTCATCGGCTACTGGCTGGGAAAGTCGCACGAGGCGCTCGGTGAGCGTGACGAAGCCGAGCGAGCCTTCCGCCGCGCCATCGAACGTGGCCCCGACCACCCCGACGTGGTCTACCCCTACGTAGCGCTTTCGGCCGTCTTGTCCGCCCGCGGTGAGGAAGAGGAAGCGGGCAAGGTGCTCGCCGAGGCGAGCGAGAAGCTTCCCAACAACGCCAAGCTCCATCTCGCCAAAGGCGAGGTCGCCCTCAACGGAGGCCGCGTCGACGTTGCGAAGGGAGAGCTGCAAAAAGCGCTCGAGCTGTCGCCCGACAACTCGCAGGCCCGGTTCAAGCTCGCCCAGGCCCACCGTCGGGGCGGCGCCTTCGAAGCGGCCCAAAAGCAACTCGACCTGGTGGCCGCCGCCGATCCGGAGTTCCCCGGTTTGACCCTCGAGCAGGGGGTTCTGTTCGAGCGCATGGGCCAGAACGAAAAAGCGCTCCAGATGTACAACGACGCCCTCAAGCGGGCGCCGAACGACGTCGATCTCAAGCTCCGGGTCGGGTCTACCCAGGTGATCAGTGGCTACCCCAAGCAGGCCATCCCGATGTTGAAGGAAGTCCTCAACAAGCGGCCGCAGTCCGCCGAGGTCAACCACTTCCTCGGCCGCGCGCTCCTCCTCGTTGGCGAGGCGCAGGAGGCTTTGGGCTATCTGCAGCGCGCGACGCAGTACGACCCCAATCGCGCGACCTACCACCTGTACTACGCGTGGGCCGCGAACGAGGTGGGACAGATGGCGGCGGCAGAGAAGGCGGTCGAACGGGCGCTGGCCCTCGACCGCACGATGGGCGATGCGTTCTGGCAACGGGGCGTTCTGCTTCAGAAACGAGGACGTACGCTCGATGCCCTCGAAGAACTCGAGAAGGCGCTCGAGTTGAACCCTTCGCGCTACGAAGCGTACGCCACCATGGCGCGTTGCCACGCGGAGCAGTCAGATTTCGTCAAGGCCGAGGCCGCGTGGCGCAAGGCGGTGGAGGGCACCGACCTCCACCCCGAATGGCACTATCGTCTGGGCTCCATTCTCGCGAACCGCGGCGAAAAGGAAGAGGCAGGCGTGTACCTTAGGAAGGCGGTCGACCTCAGCGAAGCGCGCGGGTCGGCTCCAGGTTGGCTCTGGAAAGCGAACTTCCTTCTCGGCGAAGCCCTCGAACAGTCCGATAAGACACGGGCGCTCAAGGCCTACAAGGCGTTTCTCGCCATGATGCCGGCGCAGAACGCCTACCGGGAGCAGGCGGAGCGGGCGGTCGACGCCCTCGAAGCGCAGCTCGAGACGCCCTGATCACAGCGTCAGCCTCGCGGGATGCTTTCGACCGACGACGACGAGCCGCGCGGGTGTCGCGTAGCCGCCCATCAGAAAGAGCGGCGCCTCGTGGGGTTGGTCGTCAATCCTCGCGCCGGCTCGCACCGTCGCGACCCCGAGCTCGCATCCCGCCTCCGCCAGCAACTCGGGGCGGACGGCCTCGTGCGAACCCCCGAGACCCTGTCCGACCTCGCCGGCGTAGCCGAGGAATTCCGAGCTCGAGAGGTCGCAGTGGTCGCCATCGCGGGCGGGGACGGCACCAATCACGTCGCCATCACCCACCTCATCCGGGCGTATCTCGACACCCCCTTGCCCTCGGTCGCGCTGATGCGCAACGGCACCATGAACACCGTCGCGAACAGCCTCGGCATTCCGCGGCAAAGCCCCGAGCGGCTTCTCGCGCGCTACCTCCGGCGGTTGCGTCGTCGGGTATCGATACCGCTGCGGTATGTCGAGACCAGCGTCTTACAGGTTGGCGACCACTACGGGTTCATCTTCGGGACGGGAGCCATCTACGGATTCATCGCCGAATACAACCAGAGAAACCCCCGGGGTGCGGCGTGGGCGGCCGAGGTCCTGACGCGCACGATCGGTTCCGCCCTCGTCGGCGGCGCCCGCGTGCAACGCGTCGCGCAGAGGTGGCGGGGCCGCGTATCGTTTCCCGACGGGGCTGCATTTCCGGAACGGGATTACTTCACGGTCGGCGCCAGTACATGCCGTCAAATCGGCCTGGGGTTCAAACCGTTCTACCGTTCGGCCGAAACCCGAGACCAGTTTCATCTTCTCGGCATCCATTGCTCCGTTCCCGCCTTCATCCGAAGCCTCCCCGACGTGTGGCGGGGCCGAAGCATTGGGGGCGACAAGACGTACGAGCGGCTCACCGCCGAGGCCACGCTGGTAGGGACCGACGAGGCGCCCATCCCGTATACGCTCGACGGCGACGTGTACACCCACGACGGACCGCTCACCGTCAAGAGCGGCCCTCGCCTCCGCATCCTCATGCCCTGAGGAGGCGGCATTCAACTGGGCGCCGACGGCTTCGGTTCAGTTGATGCCTTCGACAACGATATCGTCAAGGGCGATGTCTTCATCCCCCGAGTTGAGGTCGGCACTGACGACGAGGGTTAGGGTCGTTCCCGTGAGCCCGATGGGCTTGGTGAACGTCACCGCGGTCGGGCCGACGGCTACGGCGCCGTCGCCAAGCCCGTCGAGGTCGGTGTCTTCCCGAAACACACCATTGGTGTTCGCGTCGCCCCGGAACTCAAAAATGGTGACTGGCGCCCCACCATCCACAATCGCTTCAAATCGGAGAAAGTCGCCCGCATCCATGTCGTCGTTTTGGTCCGAGGCCGCAGCTTCGGCGAGTTTGAATGAGAGCTGAAGAGAGGTGAGATTGGCGATGCTGAGGCTCTGCCACTGCATGACCGCGGGGAGTGCCAGACCTTCGCCATCGAGATCCTGTAGGGCCAGGAAGGTTCCCATCAGTCCTGCGTAGTCTCCCGTGAGGTTCGGCGCTCCGTCGCCGCCAAAATTCCCGCCGGTGGCGCCATCGGTGATGCCCCAGTAGTCAGCTCCGCCGTCAGAGAAAAAGGCCGCCACGGATCCATTGCCATCGAGCTTGACGAACGCAGCGTCGTTAACGAAGGGCTCGTTCAGCACGGTGACCACCGTGCCGCCGCCGCCCGCGCCGCCGGTGCCCATGCCGCCCGCGCCCATGCCGCCCGCACCCATACCGCCCGCGCCCATGCCGCCCATGCCGCCGGTGCCCATGCCGCCCGCGCCCATGCCGCCGGTGCCCATGCCGCCCGCGCCCATGCCGCCGGTTCCCATTCCGCCCCCCGCGCCGCCGGTGCCCATGCCCCCCGCGCCGCCGGTGCCCATGCCCCCCGCGCCGCCGGTACCCATGGTGCCGCCCGCGCCGCCGGTGCCCATGCCACCGCCCGCGCCGCCGGTGCCCATGCCACCCATTCCGGTGGAAGATGAGGTCGTCATGACGCCGCCGGTCGTGGTGGCCGTCGTCGTCGACGAAGACGCCATGGTCCCGGTGGACGACCCGGGACCCGACACCGTGACCGGGAGGCCGCCGGTGCCTCCCATCCCGCCGGTGCCGTCATCGTCATCGCCGGTGGCCTCGTCGTCGCCGCAGCCCTGAGCGGCGAGCACGGCGATCGCCGTCCCGAAGAGAAAGGAAAGGGTCCGGGGGAAAAGGGTCTGCATGGCTCGATCTCCTGAAGTCCGCCTCCACGAGGCGATTCGCATCTGGTGCGCACCCTAGCCGACATGTGTGACAGAAGGCGCACACGTTTAGAACGTTCGCGACGATTGGCGCGGACGCAGGTCATCAGAACCGGGCGACGAGGGCGCCGCCCGGGCGAAGCGCGAAGACGGAAAACACCCCGTCGCGCTCAGCGATGCTCGCCTCGGCCCAATGCATGTCCCCCCCGAGCTCGAACGCCGCGTAGAGGTAGCGGAACCCGACGCGAAACCCGGCGAGACCGCCGGTGTAGACGTGCCACCCCCGGATCGGCTCGTTGGGCGGGATCTCGTCCGTGCCGTCGACGGGCGGAAGCTCCCGCTGGCCGTTGAGAAACTCGGCGCCGAACCGAGCCCCGACGTACACCGCGTAGATGTCGGCGGTGCTGCGGTAGCCCACCAGAATCGGGAGGTCGCCTCCGAAGCCCCCCACCCGGACCCCGAAGTCGTCTTGCCGGTTGGGCAGCAGGCCCGACGCACCGAGTCCGATGGACGCCGCGAAGCTATCGTCTTCGCCGAACACGAACGCCCGACGCGCGTCCGCCCGCACAGTGCGGGCCGTGTACAGAAGCCCCGCGTCGAACGCCCCGTCGAGCCCGACCCGGGCCCCCACCCACGGCGCGAAACCCGGGGCGACGCTGGCGGCTTCGACGACGGCGTCCTCCGGGCTGACGCCGCCGGCGCTGACCGTGGGCGTCCCCACGTTGAACGAGGCGGCGGTGCCGGCGCCCACGGTGTACTGGCCCTCGGGCAGTGGGTGCGCGGTGTGCAAGAGCGGCGCGGCCCCGCCACATCCTCCGAGGAGACCCAGCCCCAGCGCCCCCAACACCCCGGCTGCTGGCGACCGCGGCGGCGCCATAGCTGGGAAGTCTTCGTCTCCCGGCGTAGCGGACCGATGAGCACCCATTTAGGTGAACACGTCGTCGAGCCCGGACACGATCCGCGCGATCTGCTGGTCGTTGACCGCGCACATCGCCACGCGCAGCGCCCCCCGGGTAGGAATGACATAAATCCCGCGCTCGCGTAGCGCCGCGGCCTTCTCCTGGGGGTCGTCACAGAAAACCGTGGTGAAAAAGCCGCCCTGATAGCGAGGGTAGACGATGTGCGGCTTGTCGCCCGCGAGCTCGTTCCAGGTGTCGACCCGGCGGGCGAGCATCGCCACGAGGCCCGCGCGCTCGACGTTGACCTGTTGTCGCAGCGCGGCGTCGGTGAGCACCCGCGCGATGGCCGCCTGCCCCCCCGCGTTGCAGTTCGACCAGAGCCCGCGACACGAGTAGGTCATCGCGTTGTTGACCGCTTGCCGTTGTCCCGCGTCGGGGACGGAGGCGACAAGCGCTCCGATGCGAAGCCCGTACTGCGCGAACGACTTGGACGCCGACCACGCGAACAGCACCAACACCTCGTCGGCCACCCCGTGGAGCGCCCGGACCGCGACCTCGAGCGCCTCTTCCGCGTAGTAGGCGTAGGCGACGTCGAGCAGGACCACGAGGGGTCCCGACCGCGCGTGGCGGCGGAGCACGTCTTGGGTCGCTGCCCATTCGGCGGCGTCGAGCGAGTAACCGGTCGGATTGTGGCAGGGCGTGTTGAGAATGAGGAGGCACCGGCCCTGTTCGGCCATGACCTCACCGAGGCTTCGGTCGAGCGCCGCGACATCGAAGCGCCCATCGTCTCCGAACATCTCGAAGGTGGTGAGACGACGTCCCGACTCGTCGGCGAGGGTCCGGTACGGCCCCCAGTAGTAAGACCCAGTGAGCGCGGTCTGACCGGGCTCGAGAAAGTCGTCCATCGACATGCGGAGCGCCCCGGAGCCGCCGGGGGTGGCCACCGCGACAGACACCTCGTGCAGCGGACTCCCGGTCAACAGGTCGTCGATGACCGCCTGCCGAAAATCGGGGCGACCGGGGATCGGCGCGTAGGCGGCTCCGACCCGGGGCTCGACTTCCTGCAGCGCGCGGACGACCCCCGGCATCGTCGCGAGACGGCCGTCGTCGTCGAGGAGGGCACCGATGGTCGCGTTGACCACGTCTTCTCCCGCCCCGATCCGCTGCTTGGCCTCGGCGTTGAGCGCGAAGATGGGGTCGTTGCCGGGACGCTCACGACGCGACGCGATCAAGAACTCCATATCTCGGCGGGCTACCACGCCGCGACGTCGCGGTCGACCGCTCGGCGCGGCGGTGCCAGGCTCCTCGCCATGGTGCGTCGTGTCTCCCTCTTCGCCTTTGTGATGGGGTTCGTCGCCGGCTGCGGCGGCTCCGCGAGTGAGTCTCCGTGGCCCCGCGAGCCGGCCGAACGCGGCCTCGATCCGGCGGGAGAAAAGGCACCCGACGAGGCGGGTACCATCGACGTGACCAAGCTCCCCGACCGGTACTCCGAACGCAATCGCGACGAAGCCGCGGGCGGCGCCGCCGCGGGAGACGACGGCGACGACGTGGTCGCGCCTTGAGCGCCGAGATCTCGCTGTGCCTCATCGCCAGGGACGAGGCCGCCATGATCGGGCCTTGCTTGGCATCAGCGCGCCCCTTGTGCAGCGAACTCATCGTGGTCGACACGGGCAGCCGCGACGCGACCTGCGACATCGCCCGGGCGGCAGGCGCCACGGTGCTGGAGATCCCCTGGCGAGACGACTTTGCTGCCGCCCGTAATGCATCGATCGCCGCCGCCCGCGGCGATTGGGTCCTCGTCCTCGACGCCGACGAGCGACTGACGGCGGAGAGTCCGGCGCGCATCCGTGCGGTGCTCGCGCGCGAGGGCGAGGACTTCGACGCGGGCATGCTCCGGCTTCACGACGCCTCCGACCTCGATGCGCCCGCTTCCGACGTCCTCGCCGGCCGGGCCCGGTTGGCGGAGCCCATGTATCTTCCGCGCTTGCTGCGGCGCACGCCCGACCTCGCCTTCGAAGGGGTGGTTCACGAGTCGGTCCGCGCGTGGTCCGCTCGTCACGGTCACCGCCAGCGCGACGTGCGGGGGGAGATCATCCATTACGGGGCGGTCCCGGCGCTGCGCCGCGCGCGGGAAAAGGGGGCGCGCAACGTGCGGCTTCTCGAGACGCGGCGGCGACGCCAGCCCGACGACTTCACCGTCTACGGCTACCTCGCCCACGAATACCTGGCCGCGGGCGATGTCGCCGCCGCGTGGACGGCGTGCGAGGCGGGCTGGGCTCCGTTTCTCGCCGCGGGGGAAGATTCATCGACGACCCTGCGCTCGGTGCTGCGTCTGTTTGCCGCCCGCGCCCTGCTCCAGCTCCACCGGGGCGACCCCGAGGGCGCCCGCGCCTCTTGCGATGCAGTCGCCCGGTACGAAGGGCCCCATCCTGACGTCTCCTTCTTCCGCGCCCGGGCTTTCGAGGTCGAGGCCGCACGCCGACCAGACCGCCGCCAAACGCTGCTCGCCGCCGCCGCGACGCACTACCGAGACGCCCTCGCCCCGGCCTCGACCCCGGTCGCCCAGCGCTACGTCACCGGAGGCAGTACGTGGTGCGGCGCCACCCGCCTCGGTACGGTAGAGCTGTTGCGCGGAAATCCCGCGGCCGCCGTCGCCGCCTTCGACCGCGCACTCCGTGACGCACCCGACCCGACGGAAGCCGACCTCGGGGCCCTGGAAGCCGCCTTCTTGCTCCGCCGGTCGCACGCGCCCCCGGAGGAGCCGGCCCAGCACGAAGCCCGGCTCGCGTCGCACTGCCAGGCCGCTCGTCCCGACGCTTGGCTCCTCGCCGCGGTCCGCGCCGAAGCCCGCAACGACGTCGATGGATTCGCCATCGCCCTCGGCCACGCTCGAGCCACCTCGACCGAGGGCTACCTCGCACCCCACCGCCACCGGCTCCACACCGCCGCGCACACGAGTCTCCTCGCCTATCGGGACCGCCCCAGCCCCGGCCCGGGAACGATCGGCGCCGCCACCGCCCTCATGAGCGGCGACGAACCGGCGCCCGAACCGCCCCCGGGGGGTCTCGACCCGTACGACGCGCCCGCCCTGCGCCGCCTCGTCTCGAACCTGCTCCGGCGCGAGCGCACCGGAATGGTCGAGCGACTTCTCACCGACGCCGCCGAGGCCACGCTGCCCGGCGTACGCCACCTCGTCCGCACCGTGGTCGTCGAGCTGGGCATGTCGGTCGAGGAGCGAACCCGATCATGACCCCCACGAGGCGGGGGTTACCCCTCCGACGAGGGAGCACGCTCCTCGTGATGGCGATGGTCGCCTCGGGGTGCGTTCCTCGCGCGTCCCCCGAGCTCCCGCCCCCACGACCCTACGCCCACCCGCACCGTTACCGCTACCCGATGACAGACGCGGGGCCCCCTTCGCCGCCATCGCGCCCGCCCCCCGTGACCACCGACGCGGAGATCGTCCCGCGGCCGGCCACGCCCCCACCCTCGTCGCCGCCCATGACGCGCGCCGCCAGCCACGGCGCCGACTACGACGCGGAGGTTCGCGCCCCCGAGGATCGCGCCTTTCAACGCGGCGAGGCGAGCTACTACCACGACGCCCTCGCGGGCCGTTCCACCGCGAGTGGCGCCCCCTACGACCCCCAGAGGCTGACCGCCGCCCACCGGACGCTGGACTTCGGCACCGTCGTCGACGTGGTGCGCGACGACGGACGTTGGGTGCGGGTCACCATCAACGACCGAGGCCCCTTTCATCGGGGTCGCATCATCGACCTGTCGCGGCGCGCCGCCGAGCGGATCGGTCTGGTGCGACGTGGGGTCGCCCCCGTGCGCCTCTTTCTCCCCCGCGGTCGCCCGCCGTAGCCGCACGCGAACCTGGGTCAGCGCACGTACGCCATGCGGGTCATGGTGTGGGCGCGAACCTCACCGTCGCGTTCCGTCTCGATGGTGACCCGGGTCTCCGGCTCCCCCCGGAGCGCCTGCGCAGCCATGGGGAGCGACCACCCTCCGATGTCCTGGCCATCGATGCCGACGATGCGATCGAAGCGCACCAGACCCGCGTCTTCGGCCGGCGTCCCCGCGACGACGCGCCCCACGACGATGTCGCCCCGCCGGGGAATGAGCACGAGCCCCACCCCCGTGTATTCCGTGCGGTCCCCCGGCGACAAAGCGACGTCGAGGACCTCGCCCGCCTCCCGGTCGTCGACGGCGAGCCCCGAGATGACCCGCGCGGTGTATCCGCGCTTGGAGACGCGAACCGAGAAGGGAACGCCCACCGGAACGCTCTCGAGTTCGTACTGACCTTCCATGTCCGTGGTGGCGGGAGGGGCGGGGTCGCGCGGAGGGCCACTGCGGCCGTCGAAAGCGACGGTCGCGCCCTCGATCGCAACGCCCTCCGGGTCGCGAACGGTGCCGTAGAGATGGCTCCCTACCCCCGCCGTAATCTCGACCCCCTCGCGCGGTTCACCGTCGCCGACCGCGATCTCGTCGCTCGTCGCCGGCGGCCGCCCGCGGGCGTTGACGGACAACACAAACCACCCGGGGGGAAGCTGTTCGAGGAGAAACCGACCCTCGTCGTCGGTCTCGTCGCGCGCGCGGATGAACTGCGCCCTCCCCCCCTGGGACGACGCTTGGTAGCGCGCGACCGCCACCGACGCGCCCGCGATCGGCGCCCCGTCTTCGTCGACGACCAGGCCCGCGATGCTGGCCTTGGGGCGCAGCTCGAAGTCGTTGTCGCGCCCCCGGGCCACCCGCCGGACCACGCTGGCGCCGAACAGGGGATGGGTCGCGACGGCTTCACACCCCCCCGCCCGGGGCGGCAGGGTGAATTCGCCGTAGCTGTCGGTCGTGACCGTGAGGCCGGGGTCGTCTTCTTCTTCGTCGCGGTCGACGCAGCGCACCGTCGCCCGCGGCTGGACGTTCCCCGCGGGGTTGCGCACCACCCCCTGCACGGGATCGGAACGAACCAGCGCCAACGTCACCGACGTTTCGTCGCCCGCCGCGCCGGCCTCAACCCGCGCGCGTCCCTGCGCGAAGCCGGTCGCGTCGACGGTGACGACCACGTCGACGAGGGGCGCGGCGGCGAGAAAAAAGCGACCATCGCGACCGCTCGTCGCCTCGAGCGCCGGGTAGCCCTGCACCCGCGCTACCGCCCCCATCACCGGCCCGCCCTCCTCGTTCTGCACCGTGCCCGCGATGATGCGCTTGCCCGCGGTGGGCTCCGGGCGCGACGGGGGGGGGATCTCACGAGGGACGCCCCGAGCGGAGCCGGAGGGCGGCGCGACGTCGTCGCCGGGGGCGAGCCACCAAAGGGCCCATCCGACGGGAAGGGCGATGAGGGCGAAAAAGGCGACCGCAGCGACTCGATGGCGAGCCATGGCGAGGTTGTACCCACCCCCTCCGCCGTGCGCCAGCGTCGCCGAGCAGGGGGAAAACCAGGCCCGGGGCCCAGGCGTTCGGTGTTAGCACTAACCCCATGTCGGAGCTTCCCGCCCCGGGCACGGACGACGTCCTGTGGCTCATCGATCTGTCGAATTACGTCTTCCGCGCGTACCACGCGCTCCCGCCACTCCAGAACAGCCACGGGGAACCGACCGGAGCCACCCTGGGCACCCTCAACATGCTCAATCGCATGATCGAGGACCATCGTCCGAGCCACATCGCGGTGGTGATGGACAGCCCAGGCCGAGGCTTCCGGGGCGAGATCGACCCCGAGTACAAGGCGAACCGCAGCAAGGCCCCCCCCGATCTCAGCCATCAGATCCAACGTTGCCGCGAGATCTTCGAGGCCTACGGGATGCCCATCTACATGAAGGAGGGCTACGAAGCGGACGACTTGATCGCGACCTTGACCCGTCAAGCCCTCGACGAGGGATGGCGGGTCGTGATCGCCTCGACCGACAAGGATCTCATGCAGCTCATCCGACCCGACGAGCGGGTGCTCTGTTGGGACGCGATGCGAAACAAGGTCTACGACCTGGCCGCGGTCGACAAGAAATTCGGGGTCGCCCCCGAGCGGGTACGCGACGTGCTCGCGCTCATCGGCGACAGCTCCGACAACGTGCCTGGCGTGCCCGGGGTCGGCCCGAAGACCGCGGCCAAGCTCATCGATCAGTTCGGGGACTTCGCGGGGGTGTTCGCCGACCTCGACGCGGTGAAGCGACCCAAGTTGCGACAGAACCTCACCGAGCACGAAGAGGCGGCCCGCCGTGCCTACGCGTTGGTCGCCCTGCGTGACGACGCCGACCTTCGCTTCGAGCCAGAGGCCCTCCGCTACGGAACGCACAAGGATGCCGACCGCTTGGTCACGCTGTTCACGGAGCTGCAGTTCACGCGGTTTCTCGAGATGATCGAAGAGGAGCGGGATGCGCCGGCCCCCGTGGGGCCGATCGCGTACACGACCCTCACCGACGAAGCGGCACTCCGGGCGCTGGCCGCGGCCGCTCGGACCACAGGAACCCTCGCCGTCTTTGCTTTTTCTCCGGACGCGGAGGCGATGCGGGCCTCCCTCACGGGCCTCGCGCTCGCGGCCGAGCCCGGAAGCGCGGTCTACCTTCCCATCGACCACCACTACCTGGGCGCGCCCGCGCAACTCGATCTCGACACCATCCGCGCCCACCTCGGCCCCGTTCTCTCCGACCCCGCCGTCGTCAAGCTCGGCCACGACCTGAAGTTCACCCAGGTGGTGCTGGCGCGGCACGGACTGTCGATGCACGGGGGAGGCGGCGACAGCATGCTCGCCGCTTACCTGCTCGATTCGGAAGCCACGACCAAGCTCGGCATCGTGGCCGAACGCGACGCGAAGATGAAGTGGACCGACTTCTCCAAGCTCGCCCCGAAGGCCAAACGAGGCGCGCCCAAACCCACCGTCGACCGGCTCGACGTCGCCGTCGTCACCCCGTGGGCCGGAGCCCACGCCGAGGCCGCGCTCCGCCTCGCCGCCGCGCAGAACAAGAAGTTGGTCCGCAACCAACTCGAGTCGCTCTACCGAGACCTAGAGTTGCCGCTCTCCGACATCCTCACCCGCATGGAGACCGAGGGGGTCCTCGTCGATCCCAAGCCCCTCGCCGCGCTCGCGACGGAGATGGACCGCGACCTCGCCGATCTGGAGACCCGGGCCCACGAGGCGGCCGGGCGTACGTTCAACCTGGCTTCGCCCAAGCAACTCGAAGGGGTGCTCTTCGACGAGCTGAAGCTGAAATCGACGCGCAAGACCAAAACGGGGCGATCGACGGACGCCGACGCGTTGGAAGCGATCGCGGGAGACCACCCTCTGCCGGCGCTCGTGTTGGAGCATCGACAGATCGCCAAACTCAAGAACACCTACGTCGATGCCCTTCCGAGCCTCATCCACCCGGACACGGGGCGGATCCATACCCGCTGGGACCAGGCCCAGGCGGCGACCGGACGCATCTCATCCCAGCACCCGAACCTCCAGAACATCCCCATCCGCACGGCGATCGGGCGGCGCATCCGCGAAGCCTTCGTCGCGCCCGAGGGTCACGTGCTCCTGAGCTGCGACTACTCCCAAATCGAGCTGCGGGTGCTGGCGCATCTCTCGGCCGACCCCAAGCTCGTCGAGGCCTTCAAGACGGGCCAAGACGTGCATGTCCGCACCGCGATGGAGGTGTTCGACGTCCCCGAGGACGCCGTCACGCCGACGATGCGAGGGCAGAGCAAGACCGTGAACTTCGGCGTCATCTACGGCATGGGTCCGGTGGCCCTCGGCAAGAAGCTCGGCATCAGCCGCAACGACGCCAAGGGGTTCATCGAGGCTTACTTCGCCCGCTACGAAGGGGTGCGCACGTTCATGGACGACACGCTGGCCGAAGCCCACCGCACCAAGACCGTCCGCACCCTGCTCGGACGCCGGCGAATGTTGCCCGACTTGTCGAGCACCAACCACATGCGGCGCGCCTATGCAGAGCGCATCGCCCAAAACACCCCCATCCAAGGCACCGCCGCCGACCTCCTGAAACTGGCGATGGTCAAGTTGCGCGAGCCACCGGTGAAGGGGGCGCGCATGGTGCTCACCGTTCACGACGAGCTCGTCTTCGAGGTCCCCGAGGACCGCGTCGACGCCGCGGCCGCCAAGATTCGCGCGGCGATGGAAGAAGTAACGCAGCTCGACGTGCCGCTCGTCGTCGACGTCGGCCACGGTGCCCACTGGGGCCTCGCCCACTGACCCGAGGCTACGACCCAGCTGGGGCCAGCTCCACCTGTCTGTTTCGGGCCAGTTGTCGGATCAGGCGGTCGCGATCTTGTTGAGGGCCAACGTCAATCGGCTCTTGAGTCGAGACGCCCGCTTCTTGGGGAGCACGTTCTTCGACGCCGCTCGGTCGAGCAAGGCGCAGGCGTCGCGCACGAGGGGCGTGGCCGCCGTCGTATCGCCACCATCGACCGCGGCCCGGGCCTTCTTGATCGACGTGCGTACCCGGGTGCGGAGCGAGCGGGCCCGAAGGGTTCGCGTGATGCGTTGCCGATTTCGCTTTTCGGCTGACTTGTGGTTCGCCATCTCGGATCAGCCTTTCTGGTTGGCGCTCGGGGCCTTCTTGCCCTTGACCGCCGAGGGCCCGCTGGCCTCGGGCGCCGGTTTGGCATCCGGCGCAGAGCTGTCGTAACCCTCGGGGTGCACGGGAAACGTGGGGGTACCGCCACGGCGCATCAGCCGCTTGCGCGCGGCCCCCATCTTCTTGTGCCGCGCGATGCGGCGGTTCCAGGTCTGCTTCGTGTTGCTCACCATGGCGGGCCGCGGAGGTTATCCGAGGCCGACCTTCTGTCAAGCGGATTGTGCCCGATGCCGCCCGCCGCCGTTCCCCGGCGGGGTTCGCGCTCGACGACCCGACCGCGCTACCGTCTGGGCCATGGGCAAGCGCGTCGGAAGACAATTGATGGGGCTCGCGATGGCCTTTGTGGGCGGCCTGGCGACCGCGGGGCTGGGGCGGGCGGAGGGCCCATCGGCCGGTCCCTACGATCCCCTCGCGCAAATGGCGCGGGTCATGGTGTTCGTGGAGAACGCCTACGTGGATCCCGTCGCGAGCGACGACGTCCTGAACGGGGCGCTGAAGGGCATCGTTTCGGAGCTCGACCCGCATTCCGCCTACATGACGCCACGCGAATTTGCGCAGTTCAACGAAGACACGGAGGGGACGTTCGGAGGGATCGGGGTCGAAGTCGATTTCAAAGGAGGCAACGTCGTGGTGCTCGCCCCCATCGAGGGCTCCCCCGCCTTCGCCGCCGGGGTGAAGTCGGGGGATGAGATCGTGGCGGTCGACAATCGCCCGTTGCGCGACACGCCCGTCGACAAGATCGTCCGGCTCATGCGGGGACCGGCGGGGAGCTCGGTCAAGATCACGATACGCCGACGAGGCACGCCGGACCCCCTCAACTTCGACCTCCGTCGCGAGCACATCCACGTCCGCAGTTGCGAGAGTCTGCGGATGAACGGTGACATCGGATACCTTCGCCTCAAGCAGTTTCAGCTCGGGAGCCACGGCGAGCTGTTGGAGGAGGTAGGAGCTTTGCGCGGCGCCGCCTCCGCTCCCCTTCGCGGGTTGATCCTCGACCTCCGCAGCAATCCCGGCGGACTCGTCGACGAGGCGGAGCGCATCGCCGACGAGTTTCTCGCCGAGGGCGCGATCTACGCCACACGACATCGGGGCAAAGTGGTCGACCTGGTCGGCGCCCACGGGGGAGGTGCGGTCACGTCGGAACCGCTCGTGGTTCTGATCAACGAGTACTCGGCGAGTTCGTCCGAATTGCTCGCGGGTGCCCTCCAGGACAACGGGCGCGGGGTGCTGATGGGAGGACGTACGTTCGGCAAGGGCAGTGTGCAGACCATCTTCAGCCTCCCGGGCGGGGCGGGGCTGCGGCTCACGACGATGCGGTACTACACGCCCCAGGGACGAGCCATCCAAGCAACCGGCGTGTCCCCCGACGTGGCGATCCAGTACGCGGAGGACGACGAGCGGGGGGTGACGCCGGTCCGCGAAGGGGACCTCGAAGGGCACTTGCCCCCCGAGCCGCCGCGCCCGCGCCGTGGCGCTCGCGTCCTCCGCGCGGGCCCCCGCCCTGACTATACGCCGGTCAGCAAGCTTCCCCGCGATCCGAGAAGCGGGGCTGACTTTGCCCTCGCCCGCGCCTACGAGCTGCTTCTCGAGCAGTGACCCGGTGGGGGGAGATGAGGGTCATCGTCCCCTGCCCCACCTCGATGTCATGCCTCATCGACCACGGACGCGTCGGGGTCCGTCTCCGGAGTCGCCTTGTCGGCCCGGAGCACACGAAGGCATGCCGCCAACAACGCCGCGTTCGAGAAAGGCTTCACGAGAAAAGAGGCCGCCCCGGCCGCCAGGAGTTCGTCCCCCCCGTCGTGACCCGAAATTCCGATGGTAGGGAGTGACGTCCCCCTCGTTCGCATGGCGCGAATGGTGTCGGCGCCCCCCATCCCGGGGAGGTCACAATCGATGATCGCGAGGTCGAACGAGGGACGACCCGGATCGAGGAGCCGCGCCAAGGCGCGCTCGCTGGACCCAAAAGACTCGACCAGGAGCGACGCTCGGCGGAGGACGCGTTCGATGCTTCGGCGCACGGTGGGCTCGTCGTCGATGAGCAGGACGCGCATGCCCTCGAGCGCGAAGGACTCATCGACGGGCATGGGGGTCGCGCGCTCGCGACGCTCTGGTCGCGCGCGCGCGGGAAAGAGCAATTCGAAGCGCGTACCGACCCCGGGGGTCGTCTCGACGCTGACGCGCCCCCCGTGCTTGACGACGATGTCGCGCACCGTGCTCAAGCCCACGCCGTAGCCGGTCGTGGTCTCGCCGAAGAACGGCTCGAAGATCCGACCCAAACTGGATTCATCGATACCATTTCCCTCGTCGGCGACGGTAACCGTCGCCTTTCCCCTCTTCTCGGTGAGGCGAAGGGCGATGGTCCGACGACCGGCGGCGGAAACGGCGTCCCGCGCATTGACGAGGAGATTGAGAACCGCCTGCAACAGCTGGGTCCGGTTGCCGTGCACGTGGGCATCGGCGCGGAGGGTGAGATCGAGCTGGACGGTACCGGCGAACGTACGGCGGGCGATCGCGGCGGCGTCGAGACATACGTTGCGAAGCGCGACGGCTTCGTATTGCGGCTCGCCTTTCGCGAGGACGAGAAGTTCGCTGGACAGGCTCGATGCGCGCTCGGCCGCGGTGAGGATGTCACGAACCGCCTCGTCTCGCGCGGGGCTCGCCCGCTCGTGGGCTTCGAGCCCCTGCAGCAGTTCCGTCGAGTTGCGGATGGCGCCGAGCATGTTGTTCAGGTCGTGCACGATGCCGGCGGTCAGCCGTCCCAGGGTTTCCAATCGCTGGCGACGGAGCAACACCTCTTCGACCGAGTCTTCGACCGCAAGCGTCAACACGACGTGGGACCCGATCCGCAGCCGGTCCCCGACCCGTACGCCGGTCCCCCCGCCGGCCGAGGCGCCGTTGACGAAGGTCCCATTGCGACTGCCCAAATCGATGACCCGAAGGTCGCCCCCGGCGTCGACTTCGATGGCACAGTGCCGCCGCGACACGCCGTCCCCGTCGATGACCACGGAGCAGGCGAGGTCGCGGCCCAAGGTCGCCCGGTCTCCCGGCTTCGACAGCGACAGGGGTACTCGGCTTCCGGCCGCCTCCGTGGTTACGTAGACCAGTGACGGGCGGAGGGTGTCCCGCCCTGGCTTGGCGTCGGCGGTGATGCGAAACGAGCGCCGAGCGTCCTCGGGCTCAGCGACGTAGAACGCGCCCGTCGACTGCAATTCCTTTTCGCTCACGGATCCACCCCAAGGCTTTGACCATCGCACGAAGACTTGGCCCAGACCAGAACCCCATGGCTTGCATGCCGCCGTGGGCGCAACGCGAAACATCAGGACCAAGAACCCTCGGCGCCTCCCCCGAGGTGACGGCCGAACTCCGGGAGCACGACGCGCGCTGCCGCCCCTCGCGCGGCGCGTGTACGCAGGCACCCCGGCGGCGACGCCAACCCCACCCCCGGTGGTGGTCACCAGGCCGGGGCCCAGCCCCGAAAAAGCCGTCGTCGACGATCGCGTCCCCACGACGCCCGCTTCGGCGGCGCCGAGCAAACGGGTTCTGGGAGGCGCCGGCGCGTGGCTCGCCCTGCTCGCGCTGGCGTGCTTCGCCAGCGCCATCGCCCTCCGGACCCTCCGCCAGCACGAGCCTTGGCTCAGCACGCTCGGGGTCGGGGCGCCGGCGGCGCTCGCCGCCGCGCCGCCGACCAACCCCTCGGTACCTACCCCCGCCTCGGCGCCCACCACCACGGCGACGGTGGTGACCTCGCCGCCCCCGGTGGCCACGACGGGCTGGAAGGTCCGTTACGAGGGCTACGTTCCCATCGACGGGGGGGTGTTGCACCTCCCGCGCTCCTTCACCGCACGGGCCGACGGGGCGTACGACCTGATCCTGTTCTTTCACGGGAACCCGGCGATCGTGCTCCAGAGCATCGAACACCTGGGGATCGATGCCGCGGTAGGCATCATCAACTTGGGCCTCCGGTCGTCACCCTACCGGAGGGCGTATCAGGCCCCCGGACGCTTCGAGCATCTGCTGGAGAACGTCCGACGCGGTCTCGTCGCCCGAGGCGTGCGGACCCCGCGGCTCCGACGTCTCGCCCTCGGGTCGTGGAGTGCGGGCTACGGCGCGATCGAAAGCATTCTGGAGACCCGCGACAGTCCGCGGGCGGACGAGGACCCCCTCGACGCGATCCTCTCGCTCGACGGCGTGCACGCGGGCTTTCGGGGCGAGAGCCGACAGATCGATCCCCTGTCGGTACGCGCCTACCTCCGCGCCGCCAAAGCGGCGGCGGAAGGTCACTTGCTCATGCGCCTGACCCACAGCGAGATCCGTACCGTCGACTACGCGAGCGCCCAGGACACCCAGCGCTTCATTCTCTCCGAACTCGGGCACCCCACGTCGGGCCCCCCGCTGCTCCCAAGCCCTCCCGCCCTCCGCCTGCCTGCCGCAGAGCGCGCGGTGAAGAAACACCGCCCCATGGTTCCGGTCTCTGACACGCGGGTAGGCCTGCTGCGCGTCCGAGGATTCGAAGGCAACACCGAGGACCATCATTCGGCGCACTTGACGCAAATGGCCCCCATTGCCTTCGCCGACCTCGCCGCCCGGTGGCGCGGATCTCCATCACCCTGACCGCCGCATTCCGGATGACGACCGGCCTCCGCCGGTGCGTCGCTCGGCCGCCCCGAGCGTACGGGCGCGATCGATTTGGGCCGGGTCGAGGTGACCGTCTTCGAGCAGGGACGTCCAAGCGCCGCCCGCGGCCACGATGACGTGATCGAGCAGCGGGATGCCCACGATCTCTGCCGCCTCGGCCACCGCCTGGGTCATCGCGATGTCCTCCGGCGACGGGTCGACCCGGCCGCTGGGGTGGTTGTGAACGAGGACCGTCGCCGAAGCAGCGTCGGAGACGGCGAGGGTCATGATTTCTCGTGCCGTCACCACGAGGCCGTGGCGACCTCCTCGCGCGACTTCGCGAAGCCCGCGGAGGGTTCCTGCCCCATCGAGCGAAAGCACCCACATCTGTTCGTGGTCGAGGCCCCCCAACCGAGGCGCCATCATCCGCGCGACGTCCTCGGCGCCGTGAAGGACTTCTCGATGCGCGACGCCGACGTGGACGCGCGACCCGAGTTCGAGGGCACACAGCATGCGCATCGCGCGCGCGTGCCCCACGCCGGGGACCTCGGCCAGCGCTCGCGGGCCCGCCCGGGCGAGTCCGCGCAACCCGCCCACGTGGGTGAGCACCCGTGTGCCCAGCGCCGCGGTTCTTCCCCGCGGCTGGAGCACCATCGTCACGAGTTCTTCGTGCGACAGTCGCACGAGAGATTCCTTCCACAGGGGCGCGCCAGCGCTCATCGAGTGCATCGTCATCGGGTCCTCGGGTGCCCCCCGATACAAAGTCCGCGCCGAGGCTCGAACTCTGTCCTCGGGACGTGCGCAACGATCCGGACGGGTCACGCGGTGGCGCCCGCCGGCGGACCACCAGCTCGCCCGCCACCTTCAACCCGATACGGCGGCAGATCAGGAGGAGGAGGAGGACGACCGACGGGCCAGCGATGAGGCCAACGATGCCTTGGCCGCTTCCACCTCGCGCTCGTCCAAACCGTCAAACGTCACCAGGGTGCGACACTCGGGGTCGCGCCACTTCGGGTACGACCCCACTTGGACCGTAGGGTGGGCGGAGACCACCGCATCGAGGTGGGGCTTGAGGTGCCCTTCGTCGAGCTGCGTCTTGAGCTCGACGGTGATGAACGGCGACGCGCTTCCCAGCTCTTGCCGAAGCAGCGCCATCTTCATCGCGAAAATCTGCGGAACCCCCGGAAACACCCACACGTTGTGCATGACGATCGTCGGCCACGGGAACGCCTCACGCGACACGAGACGGGCGCCCGTCGGGGCCCGTGCCATCCGCAGGTGCCCGGGGGTCGCCTGGCCCTCGTAACGCGACTGGATCATCTGCTCTAGGGCCGCGACCGGCGCCGCCTCGACCCCAAACGCCTGCGCCACCGCATCCACGGTCAGATCATCATGGGTTGGACCCACCCCACCGCTGGTGAAGACGGCATCGAAGTCTTCCGAGAGTTGGCGAACCTCGCGGGCGATGAGATCCAACTCGTCGGGGATCACCAACACCCGGTCGAGCCGCCAACCACAGGCCCTCAGGGTCCGCGCGAGGACGACGACGTTGGCGTCGGCGATCTTACCGCTCAGGAGCTCGTTGCCGATGATGAGGGCGGCCGCGCGAGGGATGGCGGGGGGTTCGGTGCTCATGATTCGAAGGGTCGGGTCTTGGCTTCACCGCGCTCGTCGACGGCGAGCAGCTCTTCGACGCGCTTCTCCGCCGCATCCAGACGCGCCTGTGCCGCCCGCGCGACGCCGACCCCCTCTTCGAACAATTCGAGGGCCCGCTCGAGCGGTAGCTCGCCCTGCTCCAGCTGCTCCACGATGGCCGCGAGACGGGCGGTCGAGGCCTCGAACGAGGGATCGTCGTCGGTGGCGTCGGGCATCAGGTCACCTGTTCGCGGGTAGACCATCGGCGCGACGCTCGGCTGGTGCAAGCGGCGAAGGTGCGAGCCGAAGAGAAACCCCGTCCCCACGCTCGGCCAGGCCCGGCACCAACAGCACCCCATCGGGAGCGCTCAGGGCCGGCCAGGCGAGTCCATCCGAGCGGATCACGACGACCGGACGGGCGGCGGACGCGCCGGAGGGACGGATCTCCTCGAGCGTCACCCATAGCGTGCGTCCCCCCGCCGGGGCCGCACGAGGACCCACGAGGCGGCCTTCGAGCGCATCTGCGGCCAAACCCCGAAGCTCGGGCTCGGGGTCGAGGTCACGCGCGAGACGCAACGTCGGCGTGCGGGACCGCTCGGAGCGCGCCCCCAACGCGGAAAGGGCCGCCCGTCGCATCAAGGGGTCGACCTCGAAGCGATAGGCGTCAACGAGCATCGCGACGGCATCGGGCTCCGGGCTATGCGCGAGTCCCAAAAGGACCTGCAGGCGAACGCCGGGGTCGGTCCCCGCGAGCAGCGCGCGAAGCCGCGGCCGGTGGGGAAGGCTGTCGATCGCGGCGAGTCGATAGGCCGCCAGGGGGGCGAAGATCCCCCCTTCTTCCGCCATCATCGCGAGGTCGTGCGGTGACAATCCGCCTCGACCCACCAGCAGCGCGGCACCGGCGAACCGTCGGGTGGCCGGATCGGCGAGAAGAGGGACGAGCATCTCGAGCGCAGAGGGCCCGCGGGCGAGCGCGGCCCGCGCGGCCGCCGCTCGGATCTCGGGGGCTCGTGCTTGCAAGAGTTCCGTGACGGGCGCCACGCCGAGGGCGCCCAGCCCAAAGGCTCCGACCGCACGCTCGGCCGGGTCCTCACCACCGCGCATACTCTGTCGCAGCTGCGCGACGAGGCCGTCCCCGCGCTGGCCCGTGCGGAGCGCGCGGACGATCTCCGCCCGCAACAAAAAGCGCCGCTGGGTCGCGTTGGCGGCCTCAGCCCGGGCCCGGGCGAGCCCGCGCCGGGCGACTTCGGTCTGATTCCGCGCGAGCGCCAAGGCCACCTGCCGCGACAACGGCGGACGCGCGAGCAGGTCGAGCAAGGCGCCCGCGGCCCGCTCTTCCCCGATGTCGGCGAGAATGGCGACCGCGGCGCGGCGCTCGGCCGGGGTGACGTCGGCGCGGGCGACCGAGACCAGGGTGGGAACGAGCGCCGGCGCCAGAGAGAGCGCGGCCAACCGGAGCCCTGCGCGGCGCGTCTTCGCCTTGGCGAGCAGCGTCGCCACGCGTTTCGGGGCGTCGGGCTGTTCCAACCAGATGGCCACCTCCGTCATCGCCACCGCATCACCCTTTTTGCCGCGGGAGAGGAAGGCACGCGCGTGGTCATCGCCCAGCCGGGCGAGCGCGAGCGCGGCGGCCCGGCGCGGCGCGGGCCCTACGCGACCCTCATCGAGGTGCGCCCGCAACCACCCGAGGGCGCGCGGGTCGGCGAGTTCGCCCAGCAGCGACAACGCCGCCGGAGAAAAACGCATGGTGTCGGTGCGGAAGAGGTCGAGCGTGTCGGGCGGGTGGGCGAGCAATTGCCGTCGCGCCACCGCCGCCCCTCGGGTGTTCGCGGCGAGCACGGCCGCGAGGAGCGGTCGCAGCGTCTCGGGCTGGCGCCATCGAGCCAGCGCAAGCCCCGCGGTGTCGCGTACGAGGGCCGACAAAGTGCCGGGGTCGGCATCGAGCGCCTCGCCGTATGCGGTTCGAAGCGCCGCGCGGTTGGCTTCCACGTCGAGGTGGCGCGCCAGCACGCGCACCGCGGCGAGCCGCGCCCGCTGGTCTTCGTAGAGCGGCGTTCCCGGCACCAACTGAGCCCGCAGCCGTCGACGCGCCTCGTCGTCGTCGAACGCCGCAAGGCGGTCGACCCCTCGCAGCCGTTCGGCCGTCTCGCCGTCCGTCAGCCGCCGGGACGCCGCCTCGATGCCGATACGCGCGCTGCCGCGTCGTGACCCGTCGGAGCCCTCTTCCGGCCCCGCCGCCAAGGCGACCCGGGTCGCCGCCACGGTGTTCGCGCCGACGAAGAGGGCCATCACGGCCACCGGCGGAGGCCGGAGGGCGCGTCGCCGCAGCCCACGAACCCCGCCCCGCCACGCGGCTCCGGCCCCGACGCCGAGGAGCACGAGCGTGGCGAGGCCCCAGGCCGCCCCTTCCCCGGCAGACCACATCGAGGTCGCCGCGATCATCGCCACGATGCCCGCGGCGGCAAGCCCGCTCCCCACCGCCTCCCGAACGCCGGCCCTTCCCCCGAAGCGACCGACCAGCAGGCCACCGAACCACGTACTGAGGGCCAGACACACGAGTGGAAGCCCGTACACGACCCCATGAAGATAAGCCGTTCGCGCCGCGGAGCGCTCGGCCGACGCTGTCCATCGCGCCAACTCGTGGTGCGCGAACGCCTGACTGAGCTGCGCTCCGAGGACGAAGAACAGAAAGGCACCAACGGCCCCAATCACGACCCAGTGCCAGGCCGGACGCGTGTCGTCCGCCTCGGATTTCGGGGGCAGGACCTCGAGATGGCGCTTTCCCGACGAAGGTTTGCTTCCGCCGCTGGACGGTCGCAACCCTCGTTGATTTCCCACGACCGGAAGGTGCTTCCGCCGCTGCGTCACGCCGCAGTATTATCGAGATCAGCCGTCCGACGCCATGCACCCGGTGGTCGCCGGCTCACTTCCGCCAGAAACGCTGGGCCTCGAGCTGCAACTTCATCAGCCGCCGCTGCTCCTGGATGAGGGCCGCGTAGGTCCCCGGCATGCGACCGTCTCGAGCCAGGGCGTAAAGCACCTCGAGCGCCGCTTCCGCGTCGTCGGTCGCCCGGTGGGCGTTGACGAGCGTGACCCCGAGTCGCTCGGCCACCGCCCCCAAGGCCCGACTCTCCCCTTTGCCGCGGAAGAACTCCCGCGCGAACACCAACGGGTCGAGCCAAGTCACTTCCTTGCGCACCGCCGGCGGCGGCTCCGAGAGCACGACCCCGGTGCGCTCGAGTTCCGCGAGGACGAACCCCTTGTCGAAGCTCGCGTTGTACGCCGCCGGGAGCGCCCCCGCCAAGGCCGCGACGATCTCCGGGAGGACATCCGCGAAGCTCGGCGCCCCGGCGACATCTTCGTCGCGAATCCCGTGCACCTCCGTAGACGCAGCCGGGATGGGCGTGCCCGGGTTGATGAGCCATCGCCGGCGCTCGGCGACCTCCCCCTGGACCCCGCGGACGATCCCCACCTCGATGATGCGGTCGATGCGCGCATCGGTCCCGGTGGTTTCCGTGTCGAGAAAGGCGATGGGCAAGGCCACCCACTCGTCCTCGGCCGAGAATTCCTCGACCAATCCCACCACGCGCACCCGGATGAGGTGCGCGATCCCCGGGTAGTGACGCCCCGTGGGAAAGCAACCACAGGGGTCGTGGATTCTCAGGAGCCCTTCTCCTCGGAAGGTCCCGCTTCCGGGGTTGGGGTTCCAGATGGACCTGCTTCCGGAGGCATCGCGTCGCCGGGCTTGGCTCCTTCAGTGGGCGCCATCACTTCGCCGCCCTCGAGTCGGATTTCGAGCTCGATCCAATCCTCGAGATCGGCGACGACGTTCGTCAGCTTCGAAAGGTCGACCTCACGACCATTGACGAAGAGGGCCGGAGTTCCGCCAATGCCGAGGCTCATACCCTGCGTTTTCTCTTTCTCGACCGCGGCCACCGCGGCCTCGGAGCGCATGTCTCGCTCGAACCGTCCCATCTCCAGCCCGAGCTGTCTGGCGTACGTGAGCAAGTCGGGCTCCGTGAGCCGGTCTTGATTCGAAAAGAGCAGGTCGTGCATCGGCCAGAACTGCCCCTGCTGTTGCGCGGCCCAAGCCGCTTGGGCGGCGAGGCGCGCATTGGGGTGGGTGTCGAGGGGAAAGTGCTTGAAGACGACCTGCATCTGCTTGCCGTACTGGGCGTACATCTTCTGCACGACCGGATTGGCATAGCCGCAGGCGGGGCACTCGAAGTCGGCGAATTCGACCAACGTGACCTTGGGCCGTTCCGGACCCTTGCTGGGTGAATCACCGACGACGATCGTCTTGACGGCCTTGTCGTCGAAGCGTCCGGCACACGACTCGGTGGCTTCTTCTTTGGTCTTTCCTGCTTGCACCGCCCGCAACAGAAAGGCGGCGGCGGGCCGACAGCGGTCGCAATCGCGCTTTTCTCGCACGCACGTGGCCACCGGCACGGCGACATCGGCGCAGGGCGCGAGCAACTCCCCCACGAGACGCGACCAAAGCTGGTGCTCACGGGGGGTGAGCGAAGCCGTATCGATGCCTTCGAGCTCGACTTTCTCCGCCGCACCGGCCGCCGCGGGCGCCGTCGCGGTGTCAGCCGAAGGGGGCGACGGCTCGGTTTTCTTGCACGTGGCGCCCGTCGTGAACACGAGCGCGGTGATGAGGAGCGGAGCCCAACGCAGACGGTTCATGGCGAAACTGTGGTCGGGCTACCGCCGTCTCTGTCCATCGTCAAGACCGGCTCAACCCCCATCGTCGTCCGCGCCCCGTCGACTGCCCGCCACCGGGTTGAACGTGGTTCCGGTGATGTTCGGACCGGCGGGACGGGCGCGCGCTCCTTCGGGCCCGTAGTCGCGCACCACCGCGGCGAGTTTGGCTGCCTCGGCCGGAACGCGCCGAGGCCGTGCCTCGGAGGCCGCCACCGACGCGAGGTGGAGCGACTGGGTCGGGAAGGCGAAGCTACATCCCAGATCTTGCGCCAATCGCATCACCTCGAGAAAGACCTGATGACGCCCTTCGAGTTCTTCGGTCCACGTCTCACACGCGAAGAAGAAGTAGAACATCACTTCGAGCGCGCTGTCGCCGAACCCGGACATGTGGACCTCGTAGCTGTCCTTGCGGGTGCGGGGGTGCGCCAAGATGATGGCCTTGCACCCCTCGCAGAACGCCTGCATCTGGTCGGGCGTGGTGTCGTAGGTGAGCCCGAGCGTGACGTAGCAGCGGCGATATTGCCGCTTCCCGAAGTTATCGACCTTGGCGTCCGCGACCTTCGCATTCGGCATCACCACGACCGAGTTGTAGAAGGTGCGAATGCGGGTCGAGCGAAACCCGACCTCTTCTACCGTACCGTTCGTACCGTCGACCTCGATCCAGTCGCCGATTTGAAAGGGGTTATCGACGAAGATACTCACGCTTCCGAAGAGATTGGCAATCGTGTCTTTGGCCGCGAGCCCCACCGCGAGGGTGCCGATGCTCACGCTCGTCAGGAGCGTCGTCACTTCGAACTCGAGGTTCTGCAGAATGGCGAGGGTCCCCGTGGTCGCGATGATGATCTTGAGGGTCTTTCGGACGAGAGGGACGAGCTGGTCGTCGAGCTTGCTGTCGGTGGCCTCGGCCCGCTCGGCCAGCCAGGCCCCGAGCAAGTCGGCCGCCTTGTACACGGCCCACACGAAGCTGAACATCGTGAGGGCGTCGACCGTCTTGGCCATCGCGTCGGCGAAACGAATCGGGAGCTGCAAGCGGGGGTAGCCCACGCCGAGCACCACCGCCGTGATCAAGGTGGCCCCCGGGGAGGCGACGACGTCGAGGAGTCGATGGGGCCACTTCTTGCCGAGGCGCTTCGACCAGCGGCGGAGTCTCGGGGTGACGACGGCGACGATGATGCGACGCCCCAACCACCCGACCGCGACGAGCATCAACAGGGCGAGGTATTGCCAGAGGGATACGCCGAAGATCTTGGTTTTGAACGGGGCCGGCAGGCTCTCGACGACCCGCTCGAGCCCCCCCAGACCTTCGACGTATTCTCGGTCGAGCCAGTCCAGCGACGCGCGGGTCCACAACCAGCGACCGTCGCGCTTGACGATCTTCACGTCGGGAAGCTTGTCCTCGCGGGGGATGACCTCGGGCGTGCCGCTCGCGGTAACGAAGTCGGGTGCGTCGGAGATCTCAGACATCCGCACGAAGGCGCCGTGGGAGTCGAAGACCACCTTGAGGCGGCGCGCGCTTTCCTCCAGCTCGGCCTGGGTGCGCCCCTCGGTCTCGAAGCACTGCGCGGCGCGGGCGAGGTCTTCGCGGCCGCCCGTCTGCCAGAAGAACGGCGTGTCGGCGGCATCGCGCGGGTGCAAACACCCCTGGGGTCCGGCCGCGTTCCCACGGGCCGCGAAGGTGGTGGCCACCGCGAGGCAGGCGACGAGCACGACCCACCCCCGCCGCCCAACCCGACCACGCGCGCGCCGCGGTGACCCCGTTTCTCCCCGTTCTCCCCGTGACCACCCCCACCTCAATCCCCGCGTCATGGGCCCGGGGCCTACCGTGGACACCCGCGTGAAGCCACCGCTTCTCGGGGTTCCCCGCGTGTTGACAGGGGCGACCCAGGTTTTACGCTTGGCGGGTGTTCGACCGACTCGGATTGCGCGAGTTCACCATCGAGGGAGCCAACGCGCTGGTCCCGACCCTCGCGGAGGTGATGGACACGAAGCGAAAGGTCGGGGACCGCATTCAAAAGCTCGTCGTCGGCCTGACCGAGCACATGTCGAGCGAACCCACGGTCGTCGAGCAGCGCGACGGAGAAGAAGTCGAGGCCGCCGTCATCGACGTCACCCTTCACGAGCACGACGATGACGACGTCCGCCGCTTGAAGCGGGCCCTACGCCGATCGGTGCGGCGCTACCGGGACAACCTCGAGCGGATCGAGGCGCTCGGGGCCGTCATCACGGACGAAGAGAACGGCTCGGTCGAACTCCTGGGGCGGATCGACGGCCGCCCCGTCCGACTATGCTGGACCTATGGCGCCCCGGGATTCGACCACTACCACGAGCTGGCTGAAGACAGCGCCGACAACAAGCCCCTCGGGGCCGAGGTTCGTTCGCGGCAGCTCAACTGACCGACGACTTTCCGCGCGCGCCGCTCGACTCGATGCCTCTGCCCCCGGAGCATCGGGCGGCGGCTTCGACGACGGCGTCGCCCACTATCGTTCCCGCTCGCATGGTTGACGACCCCTACGCAGCCCCGCCCCGGCTCCCCGAGGGAGCGGCGGTCGACCTCACCTCGCTTCTCCCCGGCGAGGGCCCCCTCGAGCTCGAGATCGGTCCCGGGCGCGGTGCGTTCATCATCGAGCGCGCAACCGAACGAAGGGACGTTCGAATCTTCGGACTCGAAATTCGGCGCAAATACGCGTGCCTGGTCGACGCGAAACTGTCCGATGTCGGTCTCGCCCCGCGCGCGCGCGTGTTCTGCGAAGATGCCCGGCGGGCGCTGCCGCGCTTGGGACCCGACGCTCAACTCGACCAAGTGTTCGTCTTGTTCCCCGACCCATGGTGGAAGAAGAAACACCGAAAACGGCTCGTCGTCGTCGACCCCGTCATCTCGGAGCTCGGCCGCCTCCTCCGTAACGACGGCACGCTCTGGGTCGTGACCGATGTGCCCCACCGCGCCGACGAGTACGAGCAGCGACTGTCCGCCGCGCCCTTCCTGCGGCCCGATGGCGACCACGGTTCGACCGGGCCCCGCACCCGCGCCAACACGCTGGGCGCCGCCCGCACCAACCGCGAAAAGCACGCCGAGCGCGACGGCTTACCCGTGCATCGTCTGCGGTACCGCCGACGGCCCCGATGAGGGTCACGTGGGGAGGGCAGCAGCACCTGATGAGGACACGTGCTGCGAGGACGGACGCTCAGGGCGGGGGAATCGACACCGTGACGCGGGAGGTCTGACCGCTCTTGATCGAGGCCCCGGACGGAATGCTGCGCCCGTCCGAGGTCTTGCACACGATGGAGCACGGTCCGGGCTTGACCGAGATCCCCGCTACGGGCGTCGGGCCCACGCTACGACCGTTGACGAGCACGTTGCTGCAAAACCCACCTCGTGATGCGACGTTGAGCACTCCGGGGGGACCGACATCGGGGGCCGGTTTGGGCGAGGCGGCCGAGGCCGAACCGGGCACGAGCCGAATGTCGAGGGTAACCGTCTCCCCCTTCTTGGCCTCGAAGCGCTCGACCCGGGGCAGGTGCCCCGGGGCGCTGACGACCACCTTGTGCGGCCCGGCGCCCAAACCCTCGACCTCGGTCTGATTCGCGGTCAGCTTGTTGTCGTCGACAATCACGAGGGCCCCCCGAGGGCGCACATCGAGCTTCAGGGTCACGCTGCCCTTCACGAGGGTGGCGCTCACCTCGGAACTGCGTTCGGCCTCGGACAACCGGACGGTCTTCGTGAGCGACTCGTAGCCGCTGAGCGAGAAGCTGATCTCGATATCGATATCGAGCGGAAGGTTGTCGACCGTGGTGGGCGTCTTGTCCCCTTGAAGCTCGCCGGCGATGCGCACGTAGGCGCCGGGGGGATCCGTCGCCAGTACGAGCGTCCCTCGTGGTGCCGTCGCGGCGGTCGGCGCCGGCGGCGTGGCCGGTGCCGAAGCGGGCGGAGCTGCCCCCCCGCTGGGGGAGACCGCCCCGGACGTCGCATCGGAGGGCGACCGGAGCCCGACGAACAACCCGATGCCGCCGAGGGCCACGCCCGCCACGGCCACCGCGGCCACCATCGCGCTCGATCGCTTTTGCGCCGGGGGCGTCGGGAAGGCCGTCACCCCCGTCTGAGAGATGCCGAGGCCGGTGGTCGTCGTGTGGCCGGGGAGCCCCCCACTCGTCAACGACTCGAGCTCATCCGTACGTTGGGATGCGATCACGTCGGCGAGTTGCTTGACGTCTTGCAGTGTCGCTTCGCGTTCGGCGATCTTGTCCTCGAAGAGCGTTTTCATCCACCGGCCGAGCCCCACCGCGCTCGCCGCGATCCGCTCTTCCCGGACGAAGGCCTCGAGGTCGGCCTGCATCTCGCTCGCGGTCAGGTACCGCTCGTCGGCATCCTTGGCGAGCGCCTTGACCACGATGGCTTCGAGTCCCGGCGGGTAGTTGGGCCGGATCTCACTCGGGCGCGGGTACTCGCGCTCGCAAATCAGCTTGAGGGTTTCGAACTCGCTTTTCGCCTTGAACAGGCGACGGCCCGTCGTGAGCTCGAACAGCATGATGCCGACGGAGAAGATGTCGCTCCGCCCGTCGATGGGATTGCCGCGGGCTTGCTCAGGCGACATGTAGGGGACCTTCCCCTTGAGCTGGCCCGCTTTGGTCTCTTCCCCCATCGCCGCCTCGCTCGTCTTGGCGATGCCGAAGTCGACGATTTTCACGTCGCCGGTGAAGGTCACCAGGATGTTCTGGGGGCTGATGTCCCGGTGCACGATCTCGAGGGGGCGACCTTCGAGGTCGCGCTGGCCGTGGGCGTAGGAGAGACCGGCGCAAACCCCGAGGACGATCTGAAGCGTGTGCTCGAGGGGAAATTCGGTAACGCTCCCGCGCTTCATCGCGCGGACGATGGATCGGATGTCCTCACCATCGATGTGCTCCATCGCGATGAAGTAGGTCCCCTCGACTTCTCCGACATCGAAGGTCTGCACCACGTTGGGGTGGTTGAGGGTGGCCGCGGTTCGCGCTTCCGTGAGCAGCATCTCGACGAAGCCCGGATCGCGCGCGAGTTCGGGCAAAATGCGCTTGATGACTACAAGCTTCTCGAAGCCCGCGACGGCCCGCTGAATGGCGAGGTAGACTTTGGCCATCCCGCCGGCGGCCAGGGGCCGCAGAAGCGTGTACTTGCCGAACTGACGGGGCAGGACGTCCTCGTCGGGGGGACCGACTTCGGTCGCCGCCACACCGTCCGGCTTCGATCGGGCCGGCTTCGACTTGGCCCCCCCGCCGGTCGGCCTCGAAGCGGCCGGCCCCGACCCGGGAGCCGCCGGGGAGGCGCCCGCCGTCGAGCCCAGACCCGCCGAGACCGCGCCCGTCGAAGGGGCGCCCGTCGAAGGGGCACCGGCCAAAGGGGCACCAGCCGAAGACGCACCAGCGTCGGGACGGGAGTCGGGGTCGTTCATGACGGGGGTGACGAAAAGAACCCTAGGCTCCGCCGACCCAGTGGATCAAGGTAGCGGAGCTTGCACGATGGGCAACGTCCACACTAGCGTTCGCACGATGTGGTGCGTGTTTGGACCGTCGCGTCGGCCCCGGGTCCCGCAGCCCGCGGCCGAACTGGCCGTCGTCGTGCCCCCCACGCGATCGAAGCTCATACGCGCGGTTCTCGTGATGGCGGGCGTCGCGGTGGCGACCGGCTGTGCCACCTACCGCGACGATCTCGACCGAGCCGTGGGGCACTACGATGGCCGCCGGTACGATCAAGCCCTCGCCCTGCTCTCGGTGTTGGAGGACGACATCGACTCGCTGTCCGAGGCGGAGCGGGCCGAGTACGCCTACTATCGCGGCATGAGTCACTTCCTGCTCGACCAGCGCTTGCATGCGCGACACTGGCTGGGGCGGGCCGCGGCCCGCGAACGGAAGGCCGAAGGCGCGCTACAGCCCGACGCCAAATCGAAGGTCGAAGAAACCCTCGACGGACTCAACCGCACCCGCTACGGCGGCCCCGTCGACGCTGAGACCGCGACGAGCGACGACGAACCGGCGGCCGCGACCGAGGACTGAGCCCCAGGACTTAAGCCCAAGACTGAACCCCACCAGGGCCGGGCCCCCGGACGGAGCCCCGTCTCGAAGAGGCGCTTTCCCGAGGGGGTACCCCCTAAAGGGCGCCGAGTGAGGAGCCGCTTTCTCAGGGCGCCTGGAGTTCAGCCTGCAGGTAGGCGTAGTGAAGCAGGTCACGATCTTCACCCCGACCGCTCGCGGCAAATATCGCCTGGCCCCCGTCGCCGAGCACGAACGCCCCATAGCCCACGCCGACGCCGAACACCTCCCACGGCTGCCACTGCACGGAAACGTCGACCTCGTGACCGAGGACGCGACTGGCGTTCCCCTCCGCCGCTCCGACGACGATGAGGTTGGCCGACGTCCATCGCCCCTCGGGCTCGGCCAAGCCGACGAAGGTGTACCCGACCTCGACCTCGAGCGAATCCACGGGGGCACCGGACGCGGAGAGGCCGGCATCGAACATGTTCGACCACGCATAGAGGTCCATGAGTCCGTGATGCTCGTGGGTGGTAGGCGAGATGGGGTCGAATCGCTGCAGGGTCCGTGACGTATCCCCCGGCTGCTGCCCGCCGTCGCCGTCGCCACTGGCATAGGCCCCGTGGACTGCAAACCCGAGATCCGCCGGCAACGACGTTCGCCAATCGACGTACGCGGCCGCGGCGAAGGCGCGGACGTCCCAATTGAAGCCATAGCCTGCGACCCGACCAAACTGGTAGGCCCCTTCGATGGCGTAGCGAAGCCCGAGGTCGTCGCCGAAGAAACGCACGTCGGCGGTCAAGGTGTCGCCCCGGGCGAGTTCGGCGGGCACTGGGTCGCGGACCACCCGCGCGAGAAAGGTCCCTTCCACGCCGAACGCAGGCAAGACCGGCCATGCCGCGGTGAGGCCGTAGAGTTGGGCTCCCGTCCCGTCTTCGACCCGAGGTCCCCCGGGGTACTGCGCGCTGGTCAGACCGGGTACCGCCACGAAGGCGGCCATCGCCTCGACGTCGACGTCACCCACTTCGAGGTGGACCCGAGCGGCGTCGAACCGGTTGCCTCGGGGCGACCAGTCGTTGTCACCCACCAAACGACCGTCGCCCCAGCGTAGGGGCTGACGGCCTAAGCGAACCCAGAGCCATGGGTCGTTCACCGAAGACCTCAGCTCTACCCAGGCCTCCCACGGAGCCAGCTCACCGCGCCGCGTCGGGTCGCTGGACGTGGTCGCCGGCACCGGAGTCCCCCAAGTACGTGCATCCTGCAGTGTGAATTGGGCCGTCAGCACATCGAAGGTCGCCCGAACGCCGAGCCGACTCCGCGCCCCCAACACGAGCTGATCGTCGACCGGCACATCCGTCCCCGTCACGGGTTCCGGCAGCGGCGAGGCGAACGCTTCGGCCTGCGGCGACTGCGAGCCGTAGAGGACGCGTCCTATCTCAACGGGATGTCGTCGGTACTCGCCGCGGGTCCGCAATTCGAGCGAGGGGTAGAACGTCCACGCGCCCACGGGGATCCCCTCCTGGAGCGGCTCGAGCTGCGCCCGCGCCGGCGCGGCGATGCTGGTCGCCGCGAGCGCGAGCCCCCAGGCGCCGAGCCACCTCCTCATGGGCCGTTGCTACCACGCTCCCGGGAGAGCTACATCTCGAAGTCGCCGCCGCCGCCGGCCGGCGCGGGCCGCGGGGCGGGTCGGGGCCGCGGGGCCGGGCGGCCTCCTCCGGCGCGCGGCGGACGCCCACCACGGGGGGGCGCCCCCCGACCGCCGCCCCGACGTTTCCACCACGGCACTTTTTTCTCGGCTTCTTCCTCTCGCTCTTTCTTGAAGGCGATGGCTTCCTCGCAGCCGTCTACGGTGGCCCCACGGGCGCCGCTCTCGACGGCGGAGGAGAGGCCCAAAAGGAAGTGGGAGACCACCTGGGTCTTGGCCAGCAATGCCCGCTCAGATGCCCGCAACACCCTGCCCGCCCCCACGATCTCATCCTCCATCAGGTCGGTCTTGGCGGCGAACTTCCTGGGGAGCCCGTCGATCTTGTCGGCGAGCGTGGCGCGTCGACGCTCGAGGTCGCTACCCTCTTCAAGCAGCGCGGAGTAGTCGGCGAACGACGTCGCGGCGACCTTCGCCGACGCCTCGATCGCCTCGATGAGCGATTCGTCTTCATCGTCGATCGCAACGTCGCCCCGTACGATCTCGAGTTCGGCCCCCGGCGCGAGGTAGAGGCTGAGCCGAACGCCGTAGCCGCGCACCTTTTCCACCCGTGCGCGCGTGGCCGACAACAGCTCTCCGAGGCCGGCATCGACCTCGACATCCAGCTGCTCGACCAGGGGTTCGCGCATCGAAAACAGATCGTCGCCCGCGACGGCGTCGACCCGCTCGCGGTAACGCACGACCTCGCGAAAGTAATTGTCGAATTGGGAGCGGCCCGTGTCGACGCGCTCCCCCTGCTCGACGTGGGTCCGACCGACGCCGCTGCACGCGGCGGCGCCGAGCGATCCGAGCGCCAGCACCGCCAACCCGAATTGCCGGCGGCGCAACGCATCGCGTTCCCCCGAGGGGCGGCGACGAGGCTGCGTCGATGCGGGGCGACGTCGACTCATTGGCATTGAAGGACCGTCCCCCACAATTCGTAGCTGCCGGGGGTGGCGAGAAGAAAGAGTACCACGGCCCTCTGGTCGATGACGGCCGCCATCCCCTGGCCGAAACTCCCCGTGGCCGGCGACACCCGAAGCGCCTCCCCGATGGGCGTGTACTTCGCGTCGTACGTCTGCGCCCGAAGGGTCTGGCCTCCGCGCGGGCCCTCGGTCCACATCAGCAGCCAACGCCCCCCGGGCAAAGCGGCGAGACTGGGGGCAATCGCGTTGCCCCCCGGCCCGCCGGGAGGCAAGGCCACGACTTCAGCGTCGCCCAAGGGCGAGCCAACCGCCCCGCGCGCCCAACGCACTTCGATCGGAGCCGCGTCTCCTTGGGGCTTGTCCGCGAACACCACGCCGTACGCGCCCCCGTTGACGGCGACCGATGGTTTCCCCACCTTTCCCCCCGAGCCCGCGACGGCGGTGGCGCCTACTTCGACCGCCCCTTCCGCGTCGAGGCTTCCGACGAAGATGGTGGCGCCGTGGCGATACGCGACGACCGTACGGCGGTCGTCACGGCGAGCCGTCAACGCCATCCGTGCCACGGCCCCCTCGCCGAGCGACCACAAGTCGGCGCCTTCGCCCCCATCGGTCGCCCGCACCAGCGCGCCGTCTCGAAACCCCAGCGAGAACGGGGCCGCGCCGGGGACCACGATCGGCTCGATCAAGTCCCCCTCGTTCATGAGCGTGGTCCGGAAGTCGACGTCGGCCCCGGTCGCGACCGCCGGCACGACGCGCGAGAGGTCCTCGTCGAGCGGGTCGGCGGGGGCATGCGCGACCTCGACGGCCCCGGTCGCCGGATCGACGATGATGCCGCGCGGGGTCGCGCTCGTGCGCGCGTAGCCCACGGCGAGCCGCCCCCCATCGAGCGCCAGCGTCTCGAAGGGTACCGACTTCGACGCCCCACCGCGCAACCGAGAGGGGGCGCGGGCCATGAGGCACGGGCGCGGGGCGACGGTCGGTCCCATCCTCGAGCGCGCGAACAGCGGTACGACCGCAAACCCCGTGCGTGCCTCGATCGCCGGCCCGAGCGACGCCTGGACCTCAGGCGCCGTGACGCGCCCTAGCACGAACGCGAACAACATCACCGCGAGGGTGGCCATCCCTGCGATGGCGGCGATCCTTCGCTCGACACGAAATCCTCTTCCTGGACGCGGGGCGGGCAAATGGGACGCGCGGCCATCGACCGTTCCGATGGTCGTTCCCGGGATGAGTTCGAGCCCCGAGTCGGATGGCGCAGGCGTCGGCACCACCTGATTCGAGGCCGGCACCGGCACCTGACCTGCGAGCGGGAATTCCGCCCCTCCGCCTGCCTCCCGCCGCTGTTCCTCTCGAGCGTTCATCGCGGCCGCAGCGGATGACCCCGGCGACGAAGGCAGGTGCGAACCGAACGAGGGCCGAGGCGCGCCCGGGGAGACGGCCGACGGATCTCGATAGCTCGACGGCGCGTCGAACGCCGACGACAAGACTTCGCTCGATCCCACCGGAGGAGGAACGGAGGGGCTGGGCGATGACGAAGCGCGACGCGGGGCGGGGACGGACCGCATCCGCGGTCTCACCGGAGGTGGAGCGGTCGAGCGGCGGGGGGGCGGAGGAGGGGCGCTCGCCTGCTTGGCGGAAGGGGCGGGCTCCGTGGAAGACGATGGGGTTCGCGGCGGGCGCTTGCCGTGGGGCCGAGACACGTCGGCGTGGGGCGGGCGCGCGATCGTGCCCGGCTCTTCGTCCTCCCGGAGTTCGGTGACGGTCTGTTCGGGTTCGTCGCGACGGGCGGCGCCATCTTTCCAGCCCCCATCGGGTCGGGACCCGGCCCCCGGGCGACCCGCGCGCTTCGCCGGACGTCCCTCGGTGGCGGCATGGGCCCTCGACGGCGGCCGTGCGAGCGGTTTGGGGTCACGCGGTTTGGAACCCGAATCCGTGGGCTTCGGACCCGTGGGCTTCGGACCCGTGGGCTTCAGACCCTTGGGCTTCGGACCGAGCCCGCGGAGCGCGCTCAGAGACAAGTCGGTCGGCGGGATAGACGGCGTGGGGGCCGTCTTTTTCCCGACGGGCATCTCATGCTCGCGCGTGATGGTGGGCGGTCCATCCTCGTCGATGGCGTCCTCGAGCTCGGCCACCTCGGAGGCGGGGCACCATTTCGGCATGCCGCGTCTCCAGACGAGGATGTCGGCAGGCAGGCGGCCATCGGCGAGCGCAGCTCGGAGCTCGTCCGCGCTCAACAGGCGCTGCACGCCCTTACTGTCTGTCCACCGCCACTGGTCGGTTCCGGCCACGTTCCTCCAACGCCCGTAACGATGACAGCCTACACCGAAAGGATCCCGGGCGGAAAACGACCGCCGCACGCGCGACGCGGCCCCTCGTCGCACGACGGAACGAGGTGAGTCCTTGGAGACGAAGGGGCGTCGCCCTGCTCGAGGCGGGATGGCGGTGGACCTGGGCGCCGCCGCGATGTTGCGGGTGTGCGGCGAGATTGCAGCGAAACGCTGTATTCTGCCCCCCCTGTGCGGAGGCCGTCGTGCGCTGTGGCCCCCTGGACGTGGCCGGACTCGATGCCCTCCGTGCCTTCGGGGTCTACGGGGGGCCGCTGGCGGAGGCCATTCGACGGCTCAAGTACGACGGACGAACGGAACTCGCCGGTCCGTTGGGACAGCTCGCGCGGCGCGCCTTGCCTCCCCTGAGGAAGGACCTGATCTCGCCCCCCACGTCGCGATGCGTCATTCCGGTCCCGCTCGACCCGACGCGACTCGCGGCGCGTGGGTTCAACCAAAGCGCCCTCATCGCGCGTCCCGTCGCCCGTGGCGAGGGATGGCGGTTTTGCCCGGGTTGGTTGCGGCGGACCATCCCGACCCGCGTGCAGGCGAAGCTCGGACGCAAGGCCCGTCATCGGAACATGAGCGGTGCCGTGTTCGCCGCCCGTCCATCGGTCCGAGGCACCTCCGTCCTTCTCGTCGACGACGTCGCGACGACGGGCGCCACGCTGCAGGCGTGCGCGCGGGCCCTGCGGCGACAGGGCGCATGGCACGTGGAGGCTTTGGTGTTGGCGCATCGCCCCGCAGACGGAAGCCCAGGTGCGACGCGGGCCGATGAGGGCGACCAGGAGCCATGGTTGGTCCAGGCGCTGCTCGACGGACGCTGAGCGGGTGGTCGACCGGCGGCGCCTCCGAAGGCGGTGCGCTTCGTGGCGCTTCTCTCCCGCGCTCAGGGACGGGAGGGCGCGATGGTCACCCGGGTGGTCTGCCGGCACGTTGCCTGAACGGCTTGTCCCTCGGACAACCATCTTCGCTCGGAGGTCCCCACCCGAATGTTCTGCATTCCCGTGCAGGGGATCTCGACCAGTTCTCCCACCCGGCCGATCTTCTTGCCGAAGAGAAAAATCTCCGCGTCCTTCGGGCCACTCCACGCGACGTCGAGAAACCCCGACGTCATCGGGAGGTCGGCCGGGTTGCGCGCGGAGGCGGCCGAGGCCGATGCCGACGCCGCCGCGGAAGACACGGGCGCGGACGCAGACGTGGCGGCCGTCGCGGTGCCCAGCGGAGGACGGAGCGGAGGCGCGAGAATGGCCGACCCTCTCGGCCCTGCCGGAGCCCGGTCCGACGCCGCGGCGGCGGCGCTGGAGGTCGGTGCGGAAGCGAGAGGCATGGGTGGTGGTCGAACATCCGCCGACCGTCGTACCCACCAGATCCCCGCGGTCATGACCGCACCGGCGGTCACCACCGTCACCAGGGCGGCGGCCCAAAGCGGAAAGGGACGGTCACCCACCGTAGCGACGCGCTCGGCGGGGACCGCCTCTTGCGACCACGGAGACGCCGCCGGACCGGATGGGTCCCGGGGCGGTGGGGCGTCGTCGGCCTCCGAGGCCACCAGGGGCGTCACGTCGAGGACGGGTTCGCTCCCCAACGTGGCGCGCGGACCGGCTTCCGCGAGGCCCGAAGGCGGGTCCTCGTCGTCGTCGGCGGCGGCCGCGGCGGCGACCTCGGGAGGCTCGAGAACGGGGGGCGTGTCGTCGATCTCGATCGTCGCACCGAGGTCGTCGTCCGCGAGGGAGGTGGGCCCGTCCTCCGGTTCCGTAACCGCCTCCGGCTCGGAGGTCGCTTTGCCCTTGGGGGAGCCGCCACCGTCGAGCCGGCCGTAGGTCGGCAGGGGCGGGGTGACGTCACCCCTCGGCGGGCCCGCATCGGGGCCGTCGCCCCGCGCATCGGCCCCGTTCGCCGGGTCCGAGGGCCGCCTCGATTCTGGGGACGACGACGGCTCGCTCTTGGGCCCCACCATCGCGTGCCGGAGCTCGGACGGGAGCTCGTCGGGACGGGACGGCGACGACGGCCGGGGCGGCGGGAGATCGGGACGGGACGGCGAAAAAGGTCGGGGGGCGGGGAGGTCGGGACGGGACGGTGACGTCACCCGGGGCGGCGATGGCGATTCGGGGCGAGAGGAGGCCGCGGCTCGCTCCCGAGCCCGAGCCCGAAGGCCGCCGCCCCCCAGCAACGAACCTCGTCGCATCCGTTCCGAAGGAGGGTCGGCCGTGGCCGTGGGCTCGTCGGACATCGTCTCGGTCAGGGCATCCAGCGCCGAGTCCGCCATCGCCATGGCCCGGTCGACCTCGTCGGCGTCATCGAGCGGCGACCGCACGATCATCGTGGCCGATTCGTCGTCGTCTTCGTCGTCAGCCTCTGGAGTCTGGAACGCTCCGAACATTCCGGTCTGCGGCGGGGATTCCGCGCGCGCCTCGAGACGTGCCTCCGCGGCCGCGATTTCTTCTTCCGTCGGTTTCGCCGCGATGATGGTCTCCTCGTCATCACCCCAGTCGAGGTCGTCGTCGAGGTCGGCCCCGCCGAAACCAGGCGGCACCGAGGGGCGTTTGGCCGCCTCGGCCGCCGCAGACCAGTCCATCCCGGACGACTGCGACGCGCGCGGAGGCGGAAGGGGGTCCGCCGGGGGTGACGGCGACGCGGCCGGCGCCTTCGTGGGCGCTTCCGGACGACGGACCGGGGGCGAGAAGCCACCCGGCGTCGCCTGACCCATCAATGTGGGCTGCCGCGACTTGCGAGGACGCGATGCCGCCGGATCGTACGGTCCGCGGCGGGTGGTCGCCTGACGACGAGGGGCCGAGGCGCGTCCCAACCCGGGTCGGGTCGTGGTCGCGGGCCTCGGCGTCGACGGGGCGGAGGGTTCCGCCGCCATCTCCTGTCGGGCAAGAACCGCCTCGGCGCGCGACGACGCCACCGCGGCCGCGAGCGCCGCCCGACCCCCGTCCGCCAGGTCGCCGAGCCATTGCTCGAGTTCCATCGCCGTGATCTTTCGCCGGCTGACCTTCGCTTCGAGCGCGCGACCGAACGCCTCGTGAAAGGGCCCGGGGGTTCGGTCGACCACGTCCTCGACCGTCGGCGGCTCGAGCGGGACCGTCCCCTGAAGCATCGCCCACAGGAGGACCGCGATGGCGTAGACGTCGCCTCGCGGCGTCACCCGCCCCCCCGACCGCTGCTCGGGAGCGGTAAACGCTGGGTTCACGACCAGCCCCTGCCCCACGAGGGAGGCCAGACCCAACCCCGACAACCGCACGTCCCCCGCCTCGGTGACCATCACCCGGGCGGGTTCGAGGTGCCCGTGCGAGACCGCGATGAAGTCGTCGCCGTCGGAGGCGGTGTGCGATTGCCCGAGAAGTCCCCCGAGCTGGGTGCCCACCCACCACGCGGCGACCGGTGCGAGGGGCGCCGCGGCGATGAGGGCCCCGAGTGACACCGACCGCGGTGGCGGCAACTCCGAGACGAGGGTCAGTCGGCCATCTTGGCGCAGGATTTCGTGTACGGGCCGAAGCGCCGGGTGCGGCAAAGCGCGCACGATGTCGACCTCGCGGTTCGCCTGCGCGACGAGGTCGTCGTCGGCAGGGGCGTCGATGACCCGCCCCTCATAGTCGCGCCCGTCTCGGCGCAGCGTGAGGCGCTCTACCTTGCCGGGGCGGCGCTCGACGACCGTGTAGGAACCGATGGTATCGCTCATGACGTGCCCCGCAGGTGGCGGACGGGGCGCCGAGGGTATGGCAGCTCCCCAGGTTCGTCCAATGACAACCCGCGTCGCGTTGGCTACGGTTCGCCAGTGCCGAAGACCGTCATCGTAAGCGACGAGACGATACGTCTGCTCCTCGAAGCGCATGCGTCGATGGCCGCGTGGTACTACCAGCTCGCCGAAGCGGTGCAGCGAGCGGGGGTCGGGGTGACGCCCCCGACGGACGAGGGCCGTCGGGCCCACCTCGCGCAGGTCGGGCGGCACTTTCCCGAACTCGCGGCGACCGCGACCGCGATCGAGCACCCACGACCCTACATTCCCCCTCCCGTGCTCGCGGCGCCCCCGGCGGTGTCCGACGACCCGGCCCTCGCCGCGGCGCGGCCATCGACGATGTCCGCGCCCCCAGGCGTACCGTCGTCGACACCGCCCGAGGAAGAACCCACGGTCGACGCCACGGCGCCGGCACGTGACCCATCAGCGCCGACGTCCGAGCCACTACGAGGGCCTCCGCTCGAGCCTCCGCTCGAGCCTCCGCTCGAGCCTCCGCTGGGGCCCTCTGCAGGGCCGCCCACGTCCCCGAGCGCGCCACCGGCCGTCGCCCCGGGCTCGCCGTCGGACGCGCGGGACATCCCGGCCCCTCCGGCGATCGTCGACCCGAGCACCGTGAAGTACGAGTGACGGCACGTGCGCGCGACGGGGCCGAGGCAGGTCCGGCGCGCGCGCAGTCAGCGGGCGGGCTCGAGATAAGGAAAGACCAATTGCGCGGTGATCGCCGTATCGCGAGGGCCGATGCCATCGTCGAGGCCCGTTGCGCCTCCGGTCGCTCCGGCCGCGACCACCGAATACGTGGCCTCGACCACGTCGTCGGTCGGCCGTCTCCCGCCACAGTCAACCGTGGGGGCACCGAACACGGAGAGCTCCACCGACATGTAGTTCAAGCACGTGGCCGCGTCGCTGCGCACGGTGAGCCAATCGTTGGTGAGGACGCCGGCGAACGCGGCGTAGTCCGACTGACCCTCAGCCCCGAAGCCGAGTTGATTGCCACACGTCCCGTCGAAGGCGTCGAGCCAGGCCAGGGTGCTGCGAACGAAGACCGCATGGTTCGCCGGCCAGGTGCTCGGGTCGTCGTTGGCGTTCCACTGGTCGAGCGCCGCATTGCGCGTCGCGTCGTCCGTAAAGGTCCGGTTGACCGCCGGGTTGATCGCCGGCCGTCCGTGGCGGTCGATCTGAGCGCCGAGAACCGGCGGGTCGGGGATGACGGGTGCGCTCCCCCCTTCGCCTCCCCCCGCTGACGACGTGGCGGGGGTCGTCATCTCACCGCCGCCCCCCGAAACGCTCGCGCCCCCCGCGGACACGCTCGTCGACGCCTCCGACGCGACCGGCGCCTCGTCGTCGTCTCCGCCACATGCCGTCAGGGCAACCCCCACGGTCACGACCACCGCACCTACCCCCCGGATCGTTCGTCGCGCGTCCTCGATTCCGTATCGCATGACCATCACGAGCCCTCCTCGTTGGTGCTGCCCCACACCTGCACGTAAGGCCCGTCTCCCCGGATGAGGCCCGGGTCGACCTCGAGCACGAGGGACCACACGTTGTCGCTGGTGAAGTTGTCGACGGGTCCCCCGGGGAGGTCGACGAGCGCGTCGTCGTAATCTCCACGCAACATGCCGCGGAGGGCCGAAGCGACGTTCGAGCCGTCGGGAAGGTCGTTGGTTTGCGCGGCTTCAGGATGCAGCACCGACGCATCTGGGCACGACGTCCCGGGGTCGAACGACAGGACACTCGCGTACTGGAGCGCCTCCCGTCGGGCGGCGAGAAATCCGTCGAGGTAACCGAAGAACGGGTCGGCGTGCGCTCCCGCATGTACGCGAACGGCGCCGCTGACGCTGACGACGCCCTCGATCCCGCTCGGGTCGCCCGTCACGTAGTCATCGCCGACCCAACACGCGACGTTCGTCGCCGACTCGAAGCGACAAACGACTGTGGTCTCACCGTCGGGGGCGACGAACAGAGCATCGCGCGCGCTCGTCTGCCGGCCCAAGTGGAACGCATAGAGATGCTGGCTGGAGAAGGCCTCCGCCACGTTCATGATGAGGATCAGGCGCTCGTTACCGGGCGACATCCAGGCGTAGACATCCGTGATGTCGGTCGCCGGGCGCTGCGACGCCGCGGGGCCGTCCCGGTGGTCGGCCGCCGCAACATCTCCGGCGACGAAGGCGAGGGTGGTGACCCCCGCCCATTTGGTAAAGGCACGCATCGATCGAACTCCTTTTGTGGTGGCCGGCGCTTCGCGCTCGAGGCCGCTGTGGTCATCATGAGGATCCCTCGCCGCCCCCTCGAGGAGGGGCCAGCGCGTCCCGATGACCCGAACGCCCGTTGTCGCGATCCCTTGAACGGTGCCGTGGTCCCGATCCCCCGCGCGGCTCGACGAGACGGCAACGATTGGCTAGACCGGGGCCATGTTTCAGGGTGCGCAGACCACGTTCGTCAACACGCTCTCCGAGATCCGCGACGCGGGGCTCTACAAGGAAGAGCGCATCATCTCGACCCCCCAGGGCGCCGAGATCGAGGCCAACGGTAAAGAGGTCTTGAACTTCTGCGCCAACAACTACCTCGGGCTGTCTTCTCACCCCGCCGTGATCGAGGGCGCACGACGGGCCATCGACACCCATGGGTTCGGACTCAGCAGCGTGCGCTTCATCTGCGGTACCCAAGACATCCACAAGGAGCTCGAGGCCGCGATCAGCCGGTTCCACGGCACCGAGGACACCATTCTTTACACCTCCTGCTTCGACGCCAACGGCGGGCTCTTCGAGACGATCCTAGGGCCCGAGGACGCGGTGATCAGCGATCAGCTCAACCACGCCTCGATCATCGACGGAATCCGACTCTGCAAGGCCGAGCGCCATCGTTACGCCCACGGCGACATGACCGAACTCGAGGCCGCGCTGAAACGCACGCAGGACAAACGCCTGCGGCTCATCGCCACCGACGGCGTGTTCTCGATGGACGGCTACTACGCCAAGCTCGACCAGATCTGCGACCTCGCCGACCGCTACGACGCGATGGTCATGATGGACGAATGCCACGCGACTGGGTTCGTCGGCGAAACCGGCCGGGGCACCGACGAACGCTGCGGGGTCCGAGGTCGGGTCGACATCATCACCTCGACCCTCGGAAAAGCGCTCGGCGGGGGTAGCGGCGGCTACACGACGGGACGTCGGGAGATCGTCGACCTGCTCCGCCAACGCTCGCGACCGTATCTGTTCAGCAACACCATCGCGCCCCCGATCGTCGGCGCATCGCTGGCGGTCTTCGCCCTTCTCGACCAGGACGACGGGCCCCGCCGAAGCCTCCACGCGAACACCGCCCGTTTTCGCGCGGGTATGACGGAGGCCGGGTTCACGATCAAAGAGGGCGATCACCCCATCGTCCCCGTGATGATCGGCGACGCGCGGCTCGCGACGCGTCTCGCCGACGGGCTGATGGACGAGGGCATTTACGTCATCGGGTTCTCGTACCCCGTGGTGCCGAAGGGCCAAGCGCGCGTTCGCGTGCAGCTGAGCGCCGCTCACACCCTCGATGAGGTCGACCGCGCCGTGGCCGCCTTCACGCGGGTCGGCCGCGCCGTGGGCGTACTCTCGCACTGACGAGCCCATCGAGGAAGGGCGGCGCCGGCCGCTCCCTCCGTCGGGGACTTCAGTCCTTCTTTTTCGGAATCCGGAGCGCGCCCCCCGGCCGGAGTACCGGCCTGAACTTGACCTTGCCGGGGGCTGGGGCGGGTTTCGGCGCCGGCGCGCTCGACGGGGTTGGCTCGGGCGGG